>CAYZMG010000005.1:0-113339 GCA_964479465.1 uncultured Acidimicrobiales bacterium
TGGCGGCGGCCTGGGCGATGATCGCCGGGTGGATGCGCACGGTCGGGCAGGTCACGCCCGTGCCCAGCTTCAGGGTGCTGGTGGCGTGGGAGATGGCCCCGAGCACGGACCAGACGAAGGGGGCGTGGCCCTGCTGGTCGACCCACGGGTGGAAGTGGTCGGAGATGGCCGCAAAGCTGAAGCCGGCGGCCTCGGCCCGCTGGGCGTAGCCGACGAGGTCGTTGGGTGCGTGCTCCTCGGAAGAGAGGGCGTATCCGAACTCGGTCATGCCGGGAGCCCTACCCCGGCTCAAGGTGTGGAATGCATCGGTCGACAATCTTGTTGGAAGATCGTCATGGCTCAGACACTCACCACCTTCGACCCCAAGGAGTGGCGCTCCCGTGCCGCCTGCCGCGACGTCGATACCGCCGTCTTTTTCCCCGAGACCGAGGCCGAGGTCGCGGCGGCCAAGGCCGTCTGCGCGGCGTGCCCGGTCCGTGAGGCCTGCCTCGATTTCGCACTGATCACCCGCCAGGACGACGGCGTCTGGGGCGGGATGGACGAGAACGAACGCCGCCGGGTCCGCCGCCGGCGCCAGGAGGCGGCCCGCAAGGCTGCTTAAGTACCCGCATGGGGATCCCGCCGACCATCGAGTGGCGGGACGGGCACGTGCGCATGATCGACCAGCGCCGGCTGCCCGGGCGCCTGGAGTTCCTCGAAGCCCGCACCGTGCACGAGCTGTGCGACGCCATCTCCACCCTGGCGGTGCGGGGCGCGCCGGCGCTGGGGGTGGCGGGGGCCATGGGCATGGCCCTGGCTGCGGTGACCGGCGAGGACCGCGAAGCGGCTGCGGCCCGGATCGTGGCCACCCGGCCGACGGCGGTGAACCTGGCGTGGGGCGTGGCTCAGGGGCTGGCGGCAGCCGATCCGGTGGCCGAGGCCGTCCGGCTGGCCGCCGACGACGTGGCCCGCAACCGCCGGCTCGGGGCGTTCGGGGCCGAGCTCGTGCCCGAGGGCGGGCGGGTGCTGACCCACTGCAACGCCGGCGCCCTGGCCTGCGCCGGCTACGGCACCGCCCTGGGCGTGATCCGGGCCGCCCACGAGGCCGGGCGCCGGCCCTCGG
The DNA here is from genome assembly GCA_964479465.1 of uncultured Acidimicrobiales bacterium. Classification (GTDB taxonomy): domain Bacteria; phylum Actinomycetota; class Acidimicrobiia; order Acidimicrobiales; family AC-14; genus CADCTB01. The sequence continues at coordinate 1,103 of CAYZMG010000005.1, forward strand.
TCTGGGTCGACGAGACCCGGCCCGTGCTCCAGGGCGCCCGGCTGACGGCCTGGGAGCTCGACCGGCTGGGCATCCCCGCCACCCTGGTCGCCGACGTCATGGCCGGGTCGCTGATGGCCGGCGGCGAGGTCGACTGCGTGGTCGTCGGGGCCGATCGCATCGCGGCCAACGGCGACGTCGCCAACAAGGTGGGTACCTACGGGCTGGCCGTGCTGGCCCGCCACCACGGTGTCCCGTTCTACGTTGCCGCGCCCATGTCGACCGTCGACCGGGCCTGCCCGACCGGCGCCGGCATCCCGATCGAGCGCCGCTCCGGCGACGAGGTCACCTTCATCGAGGGCCACCGCATCGCCCCTGCCGGCGTGGTGGCCGAGAACCGGGCCTTCGACGTCACGCCGGCCGACCTGGTCACCGCCATCGTCACCGAGGAGGGGGTGTTCAGGGCCCCTTATGCGTTCTGATCGATCTGGTAGGCGCAGGAGTGGGCGCCGTTGATCATGTGGCTGACCCGCTCGACGCGGGCGTCGGGGAGGGCCTGGCGTAGGAAGGCGATCTCACTCGTGCAGGCCTGGCCGTAGCGCTCGGCCACGTCGAGGACGGCGCAATTGTGCTCGACGATGCGGTATGACCCGTCGGGAAGCGCCTCCCAGGAGGCCAGGTAGCCGTCCTCGTCGAGGATTCGGGCCAAGGTAGCCACCCGGCCGGCGAAGTCGCTTTCCAGGCCGGCCAGGCGGGCCTGGGCGCCCTCCAGCCGGCGCTGGCGCCGGCGGTCGAAGATGCCGTCGAGGAGGTCCGGGTCGGCGTCGGCGACGTAGCCGAGCAGCTCGGTGGTGAGCCCGCCGTAGGCCTTGGGGAACAGGGGCTCGGCGGCCCGGGTCAGCCGGTACAGGTGGGTGGGCCGGCCCCTGCCTCGGGCCAGGGGACGCCAGGCGACCAGGCCGTCGACGACCAGCCCGTCGAGCTGCTGGCGCACGGCGCTGACCGTGACGCCCAGCTGGGCGGCCAGGTCATCCGCGGTGGCCTCACCGGCGTGCTTGAGCGCCGTGACCAACTCGTTGCCCCGTGCGGAGATCTTCAGCTTCATGGCAACAGCAGGTGCAGGTCGCCGAACTCGTGCCAGAGGTAGCGGCCGGCGAGGGCGGCCTGGTAGGCGTCGTCGAGCATCTGGCGGCCGGCGACGGCCTCCAGCATCAGCAGGTGGGAAGCGGCGGGCTCGTGCCAGCCGGTGAGCAGGCCGTCGACCACGCGGACCCCGCGCTCGGCGGTGATGATGACCTCGGTCCAGCCCTCGCCGGGATGGGCCACGCCGCCGGCGTCGGCCACCGTCTCCAGGGCCCGCACCACCGTCGTGCCCACGGCGATCACCCGGCCTCCGTTGGCCCGGGTGGCATTGACCCGGGCCGCGGTGGTCGCTGGCACCCGGAACGGCTCGGGGGTGGGCAGCTCGCCGGTCTCCAGGGACCCGACGCCGGCGTGGAGCACCACCGGCGTAATGCCGACGCCGCGCGCCACCAGGGCGGTGATCAGCTCGGCGGTGAAGGCCCTGCCGGCGCTGGGCATCTCCGCGCTGCCCGGCTCGTTGGCGTAGACGGTCTGGTAGGCCGACAGGGGCCAGTCGTGGTCGACGTGGCCGTAGCGGATGGCCCGGCCATGAACGTCGAGATACTGCTGGACGGGCGCGGGTAGGTGGAGCACCGCCACCCACAGACGGGCGGAGCGGGGGTAGCGGGCCAGCAGCTCGACCCGGGCGCCGCCGGGCAGGACCAGGGACTCACCGGTGACGTCGGTGCGGAACGGCCGCGTGCCGGGCTGGGCCGGCTGGCGCAGCTCCACCACCCACAGGCCGGCGGGCAGGGGAGTGGAAAGGTGGAGCTCGACGACGCTGCCGTCCGGCCGGCAGGCGTCGAGCGACGCCGGCAGGGTGGCCGAGGTGTTGATCACCAGCAGGTCACCGGGGTCGAGGATGTCAGGCAGGCTGCGGAACCGGGCGTGCGCCGGCGGGGCGTCGGGGCGGGACACCAGCAGGCGGACATCGTCGCGGGCCAGGCCCCGGGCCTCGGGCGGCTCGTGAGCCTCGAGGTCGCGCGGGAGCTCGAAGACGATCGGCGGGGCGGAGGTGAGGGTGGCGGTCACTGTGGGGTGGATGGCCGGGCCTGGTAGCGGCCGCTGGGCGCTCCTTCATCGATGAGGTTGAGGATGCCCGGCACGCTGTCCTCGGGCGGGGGCCGGTCGGAGACGTCCTCGTCGGGGAACGCCTCCTGCTGCATCTGGGTGTTCATGTCGCCGGGGTCGACCCACCACACCTTCAGCTCGGGATGCTCGGCCGCCAGCACTTTGGAGAGCTGCTCCAGGGCGGCCTTCGACGAGCCGTACCCGCCCCACCCCTCGTAGCCCTCGACGCCGGCGTCGGAGGTGACATTGAGCACCGCCCCCTGGGGCGACTGGGCCAGGAGGGGCAGGGCCCGCTGGATGAGCGCCAGCGGGGCGGTCACGTTGACCTCGTAGAGAGTGCGGAAGGTGTCGAGTGGGTAGTCGGCCAGCTTCGGCTGCGGGCTCGGGCCCAGCAGGCTGGCGTTGTTCACCAGGAGGTCGGGGCCGCCCAGGCCCCGGGCCGCCTCCACCAGCTCGGCCCGGTGGTCGCCGTCGGCGACATCGCCGGTGACCGCAACCACCTCCGTCGTGGCCGACAGCTCCTCCGCCACCTTCTGCAGCGCCTCCCCGCCTCGGGCATCGAGGACGAGGTTCCAACTCCGCTCGGCGAGGGCACGGGCGAGGGCGAGGCCGAGGCCTCGCGACGCCCCGGTGATGATGGCGGTGGGCATGGCCGGTTAGACCAAGGCCAAACTGTTTTTATTCCGGAGGAGTACGATTTCTTGGCACATCAGCTTCGGGGGAGGCACCATGCGCGGGAAGCTTCGGTTGGCGAGGTCGTTGCTGGCGGTCGGAGGAGCGGCTGCCGTGCTCATGGTGGCGGCGGCGCCCTCGTGGGCGCCTCACGTGGCCCAGCTCCAGGTCACGCCGGCCCAAGCCCGTCCCGGCCAGGAAGTCTCCGTCTACGGGCCCCGGGGCTATGGGCCGACCAACCCGGTCGAGGTCCGCTGGGGTTCACCCACCGGGCCGGTGCTGGCGACGTTCCAGCCCAACACCGAGTCCTACGCCCAATGGGGCCCCGGAATGGTCATCATCCCGGCCGACGCCAAGGCCGGCATATACCAGCTCTTCGCCACCCAGAATCTCACGCCGGGGGAGACCTACATCCGGGGCATCCCGTCGCAGGCGTCGATCCAGGTGGTGAGCGCGACGGGCTCCGCCCCCGTGCTGTCCGGCACGCCCCCCCTTGCCGCCGACGACCAGCCCGTGATCGGCCTGGAAGATGAGGAGAGCACGAGCACCGGCAGCCTCGTCCTGCTCGCCTTGGGCGTGGCCGGCGGAGCCCTATTCCTCGGTGGGGGAGCGGCGATCTTGGTGGCCCGCCGGCCGCAGGCGGCGCCCGAGAAGGTCGCGGCCAAGTGAAGGGTCGCTGGCTCGCACCCGCGATCGCCGTGCTGCTGGCCGGCCAGGCCGCCGCCTTTGCCGCCGATGCCCCCCGGCTGACCAGCGCCGGCCACGTCACCATCGACGACCAGTCGCCCAGCCGCACCTACCTCGCGCCCTATCTCGCGGTCGATCCCGAGAACCCGCGCCAGATCGTCGCCTCAGCGGTCGACGCCCGGGCCCGCACCTGCCACACGCTCCGGTCGGCCGACCGTGGGGTCTCCTGGAAGCGGCTGGAGGCGTCACCGTCTCCGCCCAGCTTCCCGTACTGCTTCTACATCGCATGGATGGCGGCCGAAACCCCTCTGGCGTGGGGCCGCGACCACGCCCTGTACTACGCCCTGGCCGGCTGGGGCGACGAGGACGGGGGCCAGCGGTTCAACAAAACCGTCCTGCTGGGCAAGTCCACCGACGTCGGCGACTCCTGGGACACCTCCATCGTGCGCAACGCCCGCGTCCTCACCGAGCAAGCCGTCGAGAACAACATCGTCAGCGCCCTGGCCGTCGACACCACGAGCGGCAATCAGGACATCGTCTACGTGGGCTGGGGCACCCGGTACCCGAACCGCTCTGGCGCCCCTTCCACGATCAACGTGGCCGCGTCGCTCGATGGTGGCAAGACCTTCGGCGACCCTGTCGATGTGTCCAGCTTCTACAAGGAGACGGTCAAGGACGCCGCCGGCAAGGAGTACCCCGTGGGCAACTTCTTCGGGGCGACTCAACTGGCAGTGGGCGCCAACGGCACTGTGTACGCCCTGTACCCAGGCGGCACCCTCGGGGGGTTCGCCACCGCCGCGCCGACGCCTCTGCTACTCGGCCGCTCGACCGACCAGGGCAAGACCTGGGAGGTGCTGGAAGCGACGCCGCCGGGAAACTACCCCGAAGGCGTCCAGGTGCTCAGGTGGAGCCCCGAGGGCGGTACGGAAGGCACCCTCCACGCGGTGTACGAGGACAAGCCCGACCAGCCCGCCGGCCGGGCCGACCGCGACATCTACCACGTGCGCTCCACCGACGGCGGCCGCACCTGGAGCAAGCCCATCAAGCTGAACGACGACGCCGACCCCGGGTCGCTGTTCCTGCAGGTGACCCCCAACCTCGACATCGCCCCCGACGGTCGGGTCACCGCCGCCTGGTGGGACTTCCGTGACGACAGGGGCGCATTCACCAACGACGTGTACGCCACGTGGTCGACCGACAACGGGGTCACATGGGCCCCGAACACCAAGGTGAGCGACGTGCCCATCAACCGCCGGCTCGGCGTGTGGAGCAACGGCTCCGACATGCGGGGCCCGCCGGCCATCGCCTCCACCGAGGAGTACACCGTCTTCGGCTGGGACGACACCCGCAACGGCACCGAGGCCACGCCCCTCCAGGACATCTTCGCCCGCTCGGTCCAGTTCAAGGCCTTGCGCGGCGGCAACGACACCGCCCGGGCCGTGGCCGCGGTGATGGCCGGTCTGGCCCTGGCCGGCCTCCTGCTCCTGGTGGTCGCCCTGGCCGCCCGCCGGCGCCTCCCGCCGGCGCCGGCGGTCGTGGAGAAGGAGCCGGCCGGCGTGACGTAGGCCGCCGCCGGTCGGCGAGGATGGGGGCTTGTCCCCGCTGGCCGCCCTCGCCATCCTGGGCGCCGGCCTGGCCGCCGGCACCATCAACACGATCGTCGGCTCCGGCTCGCTGATCACGTTCCCGACCCTGCTGGCCCTGGGCTACGCGCCGGTGGTGGCCAACGTCTCCAACACCGTGGGCCTGGTCACCGGATCGATCAGCGGCGCTATCGGGTACCGGCGGGAGCTGGAAGGGCAATTGGCCCGTGTCCGGGTGCTCGGTGTCGCCTCGCTGACCGGAGGACTGGCCGGCGGGCTGCTCCTGCTGGCCCTGCCGGCGGCGGTGTTCGAGAACGTCGTGCCGGTGCTGATCCTGATCGCCTGCGTGCTGGTGGCCTTCCAGCCCCGCCTGGCGGCGAGGTTGGCGGCCGGCGACGGCCCAGCCCGGCCCCACGGCGGCCCGTGGTTGTTCCTTGCCACCTTCGTCACCGGTATCTACGGCGGCTACTTCGGCGCCGCCCAGGGCGTCATCCTCATCGCCCTGCTCGGCATCTTCATCGACGACGGCCTCCAGCGCCTCAACGCCCTCAAGAACGTCCTCGCCGCCCTGGTCAACGGCATCGCCGCCGTGCTGTTCATCGTCCTCGCCGATGTGGACTGGGCCGTCGCCGGCCTGCTGGCCGCCGGCGCCATCTGCGGCGGGCAGCTCGGCGCCCGCCTTGGCCGGCGCATCCCCGCCGGCTGGCTCCGGGCGGTGATCGTCGTCGTCGGCGTGACCGTAGCAATCCGGCTTCTCGTCTGATCCGCATATAGGTGCGCGCAGACGTCTTTCGTCCACTCCCAGCAATCTCGTAGCTTTCTCACAGGTCCGCCGAGGGACCGACGCTACTGGGGAGATCGAATGTCGGTAGGACGGAGCCCTACTTTGCGCGCGCCTGGGCTGGTGGACCTGTTGTGCTGCCCAAGAGACAAGGGCCCGTTGGCACCGGACGATGGCGGGTTGGTGTGCCCGGCGTGCGGCACCCGTTTCCCGGTTCGGGACGGCATCGTGTCGTTCCTCACGGCCCAAAAGCTGAGCGAGCAGGACCACCGCGAGCGCTCCATGCGTGACGAGGAGAGCGTCTGGTACGACCCCATGTTCGAGGGCTACACCAACGCGGTCGAACTGCCGGCCGCGGTCCGCCGCGTCGGTCACCCTGACGGGGTGGTGCTCGACGCCGGCTGCGGCACCGGCCGCATCACTGCGGCGCTGGTCCCTCTGGGCCGGCCCATCATCGCCATCGACTACAGCGAAGCCTGCCTACGTCGCATGCTGGCTCGTACCGAGGGCGCGCCGGTGCTGGCCGTGCAGGCGGACATCCGGCGCCTGCCGATCAGGGACGGCGCCATGAGCGCCGCCACCTGCATCGAGACCTACTCCCAGTTCCGGCCCGAGGACCGTGAGCGGATACTGGCCGAGTTCCGCCGGGTGCTGGCGCCGGAGGGCTGCCTCACCGTCTCCGGCTTCAACTACAACGCCGTCTTCCGGATCTGGAGCCTGCTCGGCAACGAGGGGGCGCGCCAAGGCGAGCACATGCTCGGCGGGGACTACCACTACCAGCGGTTCACGAGGGCAGAGTTCCGCCGCGAGCTCGAGGCTCAGTTCGACGTCCAGGAGCTGACCGGGATCCGTAACATCCCCGCCCGCTCCATCGCCGGCGGCCTGGCCAAGCTCCGCCTGCGCTCGGCCGGCAACCGGTTCCTGCGGTTCATGACCGACCGGGGTCACGTGGCCGACTTCTGGCTCGAGTCGACGCCTGTGGCCGGCGCCGTCGGCTTCTTCTGGCTCGCCAAGTGCTGCCCGAAAGACGCAGGCGCCTAGAGCCGATTGTTGCGGACCTGCTCGTTGACCTTGCGGTCGGCCCGCAGGATGGACCAGAGCAGGGCGAAGCCGCAGGCGGCGGCGGCCAGGAAGCACAGGATGGCCAGCGCCGGGTAGCCGAACAGCTTCGACGCCGTGTCCACCTGGATCAGCAGGGCTGCTCCGATGATGAGGGCGGCGACGACCAGCCCCATGGTCAGGCGGTTGGCCAGCTTCTGGAAGCCCCGCATGAGCTCGGCCTGGTCGAAGGCGTGGACGTCGAGGTGAAAGGTCCCCTCGGCCATGGCGTCCATGACCTTGTTGACCCGACCGGGGAACTGCTCGACGAAGTCTCGGGCCTCGAGCAGGGCCGAGAAGGCGCTGCCCGACGACGGCCGCATCTGGGACTCGAGGATGCTGTCGGTGTGGCGGCGGATGGCCTCGCTGGGGTCGAAGTCAGGGTCGAGCTGGCGGGCGACCTGGTCGAGGTTGAGCAGTGCCTTGCCGAGCATGGACAGCTCGGCGGGCAGGCGCAGCCCGTGGTCGCCGGAGATGCGCATGAGCTCCATGACCATTGAGCCGGCGTCGAGCTCGGCGATGGTGGCCCCTTTGCTGCGCTCGACCATGTCCGACGCCGCGGTGACGAACGAGGCCTCGTCGAAGTCCTCCAGGGGCCGGCCGAGGACGACGGCAGCCTCAGCCGTGGCTTTGCCGTCGCCGTCGCTCAGGGCCAGCAGGAGCTTGATGAGGAGCTTGCGCATGTTGCCCGGCACCCGGGCCACCATGCCGAGGTCGATGAGGGCGATGCGGTGGTCATCGGTCAGCAGCACGTTGCCGGGGTGAGGGTCGGCGTGGAAGAAGCCCTCCACGAGGATCTGGTCGAGGTAGGCCTCGAACAGCTTCTCGGCCAGGACGGATCCGTCAAACTCCATCTTGGCCAGGGGGCCGAGCTCGGTGACCTTGCGACCCGGGATGTAGTCCATGGTGAGGACGAGGCCGGTCGTGTAGTCCTCGATCGGCTCCGGGATCACCAGGTTGTCGTACTTGGACACGATCTGGCCCAGGCGGGTGAGGTTGGCGGCCTCCTGCCGGTAGTCGAGCTCTCCGTTGAGGGAGCGGCGGAACTGCTCCAGCAGCTCGCCGAAGCCGTACTTTCGGCCGGCGTCAGAGCGCTTGTCGGCGAACTCGGCCAGCTCGGCCAGGGCCTCCATGTCCTCGGCGATCTGCTCCTTGATGCCCGGCCGTTGGACTTTGACCACGACCTGGCGGCCGTCCCGCAGCACCGCCCGGTGGACCTGCCCCAGCGATGCAGAGGCCAGTGGGGTGGAGTCGAAGGACGCGAACGCCCTCGACAGCCGCACGCCGAGCTCCTCGGTGACGATGCGCTCCACCTCCGCGAAACTGAACGGCTCCACCGAGTCCTGGAGGCGGCTCAGGGCGTTGGCGTAGGAAGGCGGGATGAGGTCGGCCCGGGTCGACATGAGCTGCGCCAGCTTGATGTAGGTGGGGCCCATCCGCTCGAGGTCGTCGGTCAGCTCCTCGGCCTTGGCCGGCACGTCACCTTCACCGAAGTCGCCGACGTCGGCAATGCCGGCGTCCTTGACGAGATCGGACCGGCCGTACTTCACGAGGAGGCGGGCGATGTCGTGGTAGCGGCCGGCGTGCTGGGGGCGAAGAGAGACAGACATGTGTGTCTGGATGTACCCCGTTGGTACCCGTTTAGACCAGTGAGCGGGCCTCGGCGTAGTGGCAGGCCGAGGGATGGCCCTCGCCCCGGTCGACCAGCGCCGGCTGCTCGTCGATGCAGCGCTGGCGCTCGCCGTCGTTCAGCTCGTTGGCGAACTTGGGGCAGCGGGTGCGGAAGCGGCAACCGCTGGGCGGGTCGATCGGACTGGGCACGTCGCCGGAGACCAGGATGCGCCGGCGGCTGCGCTCGCGATTCGGGTCGGGGACCGGGACCGCCGAGATGAGCGCCTGGGTGTATGGGTGCGACGGCCGCTCGAACAGGTCGTCGGTCTGCGCCGTCTCCACGATGGTCCCCAGGTACATCACCGCCACCCGGCTGGCGATGTGGCGCACCACGCTCAGGTCGTGGGCGATGAACAGGAACGTCAGGCCGAGCCGAGCCTGGAGGTCCTCCAGCAGGTTCAGCACCTGGGCCCGGATCGACACGTCCAGGGCCGACACCGGTTCGTCGCAGACGATGAGTTTGGGGTCGAGGGCGATGGCCCGGGCGATGCCGACCCGCTGGCGCTGGCCCCCGGAGAACTCGTGCGGGTAGCGCGATGCGTGCTCGGGCAGCAGTCCCACCATCTCGAGCAGGGCTTCCACTTTGCCGTCCGCATCCAGGCCGTGGATGGTGAACGGCTCCCGCAGGATGCCGCGGACGGTCATCCGGGGGTTGAGGCTGGCGAAGGGGTCCTGAAAGATCATCTGCATCTCCCGGCGCAGTGTCCGCATGCGGCCGGCGCCGGCGTGGGTGATGTCCTCGCCCTCGAAGTTGACGGCCCCGGAGGTCGGTTCGATGAGGCGGAGTACGCACCGGGCGGTTGTCGACTTCCCGCACCCCGACTCGCCGACAAGGGCGAACGTCTCGCCGGCCTCCAGGTCGAAGGAGATGCCGTCGACCGCCTTGACCGCGCCCACGTCGTGGCGGAACACGATGCCGGAACGGATCGGGTAGTGCTTGACCAGATCCTTGACCTCGACCAGCGCCGTCATGATGCGGCTGGGCTCTGCTGCAGGGCGACCTGGTCGCTGTGGTGGCAGGCGGCCAGATGGGCGGGGCCGTCCTTGGGCTCCAGCGCCGGCATCTCCTGCCGGCAGATGTCGGAGGCGAAGGGGCAGCGGGGATGGAACGGGCAGCCGGGCGGGACGTGGATGAGGCTGGGGGGCTGGCCGATGATGGGCTTGAGCCGGTCGGTGCGGCGCTGGTCCATCCGGGCCAGGCTGTTGAGGAGGCCGAGGGTGTAGGGGTGGCGGGGGCGGTAGTAGACGTCGTCGATCGTGCCCAGCTCGGCCATCTTGCCGGCGTACATGACGAGCACACGGTCGGCGTGGCCGGCCACCAGGCCGAGGTCGTGGGTGATGAGGACGATGGCCGTCCCCCGCTCGGCCTGGAGGCGGATCAGCAGTTCCATGATCTGGGCCTGCACGGTGACGTCGAGGGCGGTGGTGGGCTCGTCGGCCAGCAGCACGAGCGGGTCGAGGGCCAGGGCCATGGCGATCATCGCCCGCTTGCGCATGCCGCCGGAGAACTTGTGCGGGTACTCCCGCGCCCGCTGCTTGGGATTGGGGATCCCGACCTCGGCGAGCAGCTCGACGGCCTTGGCCCGGGCCGCGATCCGACCGACCTTCTTGTCATGCGCCTGGATGACCTCGGCGATCTGGTGGCCGACCCGGAAGACGGGGTTCAGGGCGGTCAGGGGGTCCTGGAAGATCATCGAGATCTCCTTGCCCCTGATGGCTCTCCGCTCCTTCTCATCCGCGGCGATCAGGTCGCGGCCCTTGAACAGGATGCGACCCGACTCGTAGCGGGCCGGCGGAACGGGCACGAGGCCCATGACCGCCAGCGCGGAGACCGACTTGCCCGACCCCGACTCGCCGACGATGCCGAGCGTCTCACCCGGCGTCACGGCCCAGCTGATCCCGTCCACTGCCTTCACCACGCCGGCGTCGGTATGGAAGTGGACGCGCAGGTCCTCGATCGACAGCAGCGGCTCGTTTGTGTCGGGGATCATCGTAAGCGGGGATCCAGTGCGTCGCGCATGCCGTCTCCCACGAAGACGAACCCGAGGACGGTGAACACCACCGCCATGCTCGGGAAGAACCAGAGGTAGTCCTTGAACCCGAAGAACTTCTGTCCCGCGGCGATCATGTTCCCCCAGTCGGGCACGTCGGGCGGGACGCCGACGCCCAGATAGCTCAGCGATGCCTGGGCCACGATGGCGGTGGCCACGCTCACCATGGCGTAGACGAGCACCGGCGCCATGCTGTTGGGCAGCACATGGCGGGTGATGATGCGCCACTTGCTGGCACCCAGCGACCGGGCCGCCTCCACGTACTCGCTCTCCCGGATCGACAGGATCGAGCTGCGCAGCAGGCGGGCGACGGTGGCCCAGCTGAACAATCCGATCGCCAGGATGACGGGCATCACGCCCCGCCCGACGACGAGGATGATCACGACGGCGCCGATGATGAGCGGGAAGGCGAAGAAGACGTCGGCGACCCGCATGATGAGGGTGTCCCAGACCTTGCCGATGTACCCGGAGATGGACCCGAGGATCACGCCGATGACCAGGGCGAGGAAGATCGACGCCAGGCCGACGCTGACCGCGATGCGCGTGCCGTAGACGATCCGGCTGAACACGTCGCGTCCGAGCTCGTCGGTCCCCAGCCAGTGCGCTGACGACGGGGACTGGAGGGTGATGGTGAGGTCCTGGGCCCTCGGTGGGTGGGTGGCGATGATGGGAGCGAAGATCGCGGTCAGGAAGACGATCGTGATCATCACCAGGCCCATCACGGCCAGTTTGTTGCGCAGGAAGCGCCGGCGGATGTTGCCGAACTGGGTCTGGCGGGTGATGCCGCCGACGGCGGCGGCCTGGCTCTCGGCGCCGCCGAACCCGCCGGCGCCGGCCCCGAGGGTGACCTCGCCGGCGGCCGGCGCGTGAGGAACGATCTGTTCGGTCACGAGTGGGCCAGTTCGTGCAAGGCGCACCGGAGCCCCGATACCCCTGCCGTCTCAGGGCGAGGAGCAACGCAGCCAGCGTCGGCGAGAGCCGGCGAGACGCCATTGGGACGTGCGAACTGGTCCACTACCTACTCCAGCCTGATCCGGGGGTCGAGGAAGGCGTAGGCCACGTCGACGACCAGGTTGACCAGGACGAAGATGGCGACCCCGTAGGTCACCACGCCGAGCACGATGGGGTTGTCCTGGGACTGGATGGCTCCGACGAGGGCCAGTCCGATCCCGTTCCAGTTGAAGACCGTCTCGGTGATCAGGGCGCCGCCGAGCAGGCCGCCGAAGGAGATGCCCAGGAAGGTCAGCACCGGGATCACCGAGTTCCGCAGGGCGTGCTTGAGGATGACAACCCGCTTCGAGAGTCCCTTGGCGTAGGCGGTGCGAATGAAGTCGGCCCGCATGACCTCCGACATGGTCCCTCGCATCAGCCGGCTGACCAGCGCGGTCTCGACCGCGGCCAGGGTAAGGGCGGGCAGGATGATTGATCTCCCGATGCCCTGTGCCTGCCCCTGTAACGGCAACCATCCCAGATTGATGGCGAAAACGTTCTGTAATGCCAGGCCGATGACGAGCGTCGGGATGCCGATCGCCAAGGTGGTCGACAAGGTCACCAGCACGTCGAGGAAGGAGTACCTGAACACCGCGGCGATGATGCCGGCCATGATGCCGAGGGCGATCTCGAGCACGATGGCCACCAGGGCCAGCTTGGCCGTGTTGCCCAGCTTCTCCTTGAGGATGGTGTTCACCGAGCGGCGGTACACGTAGGACTCGCCCAGGTCACCCTGGGCCAACCGACCGAGATAGCCGACGTACTGCTGAGGCAGGGGTTTGTCCAGGTTGTACCGCCGCTCCAGTGCGGCTCGGGTGCCGGGGTCGAGCTGTCGTCCCTCCCCCTGCGACGTGGCGATGGGATCGCCGGGCACGATGAACAAGCTGACGAACAGGATGATGCTGGCGCCGAAGAGCACCAGCATCATCTGTAGGAGTCGCCGGACGACGTACTTGCCCAAGGAACTGCGGTTACTTCAGGCTCGCCGTCTCCAACGTGGGCCGCTCGAAGAAGTCGAGGTCGAGGCCAGTCCACTTGTTCGAGTCGAACACGCGGTAGGCGGTCCGGTAGTAGGTCGGGGCAAGAGCGAGGTCACGACCGATGGCGATCCTCTCGATCTCTTTGATCGTCTTCTCCCGGTCGGCGTCGCTCTTCTGCGTCTTCGACAGCGCAAGGAGCCGGTCGACCTCGGGGTTGGAGTACTTGCCGTCGTTGTCCTCGCTGGTGCTGCCCAGCAGGGGGGTGGTGAAGCCATCGGCCGAGGGGTAGTCCGTGGACCACGCGGCCCGGGCGATGTCGAAGTCGCCGCGGTCGCGCTTCTGGAGGTGCTCGGCGAAGGGCACACCGTCGAGTTCGACCACGAGGCCGAGGTTCCTCTCCAGCTGGTCCTTCCAGGCCTGGACGAGCGGCTCGTGGCCACCGTCGTTGTTGTAGGCCAGCTTGATCCGAGTGCCCGGGGTCAGCCCGCCGCGCTGGGCGGCCTCCTTGGCCTTGGTCACGTCGTACTTGCACGCGTCACCGCACACGCCGGCCTGGTGGAACGCGCCGAACGGCGGGGTGATAAACGCCGTGGCCGAGGTCAGCGACCCCTGGTACACGCCCTGGTTGATCGCCTCACGGTCGATCGCCATGGACACGGCCTTGCGGGCATCGACGTTGTTGAACGGAGGCTTGGCGTTGTTGATGAGCAGGTAGTTGATGCCCGGCTGCTCGCTCTTGATGAAGCTGCCCTGTGGCTCGTAGGTGCCCTCGGCCTGCTTGAAAAGCGTCGGCGGGATGCGGGCGAAGTCGACCTCGCCGGCGGTGAAGGCCCGGTACTCGGCCTCCAGGCGACCCTGGGCCGGGAAGATGACGAAGTCGATGCCGTCGATGTTGGGCTTCTTGCCGAAGTAGTTGTCGTTGCGGACCAGCGAGATCCCCTGGTTGTGCTCCCACTTGGTGCCGGGCTTCATCATGAAGGGGCCGTTCCCGACCGGCGCCTCGTTGAACGTCGTGTTCCTCACGTCGCCGGCGTTGGAGGGAACCGGGCTGGCGACGGGGTGGACGAGCTGCTTGTCGAACTCGCAGTCGCCGGCGCTGAGCTTGGCCACCAGCGTGTACGGGTCCGGAACGGACAGCCCCGAGAAGGTCTGGGCCGTCGGCGGGGTGGCGTGGAGCGCCTCGTACCCCTGGATCTGGCCGAGGTGGTAAGCGACCTGAGAAGCGGCGGTGCCGATGGAGGCACGGGTCCAACCCCGGACGAAGGAGTTGGCGTCGACCTCTTCGCCGTTGTGGAACTTGGAGCCCCGGCGGAGCTTGAACGTCCACTCGGTGCAGTCGTTGTTGGCCTGCCAGCTCTCGGCCACGCCGGGCCGCATCTTCAGCTCAGCGTTCCCGTCGTAGGTGACCAGGCCGGTGAAGAGCCGGACGGTGACGTTGCTGCCCTCGGACTCACGGGCGTTGTAGGGGTCGATGGCGGAGGGCTCGCCGATTGGGATTCGGAACACCCCGCCCGTCTTTACCGTGCCGCCTGTCTGACCGCCGGCGCCCTCGTCGTCGTCCGATCCACCGCAGGCGGGGGCGACCAGGGCGAGACAGACGGCGGCGATTCCCACGCGGGTGCTACGCCCGGTGATTCGCACGTTCGGAACCTCCTTGTTCCTGAGCCCTTCTTCTGGGACACGCGAGGCCCCAGCCGACTATTCGGGTCACTCCCACTCTACGGTGGCACTGGACTTACGTTGCACTGTGCCCCGAAGAGTGAAAGTTCAATCTCCGGCAGTGTCGCGGGCTATTCGGGAAGGGCCTGCGGCGCACGGTGCTCGCCGTAGCGCTCAGCGGGCACCTGACCCGAGTCCTCCTCGTCGTAGCTCCAGTCCGGCTGCTTGTCGCGGTGACGCTCGTCCAAGGTGGCGACGCCGTCGGCGATATCCAACAGCTCGGCGATGAGCTCCGGCTCGATGCCCGGAGCGCTGCCGGCCAGGTGGGCCTCCACCTCGTCCCCGTAGAGCTCGAGTAGGCTGTGCAGCACGTTCTGGTGCTGCTGGGCCAGGTAGCAGCGGGCGCCGTCGGCCACGGTGCCGACCCGCTTTTGGATCGTGGCCATGTCGGCGTCGCCGGCGTCGGAGTGGCAGACCTTGTCGAGCAGGCCGGCGAGCTGGAGGCCGTCCTCCTTGCAGGGTGTGCACTGGCCGCATGACTCGATGGCAAGGAAGCGCGAGACGCCGGCGGCGACGGCGGTCATGTCGTCGGCCTCGTCGAAGACCATGAAGCCGGCCGAGCCCAGCCCGCTGCCGATGCCGGCCAGACCCTCGTAGCTCACCGGCGTGTCGAGCAGGGACTCGGGGATGAACCCCTGGGCCACGCCGGGCAGCACGGCCTTGATCCGCCGGCCGTCACGCGGCCCGCCGCCGATCTCCTCGATGACCTCGCGCAGGGGCGTGCCCATCTGTACCTCGGCGACACCGTGGCGCCGGGTGCTGCCGGTGACGGTGCAGACGACCGTCCCGGGCGACTCCGGCGTGCCCTCGGTGCGGAACCAGTCGGCGCCCCGGGCGATGATCCGGGGAACGTTGGCGAGGGTCTCGATGTTGTTGGCCAGGGTGGGCGGGGCGAAACTGTCGTCTCCCTCGCCGGCCATCTCGATGGGAGCGGCCAGACCGCTGCCCGAGGTGGCCTCGCTGACGGTGTCGACGACGTCGGTCACGCCCCGGCGGAAGGGGGGGGCGATCCGGGGGAACGGGTAGCGGCCGGCGATGGTCTCGAGCAGCGCGGTCTCCTCGCCGTAGAGGTACTCGTTCGGCCCCTCGAACACGTCGAGTTCCAGCCCCTTGGCCCACCCTGCGCCCGCGATCTCCTCGATCGCCTGCCGGAGGCGGCCCACTTCGGTGGCGAAGGACTTCTTGAGGGCGAAGATGACGCTCGCCGCGCCAACGGCTCGGGCCGCGATCAGCGCCCCCTCCACGACCTGGAAGGGGTTGTTCCGGAGGATGGCGCGGTCCTTGAGCGTGCCCGGCTCCCCCTCGGCCCCGTTGACCACCACCGTCGTCGGCAGCACCTCGGACTCGTTCTCCGCCACCGTGCGCCACTTGGTGCCGGTCGGGAAGCCAGCACCGCCCCGGCCCCGCAGGCCCGAGGCCTCGATCTCGCCGATCAGGGCCGCCGGCTCGACCTTGCGGGCCGCCTCGAGCCCCTGACCCCCGCCGCGTGCCAGGTACTCGTCGAGGTCGGCGATCGGGTGCGGGAAGAGAACTCGGTGCACGATGGTCATGCATGGGTTCCTTCCCTTCCAGGGCCATCCGTTGAACCGATGGTGCCCGTCGTGCCGCAAGGCGTGGCCGGCCGAGCGGGTGGTGTGCCCCGATTGCCTGGTCGCCCTGGTCGACGATCCCGACGCCACGGTGCGCTGCCGGCACTGCGGGCGGGACTGGCCGGCGACGATGGCAACCTGTCCGAACTGCTTGGCCGAGCTGCGCCCCGACCCCGACGCCGCGCTGGAGGCGATGGGGCGGATCCTGGCCATGGGTGGCCACCTGCCCCGCGCCGCCGGCACCGCACCTTTCGCCGACGGGCCGGCCTGCACGCTGCTGCGCCTGGCGGCGCGCGGGCCGCTCGTCTACATCGCATCCGACGGCCTCATCCAGGCTTCGGTCGCCGGCTCGGAAGGGCGGGCCCTCCCCCCGCTGTCCTGCAACGACGGGGGTGACCTGCTGTTCCGCCTGGTTCCCTACGAGCCCGCGGAGGCGGCGGTGGTGGCCGTCGGCGCCGACGGCGCCGCCCTGGCGACGTTCCTGCGGTCGGGCAACGGCATGGACGTGCGCGACGAGACCAGCGCCCCGGTGGCGCGGCTCGTCCAGCGGCGGGAGGGCTTCGACCTTGTGGAGACCGGGGGTGGCACGCTGGCCGGCATGGGCCACTCCGACCACGAGATCGACGGTTGGATCGACGACCAGTGGTGGTTGCAGCCCGCCGGCCGGCTCCCGGTGCGCCGGCTGGGTGCGGTGGCCATGGTGCTCGCCGCCAAGGTGCTCCTCGGCCGCTCCTGGCCGGCGCGGGCCGGCGCCGAGCCCCAGGACGAACCCGACGACTACGACCGCTGGCTGATGGGCAATTGACCCAACGGATGGACGGCCGACATGCGTTTGTAACGCGAGCGGGGCACGATGGCGGGGTGGGGGACTTCATGGACGACTACCCCGTGGGTGATGGCTGGGACGAGATGTTCGACCCCGCCGGGGCCCCGCGCAAGCCGTACAAGGCCCTCCATGAGGTGCTCCAGTCGCTGTCCGCCGAGGATTTCGCTTCCCGGTGCTCGGCCCGCGACCACGCGTTTCGCGACCAGGGGATCACGTTCTCCCAGTCGGGCGAGGAGCGGCCGTTCCCGCTCGACCTGGTGCCCCGCATCCTCTCCGCCAACATCTGGCCCACCATCGAGGCCGGCGTCGACCAGCGGGTCCGGGCGCTGGAGGCCTTCCTGGCCGACGTCTATGGCCGGGGCCGGATCCTCGATGACGGGATCGTCCCCCGGGCCCTGATCACGAGCTGTAACCACTTCCACCGCGAAGCCGTCGGCATCGAGCCGCCCAACGGCGTGCGGGTGGTCGTCGCCGGCATCGACCTGGTGCGTGGGGCCGACGGTGGGTTCCGGGTGCTGGAGGACAACCTGCGGACCCCGTCGGGCATCTCCTACGTCATCGAGAACCGCCGCACGATGGCCCGCGTCTTTCCCGAGCTCTTCGCCAGCCACCGGGTCCGCCCCGTCGACAGCTATCCGGCCCGGCTCCTCGAGGCCCTACGGGCGGCGACACCCTCGGGCGTGCCTGATCCCACCGTCGTCGTGCTGACGCCGGGCATCTACAACTCGGCCTACTTCGAGCACGCCTTCCTGGCCCGCCAGATGGGCGTGGAGCTGGTCGAGGGGCGGGACCTGGTGTGCCGGGGGAACTTCGTCTACATGCGCAGCACCGAGGGCGAGCAGCGGGTCGACGTGGTCTACCGGCGGGTGGACGACGATTACCTCGACCCCCTGCAGTTCCGGGCCGGCTCGGTCGTCGGCTGCCCGGGCATCGTCAACGCGGCCCGCGCCGGCAACGTCACCATCGCCAACGCGGTCGGCAACGGCGTGGCTGACGACAAGCTGCTCTACACCTACGTTCCCGACATCATCCGGTACTACCTCGACGAGGATCCGGTCCTCCCCAACGTCGACACCTACCGCCTGGAGGAGCCCGACCAGCTGGCGGCGGCCTTGAAGCGGTTGCCGGAGCTGGTGCTCAAGCCGGTCGCCGGCTCCGGGGGCTACGGGCTGGTGATCGGTCCGGCCGCCCCGGCCGAGGAGCTTGAGCGCATGGCCGACGTCATCTCGGCCGACCCCCGCGGCTGGATCGCCCAGGAGGTCGTGCAGCTCTCCACGTCGCCCACCCAGATCGGTGACCGTCTGCTGCCCCGTCATGTCGACCTGCGGCCCTTCTCCGTCAACGACGGCGAGCGGGTGTGGGTGGTGCCGGGCGGGCTGACGCGGGTGGCCCTGCCGGAGGGCAGCCTGGTGGTGAACTCCAGCCAGGGCGGCGGCACCAAGGACACCTGGGTGCTGGCGGAGGTAGGTGGCGGGCCCCCGGTCTATCCCGCCCGCCGGCCGGCGGCGAGGGTGCTGGCGCCGGCCGCCGCCAGCGCGCCCCTCGTCCCGGGGCCGGCGGTGGCCCAGGCCGCCCAGCAGCAGCAAGCACAGCGGAGCGAGGACCGGCAGTGCTGAGCCGCATCGCCGAGTCGCTGTACTGGGTGGGCCGCTACGCCGAGCGGGCTGAGGACACCGCCCGCATCCTCGACGTGCATGTCCACCGCACGCTGGAGGATCCCTCGGTCGAGGAGGACCTCGCGTGCCGGACGCTGCTCGCCGTCATGGGCATGAAGGCGCCCGACGAGCCGCTCGACAACGCCGACCTGCTCCAGATGCTGGCCTTCGACAGCGCCAGCACCACGTCGATCGCAGGCAGCCTGGTCGCGGCCCGGGAGAACGCCCGCAGCGCCCGCGACTCCATCTCCTCGGAGATGTGGGAGTGCCTGAACGGCACCTTCAACGCCCTGCCCGGGGTGGTGGCGCGGGTGACCGGCGGGATGCCGCATGCGTTCTTCGCCTACGTGAAGGAGCGGGCCGCCATCCTCCACGGCCTGGCCGACTCCACCATGAGCCGGGACGACGGCTGGCTCTTCCTGGTACTGGGGCGCAGCCTCGAGCGGGTCGACATGACGGCCCGGCTCATGTCGGCCAGCTTCAGTGACGGGTCGGGGCCGGCGGAGTGGGTCACCACCCTGCGGTGCTGCTCGGCCCACGAAGCGTTCCTCCGTACCTACCGCCGGCGGGTGGAGCCGGAGCTTGTCGCCGAGTTTCTCCTGCTCGACCGGCTGTTTCCCCGCTCCGCCTTCAGCGCCCTGGTCCAGGCCGAGAAGTGCCTGGCCGAGCTCCAGCCCGGCGCCGGCCGGGCCGGCCTCGACGACGAGGCCCGGCGCATCCTGGGCCGGGCCCGCACCGAGCTCGAGTTCCGGCGGGTCGACGAGCTCATCGGCGACCTGCCGTCGTACCTGTCCGAGATCCAGTCGGCGTGCTCGGCGGCCGGCGACGCAGTCGCCCGCCGCTTCTTCCGCCAGACCGCCCTCGAAGTATGGATCCCGGAGGTCACCAGCAGATGACGTGGCGAAACGGTCCGGCGCGCCGGCGGGGCAGGGGCCCCCGCCGGCACGCGAGGGGCGCGGTCCCTGCGTCCCCTACGACTCCTCGGGACTCCGACCGTAGGACCCGGGTGCCCGGAGCCAAGAAGCAATGACCTGGAGAATCAGGATCCGCCACGTCACCGGGTACGAGTACGAGAAGCCGGTGACGTCGTCGTACAACGAGGCTCGCATCACGCCGATCTCCAACGACCGCCAGCTCGTGATGGATTCTGAGGTCGACGTCACCCCGCCGGCGTCGATCTACCGGTACTGGGACTGGTGGGGAACGCTCGTGCACTCCTTCGACCTTCAGGAGCCGCACGACGAACTGGTCATCACCGGGACGTCGGTGGTCGAGACCAGCGCCGCTCCCGACCCGCCGAAGGCGCCGGCCTCTTGGGACGACCTGGCCACCTTCGCCGTGCGCGACCAGTATGCCGAGCTGCTGTGCGCCAGCCGCTATGTCCCGCTCACCGGTGGTGTGGTGGAGGCGGCCAGGGAGCTCGACGCCGCCCTCGATCCGCTGGAGACGTGCGCCGCCGTCATCGCCTTGGTCCGCGCCAGGCTGCACTACGAGCGCGGCACGACCACGGTTTCGACCACCGCCGCCGACGCGCTCGAGATCGGCGGTGGCGTGTGCCAGGACTTCACCCACGTCGCCCTTGGCCTGCTGCGGGCCAAGGGCATCCCCGCCCGCTACGTGTCCGGCTACTTGCACCCGTCCTCGGGAGCCGAGCCCGGCCACACCGTCGCCGGCCAGAGCCACGCGTGGATCGAGGCGTGGGTGGGCGAATGGATGCCGTTCGACCCCACCAACGGCAGCCCGGTGGGTGAGCGCCACGTGGTGGTGGGCAGGGCTCGCGACTACGCCGATCTCCCTCCGCTCAACGGCATCTTCCACGGGGGGCCGGCGAAGGCGCTCGGAGTCAGCGTGGAGCTGACCCGCCTGGCGTAGCGTCGCCATGACGATCGCGGGATGGACGGCGCCGGCTGGTCGTGAGTTAGCCGTCGATCGGCTCACCCATGTCCCGCAGGGCGGTGCCGAGGGCGGCCCGGAGCCGGCGGGCGGTGGCCGGCGCGAGGTGGGCGACGACGCCCCGCCCGGCCTGGCCCGCCTCCTCGAGCGTGAGCTCGACCCGGAGGTCGTCGCACCCTTCGCAGTCGTCGAAGAGGACGACCGACCAGGCGGCCTGGGCCCGCTCGGGATCGCCGGGCGGGTGGTCGTCGGTGCCGTAGTCGGCCAGCTTCTTCATGGCCGCTCACCGTAGAGGGCGACGAGCTCGGTGCCCACGCCGGCCAGCACCTCCCGGAGCTCTGGCGGATCCATCACCTCGACGAGGCCGCCCAGCCCGCCCAGCCCGCCCAGCTCCCCGCCCCGGCCGGCGGCCGTGCAGTTTGGCCCGTCAGCGGACGGGCCGTGATAGTGAATGCTCCCGTGCGGGTCCTCACGGCGCGGGAGCTGAACCGGGCGCTGCTCGCCCGCCAGCTCCTGCTCGAGCGGGCGACAGTGCCGGTGCCCGAGGCGCTGGAGCTGATGGGTTGTCTCCAGGCTCAGTACGCGCCGTCGATGTACATCGGGCTCTGGTCGCGCGTCGAAGGTTTCCGGCGGACGGATCTCACCCGGGCGCTGGAGGACCGATCCGTTGTGCAGGGCACCCTGATGCGGGTCACCATCCACCTCGTCTCGAAGGCGGACTACTGGCCGCTGGCGCTCGCCGTGCGGGAGGCCCGCCGGGTGCTGTGGCTGCGAGCCACCCGCCATCCCGTTGGCCCCGAGGAGCTGGCTGGAGCGGCGGCGGTCGTGCGGGAGGCGGTCCGGGAGCGGCCGCTGCGCCGGCCCGAGATCGACCAGCTCGTCGGCCGGGACCGGGCCATCGGCGCCGGGCTCTGGGAGGACTTCGTGCGCGTGCCGCCGTCGGGAACCTGGGAGCGGCGTCGGGCCGATCTCTACGCTGCGTCCGAGGACTGGCTCGGGCCGGCGCCGGCGGTGCTCGACATCGACGCCGCCACCGAGCACCTCGTCCGCCGGTACCTCACGGGCTTCGGCCCGGCCACCGCCGCCGACGTGGCCGACTGGGGCGGCCTGCGCCCCGCGGACGTGTTGGCTGTACTGGAGCGGATGGACCTTCGCCGTTTCGCCGACGAGGCGGGCCGGACCCTCTACGACCTGCCGGACGGTCCCCTCCCCGATCCGGGCACGCCGGCGCCGGCCCGCTTCCTCCCCACCTGGGACGCCAGCCTCCTCGTCCACGCCCGGCGCAAGGGCGTGATCGCCGAGGAGCACCGCCCGCTGGTGTTCAGCACCAAGACGCCGCACTCGGTGGGCACGTTCCTCATCGACGGCAGGGTCGCCGGCACGTGGCGGTACGAGAAGGGCGAGGTACGCCTCGCCCCGTTCGAGCCGCTGGCGCCGGCGGTGCGGGTCGAGGTGGAGGAGGAGGCGGACCGGCTGGCCGCCTTCCACGCCTGAGATCGGCATCATGGGGGAGTGAGCCGGATCCCGTCTGTGGTTCGAGTGGTCGTTGTGGCGATCTGGAGTTGTGTTGCGGTTTTCGTCAGCTGGCGATCTCGAAGCGAACAACCGGTGCCGCTGGCGCTGTCGGTCATCGCCGGCGCCGGCCTCCTGGTGTTCTGCGGGTTCGCAGTCGTCCGGTTCCTGCGGGCGTCGTCGGCTACGGATCGGCCCCCGATGTCGATGAGTCATGGCTGGCCGGTGTTGCTTGTCATCACAGGGAGCCTGCTCGGTATCCCGGTGATCTCCGTCGTGACGAACGATCCCGAAGCTGACCCAGTGGCCGGCGGGGTGATGTTCGTCGCCGGCCTCGTCCTGGTCGCGCTTTTCGTCCGGTACATCCGCAAGCCGGTGATGGACCACGGCGTGACGCTCGTGGGGTTCTACACCGACGACCGCCGGCGCGGGCGGTCTCCGAAAGAAAACTACGGTGCGACCTGGAGCGTCGCCTCCGACCCGACGGCGGTCTACGCCGTCACGTGGGTGGAGAAGACCAACGAGATTTGCGCCGTGCGCTACCGCCGGCTCCCCGGTCGACTCCGGCTCGACCCGCCTGATCCGTTGTCGAACTCCATCGTGGGCGACGCCGGCACCGTGGAGGTGCTCGGGTGGGCCGACGACCGGGCCGCATTGGACCGAGCGCTCATGGGTTGGCAGCAGCACATGGACGGCGCCGACAGCCTCTCGTGGGTGCGCGCCCGGCTAGCCCAGGCCGCAATCGATAGGCCCACTCGCGTTCCGCGTACTTGAGAGCGTCAAGAACGTAAGTTCTGGTACGCGGAACGCGGGGGCTCAGGCGGACGAGCCCAGGGTGTACCACTGCCACCCGTCGGACGTCTTCGTGGTCGTCGGACAGGCGCCGGCGCTCGTGGAGTTGTTCAGCAGCGTGGCGTTGGTGATGGCCTCGCCCCGCCAGCCCATGGGAGCGTAGAAGAAGGCATCGATTCGGGGATAGAACGCGCAGGTACTGGTATCGGCTGCCGCCGGCGTCGGGTTCCCCTCGTATTGCACCGACGTGTTGGAGGTGGGGAGCATGCGGCCGGCGGTCGCCGGCACCGTCTGCACGCCGATGAGCGACCATGACGCGGCCGACCAGTCGTAGATCCAGGCGCCCCACTCCGTGGCACTCAGCCGGTAGGTCAGGAGGTAATAGATCTGGCCGTAGTTCCACTGGAACGGCGCCGGCGCGGTGACGGTGAGCGTGTGCGGAACGATGACGAACCCGGCGACGCGCTGTCCATCTTTGTGCCCCAGCACCAGGATGCCGAGCGACCTGTCCTCCAGATCGAAGCGCAGGTGGTACTCGTACCCACCGGGTGAGCCTTGAGTGGCGCCGGGTGCCGGCGGGGCGACGTACACGAACGCCCCGAGGCCATCGAGGTTGCCGGAGCCGGGCTGCACCCATGACGAGATGGGTACTTGCTGCGCCGGCGGCGGGGTTTGCGCCGTCGCCGGCCCGACCATCGATGTGAAGGACGCGAGGACCAGGGCCCCCACCATCCCGGCCCACCCCACCGAGTTTCGCCTCATCGGTGGGGTATCGGCCGGAGAACGCCTGCCCTTTAGGGCAGGAGTAGCGACGCCGCCCGCTGTCCGGACCGCACCGCGCCCTCCATGTGGCCGGCGCCGGCGCCGGCGGTCTCGGTGCCGGCCCACACCAGGCGTCCGCCCAACAGCGGCTCGGCGAAGGCGGGGTCACCGTAGGGGAGGGGCTCGGTGAACCACAGCACCTCGTCGTTGGTGTACGGATCGTCCGACCAGTCACGCTCGACGTAGCGCACCGGGTCGGCGGCGCCGGCGCCGAACAGGCGGCCGAGCTGGGCGAAGATGAGATCTCTGCGGGCCTCAGGTTCGAGGTCGCGGAACTCGTGCCAGCCCGACATGAACCCCCACAGGGCCCGGATCGTCCCATCGTCGGAGCACGCGTCGTGGACCTCGATGAGCGGCCCCGACCGGCTGAAGGCCAGGCCCGACAGCCCCTCGTCTCGCCAGAAGGCCGACTCGTACACGGCCAGGCACTTGACCGCGTTGGCCATGAACGTCGGCGTCCCCTGCATCACCCGAACCAGCGGCTCGGGCAGCGCCGGGTCGAAGGCAATGCCGGCGTGGGCCAGTCGGGGGGGCACGGCGACGACCACCGCCCCGCAGGACAGCTCGGACTCCGCGCCGGCGCCGGCCGCCATAGTCACCCGCATCCCGTCGCCGGCGCGGGCCACCACCGTCACGTCGGTCTCCAGGATCACGGCGCCCTCGGGCAGCCGGGCCGCCAGCCGGTGACAGAGGCCCTGGGCGCCGCCCACGAACCGCAGCTCGGCCGGCGCCGGCGGCGGCAGGTCGATCCGCCGGAGCCCGGCGTCCTCCTCGATGATCGCCCGCCCCTCCCGGTACTGCGGGAAGGTCTCCAGGCCCAGCCCCGCGGCCAGGGCCCGGATCGCCGGCTGGTTGGCCCAGTGCCAGGTCGCCCCCAGGTCGAGGTACAGCTCCCCGTCGGCCAGAGTCTTGATGCGCCCCCCGACCTGGGCCCGGGCCTCCACGACGGCCACCGTCCGGCCCGCGCCATGGAGTGCGACGGCGGCAGTCAGCCCGGCGAGGCCGGCGCCGACGACGACGACGTCGACATCGGGCACCTCAGTCGGCGATGTTCTTACGGGCGACGACGCGGGCCGGCGTGACGCGGACCAGCAACTCGCCCTCCACCGCGTTGCGCCGGCCGAACTCCTCCGCGTGGCCCTCACCCATGTAGCGGCCGCCGATGCGGGTGGCCCACAGCAGCATCTCGTCGAGGTCGGTGCTCACCTCGGCCGTGCCCTCGATCAGCACGTAGCTGAATGGCGGCTGGTCGTCATCCACGCACAGCGCCACCCGGGAGTCGTTGCGAACGGCCCGGCCCTTCACTGTCGAGGCGCCGGTGGTGAAGACCACGCTGTCGTCGTCGTCCACGACGATCCAGATGGGGGCGACGTGGGGCCGGCCGTCGGGCCGCACGGTGGCCAGCATCGCCGGCCGGGCCGGCTCCCGGAGGAAGGCCCGCCACTCGTCCCCGGTCATCTCGGCCACGGGCTCCGAGCTTAGGCTCAGGCCTCGGCGGGAACGTCCTCGTCGTCGTACCACTCGACGTCGCAGTGCAGCGTGCAGCGCTGCACCCCTTGGACGCCGCGCATCCGGCGGGCGGCGTCCTCGACGACGACGAGCACGTTGTGGGCCAGCACCTGGCCCCAGGCGTAGCGGCAGGAACCGTCGGGCCGGCGGCGCAGCGGGGAGACGTCGTCCACGTGGGCGGAGACGTCGCCGTCCCGGTCGATGAGGATGTGGAGGCTGTCGGTCGCCGAGACCTCGCGGTAGGAAACCTTGCCCGGGTGCAGGATCCCACCCCAGAAGCTGTCGCGGCGGAAGCTGGTGTTCGCTTCGAGGGCCTTGATCAGGTCACAGCGCGCGTCATCGCCTTGGGGGCCGGAGAGGGGGACGTCGACGTGGGTCTTCATGTCGAGAAGGTCTTCGAGACAGGTGCCCTGATCGGATGACGGCGAATCGGGGAATGATGTTGGCAGCGCCGGCCGACCAGAGGAGCAACAGTGCGTTTCCGCAGGGATGTAGGGCTCGACACGTCCCAGGTGTCCGACCGGCGGGGCGCCGGCCCCCTCGCGATCGGTGGCGGAGGGATCATCGGGCTGATCGTGCTCGTGCTCTCGCTCCTCAACGGCGGAGGAGGCGGTGGGGGGCTGGGGGTCGACACCCCCGCCGGCGACCTCAAGTCCGACCTGTCGGCCAACTGCCGGACCGGCGAGGACGCAAACCAGCGCGACGACTGCCGCATCGTGGGCGTCGTCAACAGTGTCCAGAAGTTCTGGGAGCAGCGAGAGCCCAACTACCGGCGGGCCACCACCGTCTTCTTCAACGGCGGCGTCCAGACCGGGTGCGGGTCGGCCAGCTCCGCCATCGGCCCCTTCTACTGCCCGGCGGACCAGAAGATCTACATCGACCTGGGCTTTTACGAGGATCTCCGCAACCGCTTCGGGGCGTCCGGCGGCCCCTTCGCCGAGGCCTACGTGATCGCCCACGAGTACGGCCACCACATCGAGAACCTGCGCGGCGTCCTGGAGCGGGCCCGGAGCCGGGAGACCGGCCCCCAGAGCCCTGCCGTGCGGGTCGAGCTCCAGGCCGACTGCCTGGCCGGGATGTGGGCGCGGGGCGCGGTCGAGACCGGCTACATCGAGGAGCTGACCGAAGCCGACATCCGCGACGGGCTCAACGCGGCCGCAGCCATCGGCGACGACCGCATCCAGGAGCAGGCCCAGGGCCAGGTCAGCCCGGAGTCATGGACCCATGGTTCCTCCGAGCAGCGCCAGAAGTGGTTCCTGACCGGTTTCCGGGCCACGACCGACAACGCCTGCGACACCTTCGCCGTCCCCACGGTGTGACCGCCGGCCCCGGTTGGGCCGCGCCGGCCCCGGGCATCTACGGTGAAAGCCGCACATGAACGAAACAGGTAATGCCCAGCCGAAGGCCCAGCCGAAGGTCGTCATCATCGGCGCCGGCCCCGCCGGCCTGACCGCAGCGTATGAACTCGTGACGCGGTACGGGATCACATCCACCATCCTGGAGTCGGACTCCGTCGTCGGCGGGATCAGCCGCACCGTGGAGCGAGACGGCTGGCGATTCGACATCGGTGGCCACCGCTTCTTCACCAAGGTGAAGGAGGTGGAGGCCTTCTGGCACGAGATCCTCGACGACGAGGACTTCATGCTCCGGCCCCGGATGAGCCGGATCTTCTACAACGGCAAGTACTACGACTACCCCCTCAAGGCCTCCAACGCCCTGGGAAACCTCGGCATCCTCGAGTCGTTCCGCTGTGTGGCGTCCTACGCATGGGCCCGGGCCCGGCCCCCGAAGGACCAGTCGACGCTCGAGGGCTGGATCGTCGCCCGCTTCGGCTGGCGCCTCTACAACCACTTCTTCAAGACCTACAACGAGAAGCTGTGGGGTGTGCCGGTCAACAAGCTGCCGGCCGACTTCGCCGCCCAGCGCATCAAGAACCTCTCCCTGTCCAACGCGGTCATGAACGCCCTCATGCCCAAGCGGAACCAGAAGGAGATCACCTCCCTCATCGAGGAGTTCCAGTACCCCAAGTACGGGCCGGGGATGATGTGGGAGCGCTGCACCGAGAAGGTGCTGGCGAAGGGCTGCACCGTCGAAATGAACACCCGGGTGGTCGGCATCCGCCACGAGGAGGGAAAGGCGGTGGCGGTGATCGCCGAGGCCAAGGACGGTACGCGCACCGAATTCCCTTGCGACCACGTCATCTCGTCGATGCCGATCTCGCAGTTGCTGAAGGCCATCGAGCCGCCGGCGTCGCCCGAGGCCACCCAGGCCGCAGATGACCTCCGCTACCGGGACTTCATCACCGTGGCCCTCGTCGTCCCCGAGCGCTACAGCTTCCCGGACAACTGGATCTACGTCCACTCCCAGGAGGTCCAGGTGGGCCGCATCCAGAACTTCGGCTCTTGGTCGCCCTACCTCATCAAGGAGGGGCGGACGTGCCTGGGCCTGGAGTTCTTCGTCTTCGAGGGCGACTCGACCTGGACCAAGCCGGATGAGGAGCTCATCGAGCAGGGCAAGCGCGAGTTGGGCATCCTCAACCTGGTGGAGCCGGACAAGGTGGAGGCCGGCTACGTGGTGCGGATGCCCAAGGCGTACCCGTTCTACGACGAGAACTACAAGGCGAACGTGGCCAAGATCGTCGCCTGGCTCGACCGTTGCACGCCGAACGTCCACCCGGTCGGTCGCAACGGCATGCACCGCTACAACAACCAGGACCACTCCATGTACACCGCCATGCTCACGGCGGAGAACATCGCCACCGGCTCGACGCACGACGTGTGGAGCGTCAACGTCGAGGAGGAGTACCACGAGGAGTCCTCAGAGACCGATGCCCCGACCACGGGCACCCGCGGCACCGGGCGTGACGCCCCGGTGATCCCCCGAGAGCACTACCCCGAGGACCACCCGGTTCACAACCCGCCGGCGCCGTAGTCGGTTTGGAGCGCCGGCGGATCCGTAGCGTCGCCGTTCTGCTGGCGGTCGTGTTCGTGGCTCAGGCGGTCGCGGTGGTCGCCCGCCGGGGCGAGGATGTTCCCGCCCGCGTGGCGCTTCGGCCGGGGGCCGAGCCGCTGGTCTCCGACGTGCTCCTCTCCGAGGGCCGGGTGCTGCGGGCCACCGTTACAGGGGACGCCTTCAGCCCGCCGGCCCACGCCGTCTACGGGGAGGCAGGGCGGGCCGACCCGCTCACCGGCCGCATGCTGGCGATCGGCACCGCGTTTGGCGACGCCGGCGCCGTCGTCCCCACCTCGGAGACGCCGGGGTTCCGGCTGGTCGCGCTCGGGGACAGAAGCGCCGCCGTCGGCCACGACCGCTCGTGGGCGTGGGTCACGTGGACATTGCCGAACTGCACGGGCTTCTGCCAGGGCTACGCCGCCGGCCGCAATCTCACAGAGACCGAAGTCGTCACCGCCGCCAGCGCCGCAACGGTGGCCGGCAGCACGCCGGCCGTCGCCGCCACCTCGGTGCCGGCCGGCCTGACTCTGCTGCTTACCGCCCGGCTCGACCTCAAGGGCTTCGACGCCCCTCGGGCCCAGTCCGTGACGTGGCTGTGGGATGGCGCGATCGTCGGGTTCAGCGTTGTGCCCGACGCCGGCCTTGCCCTGCT
Organism: uncultured Acidimicrobiales bacterium; assembly: GCA_964479465.1. GTDB lineage: Bacteria > Actinomycetota > Acidimicrobiia > Acidimicrobiales > AC-14 > CADCTB01. Next base: position 29,709 of record CAYZMG010000005.1, read on the forward strand.
GCTGCGGTTCTGGGTCGACGGGGGCCCGGTGGAGGTGCGGGACCGCCCTGGCGCCGCGGGAGAGGTGGCCCGGGTCGGGTACGCCGGCGACGTCGTCGCCCGGGCGTGGTCCGAGGGCGGGCGATCCCTTCTCCTGATCTCCAACCGCCTGTCCTTCGACGAATTCGACCGGTTCCTCGCCGGCGTGCGGGTGGCGGAAGCCGGCGAGTGGGAGGCGCTGCGCAGCGGGGTCCTCGACGTCTCCACCGATTCCCTCGTCGACGAGTGCCGGGGAGCGGGTGGGTCGTTCACCCCGGTCGGTCGGCAGGAGGGCCCTTACCGGTGGGCGGTCGGGTTCGGCGTCGCGCCGCGAAACGTGCTGTGCGACGTGATCCTCACGCCGGACCGCACGTCGCTGGGCCTCAGCGGGTTTTCCCGCCCGGCGCCCAGGGCCATCTCGGTGACGACGAAGGTCACTCCCGTCGGCACAGACCCCGCCGGGCTGTTCGTGGCCGGCGTGGCGCCGGCGGGGACGGCCCGTGTCCGGCTCGATGTGGCCGGAGGCCGCCAGCTCGATGCCGAACTGGCCGGCGCCGGGCCGGCGCCGGGGGAGCGGTTCTACGCCGCCTTCGTCGAGGGCACCGTGCGGGCCCGCCCGACGGTGGTCGCACTCAACGGCGCCGGCGCCGAGATCGCCCGGGCCGCCGGCGGGGCGCCGGCGTAGGAGCCACGGGGCGGGAGCAACCTTTCTCATGCGCTCTGCGTCAGTGATGACATGTGCTCAAAGGAGGGTCGGTGCCGGTTACGACCGCGTTAGATCCCGAGGCCACGGCGGACTTCGGAAGTCTCTTCGAGACGCACCACAAAGAGCTGTTCCGACTGGCACTGCTGCTCACCGGCGGAGACCGGTCCCTCGCCGAGGAGGCCGTGAGCCATGCGTTCGTGGCCACGCTGCCGAAGTGGCGTGAGGGAAACGTGCTCGAGGCGGTGCCGTATCTGCGCAGGGCAGTCGCCAACCAGGTCAACGGCACGTTCCGCCGCCGGCGCCTGGAACGGCGAGAGGTCATGCGCCCGAACCGGACGGAGCCGTCGACAAGTCCGGGCGAGCGGGCAGTCGATGATCGCGATTTGCTCTGGTCGGCCCTGCGGTGCCTGCCTCCCAAGCAGCGATCGGCTGTCGTACTCCGCTTCTACTTGGATCTGTCGGAGACCGAGGCGGCCCGCGTCCTGGGAGTGTCCGTGGGCACGGTGAAGTCCCAGACCGCCCGTGGGCTGGTCAAGCTACGTCAACTGTTGGGAGGGGTCGATGTCTGAGATGAACCACGGTCTTGGTGACCGCCTGCAGCTTCTCGTCGCCGCTGAGGAGCCGCCGGCGACCTTGCGTCGCAACGTCGAGCAGCAGCTTCGCCGGCCACTGCCTCGTCGCAACCCCGTGCCGAGGGTCCTGGCCATGGCGAGTGTCGTGGCCGCGTTGGTCGTCGGCACCGTTGCCCTCGCGGGTGGCCTCGGATCGCCCGACTCGGGCCAGCAGGTCTCCGCCATCGCTCCATCCGCACCCGCATTGCTTCCCGCCGCTGAGCTGCCACACGGCCGCTCCGGCACCCGGGTCCTGGCTGCAGACGCCACCCGGACCCAGGACACGGCGCAGGCGGCGCTGCGGCGGCTCCAGGCGGCGGGCTACATCGGCGCGGGTGTTCTGGACGCTCCGGCGCCGGCAACGACGTCGAGGGTGTACTACGCGCCCGGGTACGAGGCCGAAGCGCTGGACGTGGCCCACGTGCTCGGTCTGGACGAGTCGGCGGTCAACCGGACACCTCCCGCTGTCCCGGAGCCGAACGGTGCAGAGGTGCTGGTCGTCGTCGGGACGGACCTGGTCGGGCCAGGCGTGTCGTCAGTCGGCGGATGACGCCGGCTTCAGGGAGCGCAGCCGGCGGGTGGCGATGGCGAGGCCGACAAGGGTGACGAGGGCGAGGCGGCCCACGGCGGCCCAGCCGCTGGGGACCCCCTCCCGTCCCAGCTCCTCGGCCGAGCCGGTGAGGCCGACGAGGACGGCCTGGGCCAGCCAGCCGGGGGAGAGCTGGGCGATGCCGGCGAGGGCGGCGCCGAGCAGGCGCTCGACGAGGATGACCAGCACCAACGACCAGACCACGGGCCGCTTGAAGGTGGCGCCGATGGCGACGAACAGCGCCAGGTAGGCGCCGGCGCCGGCGAGGGCGGCCACAGCCGCGGCGCCGGCGCTCGACGGCGCACCGGCTACGAACGCGGCGCCAGCGGCGGCGGGGACCAGGATGGCGGCGGCGATGATCCAACCGCCGAGCCAGCGGCCGGCGGCGATGGTGGAGTACCTCACCGGGCTGAGCCAGGTGAAGGCGAAGACGCCGGAGCGGATCTCGGCGCCGAGGAGGGCGTCGCCGATCACCAGGCAGGTGATGGGCAGGATCAGGGTGTGCATCGCCGTGCCGCCCACCCGGGCGAAGGCGATGACCGCCGTCTCGTCGGACAGGCGGGAGAGCAGCCCGAACAGCAGCGCCCCGGCGATAGGCAGCAGGAGTAGCACCCGCTGGGACGGCACGCAGGCCCGCACCGTGTATCGCACGATGGCGGCGAGGGGCGACCGAGTCGCCATGCGAGTCATCGCACCAGCTCCCGGAACAGGCTCTCCAGGGAGTCGTCGAGGGGGCGGACCTCCCGAAGGCGCACCCCGAGCTTGCGGGCCACGGGAGCGACGGCGACGGCCAGGTCGCGGGCCCGGTCGGTGGTGACGACGAGGCCGGCATCGGTGAGGCTCACGCCGGCCACGGTGTCGAGGTCGAGCAGGGCGGCCGCCAGCCGGCGAGGCTCGTCGGCGCGGATGAGCACGTGGCGGGGCCGGTCGTCCATGGCATCGCGGATGGCCCGGTGGTTGCCGGCGGCGGCCAGGCGGCCGTGGATCAGGACGAGGACCCGGTCGGCCAGGCGTTCGACCTCGGAGAGCACGTGTGAGCTGACGATGACGGTGCGCCCCTCGGCGCCGAGGCGGCGGAACAGGTCGGTGAGGTTCACCCGCTGGACCGGGTCGGCGCCGTTGAGGGGCTCGTCGAGGACCAGCACCGGCGGGTCGGTGACGAGGGCGGCGGCCACCTTGGCCCGCTGGCGCATGCCCTTGCTGAACCCTCGCAGCCGGCGATCGGCCGCCGGCAGCATGTCGACGAGCTCCAGGGCCGCATCGGCGGCCCGGGGGTCGCGCACGCCGTGCAGGTCGGCGACGTAGCGCACCAGCTCCCGGGCCGTCAGCTGAGCGGGGACGGCTTCGTCCTCGGGCACGAGGGCGATGCGGCGGTGAACGCCGCGATCGGTGCGGGGGTCCTTGCCCTCCACCCGCACCTGGCCGGCGTTCACGCCGATCAGCCCGGTGATCGCCCGCATCAGGGTGCTCTTGCCGGCGCCGTTGGGCCCCAGCAGGCCCGTCACGCCCGGGCCGAACGAGCACGACAGCTCAGAGAGTGCCACCTTCTGCCCGAACCACACCGAGGCGTCGTTGACCTCGACGGTGGCGCCGGCGACGAACGCCGGGTCGTCGTTCGGGGACGCCGTCATTCCGCCGTCCGGTACCGGGCGAGGATCACGCCGGCGGACAGCGCCACCACGGCGGCGTAGACGGCGATCGACATGGCCCCGCCGCCCGTGACCCCTGACAGGGGCGAGTCCTCGGCGATGTGGCCCAGGAACACGAGGTCGCGCAGGCGCAGGGGCGTGGCCAGGATGTTCAGGAGGCCGGCGGGATGTCCGGTACGAATCTCTTCGTTGGGGCCGGCGTCGGCTTCGATCAGGATGCCGGAGATGGCTGAGGAGACGAGGGTGATGCCGAGCATGGTGGCGCCCGCCACCATCCGCCGGCCGCTGAGGGACGCCACGGCCACGCCGAGCATCGCATAGAACAGCGCCAGCAGGGCGGCAGCGAGGGGAACCTGCCACAGGACCGCGGTGTTGTCGGAGAGGTAGTCGAGTGCCCCCTTGCTCACGAGCATCTGGCCGACGTAGAGCACGACCTGGGGCAGGAACGAGAAGGCGAACACGCAGGTGAAGATGGCGCCCACCTTGGCCAGGCCGTAGTCGCGGCCGGTGAGGGGCCGGGCGAAGATGAGGGGCAGCACCCGCTGGCGGCGGTCGGGGCAGATGATGTCGGGGGCGACGAGGGCAACGAACAGCAGCAGGGCGCTGCTCACCCCCAGGTACTCCCGGTAGGTGATGAACTCGAAACCCTCCGCCGGAGTGTCGCGGGTGAGGTAGCCGATGCCGACGTTGATCACCGCAGGGATGACGGCGATGGCCAGCAGGACGGCCGGCGCCACCTTCTGGCGCCAGGGCCGGCGCAGGCCGATGGCCCGGCGCAGCGACGTCCGGTACAGGGCGGCCGTCGCCGCCCGCCGGCCCCCGCGGGGGCCGTCGTAGGGCCGGTACCCGCGGTCGTAGACCGCGCCGGTGGGGGCCGTCATGCCCGCCGTGTGAACACGTCGTCGAGGGAGGTCAGTCGGTTGGTGAGCCGGTGCAGGGCGAGGTCGAGGTCGGCGACGACGTCGCGGATGGTGTCGAGGTCGGCGTCACCGGTGACGGTGACCTCCAGCGTGCCGGGGTCGTCGCCGGTCACGACCAGTCCGCGGGCGGTCAAGGCCGCGCCGAGCGCAGCCGCGTCAGCGGGGCCGACGTCGACCGTCACCATCCCGGTCTGGTGGAGGAGCGTGACCGTGGGGGCGTCGGTGACGAGCTTGCCGGCGTCGAGCATCACCACGTGGTCACAGACCCGGGCCACGTCGTCGAGGAGGTGGGTGGCCAGGACGACGGCGATGCCGAAGCTGCTCAGCCGGTCGACCAGGGCCAGCATCTCCTCCCGACCGGACGGGTCGAGGCCGGCGGTCGGCTCGTCGAGGAGGACGAGCCGGGGGTCGGCGACGATGGCCTGGGCCAGCTTGGTGCGCTGGCGCATGCCGGTGGAGAAGCCGCCCACGGGCCGGAAGCGGGCCTCGTCCAGCCCCACCAGGTCCAGCACCTCCGATGCCCGCTGGCGGGCGGCCCGCACCGGCAGGCCGCCCAGCTCGCCGAAGGTGGCGACCACGTCGGCGGCCGTCTGGTCGAGGGGCAGGCAGTCGTGCTCGGGCATATAGCCGATCTGGGTGCGGGCACCGATGGGGTCGTCGGCCACGTTGACGCCGCACACCTCGACCTCGCCGGCGTCGGGGTGGCTGAGACCCAGCAGGATGCGGAAGAGCGTGGTCTTGCCCGCCCCGTTGGCGCCCACCAACCCCACACGTCCCGCCGGCAGGTCGAGGTCGACCGCATCGAGGGCGGTGACCCCCGGGTAGCGCTTGGTCAGCCCGCGGGCCGTCACGATGCTGGCCATCCGTGACGAACCTACCGTCACAGCTGCTGAAGGGCTGCCAAGAGGGCGATGCCGGCTACCACGGTGGCCCCGACGTTGCGAGTTTTCCACGCCACGCCGGCGGCGACGAGGCCGGCGAGCAGGGTGGGTTGGAGCAGGTCGAGGCGGCCCTCGGGGCTCAGCAGGGCGGGGGCGATGATCGCGGCGAGGGCCGCCGGCGGGATCTGGCGGAGGATCCGCGTCAGCGCCGGCGGCACGGTGGCCATCCGGTGGGCGAAGGCCAGGAACGATGCCCGCATGGCGTAGGTGCCGGCGCCGGAGAGCACGATGGTGGCCCACATGCGAGTCACGGCGACGCCGGCGCGCCGCCGCCGCCACGTTCGGGCCACGCAGGCCAGCGGAAGTCGACGGCCGCGCCGGCGACGATGCCGGCGGCGGCGCCGATGATCGTCGAGGTCGGGCCGGCGCCGGCCTCACCCGCAGCGACCGCCGCCGCCCCGCCGGCGACGGCGGCGGCGATCGACGGGCGGTCGACGAGGATCGGGACCAGGAGCACGAGGAAGACCAGGGGGATGGCGAAGTCCAAAGGGATGTCGTCGGGCAGGGCGGGGCCGACGAGGGCGCCGAGGACGGTGCAGCTCAGCCAGGTCGTACCCAGGAGGGCGCCGGCCCCCAGGTAGAACGGCAGGCGCTCCTCGGTGCGCCCGCCGTCGGCCGGCCAGCGGGCGATGGAGAGGGCGTAGACCTGGTCGACGAGGAAGAAGGCGCCCACCAGGCGCCGGCGGGTCGACTCGTGGGCGAGGTACGGGGCCAGCGACGCCGAGTAGAGCACCATCCGCAGGTTGATCGTCCAGGCCGCCAGCACGGCCACCAGGACCGAGCCGCCCTGGGCCAGCACATCGACGATCGCCAGCTGGGAGGCGCCGGCGAACACGATGGAGGACAGGCCGATGGCGGCGCCGGCGCCGAAGCCCTCGGCGACGGGCGCGGCGCCGGCCACGAGCCCGAAGGGGGCGACGCCGACCACCAGGGGAGCGGCGGCGGCCACGCCGGCCCGGAACGCACGGCGCGACGGCATGTGCTCAGCAGTACTTGGTCAGCGTGGAGTAGGGGTTGGTGTAGCCGCTGCCGCCGGGATGCATCTCGAAGTGGAGGTGGGGCGGGCCGCCGGAGGCGTCGCCGGTGTTGCCCACCGTGCCGATCACCGTGCCGGCAGAGACCCGCCCGCTGGCGCCGAAGGAGTCGAGGTGGGCCCCGAAGTACCGGTTGCCGTCGTCGCCGGCCAGGAAGTAGGCCAGCCCGCTGATCGCGCCGTTGCGCTGGGTTACCACGCCGCTCACGTTGGCGACCACCGGGGTGCCCTTGGGGGCCAGGATGTCGTTGCCCATGTGGCTCGACCCTCCGCCCCGAGGGGCGCCGTAGTCGTTGCTGAACGCGTGCGGACCCTGCACCGGGCAGATCCAGTCGCCAGTGGCCGCGGCCGGCGCCGGCACCGTGGTGGGCGTGGCCGGGCGGGCGGATGCTGCGGTGGTGGCCGGCGCCGCGGCCCCCTCCGCCCGGGGCGCGACGGTGGAGGTCGCCGCCGCAGCAGAAGCCGCCGCGGCCTCGGCTCTTTGCTGCTGCTCCTCCCGGGCGGCGCGCGCTTGCTCTGCGAGCCGGGCCAGCCGTTCGAGCTCCTCGACGGCGTCGGCCTGGCGCCGGCGCAGGTCCTCGATGGCCGCGTCGCGGTCGGCCTGCTCGCGCGTCAGTGCCGCCACCTCCACCCGGAGGTCCTCCTTGTCGGCCCGGTACTGCTCGAGGGCCTCGGTCGACGTCGAGGCCACGACGCTGGCGTATTGCTGGGCCCGGACCACCTGGTTGGCGTCGGCCATGCGCAGGAGGCGGATGATGCGGAACGTCCCCTGCACGTATTGGCGCACCGCCAGCTGGGCCACCTCGCTGCGGACGCCGGCGACCCGTTCTTCTACTCGGGCGACGCGGGCCTCCAGATTGGTGACGGTGTCCTCGGCGATGGCCTGGGCTTCCTCGGCCTTGGAGAGCTCGTCCGCAGCCCGGTTGGCCCGCCGCTGGGCCGCCTGGAGATCGTCGACCTGGGCGCCGGCGACGCCGGGGAGGCTGGCGGAAAGCAGCAGGGTCGCGGCGACGGCGACCAGGCGGCGCGGCACGGCGGAAGGTTAGGCGCGGCCCTCGTCCGCTGACGAAACGACTTTCGACCCTGGTGGCCGGGGGCGCCGGCCCTGTCCACTGGAACCGTGGGACCTCATGCCCATGCCCCCGCCCCGCCACGATCTCCCGAGCCCGTCGGGCTGACCCGGGGCGAGGTCGCGGCCCGGGAGGCCGCCGGGCAGGTCAACGTGGGCTCGCACCGTCCGAGTCGCACCGTCGCCCAGATCCTCCGGGCCAACGCGTTCACCCGCTTCAACGCCATCCTGGGTGCGCTCCTGGCGGTGATCCTCGTCGTCGGCCCCCTTCAGGACGCCCTGTTCGGAATCGTCCTGGTCGCCAACATGGCCATCGGGATCGTCCAGGAGCTGCGGGCCAAGCGGGTCCTCGACCGGCTGGCGGTGCTCACCGCTCCGAGGGCCATGGCCATCCGTGACGGAGCGACGGTCGAGCTCGTCGTCGAGCGGGTGGTCCTGGGCGACGTCGTCCGGCTGCGGGCCGGCGACCAGGTGGTGGTCGATGGCGTCCTGCTGGTCACCGAGGGCCTCGAGGTCGACGAGTCGCTGCTCACGGGGGAGGCGGAGCCGATTCCAAAGCACGTGGGCGACGAGGTGCTCTCGGGCAGCTTCGCCGCCGCCGGCAGCGGGTGGTACCGGGCCACGCGAGTCGGCCCCGCCGCCTACGCCGCCCGCATCGCCCTCGACGCCCGGCGGTTCACCCTGACCCACTCTGAGCTCAGGGCCGGCGTTGACCGCATCCTGCGCTGGATCACCTGGCTCATGGTCCCGACCGCCGCCCTCTTGGTGTCGACCCAGCTGATCCACAACGAGGATCTGGCCGACGCCCTGCGGGGATCCGTGGCCGGCGTGGGCAGCATGGTTCCCGAGGGGCTGGTCCTGCTCACCAGCCTGGCCATGGCGGTCGGCGTGGTCCGTCTCGCCCGCCGGCGGGTGCTCGTGCAGGAGCTCGCCGCCATCGAGACGCTCGCTCGCGTCGACGTGGTGTGCCTGGACAAGACCGGCACGCTGACCGAGGGGGTCATGACGGTGGCCGCCGTCGAGCCCTTGGGGCCGGCGCCGGCCCCCAACGCGCTGGCTGCGCTCGCCGCAGCCGACACGGCGCCGAACTCGAGCATGCAGGCGATCCGGCGTGCCTTCCCAGCTCCGAAGCCGTGGCCGGCGGAAGCGGTCGTGCCCTTCTCCTCGGCCCGCAAATGGAGCGCCGCCGCCTTCGCCGAACACGGCGCTTGGGTGCTGGGGGCGCCGGAGATCCTGATCGAGCACGCCACCTCTCGGGACTGCGAGGCGCTGGTCGCCCGCCAGGCCGGCGCCGGCCGGCGGGTGCTCCTTCTGGCCCATTCGCCGGCCGGGCTCTCGGGCGACACGCTGCCGGCCGGACTGGAGCCGGCGGCCCTTGTCGTCCTCGAGGACCCGATCCGACCCCAGGCCGCGGCCACGATCGCCTACTTCAAGGCCCAGGGGGTCGCGCTCAAGGTTCTGTCCGGAGACGACCCGCGCACGGCCGGCACCATCGCCGGGCGGCTCGACCTTCTGGGGTCGGCCGCGCCTGTCGACGCTCGCCGGCTACCCGATGCCCCGGAGGAGCTCGCCGAAGCCGTCGAGCGCGGCACCGTGTTCGGCCGGGTGTCCCCGCACCAGAAGCTGGCCATGGTGACCGCCTTGCAGTCGAGAGGCCACGTGGTGGCGATGGTGGGCGACGGGGTCAACGACGTGCTCGCCCTCAAGCAGGCCGATATCGGCGTGGCGTTCGCCTCCGGCAGTGGAGTGTCCCGGGCGGTGGCCCAGGTTCTGCTCGTGGACAACTCCTTCGACACCCTGCCGGCGGTGGTGGCCGAAGGCCGACGGGTCATCGCCAACATCGAGCGGGTGGCCAGCCTCTTTCTCACCAAGACCGTGTACGCCAGCCTGCTGGCGCTGGCCGTCGGCGTCGCCCGCCTGCCCTTCCCCTTCCTCCCGCGCCACCTGACCGTGGTGACCGCCCTGACCATCGGGCTGCCGGCGTTCTTCCTGGCCTTGGCGCCCAACGCGGCCCGGGCCCGTCCCGGATTCGTGCGGCGCGTCCTCACCTTCGCAGTGCCGGCGGGGACGGTGGCGGCCACGGCCACCTTCCTCACCTACGCGGCGATGCGGGCTACAGGGGTCGACCTGGCGGCGGCGCGCACACTGGCGACGGTCGTGCTGTTCTCCGTCGCCTTCTGGGTTCTGACCGTCGTGGCCCGCCCGCTGACCGCTCCCCGGCGCTGGCTTCTGGCCGCCATGGTGTGCTCCTTCGGGTGCGTTTTCACTGTCGCACCGATTCGCAACTTCTTCGGACTGGTGCCCGCCCCGCTCTTCGGGTGGGCGACGGCCGCAGCCGCCGCGGTCGTTGCTGTCGCCGCCGTCGAGCTCGGCTGGCATCTGGCCACCGGTCGGCATATGCCGGCCCGGGCGAGGATCTGGCTGGGCATGTTCGAGAAGGTCGACGGGCCGAGCTAGGACCTCCGGCGGCGTCTGCCATTGCCGCAGCCCAGGACCGGCCCCGCGTCATTGGTCTGCAGATCGCCGAAAGGTATCGCCCGCCCGGTGCGGTCCGGCCAGCTGCCGGTCAGCACCACCCGGTCGACGAGGATGCTCCAGCTCGGGTGGTGCCGGCGGGCCAGCCAGGCGGCTGCGGCGCCGAGGGCCGGTGGGTCGAGGGCGCGGTCGAGAATTGTGAGGTGAGGCGTCCAGAGGCCCGGTGCGCTCCACGGGGCGATCTCGGCGCCGGCGTCTCGCAGCTTCGCCCACAGCCGGGCGTGCAACCCGTCGAGCGCCTCGGCCCGGACGACCGGCACGTGAAGGGTCAGGTTGGCGGGATTGTCGCCGGTGAAGAATCCGTAGCCGTGGGCATGGATGACGAAGGGCTCCGTCGCCCGGAGTGAGGCCTCGATGGCGAGTTCCACCTCCGCCCGGGACACGCCTTCGTAGGCGAAGAGGCTCACATGCGGGTCGCGGCCTCCCGCAGGGCTCTCGATGCCGGCTGCGGCGGTGGCGCCGGCGACGAGGGCGTCGATCGCCTTCCGGTGGTCCGGTCCGATGGGGATCACGATGTGGTCCAAGGGCACGCCCTCAGGGGGAGCGCTCGGCGAGCGCGGCCAAGCAGAGGCGCCGGGACGCACACCCCTCGCATGTCACGGGGTCGACCCGAGTCATCCCGTCGGCGTCCCGCCGCCAGCACGCACCGCACCGGTGGCACAGGAGGTTGGTCGGCGCCACGGGCCCCACGGGCTGTAGCCGGCCATTTCCGCATTCGGGGCAAAAGGCAGGGCGTGTCCGCGGCGGCGCTTTCTCGTCCACGCCACAAGCCTCCGCGTCGTTCACCGGCATCGCCAGTGCCGAAGGTCCCGAAGCGCGCCGCGGCATTTTAGGTCGAACGGCCCTGGCAGCCGGATCACGGAGGAGAGAACGCTGGATTGAAGCAACCGAAGGGGAGGAACTGCATGGCTCAGCGACTCGCACCGACCGCCCCCCCGGCGTCGTCCACCGCCGCTGCCCGGACGGTCGCCGCCACGAAGGTCTACGGGAAGGGACAGACCGAGGTGCGCGCCCTCGACGGCGTCTCGGTGGAGTTCCCCCAGGGCCAGTTCACCGCCATCATGGGACCGTCGGGGTCCGGGAAGTCCACGCTGCTCCACTGCATCGCCGGGCTCGACACGCTTTCGTCGGGCAAAGCGTTCATCGCCGGCGCTGACCTGAGCACCCTGAACGACAACCAGCTGACGATCCTGCGCAGGGACCGTGTCGGCTTCATCTTCCAGGCCTACAACCTGGTACCCACCATCACCGCCATCGAGAACATCACGCTCCCGATGAGGCTGGCGGGGCGCAAGGGAGATCCAGCGTGGATCGAGAAGGTCGTCGAGGTCATGAAGATCTCCGACCGTCTGAAGCACCGCCCCGCCGAGCTATCCGGCGGCCAGCAGCAGCGCGTGGCGGTGGCCAGAGCGCTCGCCGGCCGGCCGGCGATCATTTTCGCCGACGAGCCGACGGGCAACCTGGACTCCCGCGCCGGCGCCGAGGTTCTGGCGTTCATGCGCAAGGCGGTCGAGGAGATGGGCCAGACGATCGTCATGGTCACCCACGACCCGACGGCGGCGAGCTACGCCGACCGGATCCTGTTCCTCGCCGACGGTCGGGTGGTCGACGAGATGTTCGAGCCCACCGCCGAGAAGGTCCTCGAGCGGATGAAGCGGTTCGGGGAGTGAGGGCAGCATGCTGTGGTTGACCATCAAGGGTCTGCTGGCCCGCAAGCGCCGGCTCTTCACCACCGCCCTGGCCGTGACGCTCGGGGTGGCCTTCATGTCGGGCACCCTGGTGCTCACCGACACCATCGGGAAGACATTCGACAACCTCTTCGGCAACGCCCTGGCGAATACCGACGTGCAGGTCCGCCAGATCGCCGCCTTCGAGGGCGTGCCCGGCGCCGACACAGCGGATCAGCGCGGGCGCGTCGACGCGACCCTGATACCGGTCCTCAAGAACGTCGATGGAGTTGCCGTCGCTGAGGGCGACATCTTCGGCTACGCCCGGCTGCTCGGCAGTGACGGCAAGCCAATCGGCAACCCGGAGATGGGCGCGCCGACCATCGGCGCCCCCTGGAGCGACACCGAGCTGAACCCCTTCCAGCTTGTCGCCGGCCAAGCGCCCAGGAGCGACGACGAGGTCGTGATCGACCGCAAGAGCGCCGCTGACGGCAAGCTGGCAGTCGGCGACACCACGACCGTGCTGGTCCAGGCCGGGCCGCAACAGGTCCGGATTGCCGGCATCGCCAAGTACGGCACGGCCGACAGCCCCGGGGGCGCCTCCTTCACCCTCTTCCAGCCGTCGGCGGCGCAGCGCCTTCTCACCACCCCTGGCAAGTTCGACTCAATCTCCCTGGTCGCCGAGAGCGGCGTCTCGCAGACCGAGCTGGCCGCCCGGGTGCGGGCGGTCCTGCCGGCGGGAACGGAGGCGGTGACGGGGGCGGTCGTCACCGAGGAGAGCCAGACTGCGATGCGTGAGGCGTTCGCGTTCTTCAACACCTTCATGCTGATCTTCGCCATCGTGGCGCTGCTGGTCGGCGGGTTCATGATCTTCAACACCTTCTCGATCACGGTCGCCCAGCGGACGAGGGAGAACGGGCTGCTCCGGGCACTTGGCGCCAGCCGGCGCCAAGTCCTGTCTTCCGTGCTCGCCGAGGCGGTCATCGTGGGCGTTGTCGCCTCGGCACTGGGCCTGGCCGCCGGCGTGCTGGTGGCCGGCGGGCTCCAGGCCATGCTGGCCGGGTTCGGGATGGACATCGAAACCGGGGGCGTCGTGTTCTCGGCCTCGACGGTGTACGTCTCCGTGCTCGCAGGGCTGGGCGTCTCCGTGCTGGCTGCCGCCTCGCCGGCCCGGAAGGCGGCGAGAATTGCGCCCATCGCGGCGATGAACGCCGAGGTGACGGGAAGCAGCGGCTACGGCTCCAAGGAGCGGGTGATCGTCGGTCTGGCCTTGCTCACCTTCGGAGTCGGATCGATGCTCTTCGCCCTGCTCGGTGAGGTTCCCAATGCTCTGGCCGTCGTCGGCCTGGGCGTCCTGGCCGTCTTCTTCGGCGTCTCGGCCCTGGGCCGCACCATCTCGGTGCCCCTGAGCCGGGTGCTCGGGGCTCCGCTGCCCCGGCTGCGCGGCGCGGCGGGCTCCCTGGCCCGCGAGAACGCCATGCGGAACCCCAAGCGGACCGCCGCCAGCGCCTCCGCCTTGATGATCGGCGTCGGCCTTGTCGGGTTCATCACCATCCTGGCCTCCTCCACCAAGACGTCGATCAACGCCGCCATCGACCGGGCCGTCACCGGCGACCTGGTGGTGAGCGCGGGGAGCGGGTTCTTCGGCGGAATCGACGCCGGCTTCGCCAGGCGCCTCGACGGCGTGGCCGAGGTCGAGTCGGCGACCGGCGTACGCATGGGCGCAGCGAAGATCGCCGGCACGGTGGAGCGGATCGGCGCCATCGACGGCCGCACCGGCTTCCAGGTCATCGACGTGCAACCGGTCGAGGGCCGCCCCCAGGACATGGGGCGTGACACCATCGCCGTCTACGTGGACAAGGCCGAGGAGCTGCAGCTCAAGGTCGGCGACCAGGTGAAGGTCCTGTTCAAAGACAGCGGCGAGCAGGTTCTGCGGGTGGCCATGATTTACGGGGAGAACCAGCCCCTGACCACGCAGTACCTCCTCAGCATGGACGCCTACGACGCCAACTTCCTCGACCGCTACGACGCCCAGGTGTATGTCAAGAAGGCTGCCGGCGTCACCACTGCTGCCGCCCTGACAGCGGTCGAGCAGGTCGCCAAGGAGTACCCGGGCATCAAGGTCCTCGACCAGGAGGGCTTCAAGGCGCAGCAGGGCCAGCAGGTCGACACCGTGCTGGGCCTGGTCTACGCGCTGCTGACCCTGGCCATCATCATCGCCCTGCTCGGCATCGGCAACACGCTGGCGCTCTCGATCTTCGAACGCACCCGTGAGCTCGGATTGCTCCGTGCCGTCGGGATGACGCGGGCCCAACTGCGCAAGACCATCAGCTGGGAGTCGGTGCTCATCGCCCTCCAGGGGACAGTGCTCGGGCTGGTGATCGGCATCTTCTTCGGCTGGGCGCTGGTGACGGCCCTCGCCGACCAGGGCATCGATCACTTCACCATCCCCGTCGTGAGCCTCATCGTGGTCGCAGTCATCGCCGCCTTCGCCGGGGTGGTCGCCGCCATCGCCCCGAGCCGGCGGGCGGCCAGGCTCAACATCCTCCAGGCCATCAGCCACCAGTAGAGGTCCACGCCGTGCTCAAACGGGAGATCATCCGCCCGCCGGAACACATCTACCCGCCGGATGAGTGGCGCATCGTCGAAGCCCAGTGGGCGCCGGCCACCCTGGCCCGGGCGGAAACGGTGTTCGCGCTCTCGAACGGGTACCTCGGCATCCGGGGAACCATGGAAGAGGGGCGCCCCGCCTTCGGTCCGGGCACCTTCGTGAACGGCTTCCACGAGACGTGGCCCATCATCCATCCCGAGGAGGCGTTCGGCCTGGCGCGTACCGGGCAGACCATGGTGACGCTCCCGGACGCCACCGTGCTCGAGCTTTTCGTCGACGACGAGCCCCTCTTCCTGCCCACCGCCCACCTGCGGGAGTACGCCCGGGTCCTCGACATGCGCAACGGCACGCTGACCCGAGACCTCCTGTGGACCACGCCGGCGGGCAAGCACGTGCGGGTGCGGTCGTGCCGGCTGGTGTCTCTTGAGCACCGCCACGTGGCCGCCATGTCGTTCGAGGTCACCGTCGACCAGCCGGCGCCGGTGGTGATCGTGTCCCGCCTCGCCGATGCGGCGGAACCCCGGGGGGCGCCGGCCCGGGACCTGGACCCGCGCCTGGGGCGCAAGCTCGACGGCCAGGTCCTGCGGAATTGTTTCGCCGAAGGAGCCGACGGCCAGGCCCTGTTGGGCTGCCGCACGGAGCGGAGCGGCATGACGCTCGCCATCGGTGTCGACCACGTCGTGGATGCCGCCGGCCGGTATGAGACGACGACGTCCTGCCGGTCGGAGAGGACCGACGTCACGCTCATGGCCGACGCCGAGCCCGGCGAGCCAATCCGGCTGATCAAGTACGTCACCTACCAGACGTCACGCGAGGTGTCCCCCGAACGGTTGGCCGAGCGCTGCACGCGCACGATCGACCGGGTCAAGGGTGACGGCTTCAGCACCCTTCTGGAGGCACAGCGTCGAAACCTCGACCGGTTCTGGGACCGTGCCGACGTCGTGGTGGAGGATCGCCGGTCGCCCACGATAGCGGTGCGGGAGCAACAGGCCATCCGCTGGAACCTGTTCCAGCTGGCCCAGGCCACCTGGCGGGCCGAGGGGTCGGGAATCCCGGCCAAGGGCCTGAGCGGAGGCGCCTACGACGGGCACTACTTCTGGGACACCGAGGCCTACGTCGTGCCCTTCCTGGCTTACACCCAGCCCCGCACGGCCCGGAACGTGCTCAGGTTCCGCCACAGCATGCTGCCCAAGGCCAGGGAGCGGGCGGCCACGCTCGGCCAGCGGGGCGCCACGTTCCCGTGGCGCACGATCAACGGCGAGGAGGCCTCCGCGTATTACCAGGCCGGCACCGCCCAGTACCACCTCAACGCCGACATCGCCTACGCCATCCGGCGCTACGTCGACGTCAGGGGTGACGAGAACTTCCTCCTCGAGGTGGGGGCCGAGATGCTCGTGGAGACGGCCCGTATGTGGGAGGACCTCGGGTTCTACGGCGCCGACGGGCGGTTTCACATCCACGGCGTCACCGGCCCGGACGAGTACACCGCCGTCGTCAACGACAACGCCTTCACGAACCTCATGGCCCGCCTCAACCTCCGGTACGCCGCCGCCACCGTGCGCCGGCTCCAGGTCGACCGTCCCACCGCCTTCAACGTGCTGGCAACCGCGCTCGGCCTCGACCCGGCGGAGGCCGGCGCCTGGGACCGGGCCGCCGACCTCATGCACGTGCCCCACGATGACGAGCGGGGCGTCACGCCCCAGGACGAGACGTTCTTGGACCGGGAGGTCTGGGACCTCGAGGCGACGCCGGCGGACATGTTCCCGCTCCTGCTGCATTTCCATCCGCTGTCGATCTACCGGCGCCAGGTCCTGAAGCAGGCCGACGTGGTGATGGCCATGTTCATGCTCGGCAACGAGTTCGCGCTCGACCAGAAGCGCCGCAACTTCGAGTACTACGACGCTCTGACGACCGGCGACTCGTCGCTCTCGGCCAGCATCCAGAGCATCGTGGCCGCCGAGATCGGCGACGACGACGCCGCCTGCCGGTACTTCGACTACGCCCTCCTCGTCGACCTGTGCGACGTCGCCGGCAACTCGTCCGACGGGGCCCACGTGGCGTCGGCTGCCGGCGCATGGATGGCGATGGTCTTCGGCTTCGGTGGGGTCCGCGACTTCGACGGCGTGCTGACCTTCGACCCCCACGTCCCGGCGCGGTGGGGCTCGCTCGCCTTCTCACTCCGCTTCCATGGCCGCCAGCTCCGTATCCACCTGACCCATGACCGCGAGACGTACCTGCTGGAGGACGGGGAGCCACTGGGGATCGTGGTCCGCGGCGGTTGGCACCTGCTCACCCGTGGCCATCCGCTCGAGGTGACGGAGGAGAGGCCGGCGGTCCTCACGCCCGGATAGCCGCTCGTAGCCACTGCGGGTGACGGAGTCCTTCATTCCTTCGTCACATTGCTCGGCCAGGATGGCTGCACTGATCGATGACAGCCACCAAACCCGGAGGTAAGGCCCATGCCCGACGAGCTCACGAGCGTCCGTTACATGGTCGACGATGTCGAGACCGCGATTGACTTTCTATACCAACCACTTCGGCTTCGAGGTGCTGACGAGCGCGGCGCCGGCCTTCGCCGATGTGAAGCGGGGCAGCCTCCGGCTGCTGCTCAGCGGACCGGCCAGCTCGGCCGGGCGGCCCATGCCCGACGGGGACCGGCCCGGCCCCGGCGGCTGGAACCGCATCCACTTCGTCTGTGACGACATCGAGGCCGAGATCGCCCGCCTACGCTCCGCCGGCGTTCCGTTCCGCAACGAGATGGTCACGGGGCCGGGCGGCCGGCAGATCCTCGTGCAGGACCCCGCCGGCAACCTGATCGAGCTGTTCCAGCCCGCCGGCACGTAGGAAAACGCTGTAACGCGTCGAGAGGAATCCGGACTGCGTCCTTGCCCGGCGTGCACGCCGAGGCGGACCGCACGACCGAACTCAGGAGGCAACCCCTATGACTGCGCTCACGCCGATGCAGGAGGAGCTGTGCCAGCAGAGCCGCTGGGACTTCAGCGACCTGCGAGCGCTCTTCATCAACTGCACGCTGAAGCGCTCTCCCGAGCCGTCACACACCCAGGGCCTGGCCGACCGCTCGATCGAGATCATGCGCCGGCAGGGGGTGACGGTGGAGGTGGTCCGGGCGATCGACCATGACATCGCCACCGGGGTCTGGCCCGACATGACCGAGCACGGCTGGGACAAGGACGACTGGCCGGCGATCTTCGAGCAGGTCAAGGCGGCTGACATCCTGGTGTTGTGCTCGGCCATCTGGCTGGGCGAGAAGACGTCCGTCTGCACTCAGGTCATCGAACGCCTCTACGGCAACTCCCACCTTCTTAACGACGCCGGCCAGTACGCGTACTACGGGCGGGTGGGCGGGTGCTTCATCACCGGCAACGAGGACGGTGTCAAGCACTGCGCCATGAACATCCTCTATTCGCTTCAGCATCTCGGCTACGTGATCCCGCCCCAGGCCGACGCCGGCTGGATCGGCGAGGCCGGGCCCGGCCCGTCCTACCTGGACCCGGGCTCGGGCGGCCCCGACAACGACTTCACCAACCGGAACACCACCTTCGCCACCTGGAATCTGCTCCACCTGGCCCGGATGCTGAAGGACGCCGGCGGCATCCCGGCCCACGGCAACCAGCGCTCTGCCTGGGATGCCGGCTGTCGTTTCGACTTCGACAACCCCGAACACCGCTGACCGACCGTGGAGATGCCGGCGGTCTCCTTCGGCGGGCTGCTCGTGGTGGCGACGATCGCCGTGTGCGCACCGTTGCTCGTGGGCCTGGTGCGATGGATACGCGTGCCGGCGGTCGTGCTGGAGATCCTGGCGGGGATCGCCGTGGGACCGTCGGGACTGGGATGGGTGGAGATCGACCTGCCCATCCAGATCCTTGCTCTCATCGGCCTGGCGTTCCTGCTCTTCCTCGCCGGCCTCGAGATCGACGTCGCCGGTCTGCGAGGCCCGATCCTGCGCCTTGCCGGCATGGGGTTCGCAGCGACGCTGGTACTGGGCGTGGTCGCCGGGCTGGCCTTCCACGCCGCCGGCGATGTGAAGTCGCCGCTGCTGATCGCCGTCGCCCTCTCGGCGACGTCGCTCGGCCTCGTCGTGCCCGTGCTCAAGGATGCCGGGCAGGTGGACCGGCCGCTCGGCCAGCTCACCATCGCCGGCGCATCGGTCGCCGACTTCGGGGGCATCCTGCTGTTGTCGATGCTGTTCTCGGAGATGGCGGCCAGCGTTGGCTCGACGTTGACCCTGCTCGGCCTGTTCGCTCTCCTGGCCGCCGCGGTGGGGCTGGCGCTGGCCCGGGTCGAGCACTCGGTCCGCCTCAGTACGGTGCTGGTGCGCCTCCAGGACACCACTGCCGAGATCCGGGTGCGGTTGGCGGTCATGCTCCTGGTCGGGTTCGTGGCCCTGGCCGAGCACCTGGGGCTGGAGACGATCCTTGGCGCGTTCCTGGCCGGCGCCATCCTCAACCTGGTCGACAAGGACACCGCCAGCCACCCGAACTTCCGGCTGAAGCTGGAGGCCATCGGCTACGGGTTCGTCGTTCCCGTGTTCTTCATCTCGAGCGGGCTCCGGTTCGACCTCGACGCGCTGCTTGGCAGCCCGTCGGCGTTCGTCAAGGTCCCCCTGTTCCTCCTCGCCCTTCTGGTGGTGCGGGGCGTGCCCGCGGCGTTGTACGTGCCCGAGGTCGGGCGCCGGGGAGCCGTC
Source organism: uncultured Acidimicrobiales bacterium (assembly GCA_964479465.1). Taxonomy (GTDB): domain Bacteria; phylum Actinomycetota; class Acidimicrobiia; order Acidimicrobiales; family AC-14; genus CADCTB01. The sequence goes on from CAYZMG010000005.1 coordinate 48,763, forward strand.
GCCGCCGGACTCCTCCAGGCGACCTCGCTGCCCTTCCTCGTCACCGTCACCCAGATCGGGGTGGCGCTGGAGGAGATCCGGCCCGACACCGCGGCGGCGCTGGTCACCGCCGGCCTTCTGTCCGTTGTCATCTTCCCGTTGGTAGCGTTGAGCCTGCTCGGAGGCCCCGGGGCGGAGGAAGGTTCCGTAACGCCGGCGCCCGAGCAGGGACTGCGCATGTGAACTCGATCCCAAGGAGGACGACATGGCAGGTGTTGAGGTCCGGAACTTCGATGCACCCGACGAGACCCGCACGCCGGAGAAGACAACGCTCGCCACGATGAAGGTCGGGGGTGCGCTCGTCGGGCGGGCGACGATGGAGCCGGGCTGGCGGTGGTCGGAGGCCATCAAGCCGATCGTCGGCACTGACTCCTGCCAGGTGCACCACCTCGGCATCGTCCAGTCGGGCGCGATGCACATCGTCCACAGCGACGGGTCGGAGGCCGACCTCAGCGCCGGCGACGTCTATGAGATCCAGCCGGGACACGACGCGTGGGTTCTCGGTGACGAGCCGTTCGTCGGAGTCGAGTTCGACGCCGCGGCGGCGGCGTCGTACGGACGGGGCTGAGACCTCGGCGTTCGGGCCAGGGCGCGCCGGAACTCGGTCTCGACAGCCGCGATACTTGTCAGGGACGACGGGCGTACCGGTACGGGATCCGGCTGCGGGTCCCGTTCGCCGATCCCTGAACGGGATTGGCGCGGGCGGTGTTGAAATCGGCCGCCGGCTGGGGAGCGGTGGTCGCGGCCGGCGCCGGGGCGGTGATGGTGGCAGGCATGTCGGGGGCCCAACAACCCGTGCGAGGACGGATGGCGCCGTCCGCTGCCGCCGTTGATGCGACGACCGGTCGGGTCCGACGTGCCTAGGCATCGCCCGGCCCAGCGACGTCGCGCCGTACGGGTCGGCCCCCTATCATTGCGCCCCGATCCGCACCAAGAGGGCGCGCGGAAGCGGTCCCGGTGGCGTCTTCTGGGACGCACGTTCGGGGCGCCCTCGCTGTTACCGCTCGGTTCCGCACAGGGCACGATCCGGCGTTGCTCGCCGTTCCTCGGAGCGCGATGCGTGGTGCCCACCACTGCGCAGCGGTCGACCTGCAGCGCCTTATCACCCTCGGCCCTCGTCGCCTGCGACGACCCAACCTGGGCAATAGCGTGAGAGTTCCGGCGGGTCCTGTGACGGCGGTGAGGAGTCATCGGGCGAACCCGAGGACCTATCAGTCAGCGATGTCGCCAACGTTCGCATGGTCCTCGGCGGGCCGTGCCACAAGTGACGTTCGCCTCTATCTGCCAGCGCGCCCGGCGACCGACAATCAGGGTCGGAGGTGGTCGATATGACCGTCCGGGAGCATCGCGATCAGAGCGATGCCGGGGCGAGCAACGGCCTCGGCACGAGAGGGCCGCCTCTGCGAGCGTTGTCGGAGAGGGAGCACCTCGTGGACGAGGGTGAGGAGAGTACCGGGCCGGGATCTGCTGCCTTCTACCGCGCCATCTTCGAGCACAGCGCCGACGCCATCGTCATCTCCGACCTCCTCGGGCGGATTTCCATAGCGAACCCGGCCGCGTGCCAGTTGCTTCGTCACACGGAAGAGGACATCTGCCGTCTGGGGCGCGTGGGGATCATCGAGGCGTCGCCGGAGGCTGCTGTGATTCTCGCGCGCCGGGCCGAGCACGGCCAAGCGATCGGCGAGGTGACCTTCGTACGGGGCGACGGTACGAGCTTTCCCGGCGAGGTCGTCACGTCCCAGTTCGTCGATCACGACGGCCAGGTGCGTGCGGTGGTGGCCATTCGTGACCTCACCGAACGCAAGCAGGCCCAAGCGGTGCTCGCAGAGTCGGCGGCGGCCCTCAGTGCTCGGGTCGAAGAGCTTGAACGGGCGAGGATGCTGCTGCGGCGCGCTCAGGACCTGGCAGGCCTGGCCACCTTCCGCATCGATCTCGACCAACGAGAGATCACCCTCTCGCCGGAGCTCAGCGAGATGTATGGAGTGGGCAGGAACGAAGTCATCCTGCCGCTCGCCGACTACCGCGTGAGGTTCTATCACCCGGACGACCTGGCCCCCACGACCACCGACGCCGAGCGCGCTTACCAACTGGGAGCGGACCTGTTCCTTACGGCGAGAGTGGTGCGGGCTGATGGGTCGATCATCTGGGTGCGTTCCACGTCGAGGGTCATCCAGAATCCCGACGGGACCTCCCACGTGCTCGGCGTGGTGCAGGACGTCACCGAGCAGGTCCGGTCCCGGGCGCGGGATCGGCTCCTCGCCACCTTGGTCGAATCGAGCGACGACGCCATGATCACGCTCGACCCCGGCGGGTACGTCACCAGCTGGAACCCCGGGGCTGAGCGTCTCTACGGGTATCCGGCCAACGAGGTGGTTGGCCAACACATCTCGCTCGTCGTCGCTGAGGCGTCCGATCCCCAAGCAGCGCCAGAAGAGGCTGACCTTCTCGATGATCGGATGCGCAGGATCGCCGCCGGACAGACGCTCCGGAATCAGGTGCTTCGCCGGCGCCGGAAGGACGGGACGCCGTTCGTCATGGAGGCGTCGGCGGCTCCCCTGTACGACGACGAAGGCCGCATTGTCGGATCGTCACTCGTCGGGCACGACATCACATATCGCATGCGGCTTGAGGAGGAGGTACAGGCGGCCCTGGCCGAAGCCGTCAGGGCGTCGCGCATGAAGTCCCAGCTGATGGCCAACACGACCCATGAGCTCATGACGCCCTTGACGGTCGTCCTTGGCATGACCGAGCTGCTCCTCGACATGGAACTCGTCAATGAGCAGCGTGCGGTCGCCGAGCGGGTGGCGACGGCGGCCGGCAACCTCCGCTCCCTCATCCAGAACATGCTCGACCTGGCTCGCTCCGTCGAGGGTGCCGTCCACCTCGATCCCAGTCTCATCGCCGTCAGGACCGCGATCGGCGAGATCGAGGCCACGCTGGGGCCCGCGGCCAAGGCAAAGGGACTGACGTTCGTCTGCGAGTGCGACGCCAGCGTCCCCGCCCGCATCTACGCCGATCCCGCCCGGCTCCAACAGGTGCTGACGGTCCTGACCGGGAACGCGGTGAAGTTCACCGAACGGGGCGGCGTCGTCCTCCGGGCGAGCCGGCCCGACAACGTCGAGCCCCCTGTGGTCCGCTTGACCGTGGTCGATACCGGGATCGGCATCGCCCCCGAGGACCGGCGGCACGTCTTCAGCACCTTCTGGCAGGCCGACATGTCCAACACCCGCCGATACGGCGGCGCCGGGCTAGGCCTGGCCTTGGCAGCGGAGATCGTGGAGGCGATGGGCGGCACCATCGGCTTCGACAGCGCGCCCGGCGTCGGCAGCACGTTCTGGTTTCAGATCCCGACCGGCGTCCCCTCGCCAGCTTCGCTCGCTACTGTGAGCGCCTCTTCAGCGCCGGGGCAGGGCGACGAAGGAGCCGGTGTCCTCTCCGTGGGCGCCCTCGATCGCGACCCGGCCCCCGTGGTCGGCCGCGGTGCGCATGGTGATCGCCAGCCCGATGCCGGCCGCTGAGAACTCGGGCTGGTACGCGTCACGGGCCGGGAGGGTCCCCTGCTGGCTCCCGGTCGAAGATCCGGACCGCCGCATATCGTGCAGCGAACACGATGCCGTCGCCACCCATCGAGTGCCCCACGAGTGCAACGTCCCGTGCGCCGACCGCCTCGATGACGGCGACGACGTCGTCGCCGGACGCGGGGAGGTTCCAGTCGCCGCGCCCGGTACCCGACTCGCCGTGGCCACCGAGGTCCATGGCGACGACGCCGTACCTCTCGGTGAGGACGTCGACCTTCCGGTTCCAGAAGGTGCGGCCGCCCACCCATGGACGACGACGAGAGTGGGTGCGCCAAGCCATCGAGGCACATCTGGGCGGCGGTGGCGCGAGCCGGCGGCTCTTGGCGGCCGGGGCCGGTAGGAGCGGGCGCTCAGACGTCTCCGAACGGAGCTCGTCATCACCGACGGATGGCGCGATGGTCGCCCGCGATCGAGTGTTGAACCACATCGGTCGCCAATACTTCTACGATCGCTACGCTCCGGGCCGGGACACGGTTGCCCCGGACTTCGGGTTGCCGGAGCTGCCATCTCCGAGCGGCTCGCCCCAAGTCTTGATCACTGACGGCAAGACATTCACCGTCCTTCCGATGGCCGACTCTTGAGTGCTATCTGCTGGTCCAGTCGGCGCGTGATCCTGCCCGAGCGCGGGGGCGGGGTGCGACAGGTCGTGCTGCGACGCAACGTGGACCGTCCCATAAGCGGAACGACGACCGGGGTGCCGCAGGAGGAACGGCTTGCGGTGCAGATCATGTGACCAGTCAGCGACAGAGGTGACCCTGCGGTGCTCGCCCGCAGGGTCACTCGGTCCAGTAGCAGCCGGAGTGGGCGCAGCAGCCTGGTGAACACAGACCACCAGGACGTCATGGATGCGCTGCTCATTGGCTATGCCCGGGTTTCGACCGAGGAGGTTCTCGGCGTCGGCGCTGAGCGCACCTACGTTGACCAGGGAGTGAGGCGGGCGGTCCGATTCGTGTCGCTTGCCACGGTGACCGGGCCGCGCCGCCGTCGAGCTCGACCAGGGTCGGACGTTCGATCCTGGGGTGGTCGAGGGCGGCGGGAACTCGATCACCTGCGGGTTGGCGGGGACGCCGCCGACCCGGAGTCCCGGCGAGGTCGGCCGGCGTGCGCCACGGCGACGACGACGCCACCAGTGCACGATCGGGGCTGCACTGGGGACGATGGATACGAAGCGGGCGGCGATGTCGACGAGCTCGGCGCGGGCCGAGAGGTGGTGCTGCATGCTGGTCAGGCCGAACTCTTCCTCTAGAGCCGTCATTTCATCGGCGTGTTGTCTCCGCGAACAGGCGCGCCAGCCGGAGGAGTGCGTCGTCGAGGTCGATGCGGAAGCTCCAACCCCCGCCGAATCCCACCACGTACGGCCCGCCCGGTGCGCCGACGTACCAGGATTCCACCCTGTCGGGATCGTCAGTCCTGCCATCCACGGAGAACAGGAAGATCTCATTCGTCGCCTGTTCCGCCGCCACTCGACTGTCCACGTAGAGGGCCCGGGGCCCGGCGGCGTGCACGATGAGGACGGGGAACCCGACGCTGTCGGCCACCCAGCACTCCTCATACGCTGCCAACTCAACATGGTGGATCTCCGGAAGGATTGCCCGGGCTGCGGCCAACGGGAAGCGGGAGCACAACTCCCGCACTGCCTGCCGGCTGGCCGTCGGGGGCTGCAGGTCGGGGTCCGACAGATCGAGGTTTCGGAGGCAGTGGATGTTGTTGCGCTCAAACCCTGCCGGCACCGGAAGGCTGCTCGCCGTGGCCGGCCCGGTGACCATCGTCACGATGAGCTCGCGCTTCTGCGTTTCGTACAACCCGCGGCTCTCGTCGGGCTTCCACTCCGAAGGCCGAGCCCTGTCGAGCTGCGCCCGTACGGCGAGGGTCACATCGAACCCGGCGATGGACTTCCCGAACGCCGCACCCGTCGCCCGCGTGCCGCGCGAGCACCCGTCGATCACAAATCTCCATCCGCTGCCCTCCGCCGCGACCCGGTAAGCGGCAACCGAGTCGCCCGGCTCACCCTTCATCTCGAACACCCGTCGTACGGAGCTGGACGTCTCGGCGCGGAACGCATCGATGCTCGCCGCGTGGTCCTCCTTGCTCCGCAGTCTCGTTCCCGGGGCGCGGTACGCGATGACGGGATCGTCCTTCATGGCCTGCAGCTGTTGGCGCCCGGACTCGAGTGTCCCAGAGTACGGGAATGCTCGACTGACCACCCCCATCACTGCGACAACTGCGATGACCCCGGCGAGAACGAGGGCGCCCCTGAGGAAACGCCGTGATGGCCCTTCCCCGCCGCCCTGGCCCCGCCGACTCCGCTGAGGCCGGGCGGGCGAGATCACGTGGTGAAACGCCCCGTCGAACTGGGGTTCCGATCCACGGCGAGGTACCCAACGGCCGTGAACGTGCTGAGAAGAGCGCCGCCTCCGGCCAGGGCAGTTCCCGGAGCGAGACGGGCCGCCGTTGCCTTGGCCCGCCGCAACCTGCGTCGCGATTCGCCGTCCATAGGCAAGAGGTTCCTACAGACGGAATGGATGCGCAATGGTCAGCAAGTCAACGTAGAGGGCGAGAATGTCGCCGACCTGCAGCTCCGCCTTGCTCGCGCTCTCCAGGAACTCGGGGACCTAGAAGCAGCGACCGCCGCGGCTGAACGCGCCATCTCTCATTGCGAGCCCGTTCTGCGGGCGCAATTTCTCCTTCGATACGCGTTCATCCTCTGCGACCAGGGGGAGAGAGCCAAGGCCAAGGCACTCGCTCGGGAATCACTCGAGCTGGAGCAAAGCCGGTGGCCGGAGAGCGGACGGCACCTGGAGCGGGACGCGCTTCTCGACCAACGAGACCCGTGCTGAACCCCGGGCCCCTCGTCGCCACGGCGCGCCCACAACGCCCGCCGGGGGTACGGGGCGGGGAGCGATAGGTCGTGCTGGGACGCGACGTGGTACGTCCCATAAGCGGAACCGCTTCCGAAATATCCCTTACGGCGTACGTTGCCTAGTCGGACTCGGCCCTCGTCCCCGCAAGGGGATCCCTGAACGGGACTCGCAGCCGGAACGCCCTATGACATAGCGCCGCCTTGAGCACGGTCCTGCCGGTGGTAGGCGAAGCGAGTGACCGAGCTGTTGGCTCGACCGCTCAGCGCCAATGGACCCGCGCAAACAGGTGCCATCCCGTCCACAGCCACCCGGCGAGCAAGAGCCATCGGAGGTGGCTCCGCCGGACGACGGCGACGAGCTCGGCAAAGGTAAGCGGTCGTGGTGCCCGGTTCCTCCGCCTGGCGCGGCGGGCCGAGACCTCCTGGAGGACCAGCGCCGCAGCAAGGGCGACGTATCCGGCGAGGGTGATGCCGCGGTTCATCTTCTGGCGAACCGTGACCCAGCAACCAGCCACGCCGTGAACGCGAGCGCACGGCCGGTGTGGTTCTCGAGCGCGGCGTTGATGAGCGAGCTCAGCGTCGGGTGCTCCGATCGCGGCTGCTGCACGTACGCGAAAAGTTGCCACACCGCCAGGGCGAGCAACAGCACGACCCAGCGCACGGCGCCAGCGCGGGTTGGGCGGGACTCGTTCTGCGGTCGCCGGGTGTGGCCGACCGCCATTGCTGCAAGTCCCGCCCCCACCACCGCCAGCGTGGCTGTGGTCGTGAACGGGCTCCTCCCGGTGGCCCACCATGCATAGGCGAAGGCGCCGGCCGCGCCCGCGGCATGGACTACGCGACGTTCGCTCCAGGGGCGCACGGCTTCATTGTCGCGGGCCACTCGCCCGCTCGCCGCGAGTACCGTCGCTGGTTGGAATGGTGTTCGATGTGCTCGCCGGTATCGTGCTGGTCGTCCACCTGGCGTTCATCCTCTTCGTTGCCGCTGGAGCGCTCCTCGCCTGGCGCTGGCCCTGGCTCGTGTGGCTCCACGTCCCTGCTGTCGCGTGGGGTGTCGGCATCATCGTCATCGGCTACGAGTGCCCGCTCACGCCGCTCGAGAAGTGGCTTCGGAAGCGCGGTGGTGGCGAGGGATACGAAGGTGGGTTCGTCGACCGCTACATCGAGAACGTGATCTACCCCGAGGAGTACACCCCGCCTCTACGCGCCCTGGCCGCGGTGATGATCGTCGCTGGCTACGTCGCGCTGTTCCGCCGCGGAGGGCCCCGACGCCGGGAGTCGATCTCAGCGCAGGGGACACGCCGCGCTGTCAGGCCGAGCCCAGGGCGCAGGCAAGACCCGTGACGGCAACGTCGAAGCCATCCGCGCCCTGGTGGTCGCCAAACGATCGGCGCGGTCGACGAGGATCAAATCGCTCAACCAGATCCGCCACCTCGGCTTCACCGCGCCCGACGAGCTGCGGGATCGATTGCGCGGCGTCAGCCGCGACCACCTCGGAGGTGTCGCCGCGGCGCTGCGCCCCCGCCTGGGTGGCGACCCGGTCATGACGGCAACCAAGACGGCGATTCGCATCCTCGGCCGCCGCGTGCTCGCCCTCGACGAGGAGCTCGCCACCATCGACGCGCTGCTCGCACCTCCCGTGGCCACGACGGCGCCGAGCCTTCTCGAGGTGCACGGCGTCGGCGTCGACACCGCTTGCGCCCTGCTCGTCGCAGCCGGTGACAACCCCCAGCGGCTGCGTTCTGAAGCGGCGTGGGCGCATCTGTGCGGTGTCGCTCCCATCCAGGCGTCATCCGGCAAGGTCACCCGGCGCCGGCTGAACCGCGGCGGGGACCGCCAAGCCAACGGCGCCCTCTGGGTCGTCGTCGTCACTCGCATGAGCAGCGACCCACGTACCCGTCTCTACGTCCAGCGCCGCCTCGCCGAGGGTCGTTCCAAGCCCGAGATCATCCGCATCCTCAAGCGCTATGTCGCCCGAGAGGTGTACCGACACCTCCCTCGCCGCTGAAGCTTTCGCGGCGGCGGGCCTGGCTCGATAATCGGCTGACGCTCCCCGGAGCTGTCCTGAGAACGATCGGCCGGCCCGCCACCGCGAACCCAACCCCGCGTCAGCGGCCGGGACAGCGTGGCCTCGTAAGAGCGTGCCCTCACCAGTGGCTGATCCCTGTCCTGTCCCGCCCCTGCCGTCGACGCCACCCCGAAAGGACACGCTCCATGAGCACCGTCACGATCGACGCGCTCGACGCCATCGAGCTCGCAGACATCCTCGAGTATTTCCTCGAACGAGTCGATCCACTCGGCGAGCACAACCTGCGGCTCGCAGTCCCGCTACGTCGGCGTCGATGAGCCGGTACGACGCCTCTTGCACCGAGGTCAGGAACGACGCCAACTCGACCGGAAGCTCGCCGCCGTCCGCGGCCGCGGCCCGGTCGGCGTGGTCGGTGAGCGCGTCGGCCTCGAACACGGCGGCTCGTGGCGCGGCCAGTTTGTCGGCGTGACGGGTCTCGGCGATGATCCGAGGAGCGTGCCACGGTCGGCGCCCGGCGTCGAGGAGATGACCGGTACCAAGGACGGGGCCCTCGGGGTGCGCACATGGCGCGTTCGGAGAAGGAGGTCCGGCGGATGCTCACGACGGAGGAGGCGGCTGTCTATCTCGGGACAAGCGTGCGACATGTCCGCCGGCTCGTGTCCGACCACGAGCTCAGCCGCTACAAGGTTGGCGGCCGAAACCGTTTCGCCGACGTCGACCTGGACGCCTGGCTCGACTCCAGGCGGATCGACGGTACTCGCCGGCCGCTCGTGCGCTCTCGCCAGCGCTGAGCGTCAAAGGCATCGAGTGACATTGAGATGACTTCCACGCTGAGTTGTGCCCCTCGGTGGCGGCCGGCGCCGGCGACGATGGAAGTGAGGAACCGTCTGACCTGGGCTTTTCCGGTGGAGGTGAGCGGATTCGAACCGCCGACTTCCACGTTGCGAACGTGGCCGGGTCCGTTTCGCGGACCTGCCCTTCGCTTCAAAAGCGCAGGTCAGAGGCTATGTATGCATGACCATTGATGACCGATCTGGACCCCTTTTTGCCGTCTCTTGTGGTGCAGATGTGGTGCAGCGCCGCCTCGGCCGTCAACGATCAGCGTGTCGGGCCGGCTCGAGCCCGATGTCGTCGGCCGCATTTGGGGACGCGTCCGTTGCGCGCCGATGAGCGACGGCATTACGCCGGTGATCGTGACGGGGTGTCCCGGGATATGCCGGTGATCGGCGGCGGCGAGGCCTCTGCGGTTCAGTCGTGCTGTCCGCCGTCCTACCGCAGGTCATGCAGCGCATCGGCGATCTCGACAGCGGCTTGGGCAGCCCGCCAGAGCTGGTCCTCGGGGGAGGTGCCAACCCCCTTGTGCAGCCGACGCCAATCGGTGTCCCAGTAGGCCGCAAGCACCTTGCGCAGATGAGTCCCGGAGGCATCGACCTCCGTCCTGAGCTGGTCCTCCAGCTCGTCGGTGGACGGCTCCACGATGGGGACGTCGTCGACTCGGCCCTCCCGGAGTGCGTCGAGCACCGCGGTGTCGATCCCGGAGCGCGCTGACCAGAACCGGGCGAGACGCCGATGGCGCTGGTTCCACACCGGCCACAGGAGCGGCCGGTATGACCAGAGAAAGGGCCTCTTGCCGAGCCGGAGCTCGGCGCCCACCCACTCGGCGGTGGGATGCATCGCCAGCCACGGCAGTTCCTCCGGAGGGAGATCAAGGACCAGCACCACGCTTCCGGCTTCAAGGTCCGAACGATGTTCCAGCAGGTCACCGCCGACCCACAGCTCCTCAAGCGGCCAGCCGAGCTCGCTGTCTCGAAGGGGCAGGCGGTCGTCGGCCACGGTGGCCATCTCGACAAGGTGACGAACGGCGGTGGAGGGCTTCACGACAAAATGATCTACCTCCCCGCCTGCGCCCGCTTGCGGAGGCCCGGATGGACTCGGCCAGTGTTCATCGAGAGCGTCGGTACCGGCCGGTGAGGGCTTCCTGGTCGCCGGGAAAAAACGGCACTACGCGCCGGGCCGACGCCGCCCTAACAGTCCTGACCATCGCTCTCTGCGCGCCCGCCGCCTCCTCTCCCGCAGTTCCTGCAACGGGATCAGGCCGGAGATGCCTTCAAGTCGGCCAGCGAGCGCGGACGCTTCGGCGGGATTGAGGTCAGCGGTAATCGAGTAGCCGCAGTCGTGGAGCGTCCCAATGGGTGCAGGGCCGTCGCCATACAGCTCCACGTGGATTGACCAGGGGGCATACCGGCACAGCACTTCCCATCCGTCGTCGGACACGGGCACCTCGACGGCCATGCCTGGATCACCAGAGCGCCGATCGGACCCCTCCTGCCGCAGCCATCGCTCCGCTTCTGCGATGTCGGGCGGCAGCTGGTCGCGGTAGTCCGAGTACGCGTCAACAATCCCAAACCGGAGCGAGGGCCGAAGGACCTCGAGTACCGCAGCGCATGCCCTGGTGGCCTCGTCCCGGGCAGTGATCTCCTTCTCGACCACGTACGTCGTTCGCTCGTCCACCCGCCGATGATGCCGGATACACGCGGAGAGGGCCGAACGATGGTCATTGCCGCGCTCCGACCGAGTGGGATCGGCATTCCTCCAAGCTGGGGCGGCACAATCTGCGAGCATTCATCACCGGCATATTTGATGCATGGCGATTGACCTTGCCGGTGCCGTGCCCCGCTAGCGAATCCGGCGGATCTGAGCCCGCCAGAGCCGGAGGTCCCGAAGCTCGGCCACGAGGAGCACGAGACTGACCAAGCCGATGATCACGCCGGCGACACGTGCCCCGCCGGCCCTCGTGACCGCCACGCCGGCGCCGATCAGGGCCAAGAACGCGGAGGGGACGATCATCCGCAGCCGGTCGTACCAGCCCGCCGGGCTCGGGGTCTGGGTCCTGAGCTTCGTCACCGCAGACGACAGCATGGCCCCGATGATCAACACTCCCCAGATCTGCGGGATGGGGGCCTTGTCGCCCCGCACAACCGTTGCCACCATCAGGACCACGACGGCGACACCGAACGCCGTGAGCCACCGAATGGCCACACGCGGGTTCTCGAATACTTCTCGCGATAGTGGCACGGCGCCGTTGGTCGAGGCGGTGCATGACGCCGGTATCCGAGGAGCACGACGTCGCCGGGACGGCCCCGAGCGGTAGGGCCGGGCACCGTCGATCCCGGTCAGGTGCGCGTCGCCCGACCGATGCACCACGGCACGTACCGCTCGGACATCGTCAGTGCTGGCGCGCATCCGACGCGCCCGGCCCGGACTTTCCCATCGCAGCTCGGAGCGTCGAGGCTGCATCCTCGACTCGATTTACGACGAACAACTCAGGGTCACCGGAGCGAGGCTCCACCCGCAGACGCCGGCGAAGCTGAGCAGTCCGACCGAAGAACGGGAGAGCGGACTGCGACGGCTCCACGGCTACAGCCGCGATATCAGTTGTTGCGCAGCTCCAAGGGTCCCCGCCGGTGGCGTCGTCGAATCGGTTAGGCACGAAGATAAGCCTGTGGTTCGTCAAGAACAGTCGGCCGCCGACCTGACGAAGCGAGGTCTGCTCGCGGTTGGCGTTCCGGCGCCACACGATGTCCTCGCCGGACAAGAGGTCCGGCTCTCGCACCCAACGGCCCATGCGACATGTTGACCCAATCCGGTCGTATCAGTTCGGCGAAGGATTACCGCTCGCCGCTGGATCGCCCTTGGCGACCAAACACGGAACGTATCGCCCGGTCGCTCTGCTTCGCGTGGCCTCTCTGCCCCGTGCCTCCGACCGGTCGAGAAGCCGAATCACGGCGGGGGTTCTGCTCCGAGTGCCTGGACAGTCTCATCATTGAACGGGGCTCGACCGTGAACCGTGCACGCGTTGATCAGCTCCTGACGTGTCCAGGGCGCCATCATCGGCCCGAAGTACATGTTGCCTGAGTACGTCGTCCCCCCCACGACCACCGGCCGCTGACATACCGGGCACTCGGCATTCGGCTTCGGGGGCCGGGACGCCCGCACCGTCCGAGACGATGTTGGACTCCAGAACCAAGACCATCCTCGCCGAATCAGACCCTGTCCCATCGCCTACAGAATGCCCGTCTCCGGCGGTGAGCATGGCCTGGTCGAGCAAGGGAAGCATGCCGACGTCGGGCCGGCGCCCAAGTCTCGGGGAGCCGGCCCGGAGTAGCCCCTGGCTGCGCCAAGGGGGCTACCGAGAGATAGAGCCGTACACCGGCGATACCACCCACTACGATTCCGAAGCGGCCGATACCTCACGGCACTTCCTGGTCAGGTCCGCAGGGCTGACCAGCGCCAACGCCACGCCACAGAGTCCTCCCGAGCCAGGGCGAGTTCGCGCTCCACATCCGTCTTGTTCAACATTGGGCCGCCGAGATGGCACCACCCGCAAACGTGAACCGGATGATCCGCCATGAAGTCGTGGACAGCCCCAAGGTCTGGCTCCGCTCCGCCGTAGACATGGATCGACGCCCGACGGCCGAAAGCCTCGCAGGGGTCACCCGGCGCTATCCCTGCGTTGTCCCAGTATCCCGTGCGCCAAAGGTCGTCCAACCGCATCGACAGTTTCGCGAGATCGCAGAGCCACCATCTAGGCAGCCACAGGAAGGCCTTCACGACAGCTGGGCGGTAGAGCACTGCGTCCAGAACCTCGTCCATTCTCGCGAGCGCCACGACGATGATCCGCTTCATGGTTCCAGTGTCGTCGAGTCCGGTCCGCCGCGCCGCTGAGTTTCAGGACTCGGATAGGGCCCGTCCGCTCAGGCGATACGGGCTATCGCTGGGATCGACCTGACCGACGAAAGATGGCACCTACGTGTCACGCCTCGGCTGCGGCGAGAAGAGCACGTTTCGGCGGCTGACGCGTGGCCCGTCCTCGACAGGCCAACCGAGAGCGAGGAGACCCCCGCGGACCTTGCTCTTTCTCAATGCCACGAACATATGAGAGAGATATCCGTCATCGAGCCGCACCACGATGAATGTCGACCACATCAACGGCAGCCTCATCGGGCGAAACTCGATCGCTTCTACGTGCTCCCGGCGAGCGATGACCGGCTCTTGCAAGGTGGTTCGAAGCGTCAAGCCGTCGCGATCGACCTCCATGACGCTGCCGGGCCAGCCGTGTTCAAGGAACGAGGACACGACCGAGCCGCGAAAGCGCACACCCGCCATGATGCCAGTGGGCTGGCGCTATCTCGTGCTCGACAATCAGGCGGTCCTCCTCCTGACCTACGAGCGTCGACCGACCGATAAACAGCGCCGGATATGCACGGCGCCGAACGGCTCGGGAGTGGGCGATAACGCTCCGGCGAGCCGAACGGGGGCCCTGAACTGAGGCCCGTCATCGCCCGAGACCCAGATCGAGGCCACGGTCGATGACCGGCGTGTCCCGCAACCAGGGCAGGTCCCGCGAGACACCTCGCCTGGCGGTAACCCCGGGGCTGGGACGATCCACATCGACGGTGAGCGTCTCGACATCGCACTCGATGCTGTCGAGCCGGCGGGCTGCCTCGGGGTGGCCGGCGAACCACAAGTCCCGCCGCTCTCGCTGCTCGTGGAGGCTACTGAGGCGGCCGGTGACGTTGGCCTCGGCCTTATCAAGGCGCTGGCGCTCCGGGGCAGCTAGGTCATCGAGGACTTTGGCTGCTGCGGCGTAGCGCACGCGCCAGCGGGCTAGCTCGGCCTCCTTCTCGCGCCGTTCCCGTCGTGGTCGGCGCCGGGTGTCCAGGTTGCCTTGTAGCCGAATGACGTTCTCCTGGGCCTGCTGGTGGTCGAGGACCGCCCGGTTGATCGGGTGGTTGGCGTAGTGGCCACGGCCGGTCTCCAGGTCAGCCCGGCGGCGGCGAAGGCCGTCCAGCTCGCGCTCGGCGGCCCGGATGGCGGCGGTCGGATCGGAGGGGACGACGGCCACGATGGCACGACGCTCGGCCAGTAGCCGGCCCCGGCGGAGGGCGGCGTCGATGTCCCGTTGTGGTGTGGCGACGTTGCGGCCGGGGGCCGGCGAGTGGTCGATGGCCCACGTCAGGCGGCGCTCGGCCTTCCACTCCCGGCGGAGGTCCTCGGCAGCCTGCTCCACCGAGTCGGCGACCACGTAGACCGTCGAGCGGTCGGTGGCTCGGCTCATCTTGACGTAGGCCAGCTCCCGGCCGCCGCCGTCCTCCAGGGCGTGGGTCCGCTCGACGGTTGCGCCCTGGCTGCGATGGACGGTCACCGCGAAACCATGGGCCAGGCGGTCGGCGGCGATCTCGGCGCCCCGCAGCACGCGCACGGCATTGCCGTCGTCCATGCGCACCGACAGCGACTGCTGCTCGGCGCTGAGAGCGATGACCGTGCCGGTCTCGGAGGTGACGACCTTGCCGCCGGCGCCTGGCGCCAACGCCACCACCCGATCGCCCACGGCGTAGGCCGTGCCGCCGGGGGCGGTGAGCTCCTCGGCGCCAAGGCGTCCCATCGACCGCCACGCCTCCCGGGCCAGGCGGTTGAGCTCGGCCACGTTGGCCCGCCGCCACGCGTACATGGCCGCGTTGCGGCCCTCGGCCATGTCGGCCGCCCATCCGGCCACCGTGGCCTCCAGGGCCCCGGCCCGGTCCGGTGCTGACCGAATGCAGCCTGAGCGCGCGTAGCTGGCAACAGCGCTGGCAACATCGCCGGCCCGCAGCTGCTCCAGTGCAGCGCGCGTGGCAACGTCGCGCTGGCGCACGTTCTCCTCCAGCACGTGAACCGCGGCGCCGTAGCGCGACACCAGGGCCTCGAAGCCACCGCCGGGGCCCACGGCACCCAGCTGGCGGTGGTCGCCGACCATGACGACCTTGGCGCCGGCGTCGCCGGCGGCCGCCAGCAACCGCAGCAGAGCCGCGTCGGCCGTCATTGCCGCCTCGTCGAGGATCACGATATGGCGGTTGGTGAGCTGCAGCTGGCCGTGATCGAGGCGCCAGGTCAATGACGCCAGGGTGCGGGACTCCTCGATGCCCGCGGCGTTGCGCAGGGTGCGGGCCGCCTGACCGGAGGTTGAGGTGCCGATCACCACGAAGCCCTCCGACTCGAAGGCGTCACACACGGCGGACAGGGCCGTGGTCTTGCCGGCGCCGGCCACGCCGACCATCAACTCGGCGCCCCGGCCGGAGGTGGTGATGGCGAGCACCGCCGAGCGCTGGCCCAGGGTGAGGTGGCAGCCCATGGCCGCCTCGCGCTCGGCCATGGCCATGCGGGCGGCCAGGTCGTCGACCTCGGGGGCGTCGGTGCGGGTGACCTGGCGCTCCACGGCGGCGGCGATCGCCTGCTCGGTGGCCACCGTGGTGGCGGTGGCCCACACCCGGCCCCAGGCTCCGGCCGTGGCCACCAGGGGCAGGGCCTCGGGATCGGCCAGTACCCGGTCGACCATGCGGGCCAGCTCGGCCGGATCGGCGCCGAAGAGCTCGGGCGCCACGGCCACCACCACATGGCGGCGGGCGAAAACCTTGCGGGAGGCCAGGGGGCCGTCGGGGGCCAGGACCTTGGTCACGACGTCGCGCTCCTGGGCCCGCTCCGGCCGCAGGTGCCGGCGCCGGTGCTCTGACACCGCCCGCTGCAACGACTCGATGCTCCAGCCCACCGACTCGATCTCGCCCCGCCACCGGGCCATGAGGTCGCCGACTGGCTCATGGCGCTTCTGCGCCCGGGTGTTGCGGGCCACGATGCCCTTGGCCCGGAATGACGTGTAGCCCAGGCGGTCCATCTCGGCGTCGATCTCCGCCGTCCGCTTGGAGTGGACCTCCAGCACCTCATCCGGGATGCCGGCGATGCGCCAGTGGCCGAGGCGGCCCGAGGGGCCGTCGTCGCGTTCGATGCCGTATCCCAGGCTCACGGCCTCATGCGCTGCGGCCACGCGGCCGAACATGGTGGCGGCGTGCAGGTGCTCGCGCATCAGGGCGGTGTGGGCGCCCTTCCAGCCGCCCTTGTCGTCGGCCATGTGCACGAGGTTGGCAACGAGCACGTGGTCGTGGGGGTTGGGGTCGCCGGCCCGGGAGGTGGCGTGGCGGGTCACCGCGTAGATCAGCCCGCCGGTGCGGGTGGTCACCGCGGCGTCGCCCCGCCGGCCGCCCTGCTGAATGGCCAGCCGGTCGAGGTAGTGCAGGGTGGCGTCGCGCTCAGCATCCAGGATGCGGTGCATGTGCTCGGCCCGGCCGATCACCCCCAGCTCGGCCACGGACTTGTGGGTGGCAATGACCAGCTCCATGCCCGGGCGCTTCGTGCGCACCAGGCGTTCGCCGGTGGTGGGGTCGACGGCGCCGCCGGGCCCGAAGAGGGCGTGGAACTGCGCCGAGGTCACGCTGCCCGACAGACCCAACGCCGCGGCGCCGGAGCCGCCCCAGCGCAGCGGCGTCTCGCCCCGCGAGGCGTAGTACTCCAGCGCCTGGCCGGGATGGTCGTCGGCCCGGAGGCTGACGTTGGCCTCGTGGTAGGCCACCGAATCCGCTCCCATCATCGCCATGAACGCCACCGGGCACCCGACCCCGCAGGCTCCGCCTGCAATCGTCTACGAGGCCTGCTGCCTCTCCTGCCCTACTACTGGTGTGGTTGGCGGCAACACGCGACAGATGTCGCGTCCGGCGTTGCAGCACACCAGTAGTAGGGGTGGAACCGGTCGGTTCCGGCGAGGGAGAAGGGATCGCTCATGGCGCATTCGGAGAAGGTGGTTCGGCGGATGCTCACGACGGAGGAGGCGGCTGCCTACCTCGGGACGACCGTGCGACACGTCCGCCGGCTCGTGTCCGACCACGAGCTCAGCCGCTACAAGGTCGGCGGCCGGAACCGTTTCGCCGATGTCGAACTCGACGCCTGGCTCGACTCCCGGCGGATCGAGGGCGCTCGACGGCCGCTCCGGCGCCATCGGCGGCGCTGAGTGTGAAAGGCATCGATTGACATCGAGGTGACTTCCACGCTGAGATGTGCCCCTCGGCGGCGGGCCGGCGCCGGCGACGTGCAGTTGGAAAGTGAGGAATGCATGGGCTCGATCCGCAAGGCACCTCGGACGGGGCGTTGGGAGGCTCGCTACCGCGATCCGAACGGTAAGCAACGGACTCGTACCTTTGACCGGCGGACGGAGGCGAGGGCCTTTCTCTCCGCCGTCGAGGCGGACGTGCGACGGGGTAACTGGCTCGATCCGGCGCTGGCGGAGCGGCCGTTCGCGGAGGTGGCGGCGGCCTGGCTGAAGAGCAATCCCCACAAGAAGGCCACCACCTATTCCCGTGACGCCGCCGCCATCAAGGTGCACCTTCTTCCGGCGATCGGCGAGCTGCGGATCGGGCAGGTTCGCCCGAGCGACGTCCAGAACGTGGTCGCTCGGATGCGCGCACGAGGCCTCGGGTCTCGCGCCATCCGGAGGAACTACGGCGTGCTGCGGGCGATCCTCAACTGGGCGGTCACCAACGACATCATCGACCGCTCACCGTGCCGTGGCGTGCGCATGCCGGAGCTCACTGCGGTCAAACGGCCCATCGTCTCGGCGGACGACATCATCCGTCTCGCCGACGCCATGGACACCGACTACCGGGTGGCTGTGTTCCTCGGCGCTCTCGGTCTCCGCCAGGCCGAGGTCTTCGGGCTCCGAGTGGGCTCGATCAACTTCCTCCGCCGGACGGTCACGGTGGAGGCGACCGTCAACGAGGTCGACGGGCACCTGGTGGAGGGCAGTGGAAAGACACCGAACTCGAACCGTACGTTCTCCGCGCCGCAGGAGATCCTCGACGAGCTCGCAGCTCACCTGGCCCGGACGGGGCGCACCAGCCCGGAGGAGCTGGTGCTTCAGGCGCCCGGTGGTGGACCGGTGCGGGCGACGAACTTCCGGTACCGCATCTATACGCCGGCGCTCGTCCGCGCCGGCCTCGAAGGGCTCACGTTCCACCGACTCCGCCACTCGGCCGGCCACATGATGCGGGAGGTGGGCGTGCCCCTGGAGGTCATCCAGCGCCGGCTCGGCCACGCCTCGATCCGTACAACCGCCGACATCTACGGATCGCTACCCGAGAAGGTCGACCGGGCCGCCGCCGATCAGCTGGATCAGCTGTTCAAGGCGTCGAGAGCCGAGCCGAAAATCCCGGCCCAGGATGATCCGGGACGGGCCGCACCGCCCGCCTGAGGCCCGTTGGTGCGCAGTGCCGCACCACGGTGTCCGGGATTCTTGTGGTGCAGCTGTGGTGCAGGAGCCGCTTCCGACGAGTTCCGCACGCCCCAGATGCCTGCGAGATACCCTCTGACCTGGGCTTTTCCGGTGGAGGTGAGCGGATTCGAACCGCCGACTTCCACGTTGCGAACGTGGCGCTCTGCCAGCTGAGCTACACCCCCGGGGTCCTCCCAGGTTAGTCGAGGGTGGTGGCGGCCTCGTTGAGGGCGTTCTGGAGGCGGGACTGGAGGATGGTGGTGGTCAGGTCGCCCCGGGTGCGTTCGAGGACGGCTCGGAGGGCGTCGGTGGTCCGGCGCAGACCGCCGCTGACCGCATCGGGGTAGTCCATCGTGACCAGCAGCCCGTAGGCCTCGTCCATGGTCTCGAGGAGGGCCTCGCCGTGGGACAGGTCTCCGTGGCGGAGGCGGTCGAGGAGGTGCCGGCGCAGCTCGCTGGCCGCCTCGGCCAGGCCGTTGAGCCATGCGGCGGCGGAGACGCCGAGCGCCTCGGCTGACGGCAAAGGGTCGGCGCTCACCATGGCCGCAGTCAGGCGGGCTTCGGCGTACTCCTTGGCCGCATCGTGGAGGGGACCGCTGCCCACCAGCGACGGGAAGGGCGCCAAGGCCTGCTGGGCCACTCGCAGGGCGCTGCCGGCCTCGTCGGCCAGGCGGAGGGCTTCCTCGGGCCGCAGGAGGTGGACGGCCCGGATGGAACTGCCGCAGGCTCGGATGGTGCGCCGGCAGGCAGCCAGGGCCACCTCACGGGCGGCGTTGGCGGCGTCGAGGTCACGGCGGACGGACTGGCCCAAAGCGGCCAACTCCGCGCCGCGATCGACATCCCCCACCGGCGGCTGGGAGGAGGAGCTTGCTAGTTGGCGGACCGGCGCAGCAGCGCCGGCTCGGCGCGCAGCAGGGCCGGGTCGAGCCGGTGAGGCTGGGGCAGGAAGCGGACCTTCATGTCCCGCTCGGCCGCCACATTGCGCTGGTGGACCAGCAGGGCCACGTAGGCGACGAGCAGTACGTCGGCCACCACGTGGGCGATCAGCATGACGCTCATGCTGAAGAGCAGGCCCAGCGCCAGGGTGGCGACGGCGGCGACCAGCAGGGCGGTCAGCACGTCGCGCCGGCGGCGGATGGTGCGGCTGCGTGCCGCGGACGCCGCAGGCGAGACCACTCGGGCGGCAGCGGCCGGCGACCGGTAGACCGCAGCCGGGCCCGTGCGGGTGCTGCGGAGCGGGCCGTGAACGGGAGTCAGGGCCGGCTGGGAGGCGTGGGAGCGGTACCAGTGGTCGCCGCCGGCGCTCGAGGCCCGGTGGGGCCCGGTGCGGCGCAGCACGGTCAGCTGCCGCTTGAAATTGTGGATCGAGTCGCCCGGTCGACCCTCTGCCCGAGCACGGACAGCGGGGGGGATGAGAACTGCGGCCCAAATGCCAGCGAGGACCAGAAGAACCAATGTCACGCTCCTCAGACCTTCCTTTACCTCGATGGACGGTACTGCGCCACAACACGCGAATCGCGGATGGGGGGAGCCGGCGCCCCCTCTTCCTACCAGCCGAGGCAGGGGGAGGCAACCCCGAAGGCCTACTCCTCGACCGGCCGCCGGTAGATCCCGGACCGCCCGCCGGTCTTCTCCCAGAGCACCAGTTCGGTGATCGAGATCCCCCGGTCGACCGACTTGCACATGTCATAGATCGTCAAGGCTGCGATTGCGCAGGCGGTCATCGCCTCCATCTCCACACCGGTGCGATCGATGGTCTCCACCTGGGCCTCGACCTCGACGTTGTCGTCGCCGATCGTGAAGTTCACGAAGATGGACCCGACAAGGAGCGGGTGGCAGAGGGGGATCAGGTTGGGCGTCTGCTTGGCGGCCTGGATGCCGGCCACCCGGGCGACGGCCAGCACGTCGCCCTTGGTGAGGGAGTTGGTGGCCACCATGGAGGTGGTCTCGGGCTTCATCATCACCTTGCACCGGGCCAGGGCCCGGCGGTGGGTGGCCTCCTTGGGTGTGACGTCGACCATGCGGGCTCGGCCGAGGGGGTCGATATGGGTGAGTCCGCGGTCGCTCATGAGAACCGAGTCTACGGCGACCTGGTTCTATCCACCTATCTGGCTCATGGAACGGTCGGGGCGGACAAAGTTGACCTGGCCGATGGAGTGGCCGGCCCACTTGGTGCCCACGTCGGCGGTGATGGCCTCCGCCAGGTCGTCGTCAGAGCCGCCGGCGCGCAGCACGGCGCGCAGGTCGGTCTCGGTGACGGCGAACAGGCAGTTCCGGAACATGCCCTCCGCGGTGAGACGGACCCGGTCGCAGCTCCCACAGAACGACTGGGTGACGCTGGCGATCACCCCGATCTCGCCCTTGCCGTCGGCGTAGCGGAAGCGCTCGGCCGGCGCCGAACCCCGGGCCTCGAAGGGCTCCAGTGGGTACACGGCCGAGATGGCGGCGACGACCTCGGCTCCGGGGACGACCGTGCCGGGCGCCCAGCCCTCCTCGGCGTCGAGGGGCATGAATTCGATGAAGCGGATGGTCACGCCCCGTTCACGGCCGAACCGGGCAAAGTCGACGATCTCGTCGTCGTTCACACCCCGGATGAGCACGCAGTTGACCTTGACGGGGGAGAAGCCGGCGTCTATGGCGGCGTCGATCCCGTCGATCACCTGGTCCATGGCATGGCGGCGGGTGATGGCGAAGAAGGTCTCAGGACGGAGGGAGTCGAGGGAGATGTTGATGCGGCGGAGGCCGGCCGCCCGCAGGTCGCCGGCGAGCAGGCGAAGGGTGGCCCCGTTGGTGGTGAGCGACAGGTCGGTGCCCAGGGCGGCCAGCTTGGCGACGAGAACGGGCAGGTGGGCCCGTACGGTCGGCTCGCCGCCGGTGATGCGGATACCGGTGAACCCGAAGCGCTCGACGCACACCCGGGCCACCCGCTCGATCTCCTCGTAGGTGAGGAGGTCGGGGCGGGGGAGCCACGCCAGCCCCTCGGCCGGCATGCAGTAGCGGCAGCGCAGGTTGCACCGATCGGTGATCGAGACGCGCAGGTCGCGCACGGTACGCCCGTGGGGATCGACAAGCGGCTCGGCCATACGTCCAAGCTACGTGAGAAGGATCACCTTCACGGTCGCATTGGCCTCCACGCCGGCCCCGTCGGGGAGCACGGCGAGGGCGTTGGCCAGGGCCATGGCCCGCAGGTGGTGGGAGCCCTGACCCCCTGAGGGGCGGACGTGGAGGCGCCCGTCGGGGTCGGCGGTGGCCACCACCCGGAGGAAGTGCACCTTGCCGTCGGGTTGACGGCGCAGGGCCTCGTCGGCGACCGCCGGCAGCTCGGGCCGGAACCGGTCCCGGTGCCCCATCATCTGGCGCAGCGCCGGCCGGGCGAACAGCTCGAAGGACACCATGGAGGACACGGGGTTGCCCGGTAGCCCGAACACCGGCGTGCCCCGGACCGTTCCGAAGGCCAAAGGCTTGGCCGGCTTGACCGCCACCTGCCACCAGTGCATGTCGCCCAGGCGGTCGAGGACGACCTTCACGTAGTCGAAGTCGCCCACGCTGACCCCGCCGGAGGTCACGATGGCGTCGCATTCGGCGACGCCTCGTTCGATGGCGGCGGTGATGGCGGCCTCGTCGTCGGGCGCGGAGCCGAGGTCGACGGGCACGCAGCCGGCATTGGCTGCCAGGGCAAGGAGCATCGGCCGGTTGCTGTCGCGGATCTGGCCGGGGCGGAGGTCGCCCGGAGCGGAGGTCAGTTCGTCGCCGGTCGACAGCACGCCGACCCGCGCCTTGGGGACGACGTCCACCGCCTCGGCGCCCACGCTGGCCAGCACCCCCAGGTGCCCGGGTCCGAGCTCGGACCCGGGCTCGAACAGGGTCTGACCGGCCGTGATGTCCTCCCCGGCGTGGCGGAGGTGGTCGCCGGCCGACGCCGCGACCTCGATCGTCACCGTGCCGGCGCCGGCGGGCGAGGTGCGCTCCACCATCACGATGGCATCGGCGCCGGCGGGGAGGATGGCCCCGGTCATGATGCGGACCGCCTGGCCGGGCCCCACGGCAACCCCCGGCGCCGAGCCGGCCGCCGCCGTGCCCACGACCTCGAGGGTGACCGGGGCGCCGGCGGTGTCGGCGGCCCGCACTGCGAAGCCGTCCATGGCCGAGTTGGCGAAGGAGGGCACGTCGTGGCCGGCGACGGTGACGCCGGCGGTCACGCAGCCCAGGGCCTCGGCAAGAGGCAACGCCCGGGCCGGAAGGACCGGGCAGGCGGCCAGGATGACCACGCGGGCGTCGTCGACTGAGATCATCGGGCGGTCATGGCGATGGTCGCGTCTCAGATGAGCTTCTTGCGCTGGACGAGGTCGGCCAGGAACAGCCGGAACTTCGGCCCCAGATCCTCCCGGTCGATGGCCAGCTCGACCGTGGCGCGGAGGTAGTCGAGTTTGTCGCCGATGTCGTAGCGACCCTCCTCGAACACGTAGCCGTAGATCGTCTGCTGCTGGAGCAGCAGGGCCATGGCGTCGGTCAGCTGGATCTCCCCGTTGGCGCCGGGGTGGATCTGCTCCAGGCAGTCGAAGATCTCGGGGGTGAAGACGTACCGGCCCATGACGGCCAGGTTGGAGGGCGCCTCGTCGGGCTTGGGCTTCTCGACCACGTCGAGAATGCGCACCAGATTGTCCTCGACCACCTCGGGCAGGGCGCAGCCGTAGGCGCTCATCTCGCTACGGGGGAACTCCTTGAGGGCGACCACGGACCGGCCGTAGCGCTCGTGCAGGCCGACCATGTCGGCCAGCACGGTGGACCGCGCCGTCATGATGTCGTCGCCCAGCATGACCACGAACGGCTCGTCGCCGACGTGCTGTCGGGCCACCGACACCGCATGGCCGAGACCCCGGGGCTCGCCTTGGCGGACGTAGTGGATGTCGGCCATCTCGGCGATGGCCCGCATCTCCTTTACCATTTCGAACTTTCCCGCCTCCTGGAGGTAGTGCTCTAGCTCGAAGGACCGGTCGAAGTGGTCCTCGAGCGAGCGCTTGCCCCGGCCGGTGATGATGAGAATGTCGCGCAGGCCGGCGGCGACCGCCTCCTCCACCACGTGCTGGATGGCCGGCTTGTCGACGAGCGGCAGCATCTCCTTCGGCTGGGCCTTGGTGGCCGGCAGGAACCGGGTGCCGAGCCCGGCGGCGGGGATCACGACCTTGTGGATTCGTTTCATCCTGCGTCTCCCTTGTCCCGCCCGGGCGGTTTGCCGGCCGTGGCGTGCTCGACCCGGTTCCGGCCCCTTGCCTTCGCCTGGTACATGGCCGCGTCGGCGGCATTGACGAGATCCTTGCCCGAGGAACCGTGCTCCGGGTATGCGGCCACCCCGACCGAGATGGTGATGTCGAGGGCGCCATTGTCGATCCGGAAAGGCGCAGTCCCCACTGCGGAGCGGATCTTCTCGGCGAGGAGGAGGGCCCCGTCGAGGCCGGTCTTGGGCAGGAGGAGCGTGAACTCGTCGCCGCCCCACCGGGCGACCACGTCGACCTCTCGGACCGCTTCGGTCAGCCGCCGGGACAGCTCGATGAGGACGGTGTCGCCGGCCTGGTGGCCCCAGCGGTCGTTCACCGCCTTCATCTGGTCGAGCTCGACGAACACCACCGCGAACGGCTCGGAGAAGCGCAGGGCGCGGGACAGCTCGGACTCCAGCCGGAGGTCGAAGTTCCGGCGGTTCCAGAGCCCGGTCATGCCGTCGGTCAGGGACAGCCGAACAGCTTCCTCGTAGAGGAAGCTGTTCTCGATAGCGGTCTCCGCCTGGCGGACGAGGATCTCCAGGGAGTCGATGTCCTCCTCGTCGAACGGCGACCCCCGCCCGTAATAGCCGAGGACGCCGAACGGGTGGCCGCCGGAGCGCACGGGGATGGCCATGGCGCCGGCGCCGGCATCGGGCTCCAACGGCGACGGGCCGAAGTTGGCACCTCCGGGCCACAGGACGGCGCCATGGGCGCGCGACGCGGCGCCGGCGATGCCTGCGCCACCCGGGAGCTCGACCAGCGGTGCGCCGGCGGCAGCGCCCAGCTTCTCCATGGGGCGAAGGCGCTCGCTGCCGGCGACGGTGACGTAGAACACCGATGCCGGCGCCCCAAGGTAGGTGGTGGTCGTCTCCAGGAGGGCGGTGACCATCACCTGGCGGTCCCTTGTGGAGGCCAGGACGTCGCCCAGGCGGGCCAGGGCATGACGGAACTCGCGTAGCCGGGCCCGAGCATCCTCCACAGTCCCAATGCTATGGCCTGCGGTACGCTGGGCGACGACCGGTGCCTGTGCGATCCCCGCCGGACCGGGCTCCCGGGAGTGGTGCATGCCGAAGTACGAGTACGCCTGTAAGAGCTGTGGCGAGCGCCTCGAAGTGGTGCAGTCATTCACCGACGACCCCCTCACCGAGTGCCCCGCATGCGGCGGCGTGCTGCGCAAGGTGTTCAGCGCTCCGGCGATCTCGTTCAAGGGCAAGGGCTTCTACCGCAACGACCACCGCCAGGGCCGGCCGTCGACGGAGACCAAGACCGAGAAGACCGACAAGGCCGATAAGACCGACAAGACCGATAAGACCGACAAGACCGACAAGGTCGACGGCTCGTCGAAGCCGGCGAAGACGGAGGCGTCCTCGTCCTCGTCGGACTCCAAGCCGGCCCCGAAGGCCAGCGAAGCCAAGACCGCTTAGGGAAATGTCACTGCCGGTCGCCGAGATCGGCGTGTTCGGGGGCACCGCCTTCTACTCCTGGCTCGACGACGTCGAGGAGGTGGCGGTGCAGACGCCCTACGGGGCGCCGTCGGCCCCCCTCGCCGTGGGCCACGTCCAGGGTCGGGCGGTGGCGTTCCTGGCCCGGCACGGTCCCGGCCACTCCATCCCCGCCCACCGGATCAACTACCGGGCCAACCTGTGGGCCCTTCGACGGCTCGGTGTGCGGCGAGTGCTGGCGCCGTCGTCGGTCGGGTCGCTCCAGCCCGACATGAAGCCGGGCGACCTCGTCGTCGTCGACCAGCTTGTCGACCGCACGTCGGGCCGGGCCGACAGCTTCTTCGACGGGCCATTGCCGGCGCACGTCACCTTCGCCGACCCCTACTGCCCGGAGCTGGGCGGGGTGACGCTGGCCGCGGCCCGGGCCGAGGGCGTGCCGGTGCACAAGGGCGGGACGGTCGTGGTGATCCAGGGGCCGCGCTTTTCGACGCGGGCGGAGTCGCAGTGGTTCTCGGCGGCAGGTTGGTCGGTGGTCAACATGACGCAGTACCCGGAGGCGGCCCTGGCCCGGGAGCTGGGCATGTGTTACTCGGGGCTGGCGCTGGTCACCGACTATGACGCCGGCGTCCAGAGGGACGAGGCCGTGACCATGGAGACCGTGTTCCGGGTGCTGGCCGAGAACATCGAGCGGGTGAAGGGCGTGCTCCTGCGGGCCATCCCCGCCGTCCCGGCCTCGGTCGGATGCGAATGCGCCACCGGGGCTCTGGACCCTGGAATGAATTCCACGTAATCTCACAGCACTTCCCCCTCCGTGTTCACCCAGTCCGGAGGCCCCCGCCGTGCGCCTACGCCGTCTCGTCCGCTCTCCCTTCGCCTACTGGGCGGCAGTCGTCGCCCTGGCCGCCTTCACCGCCTCCACCATCGCCGGTCAGCTGGACCGGGCCGGCGCCCATGAAGCCCGCTACGGGCGGCTGCAGCCGGTGGTCACCGCGGCCCGGCCGGTCGAGGTCGGCACCGTGCTGCGCTCCGCCGACGTCGTGGTTCGCTCCATGCCCGCCGCCTTCCTCCCGGAGGGGGCGCTGGGCGCCACCGGCGAGGTCGTGGGCCGTACCGTGGTCGTTCCCCTGTTCCGGGGCACGCCGGTCGTCGCCGGCCAGCTGGCGCCCGATGGCCTCGAGGGGCTCGCCGCCCTGCTCCCCGCCGGCGGTCGGGCGGTGGCCGTGCCCACGGGGCCGGCGTCGGTGGCCCTGCGCCGGGGCGACTGGGTCGACGTGCTGGTCACCTTCGACCCGCCGCCGGCCGGCGAGGACCCCACATTCCCCGTGGCCGAGGCCGCCCTGGTGGTCGATGTCGGGCCCGAGGCGGTGGCGGTGGCCGTGGGGGCCGCGGAGGCGCTGCGGGTGGCCTACGCGGTTGCGGCCGGCGTGGTGACGCTCGTGCTCACCGCCAAGGAGACGCCAGCAGCGCCAGCACGGCCAACCCCGCAGCCACCCGGTACACCACAAACGGCGGGCACGAGCGGGTGCGCACCACCGTCAGCACCAGCCACACCGCCGCCAGCCCGGTGATCGCTGAGGCGACGATGCCCCAGAAGAAGGCCGGCGCCGTACCGGGGGGCAGGCCGTCGACCGCCAGCTGGGCGCCCTTATAGAGAGCGGCCCCGCCGGTGATCGGCATGCTCATCAGGAACGACAGGCGGGCGGCGGCGTTGCGGTCGAAGCCCAGGAAGCGGCCGGCGGTCATCGTGATGCCCGACCGGGAGACGCCGGGGGAGAGGGCGACGGCCTGGGCCAGGCCCATGGTCAGGGCCTGGCGGGGCCCGTAGTCGCCCTCCTTCCGGTCGCCGGGCAACCGGTCGGCCACGAGCAGGACCAGACCGAACACGATCAGCATCACCGCGATCAGCCAGATCTGGCCCAAGTGGGTGTTGATGAAGGACTCCAGGCTGGCGCCGACGATGGCGCCGGGCACGGCGGAGAGCAAGAGCAGCCAAGCCATCCGCTGGTCGGTGGTGGTGACGGACCGGGTCCGCAACGAGGTCACAGCCGCGGCGGCGAAGCGGAGCAGATCCTTCCGGAAGTACAGCAGCGACGCCAGGACCGTGCCGACGTGGAGGGCGACGTCGAAGGTCTTGTTGAGATCGACGTGCTCCGGCCCCGTCAGCTCCTCCCAGCCGAACAGCCAGGGGACGAGGATTAGGTGCCCGCTGGAGGAGATGGGCAGGAACTCCGACAGGCCCTGGGTGATCCCCAGCACGATGGCGTGCACGACTGGGATGGTGATGGCCGGGTCGGCTTGGGCGAGGTCGAGCACCGACGGAGGTTAGGGGCTGGGTCGGCGGAGGTTTAGGAACCGCTGAGCTGGACGTCGCCGATGACGAGCGTCAGGCCGGCGGCGCCGCCGGGGAGCCACTCGAGGTCGCTACCGACGGCTACCAGGTCGAGGAGCATGCGCTGCAGGGTGGAGGCGATGGTGGCTTCCCGCACGGGTTCGGCCGGCGCACCGTCGCGGAAGAGCAGGCCCTCGACGCCGACGGAGAAGTCGCCGCTGATGGGGTTGGCGCCCGAGTGCAGGCCGCTGACCGACTGGACCAGCAGGCCGTCGCCCACGTCGGCCATGAGCTGCTCCTGGCTGCGGTCGCCCGGCGTCAGGCTCAGGGCCCGGCTGCCGACGCCCGGCGTGGAGCGGTAGCCGCCCCGCACCGCAGAAGCGGTCGACGGGACCCCGCAGCGCCGGCCCGTGTAGGAGTTGTGCAGGAAGCCCTGGAGCACCCCGTCGGAGATGAGGACGTTGCGCCGGCTGGCCAGGCCCTCGGCGTCGTAGCGGCCGGCGCCCCATGCCTGGGGCTCGGTGGGGTCGTCGACCAGGGTCAGGAAGGGCACGGCGACGGCCTCGCCCTCTCGGTCGGCGAAGAGCGAGCGCCCCTTGATCACCGACGACGCCGACAATCCCGAGGACAGCAGGCCCAGGAACGACGACGACACCGACGGGTCGAGCAGCACGGTGAGCCGGCGTGACGCCGGCTTGCGGGCCCCCAACAGGCGGGTGGCCTTCTCGCTGGCGTCCTTCACCGCCTTGGCCATGTCGAGGTCCTCGGGCGTGCGGGCCACCGAGTAGCCGGAGCCGGTCATGGTCTCAGTGCCCTCACCGGCCATGGCCGAGGCGACGATCGAGCAGCTCGACCGGCGAGAGGTGGCCCGCACGCCCGTCGTGGATGCGATCGCCGATTCCCCGCTCGAGTCGCCGTACTCGGCCATCTCGACGCCCCGGATTCGGGGGTCGGCGGCCCGCACCGCCCGGTCGAGCTCCAGGGCCATCTCCACCTTGCGGTCGGCGGGGAACTGCGCCAGCTCCTCCCGGTACAGGTCGAGGTCGACGGGCTCCACGCCGTCAGGCGACACCAGGCCGAGGAACTCGTCCACCGTGCCGAAGGCGGCATTGTCCCGGGCCTCGGCCAAGGTCTCGGCGACGATGGAGTCCTCGAGCGACGCGGCGTAGGCGAAGCCCTGGCGCCCGTCGACGATCACCCGCACGCCGACGCCCTGGGTGTCGGCCGACGACAGCGACTCCACCGCCCCGTCGAACACCTTGACCTCGGTGTGGTGACTGCGGCCGAGGTAAACCTCCACCTCCTCGCCGGCCTTCGCCTGCCCCACGATGCGTTCCGCTACCTCCAACAGCTCACTCACGCCGCCGTTCCGCCCACGGTCATCGCAGCCACGCGCAAGGTTGGCTGGCCGGACGAAACCGGGACGCCCTGGCCGTCCTTGCCGCACGTGCCCGTCCAGGTGTCGAAGTCGTTGCCCACGGCGTCGATGGCCCGCAGCACCTCGGGGCCGTTGCCGATCAGGTTGGCCGAGCGGATGGGGTGGGTGATCTCGCCGTTCTCGATCATGTACGCCTCGGTGATCCCGAAGACGAAGTCGCCGGTGGCGGTGTTGACCTGGCCGCCGCCGAGCTGCACGCAGTAGATGCCGTAGGGGGTCTGGCGGATGATCTCCTCGGGGTCCTCCTCGCCGGCGAGGACGTAGGTGTTGGTCATGCGGACCATCGGCAGGTGGTGGTAGCTCTGGCGCCGGCCGTTGCCCGACGACGCCCGGCCGGCCTTGCGGGCCCGGAGGTGGTCCCACATGTAGTCGGTGAGCTCGCCGTTCTCGATCAGGGTGTTGCGCTGGGCCGGGTGACCCTCGTCGTCGATGGCGTAGGTGCCCCACTCGCGGGCGTAGGTGCCGTCGTCGACCAGGTTGACCAGGGGCGACGCCACCTGCTTTCCGACCTGGTCGCGGAAGACCGAGGCGTCGCGGCCGACCAGGTCGGCCTCCAGCCCGTGCCCGCAGGCCTCGTGGAACAGCACGCCGCCGGCGCCCCGCTTGAGGACGACGGGCAGCGTCCCGCTCGGCGCCGGCCGGGCCTTGAGCATGACCAGGGCCCGGCGGGCGGACTCGGCCGCGATCTCGGCCGAGTCGACCTCGTCGAACAGCTCGAAGCCAACGGTGCGGCCGGGAGCTTCGTAGCCGGTCTGCATGCCGGTGTCGCCCGAAGCCACGCAGCTGACCATGAGGCGGGTCCGGACCTGGTCGTCGGAGGTGAGCAGCCCGTCGCTGTTGGCCACCATGATCTGCCGGCGGCTGTCGCCGTAGGTGACGCCGACCTGGCGGATGGCGCCGCCGGCGGCGCGGGCGGCGTCGTTGGCCTTCAGCAGCAGCTCGGCCTTTCGCGACTTGGCCACGTCCTGCGGGAAAATCTCGACCTCGTGCGGCCGGGCGGGGTCCTGGCGGGTCAGGGCGACCTCGCGCACGCCGGCCCCGCCGCCCCGGGCGGCGGCGGCCGCCGCGTCGGCCGCGGATCGCAACCCCTCCTCGGTGAGATCCGACGTGTGGGCGAAGCCCGTGGTCTCGCCCCGGACGACGCGGATGCCGGCGCCGCGGTCCCGCCCCGAGGTCAGCTCCTCGATCCTGCCGTCGTCGAGCCGGGCGGAGGAGGTCCGCCGGTCCTCGGCGAACACCTCGGCGAAGTCGCCGCCGGTGCGCAGGGCGGCGGTCAGGACCCGTTGGACAACGGCGTCATCGATCATCAGGCGATGGTACCGGCGCCCCCACACTTCGGCGTTTGGTAGGTCTGCGCCGTCCTGGCGCGCCGGATCTACCAAAACGGCGCCGTCAGAGCTGGCTGAGGAAGCCCGACACCGCCGCCCACCAGGCCTCGGGCTGCTCCAGCTGGGGCACATGGCCGGCGCCCGGGATCACGGTGAGCGTCGCCCCCGGCACGGTGGCGGCCAGGCGCCGGCAGTCGTCGCCCATGGTCACGTCGTGCTCGCCGACGATGACCGCGGTGGGTAGATCGAGGGTGGCCAGGCGCGACAACCGGTCCTCCTGGTCGACGAAGCGGGGCGCCATCGCCATCCACATGTCGGGCGACGTGGACACCAGGCGGGCCCGGGACTGCTCGGCATAGCCGGGGATGGCCTCCTGCAGCCGCTCGAAGGCGGCCACCGATTCGGGGTTCTGGGCCCGGCGGGCGGCCTGGGCGTCGGCCAGCCCCTCCATGCCCGCCTCCCGCACCACCCAGCAGCCGAGCTGCACCAGCTCCATGGAGATGCCGGGCACGGGGCCGTGGAACGTGCTGGCCAGGACCAGTCCGGTGAGCCGATGCGGGTGGTCCAGGGCGATCAACTGGGCGACGCCGCCGCCCATGGAGTGGCCGAGCAGGGCGAAGCGGTCCCAGCCCAGCCAGTCGGCCAGGGCGACCACGTCGGCGGCCATGAGCTCCAAGCTGTAGGCGCCGGCGTCGGTGGGGCGGTCGCTGCGCCCGTGACCCCGGAGATCGGGGGCCACCGCGTGCCAGCCGAGCTCGGCGAGCGGCTCGATGACGCCGGCCACCTCGTCGGCGTCGGCGGTGAAGCCGTGCACCAGCATGACCGGCAGACCGCCCTCGCCGGCCTCGACGACATGGAGTGAGACGTCGCCGAGATAAGCGGTGCGTGTGCGCATCGGGCGGGGAGGTTACCGAGCGGGAAACATGGAATGCCGAAGGTTGCCAGGAAGCGTAGGCTGGATGACCGTGGGAGGGAGAACCAGGGCGAGGCTGCTACTCGGCTTCCGAGTCGCCGCAAGCGCCGGCATGCTCGCCGTGCTGCTGCCGCGCATCGACCTGGCCTCGCTGTTCCCGAGGCCCCAGCTGTCCACGCTGGCCTGGTTGGGCGGGGGCCTGGCCGTCTACGCCCTGGCCGTCGTCCTCTCCACCGTGCGCTGGGGCCAGGTGCTCCAAGCCCTCGAGATCCCCTCCGACCTCCCACCGCTGGTGTCTCACACCCTGGCCGGGATGTTCGTGTCGAACTTCCTCCCCAGCACCGTGGGCGGCGACGTCCTGCGGGTGGCCCGGCTGTCGGCGGTGAACGGCCAGCGGGCGACCTCGGCCGCCTCGGTGGTGGTCGAGCGCCTCACCGGCTTCCTCGTCCTGCCGTTCCTCACCCTCGTCGCCCTGTTCGCCAACCCGGCCCTGCTCGACCTGGGCCGGGCCAGCCGTCTCAGCCTCACGCTGGCCCTGGGCACCCTCGCCGCCCTGGTCGTGATCGTGGTCCTGGTCACGAGCATCAAGATTGGTGAGCGCTTCGCGGGCCGGGCCTGGCTGGGCTTCCTGAGCGCCGTGCAGCTCGGCCTGTCCCGCCTGCGCCGCGATCCCGGCGCCGCCGTCGGGGTGCTGGTCAGCGCCCTCGCCTACCAACTGGCCATGGTCGCCGCGGCATGGATGGCGGGCCACGCCATGGGCATCCAGGTGGGGTGGTCGGCGATGATGGCCTTCATCCCGATCGTGGCCATTGCCCAGGTGCTGCCGATCTCGGTGAGCGGGCTCGGGCTGCGGGAGGGCGCCCTGGTGCTCCTGCTCATGCCCCTCGGCGTGCCCAGTGGCCGGGCGGTGGCCTTCGGCCTTCTCCTGTACGGGATGAACCTGGTGGTCAGCCTCCTGGGCGCCCCCGCCTTCGCCGTCGGCGCCCGGCCCGTCCGGGTCGCGGCTTGAGCGAGAGCGGAACCGAAGGCCCCGAGCCAGACCCTCCAGCCCAGCGTTCCAGGCTCCGCTGGTGGAAGGAAGTCCTGTACATCGCCGCCTTCTACGGCGTCTACAGCTTCATCCGCAACACCCAGGGGTCGGCCTCCGTCTCCGCCGACGAGGCCTTCGCCAACGCCCGGGCCGTCATCGACGCCGAGCGGGCCCTTGGTCTCTACTTCGAGGAGGGCGTCCAGGAGGCGTTCCTCGGCTGGCGGTGGTTCATCCAGTTCTGGAACCTCTTCTACGGGACGTTCCACTTCGTGGTGACGATCGCCGCCCTGGTCCTGCTGTTCCGCCGGTTCCCCGCCCGCTACCCGCGCTGGCGCAACACCCTGGCTGCCACCACCGCCCTGGCCCTTATCGGCTTTGCCACCTACCCGCTCATGCCCCCCCGGCTGCTGCCGGCGTCGTACGGGTTCGTCGACACGCTTCGGGACTACGGGGGGCTGTGGTCGTTCGAGTCGGGCCCGGTGGCCCAGGTGTCGAACCAGTACGCAGCGATGCCGAGCCTGCACTTCGCGTGGTCGGCGTGGAGCGCGTTCGTCCTCTACCCGATGCTGCGCCGGCCCTGGTCGCGGGCGCTGATCCTGCTGTACCCGGCCGCCACCACCTTCGCCATCGTGGTCACCGGCAACCACTTCTGGCTCGACGCCGCCGGCGGGGCGGTGGTCCTCGCCGTGGGTGCCCTTGCCGGGTTCCGCCTGGCCGCGGCGACGGCGCGCCATCCGGTTGATGATCCGGTTCCGAACCGCGCCTAACCTGATCGATCACCGGAGAGGAGGGTTGGTGCGGGTCGTCCCTGGAATCGCGTTGGCGCCCCCGAGCCTGGCCGGCATCGCCCGTCGGGTCGAGGCGCGCATTGCCGACGTCCTCGAGACCGAGCTGGCCCGATGGTCGGCGGTGGACCCTGACCTCGCCGAGCCGTTCTCCGCCCTGCGCGACCTCGTCCTCGCCGGCGGCAAGCGGCTGCGGCCGGCGTTCTGTCACTGGGCCTACGTCGGCGCCGGTGGCGATGCCGACGACCCGGCCGTGGTTGACGCCGGCGCCGGCCTGGAGCTCCTGCACACCTTCGCCCTGGTGCACGACGACATCATGGACGGCTCCGCCACCCGCCGGGGCACCGACACCATCCACGTCCTGTTCGAGTCCGGCCACGCCCTGGACGGCTGGCGGGGCGAGGCCCGGCGCTTCGGCGAGGGCGTGGCCATCCTGGTCGGCGATCTGGCCTTCGTCTACGCCGACCAGCTCCTCGCCGGCGCCCCGCCGGCCGCCCACCAGGTCTTCACCGAGCTGCGCATCGAGGTCAACGTCGGCCAGTACCTGGACCTGCTCGGCACGGCCCGGGGCCGGGCCACCGAGGCTACGGCCCGGCGCATTTCCCGGTTCAAGTCCGGCAAGTACACCGTCGAGCGGCCGCTGCACCTGGGCGCCGCCCTCGCCGGTCGCCTCGACGACCTGGCGGCGCCGCTCTCCGGCTACGGCCTGCCCCTCGGCGAGGCCTTCCAGCTCCGCGACGACCTGCTGGGGGTCTTCGGCGACGAGGACGTCACCGGCAAGCCGGTGGGGGAGGACCTCCGGGAAGGCAAGCCGACCCTCCTCTACGCCATGGCCGTGGAGCAGGCCACCCGGGCCGACGCCGCCGTGCTGGCCCGCTACGGCGCCGCCGACCTGAACGAGGACGAGGTGGCCGCCCTCCAGGACGTGCTCCTGACCTCGGGTGCGGTGGAGACGGTCGAGGGCAACATCGATCGCTTGGTGGCCGAGGCGGTCGAGGCCGTCGACGGCGCCGGCCTCATGGGTGAGGCCCACGAGGCGCTGGTCGAGCTGGCGTACTACGTCGCCGGCCGCGATCGGTGACGCCACCTACGATCGGGGCTTCCACACAGGGGGGTTCGCGGTGAAGGTCGTCGTCGTCGGCGCGGGGTTGGGCGGGCTGTCGGCCGCGTGCCATCTGGTCGGGAGGGGCCACGACGTCGAGGTGCTGGAGCGGGCCGACGTTCCCGGGGGCCGGGCCGGCCTGTGGGACACCGAGGGCTACAAGTTCGACACCGGGCCCAGCGTCCTGACCATGAAGGGCATCCTGGCCAGCGCCTTCAACGCCGCCGGCGCCGAGATGGACACCCACCTGAAGTTGAAGCCGGTCGACCCGATGTACCGGGCCTGCTTCGCCGACGGATCGGCAATCCACGTCCGTCACGGCCGGGAGGCCATGGTCGAAGAGATCCGGGAGACCGCCGGCGCCGCCGAGGCCGCGGGGTTCGTCCGCTTCTGCGACTACCTCACCGACCTCTACAAGCTCGAGCTGCCCAACTTCATCGACCGCAACTTCGACAACATCCTCGACATCGCCAAGCCGCCGTGGCCGCTGTTCAGCCTGGTCAAGATGGGCGGCCTGCGGCGGATGTCGAACGTGGTGGGCGGGTTCTTCGACGACCCCCGGCTCCAGAAGCTGTTCTCCTTCCAAGCCATGTACGCCGGCCTGTCGCCCTTCGAGGCCCTGGCGATCTACTGCGTCATCACCTACATGGACACCGTCGAGGGCGTCTACTTCCCCGAGGGCGGCATGCACGCCATCCCCCGGGCACTGGCCGAGGTGGCCGAGAAGGCCGGCGCCTCGTTCCGCTACAACACCACCGTCGACGGGGTCGTGCGGACCACCGACCGGCGGGTCAGTGGCGTGCGCCTGGCCGGCGGCGAGGTGGTTGCCGCCGACGCAGTCGTCCTCAATCCGGATCTGCCGGTGGCTTACCGTGAGCTGCTCCCGGGCGTGCCCATGCCCCGCGTCGCCCGCAAGGGCAACTACTCGCCGTCGTGCGCGGTGTGGCTGGCCGGCGTGAAGGGCCAGATGCCCGCCGGCTCCACCCACCACAACATCCATTTCGGCGCCGAGTGGGAGGGAGCGTTCGACGCCCTCCTTGAGCAGGGCGTGGTCATGCCCGACCCTTCCATGCTGGTCACCAGCCCGACGGTCTCCGACCCCTCGCTGGCCCCCGACGGCCGGGTCTCGCTGTACGTGCTGGAGCCCACGCCCAACCTTGACGGCAAGGTCGACTGGACCAGCGAGCGCGACCGGCTCCGCGAGCGCCTGATCGCCCGGGTGGCTTCGTTCGGCTACCCGACGGTGGAGGTCGACGTCGAGCGCTTCGTGGACCCGACCGACTGGGAGCGCCAGGGCATGGAGCGGGGCACGCCGTTCGCCCTGGCCCACAACTTCTTCCAGACCGGCCCGTTCCGGCCCAACAACGTGACCAAGAACGCACCGGGTGTCGTGTTCGTCGGCTCGGGGACCGTGCCGGGGGTGGGGGTGCCCATGGTCCTTCTTTCCGGCCGCCTGGCCGCCGACCGGGTCGACGAGCTCGCTCGTAGCAAGTGATCACGCTCGAGCAGTCCTACGCCCGCTGCAAGCAGCTCAACCGCCGCTACGGCACGACGTACTACTGGTCGACCCACCTGCTGCCGGTGGTCAAGCGCCACCACGTCCACGCCCTCTACGGGTTCTGCCGCTACGCCGACGACATCGTCGACGATCTGGGCTCAACGGCGACCACCACGGTGCGGGAGGCCGCACTGACCGACTTCGGCGACCGGTTCTTCGTCGACCTGGAACGGGGCACCTCCGACGACCCGGTGCTCAAGGCCGTCGTCCACACGGTCAAGGCCTTCGACATCGACCCCGACTGCTTCCGCCGGTTCCTGCGGTCGATGGCCATGGACTTCACCGTCGAGACGTATGAGACCTTCGAGGACCTGCTCGACTACATGGACGGCTCGGCCGCCGTCATCGGCGAGATGATGGTGCCCATCCTGGAGCCGCTGCAGCCCGAGGCGTTCACCCACGCCCGGGAGCTGGGCAACGCCTTCCAGCTGTCGAACTTCTGGCGGGACGTCAACGAGGACCTCGACCGGGGCCGGGTCTACATCCCCCAGGAGGATCTGCGGAAGTTCGGCGCCGACCCGTGGCTGCGCAAGGTCACGCCCGAGTGGCGGGAGCTGATGGCCTTCGAGATCGCCCGCACGCGTGAGATCTACACCTCGGCCGACCTGGGCATCCCCATGCTGCCGCCGGCGTCGGCCCGCTGCATCCGCGGCGCCCGAGGCCTGTATTCCGGCATCCTGACCGAGATCGAGAAGGCCGACTACGACGTGTTCACCTCCCGGGTGCGCGTCCCGACCTGGAAGAAGCTGGCGGTCGCGTTTCGGATGCTCCGTCCCTGAAGCGCCTCAAGATCCTCCTCCTCGTCGACATGCTCATCCTCTCGGGTGGGCTGTTCCTCGTCGCCGGCCGTTACTGGTCCGCCGACACCGACCTCCAGGATGCCCTGGCCCGCTTCCGGGCCGGCACGGCGCCGGTCGACGCCGTTGCCGGCCTGCCGGCGCCCGGCGTGTACCGCTACGCCACGACCGGCGGCGAGTGGGTCTCGCTGTTCGACACCTACCGGGCCTACAGCGCAGAGACCATGCGCATCGTGACCCGCCACGGCTGCGGCGTGCGCGAGGAGCAGTTCTTCGTCACCCAGCACCTCGAGTACTACGACCGGTGCGGTTCGCAGCTGGTGCGCTACGGCACCGACATCGCCTATTGGTGGACCCACGGCACCCAGGACTTCGTCTGCGAGGGCGGCACCTTCGACATGGCCGGCATGCGCCCCGGCGACCGGGTCGAGTGGCACTGCGCCGACGAGGACACCAGGGCCCGCCAGATCACCGAGTACATCGGCGACGAGACGGTGGAGGTCGAGGGCGTGCCTCTGCCGGCACGACGCGTGCGCTGGACCACCCTGTTCTCGGGGGCCACGGTCGGCGGGGCGCTGGTCGAGGACTGGTTCGACCCCTCCACCGGCCTCCTGCTGAAGGAGACCCGGGACATCGTCCTGAACGTCGGATCCCAGTTCGTCGGCCGCCTGGACTACACCGACAAGTCGGCCTACACCCTGATCTCCGTCACGCCCGACCGGTAGTCGCCGGCTCAGGCGATCCCGATTCTCCCGATCGCGTTTCCGTTCGTCCCGCTCGTGAACCAGATGTTCCCGTCCGGCCCGGCGGCGATCCTCATGGGCGACGGCGGCGAGAAGGTCGTCAGTGTCCCGTCCTGCGCCAGCCGGAGGATGGTGTTGCGGGGGCCCTGGGTGAGCCAGATGGCACCGTCGGAGCCTTCGACCATACCGGGGAAGGAGAGATCGCGTCCCGGGATGGTGAACTCGGTCACCCGTCCGGCAGCGTCTCGGCGTCCGACACGCCCCGTGTCCGAATTCGACCCGGCGTACCAGAGGTTGCCGGCGCGGTCGACGGTGAGGGCCGACACACGGGTGAGGTCGCCCACGGCGACGGAGCCGGTGGTCCCGCTCGGGCTGATGCTCCAGAGCGCTCCACCCGAGCCTGTGAACCACAGATTTCCGTCACGACCGGCGAGGATCTGGCCTGGGGTGTCGGTCCCGGCGGCAAACTCGGTCACCTGGCCGGCCAGGTCGACCCGAGCGACCTTGCCGGTGTTCCACTCGGTGAACCAGAGGGCACCGTCGGGCCCGGTGGTGATGCCGTGTATCGGAGCGCTGTAGGCGGTGGGGACGGCATATTCCGTCACCGTCCCGGACGGGGTGATGCGGGCCACCTTGTTGCCCGCCGTCTCCGTGAACCACAGGTTCCGGTCCGGGCCGACGGTGATGGCGCTCGGCTGGCTGCCCTTCGTCGGTGTGTGGAACTCGGTGATCGCCCCTTGGGGAGTGATGCGGCCCACCACGTCACGATTCCCTTCGGTGAACCAGAGGTTCCCGTCCGGACCAGACACGATGCCCATCGGTTGACTGGCAGGCGTCGGGAGCGGGAACAGGGTGACGCTCAAACTCGGCGGCGGGACGCTCACCGGAGGCGGGGTGACGGGGAGGGGAGGGAGCGGCAATGCGGTGCCCGGTGGGGTCGGCTTCGCCGCCGTAGTCGTGGGCGACGCCACAGTCCTGGCCGCGGTCGTCGTGGTCGAGGCCGGCCCGGCAATGACCGGGAGTGGTGTCGTCGTGGTCGAGGCCGGCCCGGCAATGACCTGGAGTAGTGTCGTTGTGGTCGTGGGCTCCTCCATCACCGTCGAGGACGGAACCTCGACGAGCGGGCCGGATTCTCCCGATGTCACCGTCACCGAGACGATGGAAGGCCCGACGTCACGCCACAGCAAGGGCATCAGGAGGGCGGTGGCGGCGGCCACGATGACGATCGTGCGCACACGCAGGCCAGGCTGGCGACGCAGTGAGGGGTCCGCTCCTACACGCTCGCTTTCGAATTCGGACGCGCTCGCCGCGTTCCCGCCGGTCGCCATGACGCCGATATCGGCATGGGGGTCGTCGACCTTGAGGCGAAGCTGGTCGCGTTGGCCCATTCGGGCCGTCAGGCGGCGGTGGCGCCCGACGACGCCCAAGCGTCGATGACCGTGGTGACGGGCACGAAGCGGTCCTCGCCGCCGGCGAAGATCCAGAGCGTCACGCCGCGCGCTGAGACCAGGCTGACGTCGTCAATCCGGGACCCGTCGGCGAGCGAAAGGCTCACGCTCGATCCCTCGAACCTGCGTAGCTCTCGACGCTTCTCGACGGTCATCTGCGTGCCCTTTCTCGGCCAGGTGTTTCGTCTACCTAGAGCATCGACACGCCGGGCCTGATACTGGAGCGAATCAGGGCAGAGTGCCCGGCGGCAGCAGCCGGTCCACCCTCGGGGATGACGCCGGCACTCGGCGGCCCTTCCACTCGACGGTGCGCCCGGTGCGGGCCCGGTACCGGCTCTCGATCGCCAGACCGGCCAGTACCACCCGGGCCAGGGGGACGAGCAGGCCGTACGCAGGGTTCTGGCCCGCCACCAGCCGGCCGCCGGCGCTGACCACCACGCCGGCCCACGGCCGCCGGGACGCAACCGGCGCCAGCAGCCAGGCCAGGTGACGCAGCAGTGAAGGGTGGAGAGCCGAGGAGTTCTTGGTCAGGCCGGCCCGCATCGCCGGCCAGCCGTCGTACATGCGGGCGGTCATGAGGGCCGGCGCCAGGCGGGCGTCGTGGCCGCCGAGGGCCAGGGCCAGATCCCGGTCGTCGATCACCGACCCCCGCACCGACGGGTGCCCGTGGCCGCCGATGGCCTCGTAGTGGTCCCGGCGGACCAGGAAGCACTGGCCGCTGGCGAACCCGGGCGGGAAGCCCTCCTGGGTCAGCGCCAGGCCCAGCTCGGGCAGGAGCAGCCGCTCCCAGAACGACCGGCACTCCAGGCCGCCGACGATGCTGGTCGAGGTCCGCCGGGTGGCGGCGGCCATCGTGGCCAGGGCGGCCGGCGCCAGCACCACGTCGGCGTCGACGAAGGCCAGCCATTCGGTGCGGGCGCCCTCGGCGCCGGCCAGGCAGGCCCGGGGCTTGCCCAGCCACCCCGCCGGCGGGTCGCCGTCGAGGCGGACGACCGCGGCGCCGGCCTCCGCCGCCACGGCACCGGTCCCGTCCGAAGAGGCGTCATCGACGACGACCACCTCGGTGGCCTGGCCGGCGACGCCGGCGACGCACGCGGCCACGACGGCAGCCTCGTCCCGGGCCGGGATGACGACCCGGACGTCGATCGCCGGCGCTGCCCGGTCAGGCCCCAGGAAGCGCCGGGCCGCCCACGCCATCCGGGCCAGTCCGGCCACCGAGACGGCGGTGGCGGGCGAGACCCTCACTGATGAGGTGTACTGGCGCCGATGGATGGCGACGAGCACGTCCGCGACTGGGCGGCACTGCACGCCACCGAACCGCCCGGCGGCTTCGTCGGCGGCTGGCTGAAGGCGGCCGCCGCCGTCGCCCGGCCCCTGGCGCGGGCCGGCGTCTCGCCCAACATGGTCACCGTCGCCGCCCTGGTCATGGCCCTGGCCGCCGTCCCGCTGGCAGCGGTCGACGGCTGGATCGGCCCGGCCGCCGCCTGCCTGGCCGTCACCCTCTCCGGCCTGCTCGACTCCCTCGACGGGGCGGTGGCCGTCCAGGCCGGCCGCACCACCAAGGTCGGCTTCCTGCTCGACTCCGCCCTCGACCGCATCGCCGACGCCGCGTACCCGGCGGCCCTCGCCATCGCCGCCGGCGGCAGCGCGAGCGCAACCCGGCTGGCCGTGGGCGCCACCGCCGCCTGCTGGTGGCTGGAGTACGTCCGGGCCCGGGGATCGCTTGCCGGCGTGACGGGGAAGGCCCTCATCACGCCCGGCGAGCGTCCGACCCGCATCATCCTGACCGCCGTCGGCCTCGGGCTGCCCGTGCTGGCGACGGCCGCCCTGTGGGCGCACGTGGTCATCGTCGGCGGATCAGCGGTCCTGTTGTTCGCCGACTCGCTTCGTCGTCTGGGTGGCGCAGAGCCCACCGCTCCCAAAGGAGCATCGTGAGGGTGATGAGGGCGAACCCGAACAGATAGTCCTCCACCGGGATGTCCCAGGGGAAGCGGATCCCGCTGTTCTCCTCCTCGTTGTAGAGCACGATCGGCGCCGAGAGCTTCGTCAGCCACCCGTCGACCAGCACCATGAAGAACAGGATGATGGCCCAGGAGACGTAGAACGTGAGCCTGCGGAACAGGCCGGTCTTGAACCACAGCAGCTCGACGGCGATCACGACCAGTACGGCGACGATTCCCGCCCACGTGTACTCCATCAGTCGCGGTCCAGGACCCGGCGGACCGCTTCCAGGGTCAGCAGCGAGCAGATCGGGATGATGAGGAAGAAGCTCAGTTCCTCCACTGGCAGGTTGAAGGGCAGCTCCCAGCCGGTGACGTACTGCGG
Organism: uncultured Acidimicrobiales bacterium; assembly: GCA_964479465.1. GTDB lineage: Bacteria > Actinomycetota > Acidimicrobiia > Acidimicrobiales > AC-14 > CADCTB01. The sequence goes on from CAYZMG010000005.1 coordinate 89,894, forward strand.
GTTGAAGTCCCAGTGGTCCCGGGAGATGGCGATGAGGTCCCAGGCCACGAAAATGGCCAGCGGGACGGCCATGGCTGCCACCAGCCGGCGGGGCCGGCGCCACACCCGGGCGCCGAAGAGGAACTCCAGCGGCAGGGTGATGAGCAGGCACAGGCCCATCAAGATGAGGTACTGGAACCGGTCGATGTCCATCGGCGCACACCGTAGTTGCGGCGTTGATTACTGGAAGGGGCGGCTCGGGGGTAGCGTTGAACATCGGGATGCTTCTGGAGACGATCACCGGACCGGGCGACCTCCGGGAGCTTGATGAGGACGAGCTTGAGCAGCTCGCGGGGGAGATCCGCGCCTTCATCGTCCAGTCGGTGTCGGTCACCGGCGGCCATCTGGGCTCCAACCTCGGCGTTGTCGAGCTCACCCTGGCCCTGCACCGGGTGTTCGAGTCACCCAAGGACCTGCTCCTGTGGGACACCGGGCACCAGGCGTACGTCCACAAGATCCTGACCGGGCGCCGGGAGCGGTTCTCCAGCCTGCGCCAGGCCAACGGCCTCTCCGGCTACCCGTCGCGGTCGGAGTCACCCCACGACTGGGTGGAGAACAGCCACGCCTCGACCATCCTGGGCTACGCCCACGGCCTGGCCATGGCCATGGACCTCAAGCACGAGAGCGACCGCCGCGTGGTGGCCGTGTTCGGCGACGGATCCATGACGGGCGGCATGGCGTACGAGGCGCTCAACAACCTGGGTCACAGCGGCCGGCGGGTCCTGATCGTCCTGAACGACAACGGGCGGTCCTACGCACCGACGGTCTCCCGGCTCGCCGCCGGCCTCACCCGGCTTCGGCTCAACCCGTCCTATGTCAAGAGCCGGGATCGCATCCAGCGGATGCTGCGGGGTGTCCCCGGCATCGGCGAGCACCTGGAGCTCGGGCTGGAAGGCATGCGGGCCGCGTCCCGCGAGGTCCTGGGCTCCGGCGGCTTCTTCGAGGCCCTGGGAGTGCGCTACATCGGCCCCATCGACGGCCACGACATCCCGCTCCTCGAGCACACCCTCAGCCGGGCGGCCGAGCTCGACGAGCCCATCCTCGTCCACGTCCTCACCCAGAAGGGCCGGGGCTACAAGCCGGCCGAGGACGACGACGAGAAGTGCCTCCACGACACCCCCGTCTTCGACCCGGTCACCGGCCCGCCGCCCTCGATGCCCGCCGGCTACACCCAGGCCTTCGCCGACGCCATCGTCACCGCCGGCGGCGCCAACCCCGACATCGTGGCCATCAGCGCGGCGATGGTCGGTCCGGTCGGCCTCATCCCGTTCCAGACCCGCCATCCCGACCGCCTCCTCGACGTCGGCATCGCCGAGCAGCACGCGGTGACCGCGGCCGCCGGCATGGCCATGGCCGGCCTGCGCCCGGTCGTCGCCATCTACTCGACGTTCCTCACCAGAGCGTTCGACCAGGTCAACCTCGACGTGGGCCTGCACCGCCTGCCCGTGGTCTTCGCCATCGACCGGGCCGGCATCACCGGAGACGACGGCCCCTCCCACCACGGCATCCTCGACATGGCCCTGCTCAGCAAGGTCCCCGGGATGACGTTGTTCGCCCCGTCATCGGCCCAGGAAGTCGAGGTCATGCTCACCGAGGCGCTGTCGATCACCGACGGCCCCTGCGCCATCCGCTACCCCAAGGGCCCGGCCCGCCAGGTGCTTCCCGGCGAGGTCGGCTCCGGCCTGTCGGCCCGGCTCCTCCAGCGGGGCGGCGACGTCTGCATCCTCGCCGTCGGCAAGATGGTCGAGGCCGCTGAGGAGGCGGCGCGGATCCTCGAGCAGCAGTCGGTGTCGGCCACCGTCTGGGACGTGCGGGTCGTCAAGCCGCTCGACACCGCCATGATCCACGACGCCGCAACGCACCCCCTTGTCGTCACCGTTGAGGACGGGGTCCGGGAGGGCGGCGCCGGCACCGCCATCGCCGATGCTGTCGGCCTCACCGATGGCCTGCCGTCGCCGGCCGTCGTCGTGCTGGGCGTGCCCGACCGCTACATCGCCCAGGCCGCGCCCGCCGCCATCCTGGCCGCGCTCGGCCTCGACGGCCCCGGCATCGCCGCATCGGTCATCCGGGCCATGGCCGCGGTCGAGGTCATCCCCGACCGCAACTGATGCGCCGGTTGGCTGCCGGCGTCGCGCTGGTCCTGCTTGCCGCGTGTGGCGAGGGTGAGCCGGCGGCCCAGGCGGTGCGGGAGTCGGCCGGCCAGGTGACCACGTCCACGGTCGCACCCGTTACGACCACGTCCGCCCCGGGCCGGACGACCACCACCCGGGCCGGCGCCCGCACCACCACGACTCGGCCGGCGGCGGCGACCACCTCGACGGCGCCGGCGCCTGCCGGCCCTCGTGCGCTGGCGCCGGCCACCCCCGGCACCTACCGCTATGACACGGCCGGCGCCACCACCCTCCTTGGCAATACCGTCCCGTTCCCGGGGATGACCACCCTGGTCGTCGACGCCCCTTCCGGCACCCGCCAGCGGTCCACCCGTAACCTGCGCGACGGCGCCGGCAGCGGCCTGCAAACCGAGTTCACCCTCGACTACCGGCCCGAGGGCGTGTTCCTGGTCTCGCTCCGGGTCACGACCGGGTTCAGCGGCATCACCGACGTGCGCGATCTCCGGCCGGCGTCGCCGGTGCTCCTTCTGGCCACCGGCGCCGGCCCCGGCGCCCACCAGGAGGCCGACCTGACCGGCAACTCGGCGGCCAAGCTTGTCGTCGACGTCCTCCGGGAGGAGCGGCTGACGATCGGCGGCGAGGCCGTCGACACACTCGTCATGCGGGCCACCGTGACCATCGGGCCCGGCGACGTCACCGGCCGCCAGGAGCTCACCGTCAACATCGACCGGGGCTCCCGGCTGTGGGTGAAGGAGCGCTCCGTCCTCGACGCCTCTGCCGCCGGCGGCCTGTTCACCGCCCACAGTGAGTACACGGCGACGCTTCAGCGCCTCACTCCCTGACCCCCCCCGACCGTTCTGGCTGCAGTGACGGTCGTATCCGACCGTACGTGCAGCCAGTTCGGCCCGGGACGGGTCTAGCCGCCGGCGAGCAGGTCCACCAGCGCCACGTAGAGATCGCCGGCAGCCTCCGGGCTGCCGGCGATGCACGTCGCCCCCAGCTTTCCGTAGCCAGTGACGGCGCCGAGCAGGTGCAGGGTCACTCCGGCGCCCGTGGCGGGGTCGAAGGCCAGGCCGGCGCCGTCCACCAGGGCGATCACGTCCGCCGGCTTCCAGCCGACCAGCTGGGCCAGCTTGATGTTGTCTGTGGCGGTGTAGCAGAGCCGGTTCCCGCCGGCGCCGACCAGCTCCCCGCTCGCCGGGTCGTAGGAGGCCTCGCCGGCCAGCCGGGCCATCCAGTAGGGGTGGGTGGTGCCGCCCATGCGCAGGTTGATCTCGCTCAGGTACACGTCGCCGGCCGGCGTGACCAGCCAGTCGATGCCGAACGAGCCGAGCACGCCCTCGCCGGCCAGCACCTCGCCCACCCGGCGAGCCTCGGCCACGATGGCCGGCCGGTAGTCCGCCGCTGCCGGGAAGCGGCAGCCGATGTAGACCTGTCCCTCGGGCCCGCCCAGGATCTGGTCGTGGGTGGAGATCACCTCGACCTCCCCGCCGGCGCTGATGCGCAGCTGCACGCTGGGCGACGTCAGGTTCGGCACCCGCAGCAGCTCCTCGACCACCGCCCCTTCGGCCGCCAGCTTGGCCTCATACGACGGCCAGGACTCGCTGGCCGCACAGAAGGTCGTCTTCGACGCCGGCAGCGGGTCAGCCAGGCCGTCCATCTCCAGGATGGCGTTGCCGATGCCCGAGAACCCGTTGTCGAGCTTGACCACGACCGCCTCGGCCTCGGGCCGGCGGAGGCGGATGGCCGAGATCGCCTCCGCCACCGCCTCCAGTGAGAACAGGTTCTCCGCCCCCTCGGTGCGGGCCACGCCGGCCTTCATGGCCACGTTGCGGGCCCCCGACTTCGAGCCCAGCCGGGCCAGGTACGGCGGGGGCCCGCACAGCGTCACCCCCAGGGCGACGGCCAGGCCGGCCTCGGCCGGCGTCACGTTGAAGGGAAGCATGATCGACCCCTCCGCCACCAGCTCCCGCAGCTGCGCGACCACGTCGGGCCGGGCCAGAACCTTGGCCGAGAGGCTGCCGATCGACGGGTCATCGACGGTGACCATGCTCAGCCGGTCCCGGGCGCCGGCGGGCAGGAACCGGAGGTAGTAGTCGACCGTGGCCGGGTCGACCGGCGACGACGTCACGAAGACCACCCGCACGGTCGGGTTGCGGAGCAGCAGGAGGGTGAAGAGCATCCGCTCCTCGTAGAAGCCGACCGCGGTGATCTTGGCCAGCTCCGCTGGCGGGAACGAGATCGACGGCACCACGAGCAGGGTGCCCGTGTAATCCAGCGAAATCAGGGACCCACTGCTCCCTCTAGCACCTCGTCGATCATGGCCATCACCCCGTCGTCGATGGCGACACCCGACGCGGCGACGTTGTCGTCGATCTGGTCCGGCCGGCTGGCGCCGGTGATGGCCGAGGCCACGTTCTCCTCCTGGAGGACCCACGCCAGCGCCATCTGGGCCATCGTCAGGCCCAGGTCGTCGGCGATGGGCCGTAGTCGCTGCACCGCGGCCAGCACCGAGTCGTCCCGGAAGCGGCCCATCATCGAGCCCATCGACTTGCTGGCCGCCCGGGAGTCCGCCGGCGGCGGCGACCCAGGCTTGTACTTGCCCGTGAGCGCGCCCTGGGCCAGCGGCGACCACACCACCTGGCTGATCCCCTCCCGGGCGCAGAGGGGGATGACCTGGGCGGCCTTGCGCCACAGCATGGAGTACTCGGGCTGGCTGGAGACGAAGCGCTCGACGCCGGGGATGGCCAGGGCGGCGGAGATCTGGGGGGCCGTCCACTCGCTGAAGCCGATGTAGCGGGCCTTGCCCGAGCGCACCAACTCGCTCAGCGCCTCCATCGTCTCCTCGAGCGGGGTCTTCGTGTCGTAGCGGTGGCACTGGTAGAGGTCGACGTAGTCCGTGCCCAGCCGCTCGAGTGACGCCTCCGACTGCTTGCGGATCTGCTCCCGAGACAAGCCCCGATCGGTGTCGGACATCGGGAAGAAGGCCTTCGTGGCCAGCACGTAGGACGACCGGTCGGCGCCGCTGAGCACCTCGCCGAGGAACGACTCGGCCGCTCCCCGCCCGTAGACGTTGGCGGTGTCGAAGAAGTTGATGCCGACCTCGAAGGCCCGGCGCACGCATGCGGTGGCTCGCTCGGCCTCGACCCCGCCGCCGTAGGTCAGCCAGGAGCCCAGCCCGATCTCGGAGACCATGAGATCGCTGCTTCCGAGTCGTCGGTACTGCATCCCTTGTGCCTAGCACGCGCTGTGCATGTCGCGAGACAGGAGAGAATGCGGCCCATGCGCCGCGCCGCCCTCCTGCTCGTCCTGATCCTGGTCGCCGGCGCGTGCAGCGGCTCCGACAGTCCGGGGCCGGCGCCGGACGCCACGCCGAGCACCGTCCGGCCGTCGACCACCACCTCCACCACCCTGCCCGTCGCCACCATCCTCGCCGCCGGCGACATCGCCTCCTGCAACTCCGGGGGCGACGAGGCCACCGCCAACCTGCTCGACGCCCGGCCCCACGCCTTGGTGGTGACGCTCGGCGACAACGTCACCGACACCGGCACCGCAGCCGAGTTCGCCAACTGCTACGACCCGAGCTGGGGTCGCCACAAGGGCCGCACCCGGCCGGCGCTCGGCGACCGCGAGTACGGCGTGTTCCGGGCCGGCGGCTATTTCGGCGCCTTCGGGTCGGCCGCCGGCGACCCGCCCCTCGGCTGGTACAGCTATGACCTGGGCACCTGGCACATCATCGTCATGAACTCCAACTGCGAGGTGGTCGGCTGCGCCGCCGGCGGGTCCCAAGAGGTGTGGCTCCGCCAGGTCATGGGCGCCAACCCCAGGGCATGCACGCTGGCCATCTGGCACCACCCCCGCTGGTCATCGGGCACGACGCATGGCCCCACGCCGGCCGTCGCCCCGCTTTACCAGGCCCTCCACGACGCCGGCGTCGACGTCCTCCTCAGCGCCCACGAGCGCAACTACGAGCGCTTCCCGCCCCTCGACCCCGCCGGCAATTTCGATCCCGCCCGGGGCGTCCGCCAGTTCGTCGCCGGCACGGGTGGCCGGGGCCACCACCCCCTCGGCCCGCCCCAGAACGGGAGCCAGGCCCGCAACGACAACACCCTCGGCTTACTGGTGCTGACCCTCCGGCCCACGAGCTATGACTGGCAGTTCGTGCCCGAGGCGGGCAAGACCTACACCGACGCCGGCTCCGGGACCTGTCACTGAGCCCCGTCCATCGTTCTGGCTGCACTGACGGTCGTATGCGACCGTCAGTGCAGCCAGTTCGGGGGGTGTGACGTCAGCAGAGCGCCGGCCGCGGCCCGCCCACGCCGGCGGCGAAGCGGTCCCACTCCTCGGGAGTGAGGTCCCGCCCGGCCAGGGCGCAGGCCACCTCGGCCCAGGCCGCCGGCGCCGGCCACACCCGCACCCGGCCGTCGTTCGACGCCGACACCACGCTGCGGTCGCCGGCGACGAAGGCGACAGCCCGCACGTCGCTGGCATGGGGCGACAGGGCGGCCAGTTGGCCGTCGCCGGACCACAGGCGGATGACCAGATCCCGGCCGGCGGAGGCCAGCACCGACCCGTCGCCCGACCAGGCCAGGTCGCGGATCTCGGCGCCGTGGTCTCCGGCGTCGCCGGCGGCCTCCCAGTCGGGGCCGGCGTAGCGGTGGATGCGGCCGTCGGCGCCGGCGGCGGCCAGCGTCTCCCCGTCGGGCGACCAGGCGAGGGCCCGAACCTCGCTGTCGAAGGTGTCGATCACCCGCCCCTCGCCGCCGGCGTCCCAAATGCGCACGGTGCCGTCGGCGGCTCCGCTGGCCACCAGCGACTCCGACGGGTGGGCGGCCACCGCCAGCACGTCGCGCTCATGGCCCCGCCACGTCGCCACCGGCGCCTTCTGCCGCGCCGGCTCCCACACCCGCAACGTGTCGTCGTCGCCGCCGGTGACCAGGCGGCCGTCGGCCGTCGTGGCCATGGCCCGCACCGGGCCCTCGTGCCCGGTGAGCACCTCGGAGGTGCCGGCGCCGGCGTCCCACACCCGCACCGTCGCATCCGCGCCGGCCGACGCCACCCGTCCCGAGCCCGGGAGGGCGGCCACCGCGAACACCGAGCCCGTGTGGCCGGTCAGCACCCGCCCCGGCGCCCCGCTCGGCAGGGCCCACGTCGTCACCGCCCCGTTGCGGCCGGCGGCCGCCACGAGGTCGCCGGCGGGCGAGACGGCCAGGTCCAGCACCCCGTCGTCGGTGCCGGCCAGGGTCATGGCCGTGCCCGGGCCGGCGACGTTCCACCGGCGCACGGTGGTGTCGCTGCTGGCCGACACGATGGACCCGCCCGGCCCGAAGGCGACGGAGCGCACGTCGCTGCTGTGGCCCACCAGCTCGCCGGCCTGCTGGGCGCTGCGCGGGTCCCAGAGCCGGACCCGGCGGTCGGCGCTGGCCGTCGCCACCCGGTCGCCGGCGTCCGAGAAGGCCACGCCGTAGATCTCGGCGTCGTGGGCCACGATGTCACGCGACCGCCGGGCGGCGACGTCCCACAGGCGCAGGGCCCGGTCCCGGCCCACGGCGGCGAGCGTCAGGCCGTCAGGGCTCCACGCCAGCCCGAACACCGTGTCGTCCGACCCCTTGAACGACGCCAGCTGCTCGCCGCTGGTGGTGTCCCAGATCTGCACCGTGCCCGCGCGGCTGCTGGTGGCGAAGGCGTTGCCGTCGGGCCGCCAGGCGACATCGCGCAGGTCGGGCTCGCCGGTCGCCACCGTGCGGGGCGTCCCGGCCGAGGTCCGGCTCCAGAGGCGGACGGCGCCGTCGGCGCCGGCCCCGGCCAGGAGGCCGCTACCGCCGGGCTGGACGGCGAGGGCCCGGATGGCGACGGGTCCCGCCGGCGCCGGCGCCGCCCCCGGATCGGCCGGCGCGGCCGGCGCCCGCTGGCCGCCACCACCCCCACCGCCCCCGCCACCGCCACCGGTGGGGGCGGGGGCGGTCGTGGCCGGCGATGTGCTTGCCGGCGGTGCCACAGCCTCGACCGTGCGCACCACGGTCGACGACTCGGCCCGCAGGTCCCACGTGCGGACGGTGCCGTCGCTGCCGGCGGAGTGGGCCAGGCGGGCGTCGTGGTCGAGGGCGACGTCGAGCACCTCTCCGTCGTGGCCGGTGAGGACCGTGGGCGACCCGCCTCCGGCCGGCCACACCGAGACGGTGGCGTCGAGGCCACCGGAGACGATGGTGCCGTCATGGGCGACGGCCAGGGTGCGCACGTCCGCGGTGTGCCCGCTGAGGACGGTGGAGGGGTCGATGCTGGCCGCCAGGGCGCTGGCCAGGGCGCTCGACGCCTCGAGGGTGTGGGCCAGGCGGTCGCCGCCGAGGGCCAGCAGGGCGGCGAGAGACTGGTCGTTGCGCCCCAGGGCGGTGACCGACTCGGCCGCCATGCGCCTCGACGTGGCCAGCTGGGTGGCCGCCTCGGCCCGGTCCTTCTCCCGGCTGGCCCGGCGCAGGTTGATCGAGGCGACCGAGGCGGCCAGCAGCGCCACGGCGGTCAGGACCGCCATCGAGACGGTGACGATCTGGCGGGACCGGGCCTGGCGGACGGCGCGGGCCCGGCTGGCGGTCAGGAAGGCCCGCTCCACCTCGGTCAGCCCGGCCACGTCGCGGTCATCCCAGGCCGAGAGCCGGGCCCCCCGGTAGAGCAGGCTCTCGTCCCGCCCGCCCTGGTCCCACTCGACGGCGGCCTCGTTCAGCCGTCGCTCGGCCCGCAGCGCCTCCCGCTCCTCGTCGATCCAGAGCCGGAACTCGGGCCAGCCGCGGATCAGGGCCTCGTGGGTGATGTCGACGACGCGGGTGCCCGAGGCGTCGTCGTGGCCGAAGGTGAGCAGCCGCTCCTGGGCCAGCGCCTCCACCACCGTCTCCGCCGCCGCCCGGTCGTCGGCCCTGCTGACCAACTCGTCGAGGCCGGACCGCCGGCGGGTGTCCTCGGTGCCCTCGCCCGGCTGGACCAGGCGCAGCAGCGCCCGGCGGGCGATGTCCTGCTGGTCGGAGGGGAGGGCCTCGTAGACCGCGTTGGCCCGCTTGGCCAGGGCCCCTTCCAGGCGGCCGGCGGCCACGTAGGCCTCGAGGGTCAGCATGCGCCCCCGCCGGCGCTGCCACAGCTCGTAGAGCACGTGCTGGAGGAGGGGAAGCCCGCCGGGGTGGGCGCCGACGTCGGCCAGGATCGTGTCGAGCAGGCCCGACTCCAGCCCCACGCCCACCCGCCGGGCCGGCTCCTCGATGGCCCGGCGCAGGCCGTCGCGGGTGAGGGGCCCGACCAGGTACTGCTCGGTGGAGATGAGCGACCGCAGGTCCGGGTAGGCGGCGCAGCGGTGGTAGAAGTCGGCCCGCATCCCGACGACGACCACCACCCGCCCGCCGGGGATGGTGGCCGCGTAGAGGAGGTTGTCCAGGAATGCCTTGCGCTCGGCCTCGTCGTCGCACAGCGTGAACAGCTCCTCGAACTGGTCGGCGACCAGCACCAGGCGCCGGTCCGATGGGCTGTCGGCCAGCCCCGCCGTCGCCGCCAGGTCCAGGCTGCGCTGGTCGCCCTGCAGCTCCCGAAGGGTGCCGGCCAGCGACTCCTGGGGGAAGGCCTTGTGGAGCTGGGCGGCCAGGGCGGTGAGGGGCCGGGCGCCGGGGGTGAAGACCCGGATGGGCCAGTCCTCGCTCCCGGGTAGGCGGCCGGAGCGGATGGCCCGGACCACGCCGGCCCGCACCAGGGAGCTCTTGCCGCTGCCCGAGGCTCCCATCACGGCGACGAAGCGGCTGTCCTTGAGCGTCTCGATGATGCGGGCGGTGTCGTCCTCCCGCCCGAAGAAGAACCCGGCCTGCTCCTCCTCGAAGCTGGCCAGGCCCCGGTAGGGCGACACGGTGTCGTCGACCTCGGCCTCGCCCGCCGCCGGCGAGGTCCGGGCCGACCCGGTGACAGCGGAGACCAGATCCTGGAATGCGTCGGGGTCGGCAATGCCGGCCCGCAGGTCGACCCAGGTCCGGGTGCGCAGGAACGCCAGCCGAGGGTCGGTGATCTCGGGCGCGCCGGGGAGGAGCACGAGGAAGAGGCGGAAGTCGCGGTCCTTGGCCGCATGGTCGTGGGCGACCGCCATCTCCTCCCGGGCCCAGTCGCCCAGGCCGGCGGGGCCGACCATCACCGCGCAGGTCGACGAGCGGGCCAGGCCGTCGACGATCTCGTCCTGCCACGACTTGCCCGGGGTCAGCACCCACTTGTCGAGCCAGGGCTCCAGGCGCTCCCGCTTCAGATGCTCGGCGATGCGGTGGACGGCATCGCTGTCGGCACTGTTGTACGACAGGAAGACGTCGTAGTGCCGTTCCACCATCGCAGTATGGTCGACCACAGGCCGAGTCTGCCTCGCGCTTGTAGGCTCCGCCGCCGTGGTCCGAGCCGTCCTCCGCCGGCTGGGCGCCCACGCCGGCGCCGCCATCGCCGTGGCCGCCCTGGCCGGCTTCGTGCTGGGCATCGTGGGCTACGAGGCGTTCGTGCCGGACCGGCGGTTCACCGAGTACGTCTACCGGTCGCTCCAGCTGTTCATCCTCTTCATCGACATCAACGGCGCGCCCCATCCGACCGAGCTGCCGATCGTCCTCGACGTCGCCCGCTTCCTGGCGCCGGCGGCGGCCACCGCGGCGGGCATCCGGGCTGTGCTCGGGCTCTTCGGCCAGCGGGCGACCCGCGCCTGGGTCCGGTACTTCGTGCGCGACCACGTGGTCGTCTGCGGCCTGGGCGCCCTGGGCTCCCGCCTGGCCGTGAACTTCCACGACGCCGGCTACCCGGTCGTGGGCCTCGAGCGCGGTCGGGGCGACGGGGCGACCCACGACAGCCGGGCCGCCGGCGTCCTGGTCGTCCTCGGCGACGCCAACGATCGGGAGCTGCTCCAGCGGGCCGGGGTCGGCCGGGCGCGGTATCTGGTGGTGGCCTCCGAGGACGACGCCTGGAACGCCGACGTCGCCCTGTCCGCCCGCGACGCCGTGGCCCACCGCCGGCGGGGCCTGCCCTGCTTCGTCCACGTCGGCCAGCCCCGGTTGTCGGGGCTGCTGGCCGAAGCCGCCCTCGGCGCCGGCGGCACCGGCCAGCTGCGGCTGGAGTTCTTCAACGTGTGGGAGAGCGTCCCGCCGATGGTGCTCGACGAGTTCCCGCCCGGCGACCACCTGCTGGTGGTGGGGGCGGGCCGGCTGGGGCCGGCGCTGGTGATGCACGCGGCCCGCCGGTGGGCCGCCGAGCCGGCGGGCGGGGGCCGGCGCCTCCGCGTCACCCTCGTCGGCGAGGCGTCCGGCGCAGCCGGCGGCGAGCTCACCGGGCGCTATCCCCACCTGGAGCAGGCATGCGACCTGCATACCTTCGACCTGGCGACCGACTCGCCGGCCTTCGAGCGGGCCGTGTTCCTCGAAGGGCCACCGGTGACGTGCGCCTACATCACGGGCGACAGCGACGCGTCCGAGCTCGCCGCCGCCGTGACCCTCGCCCGCGCCATCCCCAACGTCCCCACGGTCGTGCTCACCAGCGAGCGCTCGGGCCTGGCCACCCTCGTAAGCGGGATCACGCCCGACTCCTCGACCATCGTGGTGTTCGACGTGCTGGAGCGGGTGTGCCGGCCCGAGTTCGTACTCAACGGCACCATCGAGCTGCTGGCCCAGGCCATCCATGCCGCTTACGTGCGCGACCGGCTGGCGGCGCCGGGGCCCGCCGGCGGCGGGGCCCTGCGGGATTGGGAGGAGCTGCCTGAGAGCACCAAGGAAGCCAACCGGGCCCAGGCCGCCGACATCGGCACCAAGCTGGCCGCCGTCGGCTGCGGCATCCAGGCGTGGACCGACTGGACCGGCGACGGGCCGGCGTTCACCCCGGCCGAGGTCGAGATCATGGCCGAGCTGGAGCACGAGCGCTGGTGCCGGGAGCGCCAGGCCGATGGCTGGACCGCCGGCCCCACCCGCGACGACGCCCGGAAGGTCACGCCGCACCTGGCCCCCTGGGCCGAGCTGGCCGAGGACGTGAAGGACTACGACCGCAACGCGGTCCGGGCCCTGCCGGAGCTGCTCACCTCCGCCGGCTATGAGATCGTGCGCCTACCGTGATCGTCGAGGCCCGGGCCGACGCCGGCGGCGACGAGCTGATCGCCGCCCTGGGCCTGCCGGCGCCCCGGGCCACCGTCGTCGTGAACGGGTCCACCTCCGGGTGCGACCCCTCGCTGGCCGGCGTGATGACCGCGCTGGCCGGCGTCGCCGTGCGGGAGCGGCTCACCGTGGTGACCGGTGGGACCGACGCCGGCATCTTCGCCTTCCTGGGCTCGGCCATGGCCGAGCCCACCGCGCCCCTGGTGGGCGTCGCCCCCCGCAACCGTGACGGCGTGCCGCTGGAGCCGCACCACACCCACCACGTGCTCGTCGAGGGCGACACCTGGGGCGACGAGACGCCGGCCCTCCTCGCCCTGGCCGCAGCCCTGGGCCGCCTGGCTCCGTCGGTGGCGGTGATCTGCGGCGGGGGACGGATCACCCGCCTCGAGGCCGAGGGCCACCTGCGAGCCGGACGCCCGCTCATCGCCGTCGCCGGCTCCGGCGGCGTGGCCGGCGAGTTCCCCGAGCGCGCCGTCGACCCGTCCGCATTGGTTGCCGCAGTGCTGGACGCGCTGGGTCTCTAGCCGAGCATCACGCCCTGGAGTTGGGCGACAGTTGATCTTCCGGCGTCCGTGCGTTGGGTGCCGGTTGTCATGCTCCTCGGTGATGACGCTCCGGTCGGGCTCAAGCCGCGTCGTCGACCGGTCGATTCATCTGGTCACGGTGCGGCGCGGGGAGCGGGCATGAATCGAAGAAGAATGGCCACGGCGGTGTTGGGTGTGCTGTTCCTGATCGGCCTGGCCGCCGGCGGGGGGATGCCGGCGGCGGGCGACGAGCCCGAGGGCATCGAGGGCATCACGCTCAACGTCGTCCCGAGCGACAACCTGCCGGCCACCGCGACGGTCACCGTCACCGGCACCGGGTTCTACTCCGAGTCGTCGGTTCCCACGGACGTGACCGTGCGCCAGTGCGCGCCCAGCTTCGGGGCGTGCGGCCCGGGGACGACGTTCACGCCCGACTTCAACAACGGGTTCACCGGGCCCTTCACCGTGTTCCGCCAGCTGGTGATGTCGGACATGGCGGTCGACTGCACGGAGATCCTGTGCGAGGTGTGGGCCTCAGGCACCACCTTCGCCAGCCACCACCTGACGTTCTCCCTCCTGGCGCCGACGACGAGAGCGACGACAACGACGAAGGCGCCGGCACCGACGAAGGCGCCGGCGCCGACCACGACCCTTCGCCCCACAGGGGGAGACACGACCGTGCCGGCGCCCACCACGACTCGAGACACCCGCCCCCAGCCCGGCGTGACCATCCCCCCGACCACCCGGGTCCCCGTGCCGCGCACGACGACCACGGCGGTGCCGACCACGACGACAACGGCGCAGCCGCCCACGACCACGACCCCACCGCCGCCGGCGGACGGTCCATCGCTCGTCGCCGTCACGCCCAAGAACGAGTCGTCGGGCCCGCCGGGCGGCGGGCTCCGGGTCCACGGGAGCGGCTACACCTGCCCGACCGTCTACTTCTTCTTCGACCGCACCCGGGTCGGGTCAGGGTCGACCGACGGCGCCGGCCGCGTGTTCAAGAGCGGGCTCTCGGTCCCGGGCGACGCCGGCCGCGGCAGCCACCGGGTCACCGCCTCCTGCGACCCCGACGGCGACACGATCGAGCAGGCGTCGTTCTTCGATGTGCTGCCCGTGGCGGTCCACCGGCCGGCGTTCGTGACCTCGCTGCCGCTGCCCAACCAGATATCGCTGGACCCGGGGGCGCTGCTCGCCAGCGCCGCGATCGCCCTCGGCGCCATCCTGCTCATCGCCTTCCCGTACGAGCTGTTCAATTCCGCCATGGAAGAGAATTACGACGAGGTCCGCGGCTGGTTCGGGCTCGGGCCCCGGGGCGTCCCCGAGGTCAAGACCCGCAGCCACACACTCGGCTTCCTCGGCCTGACTGCGGTGACCGCGATGGCGACGGGGTTCCTCAGTCCTGACTTCGGCTTCAACCGGACGAGCGTGGTCCTCTTCATCGGGATCTGCGTGGCCCTGCTGGTCATGGCCGTCCTGTTCAGCCTCCCGGCCGACATCGGCATCCGCCGCCAGTTCGGCGAGTGGGGCAAGCTCAACTTCCTCCCCGGAAGCCTGATCGTGACGATCGTCATGGTGCTGGCGTGCCGGATCTTCGAGTTCCAGCCCGGGTTCTTCTACGGCGCCCTGGCCGGCCTGGCCTTCCGCAGTGCCCTGTCTGAGGATCTCCAGGGGAAGATGACGGCGGCCAACTGGGTCTTCAGCCTGGCCATCAGCGTGGGCGCCTTCTTCGTGCGGGTGCCCGTGTCGGCCGCCGCCGCCGAGACCGGCTCCAGCATCTGGTGGATCGCCGTGGAGATCTGCCTGGCGCTGATCTTTCTGTGGGGCATCGAGGGTCTGGCCGTCGGCATGCTGCCCATGCGGTTCCTCGACGGTCGCAAGGTCATGCGGTGGAGCAAGCCGGCGTGGGCCGCCCTGTTCTTCCTCGGGGTGTTCGCCACCGTCCACGTCCTGTTGAAGGCGGGCAGCGGGTACGTCGGGGAGACCAGCGACACCGTGCGCTTCAGCGTCATCGTCCTGTTCACCCTCTTCGGGATCGGTTCGGTGGCCTTCTGGGCCTACTTCAGGTTCCGGCCCCAGCGCTGGGTTCCGGTCCGGGCGTAACTTCGTGGCCGTGAGGGATGCTCGTGGCGATCTGACCGATCTGATCAAGAGCCAGCTGGCCGAGCGCGACGTCTGTTCGGTCGCCGGCACCTACCTGCTCGAGGTCGAGCTCCGGGAGCGGTTGGCAGTGCTCGGCGTGGAGGTGACGCCCGACGTGAGCGTGACGCTCATGGCCGTGGCCATGCTGCTGGCGGAGCACTCGCCCGAGTTCGGCGGCGACACCCGTGACGCCCTGGGCGAGATCGCCCAGCTTGGGCTTAGCCTGCTAGTGGAGGGCGAGACCTAGCTCGTCGAGAGCCAGAGGGCCATGAGCCCCCGCAGCCGATCGATCCCGGTTCCCTTGGCCGCGCTGACCCACACGATGTCGCCGGCGTCGAGCCGGCAGGCGGCGGCCACCTCCTTGGCCCGCTTCGGCCGGTGCGACGACTTCACCTTGTCGTGCTTGGTGGCCACAATCGTGTGCGGGAGCTCGTTCTCCCGGACCCAGTCGATGATGTCGAGGTCGAGGCGGGTCGGGCCGATCTCCCCGTCGACCAGCATCAGCAGCATGGCCAGTTGCTCCCGCTCGAGCAGGTACCGCTCGGTCATCTTGGCCAGGGCGGCCCGGGTCGCCTTCGACGCCTCCGCATAGCCGTAGCCGGGGCAGTCGACCAGGGTGGCGCCGCCGGGGACCTCGAAGCAGTTGAGCAGCCGGGTCCGCCCGGGCGTCTTCGACACCCGGGCCAGGTCGTTCCTGCCGCTGACGGCGTTGATGAGTGACGACTTGCCCACGTTCGACCGCCCCACCACCGCCACCTCGACGGGGGAGTCGGGGAGGGCGCGCACGTTGTCGGCGGAGAGGACGAACTGCATGGGGAGGGGAGGCATGACCGCCCCATCGTCGCCGATGTAAGAGGGCCCGGCCCGGATGCAGGGGGGGTGCCCCCGGCCGGGCCCTCGAGAAGGCGTTTGCTTAGTTGCGGCCCCGCCAGCCGCCAGTCTCGGTGCCGCGGGACTCGATGAACTCCTTGAAGCGCTTGAGGTCACCTTCGGCCTGCTTTGAGACGAACCCCAGCTTGTCGCCGATCTGCTCGATGGCGCCCTGCGGCTCGACCTCGAGGTCGAGGTTCACCCGGGTGCCGCCGCCCGCCGGCTCGAACGTGACGACGCCGCCGTTGGGCGTACCGTCGATGCTGCGCCAGGCGATCCGGCGGTCCGGCTCCTGGTCGACGATCTCGGCGTCCCACTCACGCCGGGTGCCGGCGATCTCGGCCACCCAGTGCAGGCGCCGGTCGTCGAGCTGGACAACCTGCTCGACGCCCTCCATGAACTGGGGGAACTCCTCGAACTGGGTCCACTGGTTGTACACGGTCGTGATCGGCCGATCGACAACGATGGACTTCTGGTGGTCAGACATGGTGTAACTCCTGACGATTGGCGGTACGAACAGCTGCCGGCGCTCGGACTCCCGCTCGCGAGCCCGCCCGCCGGCGTGTGCACCGGCTTCGGTACACGACGACGTCGCCCTACCCGACGCCTCCCGGGGCCTAACGTCCGGATCGCACCAGACGCCGTAGTCTGAGCATGACGCTCGGCGTCCCGCCCTCGTAGCTCAGGGGATAGAGCATCGGTTTCCTAAACCGTGTGTCGTAGGTTCGAATCCTACCGAGGGCGCAGACAAAAGTGCTGGTCAGAGCGTTACACCCTGAGAACGGCTCTCAGAAAGTGCCTTACATAACTAGTTTGGGCCATCTAAGTGGGCCATCCAGCGGCTAGTGTGGCCTTCATGGTGACGAGATGTCCCATCCGGGGCGTGGGTTGCGTGGGGCGGAGGGTTGCAGATGGACGATCACGACGTCGACGTCGACTTCATGGACATGACGAACGACCGGCGCGTCTGGACACGCCTGGAGGACGCCCGTCCGGGGTTCGTGCCGCTCGCCGGCCGTCATGTGATCGTCGGCTGCGAGGACGCCAATCCTGCGGTCGCACGCATTCTGTCGGTGCACGCCGAGGGCCACATCGAGTTGGAGGTGCTGCCGGGCAGCGTCGACTCGCACCGGGACCTGCTCCTTCCGACCTGACCGGTCGGCGCTTCGACGAGGGGGTGCGACGATGAAGGGGTCGATGCGGGAGAAGCGCCCCGGGTACTGGCAGTTGCGGGTGTTCGAAGGGACGGACCCCCTGACCGGCAAGAAGCGCTATCGCACCAAAGTGTTCCGGGGCACGAAGCGCCAGGCGCAGAGCGCGCTCGCGGTTCTCGTCACCGAGGTCGACGGCGGCGTCGTCGAGCCCAAGAAATGCACGGTGGCCGAGCTGCTCGACGCATGGCTCGATCACATCGAGCATGTCGGGCGGTCCCCGTCCACGCTCTACGGGTACCGACGGCTCGTGCGACAAATGCCCGAGGGGTTCCTCGGCCTGCCGATCGGCAAGGTCACGCCCAAGGTTCTCGACGACCTCTACCGGTTGCTCCTCAAGCAGACGAGCCGCAAGCCGGCCACGGTCCTGAAGTTCCACAGTGTCCTGCGGGCTGCGTTCCACCAGGCCGTGCGCTGGGGTTGGCTCGAGCGCAACCCGGTCGAGCGGGCCACGCCACCGCGAGTCGAGCAGGTCGAGACGGTCCCACCGGTGGTCGCCGATGTGCTCCGCGTCCTGGACGCGGCGGCCGCATCCCGGAACCCGGAGAACGCGGTGGTGTTCCGTCTCGTCGCCGCCACCGGGTGCCGCCGAGGTGAGGTCTGCGGGCTCAAGTGGTCCGCGGTCGACATCGACGGTGACATGCCCAGAGTGATGATCCGGCGGGGCGTTCTCGACATCGAGAGGCAGCGGATTGTGCGGGACACCAAGAATCACGGCGTGCGCTGGGTCGGCCTTGACCCGGAAACGACGGAGCTGCTGCGCCGGCACCGGGAGCGTTCCTATGAGCTGGGAAAGGTGGCGGGGGCGCCGGTGACCGCCGACGACTTCGTGTTCCCGCGGTCACCTGGAAGCGACGAGCCGCTCCCGCCGAATCGGATCGGCCAGGCCTGGCGCCGGCTCTGCCGCCAGCTCGGCGTCGCGGCGCGCCTGCACGACCTCCGCCACCTGCAGGCATCGCTTCTCCTCGACGCCGGCGAAGCCATCACGACCGTGTCGGCCCGTCTCGGCCATCGGGACACATCCACCACCCTGAAGATCTACAGCCACCTCATGCCGGGCGCGGATCAGCGGGCCGCGGGCATCGTCGGCAAGGCATTCACACGGCCGCCTGCCGAGGACTCTACGGAAGCGTCGCAGTAGTTCAGGTCACGTGGACCGCCAGGGGATCGGGGTTCATGTGGTGGCGTGATAGCATGAGTGCATGGCTCGAAAGACGACGACCGTTCGACTCCCCGAGGAGCTGGCCGAGACGGCCGAGGTCGTCGCCCGCGGGAGGGGTATGAGCGTGAACGGCTTGGTGATCGAGGCTCTGATCGCCGAGATCGCCCGCGTCAAGGACGACTCGGACTTCATGGAGAAGCTGCGTGCCCTCACCGAACGGGACCGGGAGATCCTCGACCGTTTGGCTGAGTGAGCTGGCCCCGCAACGCCTGATCCGGCGAGGTGGACGCACACCCCGTTCGGGCTTCGGACTCACTCCTCCGGATCCACGTCGAGCTGATCCGGAAACG
This sequence comes from uncultured Acidimicrobiales bacterium, assembly GCA_964479465.1. Taxonomy (GTDB): domain Bacteria; phylum Actinomycetota; class Acidimicrobiia; order Acidimicrobiales; family AC-14; genus CADCTB01. The sequence continues at coordinate 108,433 of CAYZMG010000005.1, forward strand.
GCAGAAACCAGCGCCGCGGATGGAGGTTGGCGAACATGTGGCGCTGGCTGAGATCGCTGTCGTTGTCCTCGATCCCGTCAAGTGACGGGTTGAACAGGAGGAGGACGTCGTGGTCGCGGAACAGGACCTCGCGGGCCCATTCGAAGTCACGGTCACGCTCCGGGTCGGCAGGTAGCGAGTCGTCCAGGGGGATGGTCTCATCGCTCACCGCAGCCTCCGCCGCGTCGATGACCAGATGGAGCGCCATCTCCTCGCCGGTGCATGACGCCAGCTGGCTCGACGCGAATCGCCCGCCTGCCAGCCGGGCGGCAATGCCCTCGAAGCAGACCACGAAGCGTTCCATCCAGACGTCGTCCGCCATCCGTCTGGCGATCGGCGGCAGCTCCCGCTTGAGGAGGTCAGACATCTCTGAGTCGGCGTATGTGTCGGCCAAGTAGATGGCCGTCGTCCAGAGCTGCGACGCCATGCGCGGCGACAGTGTCGAGTCCGGGTCGCCATACAGCCGCGCGAAATCCGGGGAGCCCGCAAAAGGGTCGACTGTCATGGGCTCCATGGTGTCGCACCGCCCAAGGAAGGGGCAGTTCGTCCGCCCCGGTAGCGACAGTCCGCCCCGGAGGTCGTGTTCCGTCGGGCCCCCACCGGCGACGTCAAGCGCCGGTCTGCGATGAATGGGTGGCGCTCGACGCCGACGGCCTCGCCGAGCAGCCGAGCGGCGAAGGCGTTGCGCGTCTCGCCACTACTGACGGCCGCCGCGTCAAGGACCTCGACCGAGCGGACGGAGAGCCGAAACGAGCGTTGGACGGACTTCCGGTCCATGACCTACAAGTATCCCCTTGTCGCTCAACCGCTGGTCGACTCGGACAAGCCAGCGGACGACTCGTCGTGCAGGCGGTTCGCGAGCCTCTCTCGCCTGTCGTGGGGTGCCCAAGGTTGCCCGCCACTCGGTCCGTCGCCGAGCTGGCTGAAGGTCGAGGAGCACGGCGCCCCAAAGCGCCGCCCAGGTGGCCGGCGCCGCCGCCGCGACCCCGGGCCACCAGCTTCTCCACGTCGTCCGGCTTCTCGTTGCCGGTTCCTGTCGCCGGGGGTCATCTCCGGCGCAAGTTCACGCCATGAAGGGCCAGCCGGCGTCGCGGCCGTCCTCCAGCACCTTCATCACCGCGAATGTGGCGTCGGTGAAGCCGCCGAGCGTGTAGCGACCACGCTGGCCTGCTGGCAGGGCGGACGGCCGGTAGCCGGCCAGGTCGAACGTGTAGATCAGCGGCACGTGGTCGAGCCGGACTCGGCCCGAGTCGTGCTGCTGGTCGTCGGTGAGCATGACGACCCGCGCGTGACGCTTCGGATCGAAGTGGCGGGCGATGGCGGTGTGGCCGAACGTCGAGTGGCCGACCGAGCCGACCAGATCGACCACCTTGGCAACACCGCCGAGCAGCGAGATGCCGGCCAGCTCGCGCAGCCGGCGGTTCCGGTCGCCGAAGATGACGACGTCGACGTCGGTCGACCGCTTCGCCGTGGCCATGGCCATGACCGCGGCCACCTCCACCCGCGACAGCTTCGATCGGCCTGACACCGGCGCCGTCATGGACGACGAGGTGTCGATCACCACGAGGGTGCGGTCGAGCGTCGGGATGTTGGCGACCGTGAGGTCGAGGGTGCGGCCGAGGGCTCGCTTCCAGTTGTCCGACGGCGCGTGCTTGTACGCCGCCCACACCTGGTAGGGGAACAGCCGGGCCTTGGCCACCTGGCCGGGGTCGGTGATCTTGGCGATGACGGCGTCGATGACGGCCTCGTCGATACCGGCCTCGTCGAAGTTGCGAAGGTTGCGGACCAGGGCCATCACGCCCATCGACGGGATGACCGAGGCCCACGCCTCGGCACCCATGCCACCGGGCAGCCAGCCCGACAGGCGCTCCCACGAGAAACCGGCCTCGGCCAGCGCAGCCGGGCCCCGGGCGCGCAGGACCGATCGACGGTCCTCCGCCGGGACAGCGTCGAGGGCCGCCGCGGCGGCGAGCACCGGCAGGCGATCGCCGGCGGCCACAGCCTCGTCGTGGTGGCGGCGGTCGAGCATCCAGCGGAACAGGGCCGACTGGCGAACGTCACGTGGCTGAGGATGGGCCAGCTCGATCACATCCGCCATGCGGACCTGGCGCGACAGGCCGTCGTAGCGGAGGGCGGCCCGCTCGGTGTACAGACGACGGGCCGCATCGGCCACGCCGCGCTTGACGGCCATTGGCAGGTTGCGACCATGCGTCGTGAGCCAGTAGCCGAGCAGCTCGGCCGGCTCGTCGGCGCGCTGGAGAACGCCGTCGACGACGGCGCGGCCGTGCGGGCCGCCGGCGGCCACGTACTCGGCCGCCATCACGACCGCGGCCGATCGCATGAGCAGCGTGGTGCGCAGGTACGGAGCGAGGCCGGCGACGAACGCCGGGTTGGTCGCCGTGACCTGGTGGACGAGGGCGGCGAAGCGGGCGTCGCGGTCGGTGGCGCGCTCGTAGAAGGTGTCCTCACCGACCATGTTGGTGGCGGCGAGCAGGAACAGCTCCGACTCGGCGTCGCGCACGAAGGCCAGGCCACCCTCGTGGGTGAGGGTGCGCCGGCCCGTGGTGCGCAGGGGGGCGGTGAGGTTGGCCCGCAGCGGGCGGCGGCGGGTGCCCGAGAACTTGGTCATGGCGGTGCTCCTTTGGTGGGTTGTCGATGGAGATGGTCCGGTCAGGGAACAGGGCGGACGAGCGGTGCCGAGTCGAACGGCGGGCGCACAGTTGCCCGTGGCGCCCTTCATGCCAATTGAAGGAAGCCCGTCCTTCGCAGCTGACCGGTGATCGAGTCGGCCTGGGAACCAGACGGCGGAGGACACAAGGTGCTCTACCGTTGAGCTACGCCCGGCGTGTGGTGCCGGGCGGCGGGATTCGAACCCGCAACCACCCGCTTAAGAGGCGAAGGAACCCCCGCCTGCGCATCAGGCCGACTCGGCTGCGGAGCATCGTCGTGTGGCTGCGAGGCCAGGATTCGAACCCGGATTTCCTGGTTCAGAGCCAGGCGTGGTGCCGATTGCACTACCTCGCATCGGTCTGGATGGAGAGACTCGAACTCCCAACCCCCGGCTCCCAGGGCCGGTGCGCTCCCATTGCGCCACATCCAGCTGTTGCGGATCGATTGGTACTGACGGTCGGATTCGAACCGACACTGGCGGCGGTCTGAGCGCCGTGCCTCTCCCGGTTGGGCTACGTCAGCATTGGTGGACCGAGCCGGACTCGAACCGGCAACCTTCTCCTTGCAAGGGAGCTGCGCATCCAGTTGCGCTACCGGCCCGTGGTGGCGGGGGCGGGGATCGAACCCGCGCGCAGGGCGTATGAGACCCCGCTGATCGCCAGATCCCCCGCAGTGATGGTGATGGGGTGACCGGCCGGACTCGAACGGAGCGGCGAGCGAATCGGAGCGAAGCGGAGGTGAGACCAGCCGTCGGCTTCTTCCGGGGCCACGTCCCGGCGTGTCGTCCACTTCTACTTCGGCCACAGTCGACGAGGGAGGAGTCGAACCTCCGGCATCCTCTTTGTAAGAGAGGCGGTCTGGCCACTGACCTACTCGTCGGCATTGCGTAGGGCACCGTGGAGTCGAACCACGTCATCCCGCGGTATCAGCGCGGTGCCTTATCCGTCTGGCTCGCACCCCTCGAGCTGGTGGTCCCGGCAGTGCTCGAACCTGCTCCTGCCGGGCTTCAACCGGCCGCTCCACCGTCAGAGCTTCAGGACCATGCCTCGCCCGGGAACCGGACGACCGGAGGGTTGCGCCCTTGCGGGCATTCATTTACAGATGAAGTAGCCCCCGGTCTGCGCATCGGGCGAGGTGAAGCAGGGCCGGCGGCGGGGATCGAACCCGCTCTTTCTCGGTTACGACGCGAGCGTCCTTACCCTCAGGACCTCACCGGCAGGGTGGTCCCGCCCGAGGTGGGCACGTCGGGCGGGACCGGTAGCGACTGCCTCAGGTGCCCTTGTAGTTGAGGATCTGGTGCAGCGTGTGCAGGACGGTGACGAGGTCGGCCTGGTCGGCCATGACCTGATCGATGTCCTTGTAGGCGGCGGGGATCTCATCCAGCAGGGCGCCGGCCCGGTCCGAGAGCCAGACCTTGCCGGCCATGGCCGTGGCCAGGTCGGCGTTGGTGAAGAGCTTGCGGGCCTTGGTCCGGCTGTGGCGCCGGCCGGCGCCGTGCGAGCACGACGTCCAACTCGCCTCGTTGCCCTTGCCCTCGACGATGTAGCTGCGGGTGCCCATCGAGCCCGGGATGACGCCGAGGTCGCCGATGTCGGCCCGGATGGCGCCCTTGCGGGTGACCCACAGCTCCCGGCCCTCATGGACCTCCTGCTGGGTGAAGTTGTGGTGGCAGTTGATCCGGCGAGTCTCCTTGCCGGTGCCGATGAAGCGCAGCGCCTCCACCATGGCCTGGTCCATCATCGAGTTGCGGTTGGCCTTGGCGTAGTCCTGGGCCCAGCCCATGTCGGTGACGTAGGCCTCGAACTCCGGCGTGCCCTGCACGAACCAGGCCAGGTCGGGGTCCTCGAGGCTGAGCTGCAGCTGCTTGGCCAGACGCCGGGCCTTGGCGATGTGCATCTGGGCCAGCTGGTTGCCGATGCCCCGGCTGCCCGAGTGCAGAACGACCCACACCCGGCCGCGCTCGTCGATACACAGCTCGAAGAAGTGGTTGCCCGAGCCGAGGGTGCCGAACTGCTTGGCCGCCTTGTCGGCCTGGGCTGCCGACAGGGAAGTGGCCGGACAGTGGTTCGACAGCCAGCGGCCGGCGGCGTTGCCGGCCTTGTCGTGACCCTTGCCCACGCCGGCGGGTACCGCCCGCTCGATCCGGCCGAGGAGCGGCTCGATGTTGTCGGGCAGCTGGTCCTCGGTGACGTCGAGCT
>CAYZMG010000006.1:0-4037 GCA_964479465.1 uncultured Acidimicrobiales bacterium
CAGCTGACCTGGGCCTTTGCCCGCGTCCGATGCAACTTCCGAGGTTTGGCGTAGATGGCTGTGGTCAGCACGCTGGCGTGGCGCAGGACCTGGCCGACCTCGGCCAGGCTGGCCCCGGCTCGCAGCATCTCGGTGGCCGCGGTGTGGCGAAGGCGATGGGCGCGCATCGCCGGCAGGCCGGCTCTGGGGCAGGCAGACCGCACGATCGCGCTCACGCCGCCGGCGCTCAGCCCCTGGTGCGGTGCCCGCACTCGGGTGAAGACCTTCGTGCTCTCGCACCGGGGCCGGCCCCGGTGTAGCCACCCGGCGATGGCCTCGCCCACGTCGGCGGGAAGGGGCAGGCGCTCCTGGCGGCGACCCTTGCCCCGGACGACGATCTCGCCGGCCCGCCAGTCGATGTCGGCCAGCTCCAGCGCCGCCACTTCGCCGGAGCGCAGCCCGAGGCGGGCGAAGACGCTCAGCACGGCGAAGTCACGACGACCGAAGGTGCTCCGACGGTCGCAGCTCGCCAGCAGGCGAGCGACGTCTTGGGGTGAGATCGCCTTTGGGAGCCCGGCCAGACGCCAGCCCGCCACCTTCGGCACTGCCGCCGCCAACTGCACCTCGGTGCGGCCGCTCAGGTAGAGGTAGCGCAACAGCGACCGCAGTCCGCAACCGATCGACTTGGCCGAACCGACCTTGCGGGTCGTGCACTCCGCGAGCACGAAGTCGTTCACTTCGACGGCGGTGAGACGATCCAGATCGCCATCGTCGGGGCGGGTGGCGAGGAAGAGTCTGGCCACGTGCAGGTAGTCGGCCACGGTGCCCACGGCAAGGCCCCGTTCCTGCACCAGGTAGGCCCGGTATGCCTCGATCAGCCTCTCGGCTGGCGTGGACGGCCCAGCCGGGACCGGGGTAGCGACCACGCCGATGCCGCGCAGGTAGCCGAGCATCGGGACCATCGCCTTGGGCGACAGCCACAGCGTGTAGCCCTCGGCCCGTCTGGCCTCCAGGAAGTCGCTCACGTGGGCGGGCGTCAGATCATCGACGGCGAGCCCTTGCGCGGTGAGCCACCGGCTGGCGTGGGCCATCAACTGCAGCTGGTAGCTCGCCGAGTGGTCCGTGAAACCCTGTCGGGCCAGTTCCGAACGGAACCCGTCCGAGTACGTCGCCAGTGGCCCCGTCACCTGCACACCCGACGGCCTGCCCATAGTTGTCTCCTCTCCTCATCGGGATCGATGACGAAGACAACACCGGGCGGCCGGCCAGGATTATGCCGAGAGGCTCAGCACCACGCGCCGGCCCGGACCTGGGACAACGCGACCTCTCGCCAGCCGACTCGGCATAATCCGGTGCTCGGCATAATGGAGCTCATGCTGATATCGGCATGAACTCCACAAGACGGCGAACTGCCTCGACGCGATGCCGAAGCGGGTGCACGCCGAGGCCGAGGCCAAGGCCGCCATCTAGGGTGCCCCGACCCGAGCCGATGCCCTCGTGGCGGTGCAAGCCGTCGCGGAGCGCTTCGCCGAGTGGCCCAAGGCTACGGCGAAGATCACCGGCGAGCTCGACACCTTGCTCGCATTCTACGACTTCCTGCACCTGCGGACCACCAACCCAATCGAGTCGACGTTCGCGACTGAGCGACAGATTATCTCCATCAATGTCGCCGACGGGGGCGATCCGATCCTCCTTCATTCTGCCGTTCAACACGAGTGGGCGCGAGATCGGACGCCACGTCGACGACATGTCACCGACGTCAGAGGACTTGTCCCACAACGCATTCAGCGCGATTGGTGTAGATAAAGGTGGAACGCTGGCTGTTCAGCTTCATCACCAAGAACTGGCGGGCCCGGCCCCTCACCAGCTACCGCACCATCGTGGAGCTCATCGGCGCCACCAAGACCAAGAGCGGCCTCCGGGTCCTCGCCGAGTGGGACCAGGGCAGCTACCCCACCGGCGTCAAGGTCACCGACGAGCAACTGGCCGCGGTCCCTCTCCGTCCGCACGACTGGCACGGCGAGTGGAACTACACGATCACGCCACCCGAGCCATCGGCGGCGGAGGGCGCAGCGACGCACTAATTGTGCGGTGCTCCCTAATGCTAGTATAGGCGAAAATATGCGTGTCAATCTACAACCATAGTCGTCGAACGTGGTCTGATGGTCTAACTCGCATCTTCAGCGGAAGGATAATAGAGTCTGTGGCGAATCCGAATCGGGTGCAGGTTGGTCGGTGGGTTGTGGACGCTGATTTACCGGGCGAGTTGAGCGCGTCTAGCTTGAGCGAGGCCGACTACGACGCAGTCTACCTAGAGAATCACTATCGATTACTTCTTCTAGACGCAGATGCTACGAGCCGATTGCAGTTGTACAATGAAGCCTATGCCACCTTATTCGCCCAGTGGCCGCCGGAGGATGTCCCCGATCGAGGCGTCAATGAGCGCATCATAAGCATGATTCGTCCATGGCTGGCCGACCGCGACGTCCTTGAGCTCGGGTGTGGCGCGGGCGGGATGGCGGCCGCCGTGGCTGAGCTGACTCGATCCTTTGTAGGTGTCGACGTAGACCCGAAGCAATTGGCGGTCGCACATGCGAGGGCGCCCCGAGCGACCTTTGTTCAAGGAACCGCACCAGACCTAACTTTACCGTTCGCCCGTTACGACGTGGTATATTGCAATGACTTCTTCGAGCATCTGCACGTCGAGGATCAGGCGTCGCTCATTGTTCGTGTTAGGGATGCCTTGCGGCCTGAGGGCTGGCTAATCTTAATCTCGCCAAATGCGCGATTCGGTCCATGGGATATTAGTAGAACGTTTCGGCTCCGAGGACAATCTGCGCGCGGACTTCATCTCGGAGAACAAAGCTATATCGCCTGGAAGGGAATGCTAAGAGAGGCCGGTTTCAGGGGCCGCACTCTCTCGCCAATCATCCCAGCTCGGTTTACCACATCTCGGAGGACGTGGCTTGACGCACGGATTAAGGGCTATCTTGAGCGGCTACCTCTGCCGGCACGCGTCGCCGGTGGCTGCTACATATCAGCGGTTATCCTCGCCGTCCAGCGATGAGACTACGCTGCCAGCGGAGCCCGTAGGGAGTATGTCCTGAGTCCCGAAAACCTTCGGTGGCGGGCCCCTATCTGCGCTCGGCTTGCAGCTGGCCATATCCGGCTCCTCAGAGCTGGTGGCCCCGGCGTGTTCGGCCCGACCGGAGCGTCGCCGCGGGCTCTGCCTGCTGTTGGACTGGCTGGAGGACCAACCCGGCGCCGGGGCCGACGTCGCGGGCGAGGCCTGGGCGCAGGGCCCGGCACAGTGGCCAGAGCGGGCCGGGAAGTACTCCTCGGCGCGCCTGGAGCTGATGACCAGCTCCCTGCTCGCCGTCGTCGGCGCCGACGGCGTGCGCCCGTCGCTGGCCTGGCTGCTCACCGGGGGCAAGAGCCGCAAGGTAGCGCGCAACATGATCCGCTCCCGCGACGCCGAGGGCTTCGACCAGACTGCGGCGCCACTGCGAAGACGATCCCGCCGTCACCCCCCAGGCCCAGGCCCGCATCCTGTTCCGCACCGCGGTGGTCATCGCGGCCAAGGGCGGCACCCTCGCCGACATCACCGTCGGCGACGTCTTGGAGGTGCTGGAGGCCGAGGTGGGCCGGCGCGGTCAGATGCGTTCCGGCTCGGCCACGTTCGGGGTGCTGCGCCGGATGGGGATCTTCGGTGCCGGTGTGCCCACCCTGCGGGAGATCCGCAGCCTGGGCCAGCGCTCGGTGGAGGAGCTGGTCGACCGCTACCCGATCGCCTGCCGCCCGGTCCGGGACCTGCTCGTCGACTACCTGAATGAGCGACAACCCGTCCTCGACTACGGGAGCCTGCGCAACCAGTCCTACGTACTGGCCAGCTGCTTCTGGTCCGACATCGAGGCCCATTCTCCCGGCATCGACACTCCTCCGCCTGCCCGCCGAGGTGGCGGCTGGCTGGAAGCGACGCCTGCAGCGCCGGGGCACCACGACCCGGGGCCCCGCCGGCGAGACCGTCACCGTCGAGAGGCTGAGCTACCTCGACGTGC
>CAYZMG010000006.1:4047-9660 GCA_964479465.1 uncultured Acidimicrobiales bacterium
ACGTGCTGGCCAGCGTGCGCGCCTTCTACCTCGACCTGGCCCAGTGGGCACTGGAGGTCTGGACGAGCAGGCGGGCGGCGACCTGACACGCCATGCCCGCTCGGGTGCGGACTCCAAAGCCGAGCTCGGCCGCCGCGTCCGCGAACCGCTCGACGTCGGTGGCCAACGCCGTCCCCTCGAACTCTCGCCACAGCCGGCTGAACTTGCGGGCGATGAGATAGTCATAGCCCGGTCGCAGCCAGCCCCCCACAAGCAGGAACGCCACGAAGCCGAACATCTCCCTCGGCACCGCGAGGCGGACATCGAGCGGCTCGATGGCGAAGTCCTGGGGGTCGGGCCAGCGGCGCAGGAAGGCCCGGGCCGGGCCGACGGAGTTCTTCCACACCCGCCGCCCTCTCGCCCGTAGATAGGCGATGTAGGCGTCGAGCAGTTCGGCGGGGTCAGGCCTGCTGCGAGGAGCGCTGACGGGTTCGGGCAGCGTCATAGGCGGCACGGACGTGGGCAGGGGCGAGGTGGATGTAGGCGGCAGCCGAATCGACGTGGTCGTGGCCCATGAGCGCCTGCAGGACGGACAGGTCGACGCCCGCCTCGGCCAGGGCGGTGCCGAAGGTGTGGCGCAGGGCGTGGGGATGCCCGGCGGCCACCCCCGCCAGCCCGCGGTGGTAGCGGAACGCCGTGCGCAGCCCGGCGGGGGTGAGCGGCTGGCCCCGGTGCGGTCCTTTGGCGACGACGAAGAGCGCCGACGCCGAGGTCTGCGGTCGCTCGGCGAGCAGGTAGGCCTGGATCAGGCCGGCAACGTCGGGATCGACGGGCACTCGTCGCTCCTTGGTCCCCTTGCCCATCACCCGCACCCAGCCTCGCCCGATGTCGACGTCGCTCACGGCCAACCCGAGAACCTCGGCCGAGCGGAGCCCCGAGAACAGCATCAGACCGGCGATCGCCCGGTCGCGCAGCGTCTTGAAGCTGGAGAGGAGCGCCTTGGTCTCCGACCGGTCCAACCCACGGGGAAGGCGCCGCGGCTGGCGGACACGCAACTTCGAGCGGGACCGGGGACGGGCCAGATGCCCCAGCTCCCCGGACCGTTCCCCCTTCGCCGCCCGCCGCGCCTCGCGTCCACTGGGAACGGGCGAGACCGCATCGGGGTCGCGCAGCTGACGGTAGGCATACAGGCCGGAGATGGCGGCCAGGCGCCGGTTGATGGTCGCCGGGGCGTAGCCCGCGTTGCGCCCGTCGCGAAGGGAGTACACATTCCCGCCCGGGCGGCCGGGGACCGCCGCAGTGCGGCACGCCGTCAGGTACCGCAGCAGCGTGTCGGTCACGACCGCCTCGACGGCGATCCCTTCGGCACCCAGCCACCGCGCGAAGTGCAGCAGGTCGAAGGCATAGGACCGCACCGTCGCGACCGAGTACGCCCGATCCACCAGATAGCCGAGGTACTCCTCGATCAAGGTCAGGCACCCCGCACCTTGGCCTTGAAACCTCCAGCGCCCGTCGCGCTGCACGAGTCGAAGCACGCTCGCCGTCATCGAGATCTGACTATCGCATTGATCTCACGCGTTGTGAAGAGGATGACTTGGGGATATAGCTGTGTCTTTGCTGAGCAATAACCCTGTGGATTTCGGGCCGCCCCTTTAGTAGTAAAAATAGCCGGTTAATAGGGGATGAGCGGTGCGCGTCGGCAGCACGACGGTGTCGAAGTGGCGGGCCAGCTCCGCGTAGGACGGGTTGAGCTGGGGGTCATACCAGCACGCCTTGGTCACCCCGGCCCGAAGGTTGTCGGGCACGGTGACCTCGGCCACCCCCGGCCGTAGAACGCCCAGGCGTGGACATGGGCGCCCACCCAGCTGGGGAGGTCCTGGCCCCGGGTCGCCTCGGCGTAGAGCATGCCGCTGGCCCCGAGCACGGCCACGAACACCTCGGCGGCGACGGACTCGCCGGTGTCGGGGTCGACGTAGGTGGCCTTGTCGCCGGCGAAGTCGACGAACATGCGCTCCCCCGCGGCATAGGTGAGCCGCATGACCACGTCCTGGCCGGCGAGCCAGCGCTGGTAGTGCAGGCAGAACTGGCTGTAGCCCCAGCCCTCGGGATGGTCCTCCCGCCACTCCAGCCACAGCAGCCGGAGGGTGACGTGGCGGCCCCGCTTCAGCTCCCGGTGGACCTCCCGCCACTCCGGCACCGGACGGCGGGCCGCCAGCTCACCGCACGGCGGCGGGAAGAGCTTTGCCTCCAGGGCCGCCGCGTCGAGGCCCTCGGGCAACGGCCAGGCCAGACCGGCCGCCTCGGCCCGGGCCAGGTACTCGAAGACGGTCGTTCTGCCCGTCCCGACGCTGGCGGCGATGTCGCGAATACTGATCCCGGCGGCCTTCAGCCGCAGGACCTCGGTGATCTTGCGCATGGGTAGCTTCCTCCTGGGCACGTCGGTCCTCCCTCGAATGACAACTTGTGGAAGTCGTCATCCAAGAGGGCCGCGTGCCCGCCTTGGTGGACCAAGGAGCCGTCCCGTCGCGCTGGGGCTCAGGTGTCCGGAATCAACCGGAACGACTGTCCGCTTTCGACCGGAACGGGTGTCCGGAATCCTCCGGATTCAGTGTCCGCTTTCGACCGGACTACACACTTGCCTGGTCCAATACCGCCTCCCCACCACCGGGGAGCTCGTCCCGCTCCTGCAGATCGCTCCCTCCAAGACCGATTCCGAACGGCTCCTGCTCGTCAGCCCCGAGCTAGCCGACGTGCTCAGCGCCGTCATCTGCCGGGTCCGGGACAACACCGGAGCGGTCCCCCTCGTGCGGGCCCGCGACCCCCAGGAGCACGTCTGGTTGCCCCCGGCCCCGCTGCTGTTCCAGCGCAAGCTCGGGGCCGAGGACCATGTGATAAGCATCGGGCTGGTCAGCACCCTCCTCGACGAGGGGCTGGCCCGCACCGGGCTCATCGACCGCAGCGACGGTGGGCCGCTGCGCTGCACCCCGCATGACTTCCGCCGCATGTTCATCACTGACGCCGTCATGAACGGCCTGCCGCCCCACATCGCCCAGATCATCGCCGGCCATCGGGACCTCAACGTCACGATGGCTACAAAGCCGTCACAGCCGCCGCCTAAACTGATTCACAAGGAACCTGCGCTGCCCGATTTACACCGCTTCTGGGACGCCACCTCTCGGGCAGGTCACCACGGCACCTCACTTGCTACAAGGTTATCGGGTCTGTTCTCTTGTCATGTCGTTAAGAAACACTCCTGCGGGTGAGGATTCGGAGCATCCCTCACCGAGACGCTGATCCTTGACGAGGACGGCCTCTATGACCCGTGCGGGTTCAACGACCGCCTCCTCCTGGGCTTGAAGGGTCAGATGTCCGAAGCTGAGCTGCACCTGCTGCGGGCCCGAATACGCGGCGGCATCCTGGCCTGGGCACGGCGGGGCAAGCTGGCCCTGCCCCTGCCCGTGGGACTGGTCTACGACCCCGCCGGGGCGAGGAGATGTGGATGTTCATCGTCTCAGGCGGTAATCTCTACAGTACGCCAAAAACGGATTCGGTGAAGGCGTACTCGCTGAGAAGCCGATTACTCGTTACCACGGTCGAACCCTCAAGCTTAAGATAGGCAGGTCGGGGCGGCAATGCCGCGAAGCATGAGAATTCTCGTAGTGTCACAATATTTCCATCCTGAAGCATTCCGGGTTAATGACGTCGTGAGAGGGCTCATCGAAAGGCGTCACGATGTCACGGTGCTCACGGGACAGCCGAACTACGAAGGTGGCGAGTTTTTCGAGGGTTACTCTGCTTTCTCGCCGCGCTACGAACGACTCATGGGCGCCGACATCCACCGAGTTCCTCTCGTCGCTAGAGGAGGCGGCACGGGCAGTCGCTTGGCACTCAACTACTTAACGTTCGCGCTAAGCTCGTCGATCTTAGCGCCGGTTATCCTAAAGAGCAAATTCGATGCTATCATTGTTTATCAGATGTCGCCAGTTACAATGGCGTTTCCGGCCTTCGTGCTTAAAAAGCTGCGCAACATACCCGTTTTGTTCTGGGTGCAAGATCTCTGGCCGGAGACCTTGAGAGCCACTGGCAAAGTGCATTCGGAGCAACTCCTTCGCTGGATGGGAAAGCTCGTAGGCGGAATGTATCGGGCCAGTGACATGGTTTTGGTCGAATCGGAGGCATTCTTGGATGCCATAAGGGAGACTGGGCTTCCCAGCCACCGCGTTGCGTACCTTCCGGAGTGGGCCGAGTCGTTCTATCGCCCGTGCAGCGTGAGCGATGAGGCGAAAGAAGCGCGTGAAATGCCGAGCGGCTTTAAGGTCGTGTTCGCCGGGAATATCGGTGTGGCACAGTCGATGGAGACAATCCTCGATGCTGCGCTGCTTCTCAGGGATCACAAGGACATACGATGGGTATTCATCGGCGATGGCCGCCGCAAGGAATGGGCAGAGCAACGGGTTGCAGATCTGAATCTGCAAGAGCAGGTCGTCTTCCTCGGGCGCCGGCCGCCAACGGCAATGCCGCGGTACTTGGCGCTCGGTGATGTCCTGTTGGTGACGCTTCGAAGCGATCCCGCATTCGCCATGACGATTCCGGCGAAGCTGCAGTCCTATCTTGCGTGTGGGAGGCCGGTCGTCGCCGCCCTTGATGGCGAGGGCGCCCGTGTCGTACTCGCGGCAGGAGCCGGTCTTGCCTGTGCCTCAGAGGACGCGAAGGGCTTAGCCGATGCCATCCAGACGATGTACGAGCAGTCGCCCCAACAGCGAGCTCAGATGGGGCGTGCTGCTCGCCGATACTATTTAGCGCACTTTGAGCGGGAGTCTTTGTTGGACCAACTCGAGGAGTTCGTACGCACCGTCGTCCAAAGTGGTAGCGTGAAACCAGTAAATTAGTCAAAGAACGTCTCTAACGAGCTGGTCTCGGGAAGCCAGCATTGAGAGTCGCCGAGCAGAGCGATGGCGGCAACTTAGGACGTCTTGCCATGAGTATACATACTGATGTTTCTGGTTGGAGACGGGCGCCCCGAGGCCCTTTTTCTGACGGAGCCGTCGTCGAACGTATGGGGGCCTGGTCCGCTGCGCGTCACCTGCATCACTCGCGATGGGTACGTCCCCCGTTTTGTCCTCAAAGCAGGCCCACCCCGTTTGCACCTCGACGTCATCGCACCATCGGCTGAGGCCCATTAGTTAGGCTATCGGAATGCGGATTGCAATTGCTGGAGCGAGCGGGTTCGTAGGACGGGCTGTTGCTCAGGAGGCGAAGCGGCAGAGTCTCACAGTTGTGCGCCTACCAAGCCTGCGAATCGCCCTTGACCTTGGGCGGCCGACTGCAGATTCGTGTCGGTCATGGATCAAGCAGAACCCAATTGAATATGCAGCGGTTGTCCGGTCGATGGAGGGAGTCGATGTCGTCGTGAACGCCGCTGGGCGCGCAGCGCCGGGGAGTCACGATCTCGCAGAGTTGTGCGGCGCCAATGCTGCCGTGCCCGGCTTGCTGGCGATCGCAGCGGTGGACGCCGGCGTGCGCCGGATGGTGCACGTGAGCAGCGCCGCGGTCTCAGGCCGGCGGCCGGTTCTAGAGGAGACGACGAACACCTACCCAATTAGTCCCTACGGCCAGTCGAAGGCGATGGGGGAA
>CAYZMG010000006.1:9670-111055 GCA_964479465.1 uncultured Acidimicrobiales bacterium
GGAACGCACGCTCCTTGATGGATCGGTCCCGGTCCCTCCAGAACTTGCCATGTATCGGCCCACTTCGGTTCAGGGGGCCGACCGACGGATTACGCGTCAATTGATCCGGATGGCCTCGCTGCCGGCGCTCCCGACCGGCGACCGGAACGCACCCGTCCCGGTTGCGCTGATCGAGAACGTTGCGGCAGGCATAGTATATGTATGTCGCTCACAGGAGTGCCCGCCTATCGTGCTCCAGCCGTGGGAGGGCATGACCGTCGCCAGCCTGTTCGCCGCTTTCGGGCCAGTACGACTTATTTCCCTACCGGTGACGCTAATCAAGGCCGGTGTCGGAGTGATGTCTATGGCCGGGGCCGCAATTCCCCCAGTGGGGGCGATGGCGCGGCGACTGGAACTCATTATCTTCGGACAAGCGCAGGACGCGAGGGCACTCGCCGGCTTAGGGTTTCGCCTTCCGGTGGGCCCAGAGGGGTATGAACGACTCGCCAAATTTGTGCGTGACCCAAGTCGGAAACTTCGATGACGAAATTTAACGGTCCGCGACGCGCGTCGGGCAGACTCTTTTGTTAGCTGCGTCTCGCTATTAGTGCCACACTGCTGCACGTCTCACGTAGTCCCGGGACCTTCGAGCAAAGGGCGTCGTCGAATGCGATCAGCTTCCAAACGATGTCCAGGCTCCCTTGTATGCCGAGCTTGCTGAGGGCTAGCAACGGGTAACGGAGCACTGCACCATGGTGGATGACGGAAGCCTCAGGGAAGCTTGAGAATAGGCTGGATACGCGCTCTGGGGTAAGCGGGCGGCAATACGCGTTGGCTTCCCGCTTCCCAAGGAGTTTCGTGCCTGCGTTGTAGAGGGGGCCATCCATGGCTCGATCGCAGCGAAACGTCCGCCATGCTCGAGTACTCGCGCTACCTCAGGGAGCGCCAAGGGGCGTCACGAAGTGATGTACGCAACCTCCGGAGTAGATCGCATCGATGGAGTGGTTAGTGAATGGAAGCTCCTCGGCCACGCAAGCGACGAGTCGGACTTGAGCCTCGACTCCGGCCATCAGCGCGAGGGCCTTCGCGAATCGTAGCTCAGCCAGCATGGGGGAAGCGACAACGGCTCCTTCGGCCCCCCGCTAGGAGGAACTTTATTGCGTGGGATCCTTTTCCACCGATCTGGAGAACCCGCTTGTCGCGCATTGGTGCGAGATGCTTGTAAGCGTCCCATAGTGAGGCGGAGTCAAAAACAGCATCGATCCAGATATCTCTTGGGAGCGGGAAGGAAGCTCGTTCTTGGTCGGTTGCGTCGATCACTGGCCATATTGTGCCCGCCGAGTCGGATTCGGAGACATTTGTGAGTTCGGATTCCGAGATAGCCGAATAGAACTCGGACTCCTTGTATGCCTCGGCATACTGCGGCTCTTCCGGCGTAACGTGCCCGAGCCCGGATGGCGTAAGAGCCTCAGGCCCAAGGAGGACGGGAATACCGTCGAGTACCGGGTACGCAACGCTCCAATCCGCTCGTACTAGAACCTGAGGAGTACGGCCCACGGGAGCGGGAGCTGTCCGGTCAGGAGCGGCGAACGAGCTACCACAGTGTCGCTCCGCATCTTGGAGCGCCATGGGCACAAGATCCTGCTTTGTTCGTGGGCATACCAGGCGCATGCGTTCAAGTATGCTTCATCGCTAGCTCTCATAGCGCATCGGCGCGCGCGGTCGGCGACGCCGTCGACCGACTCGGAAGGTTGGGCTCCCCCAGGGCCTCAGCGGGCTCGATCTCGCTCAGCTAGGTTGCGGTACATGGATTGTACGGCTACGGAACCGGGTTCTCTATCTCGTGTCTTCAGACGGCGCCTTCGACGGCGGCTCTGGGTTCCCAGCGCAAAAATGGTCATCCAGAACAGTTGTGGCAACGTAAAGTTCCGGTGAATGTCAGTGTCGTAGTCCTGACAAGAGGCAGCCTGAGTGGCGGTTCAACGAAATACATCGAAGTGCTGGTTCCGCTGCTCCGAGAACGACCAGAAGTGGACAGTCTTGAGCTATTCGTACCTGAGCCCGCCCTGACTCTGCTGCCAAGTACTCTTGAGGCGAAGACATGGTTAGGCGGTACAGGTGCCAGTAGCCTCCGAGATGCCGTCACGACGACCAACCCGGATGTGATCCTAATCACCACAGCTAGGCGGATAAGGTTCGGCGATATTCCGGTAGTCGTGTCTGTGCGAAACATGGAGCCGCTGATAACACCCCTTGCGGGGAATTCCTTTCGGGACAGCGCGGAGAACGTGGTACGCCGGATGGTGGCAAGGCACGCGTGTCTCACGTCCACCCGCGTGCTTGCGGTCTCGGAATTCGTGCGCGCATTCGTTATCGATCGATGGCGAATAGATTCCACGAAAGTTGGTCTTGTCTACCACGGCGTAGAACAACCAGGCACTACGACCGACATGCGAATGCCCCTTGGAGCGATCTCTGGTGCTCCGTTTCTTTTCACAGCCGGCAGCATTCGGACCTCTCGGGGACTAGAAGACGTGCTCTGCGCGGTCTTGCGACTGTCGCGAAGAGGCATACCTATGCACCTCGTTATTGCCGGAGAATCACACGCCCGATCCAGCGGGTATCACGCCCACTTGAAGAAGCTGGTCGTAGAACTGGGGATCGAGCAGCGTGTTCTGTGGGTGGGCCATCTGTCCGCCGCCGAACTTGCGTGGTGCTATCGCGAATGTAGTGCGTTTATTATGTCCAGTCGGGTCGAGGCGTGTCCAAATATTGGATTGGAAGCATTGAGCCACGGCTGCTTGCTGGTCTCCACCAGTTGCCCCCCGATGCCGGAGTTCTTTCAAAACGCCGCCGGCTACTACCGAGCCGGCAACCTGGACGAGCTGGAAGCATCCTTGATGCGAGTCTTATCGTTGCCGCCCGAGGAGGTGGCCAGACAGCGACAGCTAGCAGCTACGAGGTCACTCGACTTCAGTTGGGAGTCGACCGCGCAAGAGACGGTTAAACAGTTGACACTAGCGGCGCGTGGCGAAGGCACGAGGTAGTGACAGACAGACCTTGGGTGCGTTATTCCCGTCCAGGGGCGAAGGCTCGCTCCGCACCTAATAGTCCGTCGGAGTGAGTCGCGAGGCCAGGGGGCTGACCGAGCGGCAAGCCGGCGAGGCCAGGGGCTGACCGAGCGGTAAACCGGTGAAACAAGCCTAGTCCCCCGGCCGCCAGCAATCCTCTAGCTAGCGAGAGGTCACCATACCAGAACCACAGAAGGGAACATGTGGTTACGGTGCCAAAGAGAAGACGTCTCCAGAGATGGCCGGGTATGTTGGAAGACTCGCACCTGGCGATGACGAATCCGTATCCCAAGAGTACTAGGAAGACGCCCGTTGCGCCGAAGTTTTTCAACGGAACGATTACCACATGAGCACCACCGGAGCCGACATCGCTCGTCCAGCCGCCAGGCGATCGTTCGGGCTCGATAGCGCGATCGACACCCAGCGCTCGAGTGATGACTCCAGGTGGCAGGGATTTTAGGTAGTCCACGTATGTTTGACCATTAAGGGTGTCGAGTGCTCCGTAGCGGTCTTGGCGGGCGAGGGAGAGGTTCGTCAGTAGAACGCCAGTCCACGTGCTTTGCTGGAGCCCCGAACGCAATGTTGCGATTGGGTCCAAGGAAGCTGATTCGGGCTCGGCCAACTGCCCGCGGGCAGCTCCGAGACCGACAAAGACCAACAGCAGGACGCATAAGGGCACAGCCACGCGACGTACACGCCGCCACGCCAGCCGTTTTCCGCTCACCCATGTTGCTCGGTCCGGGCCGGTGACATAGAGCGAGATGAGTCCCAAGATCAACCCCAACGACTCCCTGTCACCACGAACGATCTGAAGAAAGAACACGATAAGTGCGCTCACCAGAACGACAGACCAATATTTGTTTCGGCGTCGAACTATGATACGTTCCCGCTCAGCGTCAATCATGAGGAGAATAATAACTATATAGGAGATGAGAAAAGCAGAGTTGAAATTGAGATCGGCGGCGCGAGCCTCCGTTCCCACAGTGGCGTAACCTGCGGCGAAGATGTCCTTGGTCGGCGCGCTCAGCCAGGAAAGGAGCACAGCGAAGACCAACAGACAGCTAAATGGTAGCAGCGGGAGCGTCGCCGCTTTTTGGTCATGTGTCGAGGGCAGGAGAGACTGTGTGTTTGCACGCGAACGGACGAGCGAGGCGAGACGCATACCCAGCAGAAGGCCAATCATTCCAATAATTGCCACTGTCACCATGCGGGCCTGTAGATGGTGATCGCTAATATAGAGGCGGGCTCGTGGCGTGCCCCACCATTCGTAGTCTTGCGAGAAGAGATAGCCAAGTAGCGTTAAAAATGGCAAAGCGTAGGCAACGATCATGAGTCTTGTGAGAAATGCGAGCGGCTGTGCCTTCTGGGTGAGGAGTCCGGCGACGGTTATGCAAGCGAGCGTCGACACGGCGCCCGCTAGCGGCAACGTAATGTCCTGGTAGTAGAGATATATCAGGATCGTGGCCACACTCGCCAACGCGCTGCAGCGAGCTACCTCGGCATTGTTGGTGTGCATAACGAGAGTCCTTCAGTCAGAGAGCAGCAATACATCCGCTGTGGCACTGCACTACGGCAAGGGCTGGCGGAGCCATACAACCCTGTTGACGTAATCCACGTAGCTAAGAATCGTATTAGAAACTATTCGCGACACGTCGTCCACGGTGTAGTCTAGAAGTGGCCGGCAACTCATCTGTTCAGGCTGATCCGTGGCGAGTTGAATTGCTTGGAGGACCCGTTCCCGCTTGACACCGCTAAAGGGAACTACGCCTCCGTCCATGCCCTCAGGCCGCTCATGCGCTTCGCGTAGCATGACGGCAGGAAAGCCTAACAGCGAAGCCTCCTCAGTGAGGGTGCCACTGTCCGACAGAACGCAAAATGCATTCTTTTGTAGGCTAATATAGTCAAAAAACCCGAACGGCCTCAGGAAGCGGATTGCTGCATCACAGGTGGAATCGACTTTGAGCCCTGCTTCCGTGAGACGTCGCCACGTACGAGGATGCGTGGAAACAAGTACAGGCTGGTCGAAGTGGGCCTGAATTGCTGTAAGCGACTCCAGCAGATCGAACAGCTTTGAAGGAACGTCGACGGTCTCTTCCCGGTGAGCGCTCACAAGGAGATATTGTCCGCGACGGAGCCCATGGCTTTCGACGGCTCTTGCGTTCTCAACCTGCGGCGCGTAATACGCGAGCACTTCCTTCATCGGCGAACCCGTTTTAACGATCAAGTCTGGACGCATCCCTTCCGCAAGGAGGTACCGGCGTGCATGCTCCGAGTTGGTCATGTTCACGTCGCTCAGGTGATCGACGACCTTTCGGTTCAATTCCTCAGGGATCCGCTGATCGAAAGAACGATTGCCTGCCTCCATGTGGAAGATTGGAATCTTCCGGCGCTTCGCAGCAATAACCCCTAAGCATGTATTCGTATCGCCATAGATCAGTACAGCATCGGGGGTCTCAAGCTCCAAAATCTGGTCGAAACGGCTGATGACTTGGCCGATCGTCTCGGCGACGGTCGCTCCTACGGCCCCAAGCAGGTGGTCTGGTGGACGAATACCAAGCTCGTCAAAAAACACCTGATTGAGCTCATAGTCATAGTTCTGCCCAGAGTGGACCAGTACGTGGTTGAAATGGTGTTCCAGCGCGGCGATGACCCGACTGAGCTTCACAATCTCGGGCCTCGTGCCGACGAGTGTCACAACCTTCAATCGGTTTGTGGAGGTTCCGGGAACTTCGGGGGCGACGTTCCTCACCGCAACAATTCGCTGTCTCTCGGAGCTGTATTTGGATCGTAGAGCAAGCCGTGGCTTTGAAGAAGGCTCAGCGTCTGCTCGAAGTCAAAGACTCCCTCGGCTGACGTGTACTCTCTTTCCAGCCCAGCCATCTCGGAGCCCTCCTGCATGAATGAGAGCTCCGGCAACACGGAGCGAATTACGTAATAGATTCCACGCCGCATGACGTGGCGAATTTCCTCTTCTGAGATTAGGACCTCATGGAGCTTTTCGCCGGGTCGGACTCCCGTGATCACAACCTCGGCTCCGACACTCTGCGCAAGCGCATTCGCCAGGTCAAGCACTCGCGCTGAAGGGCAAATTGGAATGTAGGTCTCGCCGGGACGTGCGTCGGCGAGTGCAGCGAAGATGAGGTCGACCGCCTGATCCAGACTGAGCAAGAAGCGAGTCATGTCAGCGTGTGTGACGGTGAGGGCACACCCCAACCGGAGTTGCTCGTGAAAGAGGGGAATAACGGACCCGCGGGACGCAAGAACGTTTCCGTAACGAACGGCGACGAACCGAGTGCTTGGGCTGAGAACATTGCTAGCGATGAATATACGTTCATGAATGGCCTTTGACATTCCCATGACGTTGACGGGCTTGCATGCCTTGTCGGTACTCACCGCGACGACCGCTTCGACCGGATAATTGTTCTCATGGATGGCGCGACAGATATTCATCGGACCGAAGCAGTTCGTAAGTACCGCCTGCTCGGGAAAATACTCACACGTCGGGACCTGTTTGAGCGCAGCGGCGTTCACCACAAAGTCAGCGTCACGCACGGCGCGGCAAACGTCGCCGTAGTCGCGGACGTCCCCGATACGGAACTCGAGTTTCTGGCGAAAGTTGTCATAAATGACTTCATCCGTGCTCACACGCCGATGCAGGTATTCCAGGCGCATATCGTGCTGCTTGGCCTCGTCTCGCGAGAACACGATCACCTTCCTGGGGCTGCCGTTGGCTCCGGAGAGAAGGCGCCGGACGAGCACCTTTCCGAGCGACCCTGTACCGCCCGTTACCAGGACTGTCTTGCCATCAAGAACACTCATGAGTAGGTAGTAGCCTCTCGATGCCGGATGTCGGCAGCCAATTCGTCCAACATGGATTGCCATGGAGGTGTCACGTACCCCGTGACTCGCGAGAATGCGGAGCCATCGAGGGTACGATCACAACTCACGGAGTAGTCGGGCACAACGGTTACGTCGGTTCGCCCTATCGCCCCGAACAAGGACGTTAGGAGATTGAATTTCGAAATGGGTTCCGATGCGACGTGCCATACGCCGTGCAGCGTAGTCACGCGAGTGAGGAGTAGGTTCAGAACACGAGCAAGCTCTCGGGTAGTTACCCCCGAGTACATAGCGTTTACGTAGCCGCCAATCTCGCCGTGTTGCGACAATGCCCATTCTACGAGGCCCTGTCTGCTGGCGACCTCCAAGCCAATGATTGAAGTGCGTAGAGTGACGCAGCCACTGTTGTCCACCTCGCCCAGCAGCTTAGTTCTCCCGTAGAGATCGAATGGATCAGGTAGATCCGATTCCTGGTAGTGTCCCCTACGCCCCGAGAAGACGCAGTCCGTACTGACCTGGAATAGGCGAATTGACTCCGCAGCAGCCATAGCGGCCAAGCGGTGTGGGAAAAGAGCATTGATCTCAATACTAGAAATGTGATCTTTCGCAGCCTTCCGCTGCTTAACTATACCCGCGGCGTTTATTATGGCATGTGGCTTGAAATGACGAAGTGTTGTATGTAAAGCGGCACTATCACGGATATCCACAGAATCATAGGTATTATCAGGACGGAAAAGATCAGACGGTAGATACGCATTGAGGCTGTTGCGGACCGTAACCTTCACCTCGTGTTCCCCCGCCAAGTTCTGAAGGAGGGAGTGGCCAAGCATTCCGGTTCCGCCAATCACTAGAACACGCAACTTTCACCTCCACCGGTAGCGCGCAGGCGCGATCCTGGAATCCGTCTGGTCTCCATGACGGTGCCAGGGTGTACGCGGCCATCGCCAGCGTACTTCGATCCGGTCATGCCCCAATCGTTGGATGGGGCCGCAAAGACATGAACCGTGGGTCCTGGCCGGCCGCTGCCAGCAGGAACGCGTAGACGATGGTGCATTATCCGTACGCAATCATAGGCCAGGTCTAGGTCCGGAGCCCCTACGGTGCTTGCCCGCGATGAGGCATCGGGGCAGGTTGTCTTGTGCGATCTTTGGGGGAAACTTGAGATGGACAGGTTAGACGTCATAGTAGGAGCGATACCAGGTGACAAATCGGCCGACGCCTTCCTCGATGGGCGTCGCAGGAGAGAAGCCAATATCCCTTTTTAGGTCTGCGACGTCTGCGTAGGTCGCTTGTACGTCACCGGGTTGCATCGGTAGAAACTTCAACTCAGCGGCCTTCCCTACGGCCTTTTCGATTGCGCCGATGAAATCCATCAGATCGACTGGGCTGTGGTTGCCGATATTATAGAGGCGGTAGGGAGCGGAACTGGTGGCCGGGTCAGGTGAATCTCCGGACCAATGGGGATTGGGGGTGGCAGTACTATCGAGCGTAGCTAGAACGCCTTCGACGATATCATCGATATATGTAAAGTCCCGGCGCATGTGTCCCTGGTTGAAGACGTCGATAGGCCGGCCCTCGATGATCGCCGCTGTAAAAAGAAAGAGGGCCATGTCTGGCCGCCCCCACGGTCCGTATACCGTAAAGAATCTTAACCCTGTGGTTGGGATATCGTAGAGATGACTGTAAGTGTGCGCCATCAGCTCGTTGGCCTTTTTCGTTGCGGCGTAAAGGCTCACCGGATGGTCTACGGTGTCGTGTACCGAGAAAGGCATGGAGGTATTTGCTCCGTAGACGGAGCTGGAAGAGGCATACACTAGATGGTCGGTGCCGCGGTGCCTACAGGACTCAAGAACGTTCAACATCCCACTTATGTTTGAATCAATGTAGGCTCGAGGGTTGGTGAGCGAATACCGAACGCCAGCCTGGGCCGCGAGATGAACTACTCGATCCGGAGAGCGATCAAACGCCGAGTCGACCGCGACTGGGTCCGCCAAATCCCCCCTGATTATCTGGAACCCGTCCCGGCGTGCCAATAGGGCAAGCCGCGCTTCCTTTAGGGCCTGATCGTAGTAGTCGTTCAGGTCATCGAACCCAATGACCTCATCGCCGCGGTCCAAGAGCGCGTTAGCGGTGTGGAAACCAATGAACCCGGCGGCACCGGTAACAAGGACCTTCAAGACGCGACCCAGCCTACGAGCCGAACCTCTGACGGTGACGGCTGTGATGGACCGGCGTAAACGGTTATGGACGGTTGACGCCCGGACTGGCTGCTCGGTTGGCTGGAACCGGTGGCATTACTGAAGCGGGCGCTGTCTGGTCGAAAGACGATCGGCGCATACGAGGAGTTGGCGCGGTTTTTCCCAAGCCGGCACCGGCAACATCCTCTGAATTGTCCCACCGAGCTTCCTTCCTGGCCAGGCCGCTACAACTGGACTACGCGCTCAGGCCAGCGGGCGACCGGGTGCCACCTCGCGAGACTAGGCGAATGACAGCCAGCATAAGCTGCGAGTCGTCGTCGTTGACAGGCGAGGTCGGCCGGCCGCTGACAGTCGAGCCGGCAACGAGGATGGGGACGCCCCAGGTATCCACCACACCCACTCGGTGAGGGAGATCAGGGTTCCGGGTGGGTGCCCGGTGTCGGGGGCCCAACCTGACTCGCGTTTGATGCTCACCGAAATTCGCGTTCCTAACTGAGGTCGTGCTCCTCCTGGCCGGTATCCACCGGTCGGGGTCCACGGCCCTTCCAGCCTGCAGGTGCCACCAAGCACCGACGGGCTGGAAGGAGCCATCTGGATGATGACCCAGGAGGAGTACATGAACGTGACGGCATTGAAGGCGGCGGGCTGGACCGTCGCCCAGATCGCCAGGCATCTCGGCTACCACCCGGCGACGATCTCGGGCTGGCTCAAGGCGGGCGGACCGCCGGAGAAGCGGACCGTGGCGGTGGAGGAGCTGGTGATCGACGAGCGGTGGCGGGAGCGCATCGCCGGGCTGCTTGGCCCACAACGACGAGCTGCAGGCGACCTCGATCATGCGGGTGCTGCGGGCCGAGGGCTTCGACGGCTCCTACCAGAGCCTCACCCGCCACCTGCGCGACGTCCGGGGGCCGTCGCGCCCGAAGCCCTCGGCGGTGACGGTGCCGATCGAGACCGCCCCGGGCGAGGAGTTCCAGTTCGACTGGTCCGACTGCAACCGCTGGGGCTGGGAACATGAGCTGTTCTGCTTCGGGTGCGTGTTGTGCTGGAGCCGGATCAAGTGCTGGTGGTTCGCCTCCTCCATCGACCAGCCCCACACCTTCGAGGGCCTGGTCCGGTTCTTCGAGGCCGTCGAGGTGGTGCCCGCGGTGGGGCGCACCGACCGCATGGGATGCCTGGGCCGGTCCCGGGGAAAGGCCTTCATCTGGCACCCCCCGGCGCTGGAGTTCGCCCGACATCACGGATTCGCCCTCAAGGCCTGTGGCGCCGGCGACGCCGCCAGGAAGGCTTGGGCAACTGACTGCACCTCCTGTTGGGAAGACCATACTGACGTAGTGGACGGGGAGAGACATCAGGGCCGCCGCCGCACGCGGACCCATCCTGCCGCCCGGCGTCGGGCCGCGTAGGCGCCGGTCCGGCAGGTGACTCCGCAGTACGTGCGGCGCTGCCCCTGCTGTCCTCGTTCGGTGATCGGTTCGCCGCATCGGGCGCAGGCGATGATGGCCGCCGGCTCGGGCGGCGCGTAGAGGCGCTGGCCCTTGTCGTTGTAGATCACCGACGCGATCTGGCCTCGTCTCGCGCGGTCCTTGACGGTTTGGGGATGAACCGCCAGGGCCTGAGCCATCTCGTCGAGCGTCAGCATGCCCCGCCGACGCAAGCGATCACGACGGCTCTCGAGGCCCTGTGCCTTGCGGATCTTCCAGATGATCCAGATCGTGAAGCGATCGCCCACCGGTGGTTGATGACCGGCATTGTTGAGGGCCTCGGCGATCTCGGAGTCGGTGTGGTCGTCGAGCAGGCGGTCAACCTCGGCCACGACCACCGGATCGAGCTTGCGGAGGTCGATGATGGACTTGGGGCGGGGCAGCTGGAGGCTGCGAGTGTCCCCGCCGCGAAAGCGGACGTGCACGTCGAGCGCCTCCTCGCCTCGAAGCAGGGTCACGTCCTCGATGAGCAGCCGGGCCATGCGCTTGCGCTCGCGCGCCGGCGTCTGGGGGTCTTGCCACAGCCGGGGGAAGTCGGTGGCCAGCTCCAGGATGCGCTGGCGCTTGTCGTCGTCGAGGAGGGCGTCGGCCTGTCGTTGACGTTCGTAGTCGTCCTGGGCGGCGTCGAGGGCCCGGAGCTTGTTGTTCCACTCGGCTTCCAGCGTGGCGGCAACGAGACGGTTGTCGGGGTCGACGCGCACGTAGCGTCGCTGGGCCAGCTCGGCCTCGTAGCGGGCTCGCTCCACCTGCTGGCGGCGCATGCGGTCGGCGTCCTCGGCCCGGGAGACGAGCTCGTCTTGGACCGAGAGCGCCACCTCCATGGCCAGTGGGGTCATCGTGTCGACCAGCAGGTCCCCGATGGCCCGGTCGACGTCGGCCCCCACGACCCGCTGGAGGCGGGCTCGGCGCGCTTGATGCCCGCGGCCTGGCAGGAGTACTGGGGCACGGGCCGGCCGTGGCGCATGTAGTAGCGGATGGTCATGCGCCCGCCGCAGCGACCGCACAAGGCCAGGCCCTGGAGCAGGGCCGGGCCCTTGTGTAATCCGGCGAAAGCGGACACCCGTTCCGGCTGAAAGCGGACACCCGTTCCGGTCGATTCCGGACACGGTCGGGGACGGCGCCGATGACGTTCAGTAGAGCGTGGGCCTGGTTGTCACCTCCTTGGTTGCCGAGGCTACGCGTGCGCCACGCCATCCGCGACCGGGCCCGATAGGGACCGGCGGGAGGGGGCCGGAGGCGGCGCCCTGGGGGCGACGCCGCAGGCTTGGGGAGGGGGACCCTCCCCAGCGCTGGGCCGAAGGCGGGACCCAGCGCTGGAAAGAGGTGCCCGGCGCCAGCCGGGCACCTTCTCCTTCGCGGCCCGGCCCAGCCGTTGGGCGTGGTCGGAAGCGGGCTGGCCGGCGACCAGGCCACGCCGCAGTCCCCCGACTGCCGCAGTCGATCACCTCGGCTCCGGTGGGCGGTTCGGGCTGGCGCTTGCGCATGGACGGGCCCTTGACGGTGATGCGGTGGGCGGACTGCAGGGCGCGGTCGAGAACGGCCTCGCCCAGGGTTGGATCGGCCATGGCCGCGTGCCAGCGCTCCACCGGCAGCTGGCTGGCCACCAGGGTGGAGCGGCGCTGGGCCCGGTCCTCGATGACCTCGAGCAGGTCCCGGCACCTTTCGACCGGAGCCGGGGTGAGTAGGAAGTCGTCGAGGACCAGTAAGGCCACCCGCCCGAGGGAGTTGAGCAGGCGGGCGTAGCGCCCGTCGGCCCGGCCCAGGGCGAGGTCGTCGAGCAGCCTCGGGGTGCGAACATAGAGGGCGGTGTGGCCCTGGCGCAGGGCGGCGTTGGCCAGGGCGCAGGCCAGGAACGACTTGCCCACTCCCGTCGGGCCGGTGACGACAAGGTTGTGGTGGCGGGCGACCCAGCCGGCCCCGGCCAAGTCCAGCACCGCAGCGCGGTTGAGCCCGCGTGGTGAGCGGAAGTCGATGTCCTCCAGCGCGGCCGGATAACGGAGCTTGGCCGCCTTGAGCCTGGTGGGCCAGGCGTCGGCTGTCGCGGGCGTCGGCCTCCCGGTCGACGAGGAGGCCGAGGCGGTCCTCGAAGGCGAGCTCACCCCAGGGCCCGGGGGTGGCGAGCTGGTCGGCGAGGGCGGCGGCCATGGCCCCCAGGCCCAGGGCCTGGAGCTTGGCGATGGTCGGGTTGATCATCATCACGCCTCCTGGGCCCAGTAGTCGGCGCCGCGCAGGTTCTCGTGCTCGGGCGGCGCCGGCGCCGGTGAGGGGCCCGAAGGAAGCGGGACGCGGTCGAGGCCCTCGGCCAGGATCGACTTCACCGAGGTGTAGCTGATGGCCCCGACGGCCAGGGCCCGCGCACAGGCGGCGGCGGTGCGCTCGTTGCCGTAGCGGCGGGCCAGGCTCATCAAGCCCAGGCAGGCCCGGTAGCCGTGCTCGGGATGGGCCTTGGTGGCCAGGATCCTCTCCACCAGGGTGGCGGTGGGGCCGCTGATCGTGGCGCCCCATTCGATGAGGCGGGACGGTGTCCACTCCAGATGGGCCCGATGCGAGGCGGGCATGTGGGCCGGGTCGGTGACGAAGCGCCGCCGGCCGTGCTCGCGGGCGTGGCTGGCGACGCGCTTGCCGCCTTTGAGCACCTCGACGGTGCTCGGCGTGGCCCGCAGCTCCAGGCGCTGGCGCACCAGTTGGTAGGCACGGAGTAGTACCGCCCCTCCAGCTCGACGTGGTAATCGAACGACTTCCTCCTGAGGCCCCTCAGCGCCGATCAGGCCGCGGACGTCTTGGAGGTCATCGAGGACCGGGCGGGCCCGCGCTCGACGATCATCACCAGCCAGCTGCCGATCGCCATGTGGCACGAGGCCATGGGCGAGCCGACAGTCGCCGACGCCGTTCTGGACCGCGTTCTGGCGCACCTGCACCGCATCGACCTCGTCGGCGAGTCGATGCGCCGCCCCGAAGGCGAGTCGAAGGCCGGCGCCGGCGGGGAGCGGCGGGCCAGGACCGGGGCGAAGGCACCCGGCATTGCCGCAACACACGACGCCGGCGGGGAGGCGCCCCCGGTGACCGTCATCTACCGCACCGTCGTCCTCCACCTTCCGCCGACGCCGCTCGGGCTCCTTCCCGAGAAGCGGGCGGTCGAGCACCGGTGCAGCCTCTGCCACTTCCTCGTCTCAGCGGAGCAGTTGATCGCCCACGCCCGAGGTCACGATCACAACGATCGGCCTGAGGACGAGGAGTTCTTCCAATCACCACCGAGGTCGGCCACACTGGGCCGCCGAACGACCGATCAATGAAGGAGGTGAATAGGGCTCAACGCGTCGGCCGCCATGCGGCCTCCGACACCAGTGGGCCGGGGCGTGTACGAAAACTCCGGACTGGGTGTACGGAAACTCCGGAATACTCACGTAGTTCCCGACGGCGGTGAACTGCTGCGATCCGCGACTGAGGAGCGAGCTTTCGCTTGGGGCGACGGAGATTCCCGTCAGGACCGGCGCCGGCGGGGCGACGGGATCGGCGGCGGCGTTGATCCCGGGCGTGTCGGCGCCGGCGACGACGGTTACGGGGTTCGCCGTCGCCCACGTGGGCTGGTTGTCGTAGTACTGGGCCACGTAGCGGTTGGCCGGGTCGCGGAAGCTGACCTTGTAGGTGTCGGGCAGCACGGGGTTGGTGACGTAGTGGCCGGTCGTGCCGGTGACGGCCATGGCTCGCTACGGGCTCGGCGGCGAAGCCCATGACCTCGATGCCCGCCAGGGGCTGGCCTGCGTTGTCGGTGACGAGGCCGGAGATGGTCCCGTGGGTGGAGGCGGCCACCAGCACGGCGTCGACGCCGGTGGTCTGCTGCTGGTCGACGACGGTGATCGCTCGGCGGCCTCGGCGGTGTCGCGGCCGTCGAACCACTGCTTGGCGTAGCCCCAGGCGTTGAACTCGACGATGTAGGTCCCGGGGGCCAGCCCGTTCCTGGCGTAGCCGCCGAGGCTGTCGCCTGAGGAGGAGGACTTGACGCCGAGCAGGGCGCGGGCCTCGGTGAGCTTGGCCCGACCGGCGGTGATCCGTGATCTTCTCCTTCGCCATACCTTTGATTCTTCCCCCCTGCGCGCTGAGCGCCCGCGGCGCCATCCTACGATCTGGTGGCTGGAATGGCTACGATCTGGTGGCTAGAATGACCGCGAACTGGAGCCGGAATGGTCTACCTGCCGAGGGTGGTGGATGCCGAGCTGCGAGCGCGGCTGGCCGCAGCCGGTGCCGTCGTCATCGAGGGGCCGAAGGCGTCGGGCAAGACCGAGACGGCGCGCCGTGCCGCGGCCAGCGTCGTCCTGCTCGACATCGACGACAACGCCCGCCGGGCCGCAGCCATCGACGCAAGCCTCGTGCTAGAAGGCCCCGTTCCCCGCCTCATCGACGAGTGGCAGGTCTCCCCGGGCCTGTGGAATCACGTCCGGCGGGCGGTCGACGAGCGAGGCGAGGCCGGCCAGTTCGTCCTCACCGCTTCCTCGGTCCCGGCCGACGACGTCGCGAGGCACACTGGCGCCGGGCGGTTCTCCTTCATGCGGATGCGCCCGATGACGCTCTTCGAGAGCGGCCATACCAACGCCGGCGTGTCCTTGGCAGCGCTGCTGTCGGGCGAACCGCCCCGGTGCGACGACCCCGGCCTGCGCGTGGCGGACCTCGCCGATCGCATCACCGCCGGCGGGTGGCCCGCCCAGCTCGGTCGTTCCGTCGTCGATGCCGGCCGCGGGGCGCGGGACTACCTGGAGCAGGTCCGCCAGGTCGACGTGGTGCGGATAGCCGGCTCGCGCCGGGATCCGGCTCGTGTCGAACGCCTGTTGCGATCGCTCGCTCGCAACACCGCGACCGAGGTCGCCGCCACCGTGCTGGCCGCCGACGCCGGTGGCGGCGACGGGCCGCTCGATCGCCACACCGTCGCCGAGTACCTCGACATCCTCGACCGGCTGATGGTGACCGAGGACCAACCCGCCTGGGCCCCTCACCTCCGCTCGCGGGCCAACCTCCGAACGTCGCCGAAGCGGCACTTCGTCGACCCGTCCCTCGCCGTCGCCGCGCTCGGCGCCGGCCCCGAGCGGCTCCTCGCCGACCTCAACCTCCTCGGCCTGCTGTTCGAGTCACTCGCCATCCGGGACCTGCGGGTCCTCGCGCAACCCCTCGGCGGCAGCGTGTTGCACTACCGGGACAATTACGGCGTTCAGATCGATGCCATCGTGCAGCTCGTCGACGGCCGCTGGGGCGCGTTCGAGATCAAGCTCGGTGCCGGCCTGGCCGACGAAGGCGCCGCCGCGCTCACGCGATTTCGCGACGTGGTCGACACCCGCAAGACCGGCGAGCCGGCGGTGCTCGGCGTCATCACCGGCACCGGCTACGGCTACCAGCGCCCTGACGGCATCGTGGTCGTCCCCCTCGGCGCCCTCGCCCCCTGACGCGTTCCCGCCGGTCGCTCCGACTGGGCCCTTCCGAAGCGATCCGAACGATCGCCGCCCTCGCCGGCTTTGGGACGACGACCGGCTGTGCTCGCTGCTGCGCCGCCGCTCCGACCTCGCCGCTACGCCGCCAGCGCTTCCTGGCCGAGCATGGCTATGCCTACGAGAACATCGACGGCGAGGACGTGCTGGCCGCCGCCGAACGCCGGCGGCGGGAGGGCGGCGTCGGGCAGGCGGAGGAGCTTCCGGCCGGCGTGGGGTAGGGGCGGCGGGTGCCCGGGTGCACGTTTCCTCAGCTCGCTTTGCGGGTGACGGCCAGGACCGCTTCGGCCAGGTCCGGCCGGCAGATCACCAGGTCGGGCAGCCAAGGATCGGGCTGGTTGTAGCGGAGGGGGCTGCCGTCGAGGCGGGAGACGTGCAGGCCGGCGGCGATGGCCACCGCAACCGGCGCTGCGGAGTCCCACTCGTACTGGCCGCCGGCGTGGGCGTAGATGTCGTTCTCGCCCCGTATGACCGTGGCCGCCTTGGCGCCCGCAGAGCCCATGGGGACGAGCTCGGCGCCGAGCGCCTCGGCCAGCGCTTCGGCAACCGCCGGCGGGCGGGTGCGGCTGACCACGACCCGCAACGGGCCGTGCCTCGGCGGCCGTGGTGGCAGGGGCCCGGCGGTGCTCAGGACCGACCCGAGGCCGGGGAGGGCGACGGCGCCGGCCACCGGTACGCCGTCGACGACGAGGGCCACGTGCACCGCCCAGTCGTCGCGGCCCTCCCGGTACTCCCGGGTCCCGTCGAGGGGGTCGACGATCCACACCCGCGACTCGCTCAGCCGGGCGGGGTCGCCGGCGGCCTCCTCGGACAGGACGTGGTCGTCCGGGCACCTGGCAGCCAGCTCGGCGACGATGAGGTCGTGGGAGCGACGGTCCCCTTCGGCTCCCCGCTCGTTCTCCGACGTCGCGGTCGAGTCCCGGCGGAGGGCGAGCAGGAGTTCGCCGGCGCGCTCGGCCACTGCGCGTGCGACCTCGTGGTCCCGCGTGCCGGCGACGTCGGTCGCCACCGAGCGCGGCCTCGCGCCTCCAGCGTCGTCCATGTCTTCCAGAACCCGTCCGCCCCTTTTCGGCTCGGGAGCCCCGTCTCCCTTCGCACAGTCAACCACGCCGCCCGGACACCTGCTGGGCGCGAGCGTGTACGACAGGTGTATGGCCCGACTCCGGACGAACATCGAGATCGAGGACGACTACCCAGGGCGGTCATGGACCGCCCCCGAGGGCTGATCGACTGCATGATCGCCTCGGTGGCGCTGCGCACCAATGCCGTGCTTCTCGCCCACGACGCCGGCATGGGCCGGGTCGCCAATTGATGTTCGAGGAGTCTTCGCTCGCGCCTCGGGAGCGGGCACCGCGCTCCCCTCTTGTGCTGACCATGGCGGCGCTGGCCTTCGCTTTAGCCAGGTTCACCTAGTGCGCTGACCTGTCCCGATGCCGGGGTAGTGAGGTTCCCCTGGCTGTGAGCCAGGCCAGATCTGCCTGGTCGTGGCGGCGGGCCCGCTTGTCGCCTTCAAAGGGGGCCTCGGTTTTCGTCAGCACCAGCGTGTAGGGGCTGCCGGTGCGCCTGGTCTGGTGCGTCACGGGGAGCTCGGCGCGGTCGAGCCTGCCGTGCACATGGCGCCGGCGCTCCTTGGCGTGTGGCCACTCCAGCGTGCGCCGAGCCCCCTCCGGCGAGGAACCCGCCGAGCACGTCGCACAGCTCGCAGCGGCAATCGTCGCCGAGCTCGATCGACCAGTCGTCGTCGCGGCGCGGCGGGCGGGCGAGGCGCAGGGGCCCGGGAGCGCATCGCCGCTGTGCTCGTCCGATGAGGGCAGGCCCGGAGCTGACGTACCCTGGCAACCATCGCCAGCTCCTCTACACCAGCACCGCGGCGGAACAATCGGGCCAATTGGGTCGGGTTGAGAACGCTGCGCCAGATCCCGAAGGTGGTCGGGCAGACCGACGCCGGCGAGACGATCTATGAGGCCAGGTCGGCGCGGCTCGTCCTCCGGGGCGACGCCGCCCATTTCAACCGGCTGGTGCGGTGCTCGAAATGCGGCCGGGAGGTGCCGGGTCGGGCGGTGCTGGGCCCGGCCGATCTCGACCATCCGGCCCAGGCGGTCATGTGCAACGACTGCGTCGAGGCTGCCACTGCGATGGCGGCGCGACCCAGGCCGCCGGCCGAGGCGGTTGCCGTTGACGAGCCGGCGCTGGCGGACGCCCAGGCCGAGATGAACGTCGAGCCCGAGGTGCAGGGGGACGAACTGGCCGAGCCGGAGGACGACGAGGCGGAGGATCCCGACGTGGCGGAGTCCGAGGCGGAGGACGAGGAATACGCCGACGAGCAGGACGAGGCGCCGGCCGAGGAGGAGCCGCCGGCGGTCAACCTCCAGCTTCTGGACGACGTCGCCGGCCTCGACGACGAGCTGCCGGCGCCGGAGGAGGACGAGGCGCTCATGGCCGGCGTGGCGCTCGACGAGCTCGAAGCGCCGGCCCCTGACGATGACGAGGCTCTCGACGAGTCCGAACTGCCGAGGCCCTGGGACGAAGAGCCGGCGGTCGCCAACGATGGGCCCGACGAAGACGAGCCGCCGGCGGGCGATGAGCCGGCCGTCGCCGGCGCTGAGGTCGACGAGGAGGAGCTGCCGGCGGGCGACGAGCCGGTCGTCGCCGGCGAGGAGCTCGACGAGGACGAGCCGCCGGCGCCGGCCCGCCTCGACGCCGACCCCCAGGAGGACGACCTGGCCCGCCGGATCGATGTGCTGGAGGGCCGGCTGCTGGGGGCCGCCACCGAGGACCCCCGCTTCGCCGGGCTCGAGCTGCGGATCGTCGAGATGATCAACCGGCTGATCGCCCGGACCGAGGCGCAGGCCGAGCGCCAGGATGCGCTGGAAGCGCGGATCGACAACCTCGGCGCAGGTGCCGCGGCGCAGGGCAAGAAGGACGGCGACAAGGTCCGCCGGCAGCTGCATCAGATGGGGGAGCGGCTGGAGCAGCTCCAGGCAGGGATCGACGCCGAGTGGGTGCGGGCGAAATCGGAGACGGCCACGCTGGCCCAGACCATCGCCGACCTCGGCGAACGGGTACTGCGCCTGGCCGAGCAGGCCGGCGACACCGCCGGCGCCGAGGTCGAGCGCCTGGAGGCCGTCGAGGCCAGGGTCGACGAGATGGCGACCCGGCTGAGCAAGGCGCTCGACGCCCAGCGCAAGGAGCTCCAGGACGGCCTGCAGAAAGGCCTGGCCGACGTGCTGGCCGCCGTCCCGCCGGCCTCGGCGCCGGCCGAGAACGTCGACGGCCGGCTGCGGGCCATGGAAAAGCAGGTGCGCCAGGGCCAAGCCGAGGTGTCGGAGCTCAACGAGCTGCACGCCGCCCTCGACGCCGGCCTCGGCGAGCTCCGGGCCGAGCTGGGCGACGTCCGGACGGGGATGGGCAGGCTGGCCGACAGCAAGGCCGACCTCGACGACCGGCTGGAGACGTTCGTGCGGATGTCGCTGGTGCCCGAGGGCGACAAGGGACGGAAGGCCAAGAGGTCCGCCGAATCCACACTGGGGACCCTTTCCGCCGCGGTGCAGGACCTCATCCGGGAGCAGCGCCAGCTCAAGGACTCGGTGGCCACCATCGAGCAGGCGTCCGACGCGGCGACGGCCGCCGCGGCCCGGGCGTCGATGCAGGCGTCGTCGCTGGGCCCGATCCGCAGCGACGTGAAGCTCCTGCACCAGGAGATCGCGGAGCAGCAGGAAGCGCTGGATGCGCTGCGCCGGACCGTCGAGCGCCTGCGCCAGCCGCCCCCGTCCGCCCCGCCGGCCGCAGCGCCGGCCAGGAAGGCAGCGCCGGCCCAGAAGGCGGCGCCGGCCACCAAGGCGGTGCCGGTCAAGAAGGCGGCGCCGGCCCCCGCAGCCAAAGCGCCGGCCAAGCGAGCCGCAGCCAAGGCCGCCATCGCCCGGGCGGCAGCAACCCAGGCTGCGGCGGCCAAGGCGCCGGCGGCCAAGCGGGCGCCCCGGGCCAAGAAGGCGTAGGAGGAGGACCCGCCTTCAGGGGTGTTGCCGGAGGGTTGACGACACACTTCTGTGTCCATACAGTGTATTGACATGGAGCGGAAAGACAAGATGCTGAACCTCCGGGTCACGGCTCGGCAGCGAACGGTCTACGAGCGTGCCGCGGCGATCGGGGGCGTCACGGTGTCGGCTCTCGTCACCTCGGCCGCGGATGCCCGCGCCGAGGAACTGCTTCATGCGCACGCCTCGATGACCGTGCCCGCTGACGTGTTCGATGATTTGCTGGCGGCGCTCGATCGGCCCACGGCGCTGGCGCCGGCGCTGGAGAAGGCGCTCATCGAGCCGCGGTTCGAGAACCGCTAGCTCGTCGATGTGGACTTCGTCTGCGAGGTTCTCGCTGACGGACACGACGTGTCGGCGTTCGACAGCACGCAGCCGACGATCGATGAGTGGTTGCGGAAGGCAGCCCGCGACAGCGACGGCCGCAACCTCACCCGCACCTACGTCTGGCATCGCGGCGACAACGTGGTCGTGGCGTACTACGCGCTGATGCCGTACTTCATCGAGCGGGAGACGCTCACGAAAAAACAGGCGCGTGGGCTCCCGAATCGCATCTCGTGCTACCTCATCGCTCGGCTCGCACTCGACCACAGGTTGCACGGCCAGCGACTCGGCTCCCAACTCCTGGCGAGCGCCCTTACCCGCACCGCGATCGGAGCTCGGGATCTCGGCGGGCGCTACGTGATCGTCGATGCCATCGATGACGCAGCCGCGTCGTTCTACGTCCACCACGGTTTCGTGCCGATACCGGGTCGCCCCGACCGACTCGCTCTGGCGACCAACGCGCTTCACCCGTATCTGCCGGCGCAGGCTTGAGGCGACTGATCGTCACGCACGCCATGCCAGGAGCTCCCGATCTCAGGGGTGGAGCAGGTACCCCGTCGCCCGGATGGTGCGGATCATCCGCGGGCCGTGGGCCTCCAGCTTGCGGCGCAGCGAGCTCATGTGGACCTCGAGGAGGTGGTTGTCGGCCTCGTTGGCCCACACCTCGGTCAGAAGCTGCTCCTTGGAGACGATCCGCTCGGCGTTACGGATAAGAACCCGGAGCAGCTTGAACTCGGTGGCGGTGACGGCGACGGGCTCGCCGGCACGGGTCACCGACTGGGTGGTGTCGCTCACCGTCAGGTTCCCGCACTCCCAGGCCCGCGACACGGCCCGGCCGGAGCGGCGCAGGACGGCCTTGACCCGCCACGACAGCTCCTCGGCGTCGAATGGCTTGGTGATGTAGTCATCGGCCCCCACCCGGAACGCCAGGTGGACGGCCTCGGCCGAGTCGGCGCCGGTCACGAAGATGATGGGCAGGTCGCTGTTCAGGCGCAGCCGGCTGGCCAGGTCGGCGCCGGGCATGCCCGGAAGGCCCCCGTCGAGGAGGGCGAGGTGGGGGCGGAAGGAGTCGGCGGCGTCGAGGGCGGACGCACCGTCCTCCACGGCGTGCACGGTGTAGCCGTCGGCCCGGAGGATGGCAACGAGCAGATCGCGGGCCGGCGCCTCGTCCTCCACCACCAGCACCCGCATGTCTGTCATCTCATTCCGATCGGAGATTGTTTGAGCCTCCCTTGAGAATAGCCCGGCGCCGGCCTATCTCAAGGAATGCCCAACGGATGTCGACAAGGGCAAGGTGCCCTCTCCCCGTCGCCGATCCGAACGTGGCGCCGTCTTTCTCGAGTTCGCCCTCGTCCTGCCCCTGCTGATGGCGCTGGTACTGGGCATCTACACCGGCGGGCAGGCGTACACGAACAAGATCGGCCTGGTCGAGGCGGTCCGGGAAGGGGCCCGCTACGGCGCCAGCCTCGAGATGGGCGACGACGTCAACGCGCTCACCACGTGGAAAGCGCTGGTCCGGAGCCGAGTGGTGGAGGCTTCCGGGGGCGACGTCCTCCCTGGCGACGTCTGCGTGGAGTGGGTGCTGCCCGGCGCCGGCACCCTCTGCGGGCTGGCCGATCCCTCCGGCGCCAGCAGCGGCCCGGAGGCCGCCGTCCACCTGGTCAAGGTGTCGGCCACCAGGCCGGCCAAGATGGAATTCTTCTTCTTCACCAAGAACACGACCCTGCGCGGCCAGCTCGTGGCCCGGTACGAACGGGACACCGGATGAGGGCCCGAGCCCGGGCCCGGGGCGAGCAGGGGACGGTGGTCGTGATGACCGCCCTCATGCTCATCGGGTCGCTGATGATGGTCGGCCTCGTGCTGGATCTGGGCGAGCTTCGGGCCGACCGGCGCACGAACAAGGGCGTCACCGACATGGCGGCCCGGGCCGGCGTGGGCCGGCTGCCGTTCGGCCCGTGGAACGGCGTGTGCAAGGCCCGCGACTACCTCATCAGCAACGCCGGAGGGTTCTCGTCCTTCGACGCCGGCAGCGAGACGTGGTCGACGGCCGCGGGCCAGCTCATCACCACCAACCCGTGCCCCTCGGTGGCGACCGCCGAGGACGCCAACCCCTGCCTGCCGAACACCCCGTCCTCATGGGCCAAGCTCCAGGCCACCGCCGGCGGGGGCCGCTTCACCGTAGAGATCCAGGCCGGGTACGCCCTGCCCGACCCGCGGTTCCCTGAGGACGTGGGGCTCGGGGACACCGGGGTGGCGGAGCTGGGCGGCTGCGACAACCTGGCCGTCATCCTGACCGAGCTGCAGGGGTCGCAGTTCGCCCAGGCCGACGGGGCCACGGCCAAGAACCTGCGCGTCCGCTCCGTCGGGCGGCTCAACGCCGAAGAGACGTTGGACTTCGTCGCCGCCCTCCAGCTTCTCGACCGCCACAACTGCGACGTGCTGGTCACCGGCGGGAGCGGCACCAAGGTCATCGCCCAGCCCTACAACACCTACCCAGGAACGATCCAGATCGACAGCGACGGCGGCCCCCTGGGCAACTGCACGTCGAACAAGCGCATCCTCGTGGGCCAGGACACCGCCGGCGGGGGCACGATCGTCGCCTGCAGCACCGACGGCCTTCCCGCCCACGGCTGTGAGCCGACCACGGGCAGCAACAGCTCACGCGTCGGCATCTACGCCGCCAACTTCAAGCCGGCGGCGCAGGTGACGTCGAACTACTCCGCCACCGGGAACACGAGCTACGGCGACACCATGGCCATCCCATCGCCGCGCACCGGCCGCAAGTACGTCGATGAGCGCTATCGGCAGAACATCATCGCCCTGGACCAGGAGGTCAAGGGGATGCTGAACAGCTCGTGGCCGCCGGGCTGCCTCCCGGTCGTCATTCTCGGGGGCATCGGGACCTG
This sequence comes from uncultured Acidimicrobiales bacterium, assembly GCA_964479465.1. Classification (GTDB taxonomy): domain Bacteria; phylum Actinomycetota; class Acidimicrobiia; order Acidimicrobiales; family AC-14; genus CADCTB01. The sequence goes on from CAYZMG010000006.1 coordinate 32,975, forward strand.
CATCGGGCTCGGCGTGACCTGGCTCGTGGTCGACAACTGCAGCTCAACCATCCTGACCACGTTGAACCTCGACCCTGTCCGGCGGGCCTTCACGCACATCTGGTTCAAGTGCGACCTGAACGTGTCGGTGCCCCTCACCCTCTCCGGCGCCAACTCCTTCATCGTCGTCACCGGGCAACTGGCGGTGAGCAGCACCTTCACCATCACCGACCCGCGCAAGGTCTACGTGGGTGGGCGGGCAACCGGGAACGTCATCGGCATGGACCTCTCGGGGGGGACGATCAACATGAATGCCGGCGGGGCCGCGACCTGTGCGGCCCGGACCGGCGCCGGGTACGCCAACCGACTGGTGGTGGGCAAGGGCTCATTCAAGGCCGGGTCGGGCGCCACCGTCCGGATGTGCCAGACGTTCATCTACATGGCCAGCGGCTACGACAAGGTGCCGGCCACCGACGGCACCTTCCCGTGCACCTCGCCGTGCAGCGGCTACTCGGGGACCCTGACGATCTCCAGCGGCGCCACCTCGGACCTGTCGGCACCGAATGAGATCACCGGCCGCCTGCCCACCGCGGAGGAGCTGGCGGCCACCAACCCCTTCGAGGACCTGGGCCTGTGGACCGAGGCCGGCGGCAATACCAACGGCATGGCCGGCGGGGCGTCGACCAGCCTCACCGGCGTGTTCTTCCTGCCCAACGCCGCCGCCTTCTCCCTCACCGGCGGCGGGGCGCTGCCCATCAGGCTGAGCGCCCAGTTCGTGAGCACCACCCTGTCAGTGACGGGCAACGCCACCATCAACCTGGTGCCGAACCCCGAGGACTCCATTCCCGTCAGGATCTACACCACCCTCCTCGTCCGGTAGTGCATTCGGCCTATACGCCCGCCTTCTCGGAGTGCCGATAACAACACTAGGAGTGAGGAAGTGGCGAGTTGTAGAAGCCCTCCCTCCAAGGAAACGAAGAGGTACATCCCGTGCGATCCCGAATGACGAGTAGAACGAGAACCGCGCTCATGGCCGGTGTGGCGCTCCTGGTCGCCGGCGGGGGAGGGGCCGCCTACCTGGGGACCCGCGAGGAAGCCGTCGACCCCTCCGCGGGCAAGGTGGCCATGTACTACGCGGCCACGCCGGTCCAGACCGGAACCGCGGCGTCCGTCGCCCTCGCCGACGGCTCCATCCGATCCAAGGCCGTCCTTCCCGAGGAGCGCCCGGCCGACGCGGTGACCGATCCGACCCAGCTTTCGGGACGGGTCGCAGGCTCCACCATCGCCGCGGGCACGACGATCACCACGTCGATGTTCCCGGCGCCCCAGACCCGGATCGGCACCGTGGTCATCCCGCCGGGCAAGCGCGCCCTCGCCCTGGAGATCGGCCCGCTGGCCGGCGTGGCCGGCTTCGTCGGCGCCGGCGACCACATCGACGTGTACGGGATCGTCAAGGAGGGGGGCCCGAACCCGCCCAGCGTCCGCCTCGTCCTCCAGAGCATCGAGGTGCTCAACGTCAACGGCGCCGGCCTTCCGACCTTGCAGGGTCAGCCCGGCAGCCCGAACCTGATCTACCTGCTGGCGGTGACGCCCGTCGACGCCGAGCGGCTGATCTACCTCAACGAGTTCGAGAAGCTGTACTTCGACCTGGTGCCCAGTGGCGAGGCACCGGTCAAAACGCCTGGGGCAGGGCCCGCCGGCGCCCTCGCCGTTTAGGGGCGCGATGCGTGCCCAGAAACTGCTCGTCGTCGACGAAACCGAGGACCTGAGCATTCAGGTCGAGCGGGTGGCTGACGCGGTACGGCCCCGGCCGACCGTTGTCTGGTGCGAGAGCTTCGACGCCCTCGACGCCACCATGCGTGACGCCGGCCCCTTCGACGTCCTGGTCGCCGGCCCCATCGCCCTCAAGCAGAACGGCTTCAAGCGCCTCCGCGAGATGCGTCTGAGCACCCCCGAGACCCAGCTCCTGCTGGCCCTGAACCATTGGCGCAGCTCCGACCTGAGGGAGACAGTACGGGCCGGCGCCCTCGACATCCTCCGCCTTCCCGTCGCCGACGACGCCCTGCTCGAGGCCGTCGAACAGGCGATCGAGACGAGCGCAGCGATGCGCACCGCGCGCGGTGACGACCGCCCGGAAGAGGTCGAGAAGGTGGGGCCGGGCACCGTCATCGCCGTTGTCTCGGCCAGCGGCGGGTCGGGCAAGACCTTCCTGGCCACGAACCTCGCCTACCACCTGGTGACGTCGAAGAAGCAGACCTGCCTGATCGACCTCGACCTCCAGTTCGGCGAGCTGTCGACGGCGCTGCGCCTGAAGCCCCGCCACACGATCCACGACCTTCTCGCCGCCGAGACGGAAGAGGAGGATCTCGCCAGCCGCCTGGACGAGTACCTCGAGCGGCACGAGTCGGGCATCTGTGTCCTGGCCGCGCCGGACGACCCCGAGCAGGCCGACGCCATCGAGGCGTTCCACATCGCGACGGTCATCGAAGCGGCACGGTCCAAGTTCGAGTACGTGGTCATCGACACGCCGACGGCGTTGAGCGAGGGCGTGCTCGTGGCCCTCGAGCAGGCCGACCAGATCTTCTGCCTGGCCACGCTGGACCTCCCCAGCGTGCGGAACCTGGGCGTGATGCTCACCACCCTCAAGAAGCTGAAGGTGCCCGTGGAGCGGGTCACCCTGTTGCTGAACAAGGTGGAGCCCGACGTCGGCATCGACGTGGCCCGGGTCGAGCAGTACTTCCCGCAGGGCTTCTCGATGATCATCCCCTACGGCCGGGAGGTGAACCGGTCGTTGAACATGGGCCAGCCCGTGCTGGCCTACGCCCCTCGTGGTGAGGTGAGCAAGGCGCTCGCCGCCGGCCTGGTGTCCACCGTCCGGACGGGCAGTGAGCACGACGAGGAGAACGTGCGTCCGGATCGCCGGCGCCGTCGGGGCTGGTCAAGCAGGAAGTCGGCGTGACATGACGCTGGTCGTCGTCCTGACCGTGCTGGCCGGCATCGCCCTGCTGGTCCTCGGGATGGTCATGAAGCAGCGCGACGAGGACGATGCCATCGCGGATGTGCTCGGCATGCCGCCGGCGTCGTTCGGCGAGGACCGAGAGGACCGCGAGGAGGCCCTCAGCGGGGTCAGCGGGCGGGCGGTGGATCTGGCCGGCCAGGCCGTGGAGGCCATGGACAAGAAGCACTCGCTGGGCGTGCTGCTCGACCGGGCCCAGATCCCCCTCCGTCCGGGCGAGTTCGTCATCGTGATCGCCGCTGCGTCCCTGGCCCTCGCCGCGGTGCTCATGCTGCTGTCCGGTCAGCTCCTGCTGGCCGGCGCGGGGGCGATGGGGGTCCCGTTGATCACGGCGCGGGTGGTCCGCCGGCGGGTGACCAAGCGCACCAAGGCGTTCTGCGCCCAACTCCCCGATGCCCTGAGCCTGATCGCGTCGTCGCTGTCCGCCGGCCACACTTTCCTCCGCGCCGTGCAGATGATGTGCGAGGAGTCGCCGCCGCCGCTGTCGGAGGAGTTCTCCCGCCTGGTGGCCGAGACCCGCCTGGGCGACAACGTCACCGAGGCCCTGGGTCGCATGGCCGAGCGGTTGCAGATCCGGGACCTGGACATGGTTGTCCAGGCCATCCGCATCCAGCAGACGGTGGGAGGTCGCCTGGCCGACCTCTTCCACACGCTGGCCGACGTGATCCGAGCCCGTGACGAGGTCAAGCGTGAGATCCTGGTGCTCACCGCCGAGGGTCGGATGTCCGCCTACGTCCTGGCCGGGCTCGTGCCGGTGCTCTTCGTGATGATGAGGATGGTGAACCCGGACTATCTCGTGCCGTTGTACTCCGGCACGGGCTTGTTCGTGCTGATCGGCTGCGCCCTTTCGGTGATCGCCGGCCTGTTCGTGATCCTGCGCATGGTCAAGATCGAGATGTGATGGACCCGGTGGTGTGGTTCTTCGTGGCTCTGGCCCTGTGTGGCGCCGGCGTCATCGCCTCGACCTTGTACCGGGCGCGTCACATCGCACCGGACTTCGGCGAGTACTTCCAGCCGCATGAGTACGCCAGCGAGAAGGAAGCCAAGCTGGCCATGCCGATCGTTTCCCGTCTCGTCGGTGGCGTGGCGGACGGCTTCGCCGGCAGGCTGGAGCGCTTCGTCCCGGCCAAGTACCTCACCAACATCGACCGCCAGCTGGCTCAGGCCGGCCTCCGCGGCAAGCGCAAGGCGGGCCAGCAGTTGGCCATCCAGATCGCCGCCGGCGTGGTGGGGGCGCTCCTGGTGCCCCTCATCCCTCCCGGCACCATGGTCTCGGGGCCGATCGGCTGGCTGCTGCTGCCGGCCATCGGCTTCTACGCCCCGGCGGCCCGGTTGAAGGGCGCCATCAAGAAGCGGGCGGAGGCCATCTTCAAGGATCTCCCCGACATCGTCGACATGCTGGCCATCGCCGTGGAGGCGGGCAGCGGCTTCGAGTCGGCCCTCACCATCGTGTGCCAGAACTTCAAGTCGCCCCTGACCGACGAGCTCTCGACCGCGCTCCATGAGATGGAGTTGGGCCTGCCCCGCAAGCAGGCGCTCCAGGAGATGCGCGACCGGGTGGACATCGACGTCGTGCGGACGCTGATCCTGGCCCTCCTCCAGGCCGACGCCCTGGGCATCCCCATCGGCCGGGTGCTGAAGTCCCAGGCCATCGAGGTGCGGGCCCGGCGCCGGGCGTGGGCCAGGGAGAAGGCGGCAAAACTGCCGATCAAGATCATGTTCCCGCTGGTGCTGTTCATCTTCCCGCCGATCCTCGGCCTGGTCCTGGGGCCGGCGGCCCTGTCGTTCGGCTCGCTCTGACGGCCGACCGGGCCGAAGCGGCCGGGTCATCTAGCTTTCCGGGTGTGGTTGAAGAGATCGATCGAGGATCCTCGGACCGGCAGGCCACCTGGGTGGCCTTGAGGACGCTGCGCCAGCGCCCGACGGTGGTCGGCCGGACCGACGACGGCGCCACGGTCTATGAGATCCGGTCCGTGCGGCTGGTGCTCACGCCGGGGTCCTCCCACTTCAGGCGCCTGGTCCCGTGCGCGAAGTGCGATCGTGAGGTGCCCGGGTCTTCGATCCAGTCTGTCTTCGATCTCGACCGACCCGCCAACAGCGTGTTCTGCGACCGCTGTTCGAAGTCGTCCCACTCACCGGGACCGGAAATCGGCAGGATACGGGAGGACGGGCCGGCGCCGGCAGCCCCGCCGGTTGTGATGAAGGGGGCGGTCGAGGCGAGACGACTCGGCCCGGCGGAATCACAGGTGGCCGAGGTGCGTTCCCCGGCGCCGGCGCCGGCCGAGAAGGCCGGCGAGCTGCAACGGTTTTCGGAACAGGTTGCCGACCTGATGCGCAGGCAGAATGCCGAACTGGCGAAGGTGTCCGCCTCGGTCGCCCAGGTCCGCGCCGAGATGCGCGAGCTCGGTGAGTCGAACCTGGCGCTGGCCCGCGGGCAGCGGGATCTCGATCAGCGGATCATCGAGCTGGAGTCGCACCCCGCCGCTGAGATCGAGACCACGTCGGCCCGGGCGCTCGCCGAAGTGCGGGAGAGCCTCGCCGCCATCGTCGACGCCACGGCGCAGTCGCTCCATGCCGCCCTTGCCGATGGCCTCGATCAGCTGCGGTCGGAGATCGCTTCCTTGCAGCGCCGGGTCGACGAGGCGGCGGCCCGGTCGGAGATGGAGGAGATCGCCGAGGCGAACCGTCAGCTGGCCCAGGTACAGGGCGACCTCGACGAGAAGCTCCGCCAGCTGGCGGCGCGCCCGGGACCCGATCCCGAGGCGGCCGAGCTTCGCGCTGCACTCGCCGAGGGGCTCGACCTCCTGCGGGCGGAGATCGCCGGGATCGAGGCCCGGATTGGCGACGAATCGGCGGCGCTCATCGCCCGGCTGGAGACGCAGCGCGCCGAGCTCACCCAGGCCCTTCACGACGTTGTCCAGGAGACACTGATGGCGGTGGCTGAGCCGCTCCGCGACCTGACCAGTGCCCGCGAGGACTTCGAGCGCCGGCTCGAGAGCCTGCAGCGGATGGCCAGGGAAGGCGAGCAGCAGAGGGAGGCGCTCGCCGCCTCGGCCGACGCCGGCGCTTCCCGGCACCATGCGCTCGAGCAGCGGATCAACGCAACGGCCCAACAGGTCGCCCGGCTGATCGAGCTCCAGACGCAGACGGTGCCGGCGCCGCCGGGCGGGCCGCCGGTGCCCGGCGGCATCATGGAGTCACTCGAACGGCAACTGCGCGCCGCCGAGGTGCGCCTCCTGCGCACGACGAGCGAGGCCGGCGGCGAGTAGGGCCGCCGGCTCCGCGCCGAGCCGGAAGTACCCTGGCTTTGATGTTCGAACGCTTGGCCGGCCTGGAGAGCGAGTACGAGGACGTGCTGGTCCGCCTCCAGGACCCCAACGTCTTCTCCGACCAGCGCGCCTACGTGAAGCTGTCGAAGCGGTTGAAGGAGCTGGAGCCGATCGTCCTGGCCTTCAGGGAACACCGCGCCACCTCGGGCGACCTCGAGGCGGCCAAGGCCATGCTGGGGGAGTCGAGCGGCGAGGACCGGGAGTTCCTCCAGGAGTCCATCGCCGAGGCCGGGGCCACCCTCGCCCGCATCGACGAGGAGCTGAAGGTGCTGCTCCTGCCCCGTGACCCCAACGACGACCGCAACGTCATCGTCGAGATCCGGGGGGCCGAGGGCGGCGAGGAGGCGAACCTCTTCGCCAAGGATCTCCAGGACATGTACGCCCGCTACGCCGACCGGCGGGGCTGGAAGATCGAGATCCTGGGCGTCGATCCCTCGGACATGGGCGGGTTCAACGAGGTCACCTTCCTCCTCAAGGGCGACGACGTGTGGAACCGGCTGAAGCACGAAGGCGGTCCCCACCGGGTGCAGCGGGTGCCGGTCACCGAGTCCCAGGGCCGCATCCACACCAGCTCGGCCACGGTCACCGTCCTGCCCGAGGCCGAGGAGGTCGACGTGCAGATCGACCAGAACGACCTCAAGGTCGACGTCTACCGCTCCACCGGCCCGGGTGGGCAGTCGGTCAACACCACCGACTCCGCCGTGCGCATCACCCACCTGCCCACCGGACTGGTCGTGGCCATGCAGGACGAGAAGAGCCAGATCCAGAACCGGGCCCGGGCCATGGTGGTCCTCCGGTCGCGCCTGCTGAAGGCCGAGCAGGACCGTCAGGCGGCCGAGATGTCGATTGCCCGCCGCAGCCAGATCGGCGGTGGGGGGCGATCGGAGAAGATCCGGACCTACAACTACAAGGAGAACCGGATCACCGACCACCGCATCGGTTTGACCCTCTACCACCTCGACCGGGTGCTCCAGGGCGATCTCGACGACCTGGTCGACGCCCTGTTGGCCGACGAGCGCACCCGCCAGCTCTCCGGGGAGGAGTGACGCAGGCGGTACTCACCTGGCGCGACCTCCAGCGCTCGGCCCAGGCGGAACTCGGCGCGCGCGAGGCGTGGTTCGTGCTGGAGCGGGCGTCGGGCTACGACCGGGCCGGGCTGGTGCCCCGGCTCGCGGAGGCGGTGCCGGCGCGAGTCGTGGCCTTCGTCGAAGGTATGGTCGAGCGCCGGCGGGGCGGCGAGCCGTTGCAGTACGTGCTCGGCGTGTGGAGCTTCCGCCGGCTGGAGCTGGTCGTCGACCGGCGCGTCCTCATCCCCAGGCCGGAGACCGAGATGGTGGTGGAGGTGGCGCTGGAGGAGCTGCGCCTCCTGGCCGCCGTCCGCCCGCTGGCGGTCGACCTGGGGACGGGCTCCGGGGCGATCGCCATCTCGCTGGCCCTCGAGATGCCACGGGCCCGGGTCTGGGGCACCGACCGCTCCGAGGAAGCACTCGCCGTGGCCCGTGCCAACCTGTCGGGCATGGGCGCGTCGGTGGCGACGCGGGTGCGGCTCTCGGCCGGCGACTGGTTCGCTGCCCTGCCGCCGAATCTGGCCGGGCAGGTCGACCTGATCGTGGCCAACCCTCCCTATGTGGCCTCGGCGGAGACGCTGCCTGCGGAGGTGGCCGACTGGGAGCCGGCCGGCGCACTTGTGGCCGGGCCGACGGGCCTGGAGGCCGTGGCCGACATACTCGCCGGGGCGCCGGGGTGGCTGCGCCGGCCGGGCGTCGTCGTCATCGAGATCGCCCCGCACCAAGCCGGCGTGGCCGTCGAGTTGGCTACGGCTGCGGGCTTCGGCGCGGTCGACGTCCGCCCTGACCTGGCCGGGCGGCCGCGCGCCCTGGTGGCCAGGATGGCGGGATGATCGTCCCGGCGCGGGGTGACCCGCCGCCGGCGACGGTGGTGCTGCAAGCCGTGCGGGCGCTGGCCCAGGGGCTGCCCATCGGCATCCCCACCGACACGGTGTACGGGCTGGCCGTCGACCCCTTCCGCTCCGGCGCCACCGACCGCATCTTCGCGGCCAAGCGCCGGCCCCGCGACGTCAGCCTGCCGCTGCTGGTGTCGGGGGTGGAGCAGGCCATGTCGGTGTCGACCGCGGTGCCGGAGCGGGCGCGGGAGCTGATGGCCCGCTACTGGCCGGGACCGCTGACCATCGTGATCCCGGCCCGGCCGGGGCTGGCCGCCGACCTCGGCGACGACGACATGACGGTGGGAGTCCGGGCGCCCGACCACCCGGTGCCCCTGGCCCTGTGCGCCGCCGTTGGCCCACTGGCCACCACCAGCGCCAACCGCCACGGCGAACCGCCCATGACGACCGCCGAAGAGGTGGACGCCGCCTTCGGCGATGCCTTGGGAGTGGTGCTCGACGGCGGCGTCTGCGCCGGCAGCCCGTCGACGGTGGTCGACTGCACCGGCGAGGAGCTCAAGCTCCTGCGAGAGGGCCGGATCCCCTGGGCCGAGCTCCGGGGCGCCGGCGGTTGAGCAGCAGAGGCGCCGGCGCCGGCGCCGGCTCCTGCGCCTGCTCGTAGTCGAACACCTGCTCCTCCGGCTCGGCGGCCCGCTTGGCCTTGGCCTTGGGCGCCGCCCGCTTGGCCGGCGCCTTGGCCTTGGGCGCCGCCCGCTTGGCCGGCGCCTTGGCCGTACGGGCCGGCGCCTTCTTGGCCGCCCGGGGGGATCGCACCTTCGGGGCGCCCATGGCGTCGAGGCGGGCCCGGATCTCGGCGAGCTGCTGCTCGGAGCGGTCCATGGCCGCCTCCACCGCCGCGGCTAGGGGCTGGATCTGGCGGGTGACCGACGCCTTGAGCGCCCGGGTGCGGGCCGTCTCACGCTCCTCGGCCTCGGCGATGTAGTCGGCGATCTCGGTGATGGCCGCCGTCACCGGCTTCAGCTGGCGGCCGACGGAGCCTTTGAGCGCCTCCAGCCGGCCGGCGCCGTCGTACCGGGCCTCCTCGGCATTGATCTCGGCGGTGACCTCCACCCGTCGCAGCAGCTCGCGCATGCCGTCCATGACGGCCACACTCGACAGGTCGGCGGCGGCCATCGCGGCCCGGAAGTCATCCAGGCTGTCGGCCACCACGTCGGCCAGCCCGTCGGACTGGTCGGTGAGGGCCTTGGCCGCGGCCTCGCCCACCAACTCGGGCAGCGACTCGGCCACCATCACCACCCGTAGCTCGGCCTCCCGGGAGTCGAGCAGCTCGGCCAGCATGGCCTGCTGGCGGGTGACGGTGCTGGCCAGCGCGTGGAGCTCGTTGCGCAGATCGTCGAAAGCGCCCTCGAACCACTGGAGAACCTCGGTGCGCGAGCTGCCGCCCTGCGCCGGCTCGGCCCGGGGGGGCGGGGGGCCGGCGTAGCCGCCGTTGCCGCTCCCGTTCCCGTTGCCGTTGCCGTTCGAGGTGGCGGCCGCGGCGGTGGGTGCGTTCACGCTGGCCCGGGACGGGTCGGGGCCGGCGGCCAGGGCCCGAACCCGCGGAGCCTCGATGGCGGGGGCGATGGTGAGGGCGACCGGGCGGGGACCGCGGGCCCAGACTTCCGGGCACCCGTCGAACTGGCCCTGGCAGATGACGCCGCATTCGGGGCAGGCGCACGCCCGCTCGCCCGCCCTCATCGGATGGCCGCAGCCCTCGCGAATCTGAGAGCCGAACTCATGGCAGCGGCCCATTCGTTCGATGTTACCCCCAGGGTCGGGGAATCAGACGTTCTCCGTGCCTTAGATGTTCAGACACACGATGAGGCAGCGCAGGGACGGCTGGGCGCTGCGTTCATTCGAGAGCGGCCCTTCTCCGACGCCGTTGACGGCGCTCACGCGGTAGAAGTAGGTCGTGCCGTTCTTCAGGCCGGCGTCTCGGTAGCTGGTGACGTTGCCGAGCTTTTTGAGGAGGGTCTCGGTCCCAGCGGTTGTTCCCCGGTAGACGTTGTACCCAGTGATCGGTGAGAAGTTGTCGGAGGGCGCGGTCCATGTGAGATTCACCGAGGAAAAGCGGGCAGCGGCCGAAAGCGTGGGGGCTCCTGGCGGCGTGGCAACCGACACGCTCACGGCCAGGTCCCGAGTCACGTTCCCGCCAGCACCGGTGATCGTCACCGTGTAGCTCCCTGGTATCGACGAGGATGCGGTGAAGCTCACCGGCGCGTAGGGGTAGGAGGTCAATTGCGCGGTCGGAGTGACGCTCAGGCTCGGCGACGCGGATGATGCTGTGAGCGCCACGGGGGCGGAGAACTCGCCGAAGGCTCTCACGGCCACGTCGAACTCCACGGGCGTTCCGGCCGGAGCGGTGAGGCTCGACGGATCGGATGAGAGCGTGAAGTCGCTGCCCTGCCAGACGAGATGGCCGAAAGAGCGGCCGGCGGTCGGCTGGTGGAGGGGATCGCCGGTGAACCCATATCCGGGCGTTGCCGAGGTGCGGCTGGCGGCGTCGCTTCGCAGCTTCTGGATGACTTGAGCAGGCGACATGTCCGCGCACGGACCGGCGACGCTGCCGGCGCCCAGACAAAGGGCGATCGAGCCGGCGACGTGGGGGGCGGCCATGCTGGTGCCGGAGAGAACCGCGGATCCGCCTCCCGGGATCGTGGTCGAGGAGATACAGACCCCGGGAGCAGCAATCGTGTGCTCGATCTCCGTGGCCGCGACCGCGAAGTTGGAGAAAGAGGCGGGCGTGTCGTCGGCCTCGCCTGTCCTGCAGGTGGGTGCGCCGCCGGCGCCACCCGATCGGCCGTCGCTGTCGGACATCGCGGTGACGGTCAGCACCTCGGGGTAGTTGGCCGGGCTCGACTTGGCCAAGTCGGCGTTGGCGTTGCCGGCGGCGACGGCGTAGGTGATTCCTGCCGCCGTGGAGGCGCACACCGCCTTGTGCAGAGCATCGCTGTTGGTGTTGCCACAGTCGTTGTCGTTGGCACCGGGACCGGTGAGGCTCATGTTGGCCACCTTGATCGTCAGACCGGAAGTGTTCTGCGTGACCCAGTCGATACCGCATATGACCTGCGACCAGAGGCCGCTGCCGGCCGAGTCGAGCACTTTCACCGCGTAGACGGTGGTACCGGGCACGACCCCGACGAAGCCGGCACCGTTGTTCCTCGCCCCGATGGTCCCCGCAACGTGCGTCCCGTGGCCGTTGTCGTCCTGAGGTGCTGTGCCCGGCGTCACACAGTTGATGCCAGCAACGACGTTCAGATCAGGATGAACAAGATCGATACCGGTGTCGATCACGGCCACGCCAACGGAGCTTGACGCGTTCACGGTGGTGGCGGTGGCGGCCTCGATCCGCCGTACGCCGGTCGGAGCGCTGTCCCCGGGACTCATCGGTACGGCCGCGTCGGCATGCACGACTCGGTCCGGGGAGACGAACGCGACATCGGGGCGGGCGGCGATTCGCTGCACCTGGGCGGGCGTCAGATCGGCGGCGAAACCATGCAACGCGCTGCGATAGCGGAACGTGGTTCGGAACGACTCCAACCGCTCGAGTAGCGAGATCCTTTCGTCAAGGCCAAGCGCATCTCGGTAGACGACGATGTAGCTCGACCGCGCCTGGGCGCCGGCGGGCACTGCCCGGGCCCCAGCCACCACCGCCGTCATCGCCAACGCGACGATGAGGATCCGCCTGAATCTCGCCATGCCGCCCCTCTCCTCGACGGCGCAGCGTACAGGTTCGGCCGCTCGCTACGCTGCGTGCCGGGAGAACGGGGGACATGTGGTCAAGAGGGTTTGGACGTTCGCGCTGTTGGCGATCTCGTGCAGCGCCGCCGCCGTTACGGGCGTCGGGTCACCGGCCGGCGCCCACGTCTCGATCCCGATCGTGGCCAGGGAGCTTCGGCTGGCCGTGACAGCTCCGACGGTCGTGACGCTGCCGTTCGAAGCAGAGCACCTTGCCCTTCATTGGGCAGGCAACGCCGACGCCAGCGTGGTCGTCGCTTTCAGTCGCGACGGGAAGACGTTCTTCGGAGCGACCGACGCCGGCAGGGATGAGCTCGGCGAGCAAAAGGGCGATGGGGAGACCTACGGCGCGGTGCTTGGTGCCGCGGGTTCCCGGTTCGTACGAGTCTCGAGCGACCGGCCTCTCGCCAATCTGGCGGTGCTGGCGCTCGGCGACGGCGAACGTCGATCGAGTGGCAAGGCGGTCACGGGCGCCGTGGCGGGGGCGGCGGTGGCGCAGCCCGTCATCATCCCGAGGTCCGGTTGGGGCGCGGACGAGACGCTGCGGTTCGACAAGGAGGGCAAGGAGGTCTGGACTCCGACGTTCTGGCCCGTACAGAAGCTGGTGGTGCACCACACCGGCGGTCAGAACGGCGACCAGAACCCGGCCTCGACCATCCGAGCGATCTACTACTACCACGCCGTCACTCAGGGCTGGGGCGACATCGGGTACAACTTCCTCATCGACGAGTCCGGGCGGATCTACAAGGGTCGGAGCTCCCACGGCCCAGGCTCGGCTGACACCGTCACGGGCGAGGATGCTGGTGGTCGGGGCGTCACCGGCGCACATGCGCAGGGGTTCAACGCCGGAACCGTCGGAGTGGCGCTTCTTGGCACCTTGACCACCCAAGATGCGACACCGGCCGCCAAGGGCGCCCTGGCCGATGTGCTGGCCTGGAAGGCGAGCGCGCACGGTATCGACCCGCTCGGCGCCTCCACCTATGCGAACCCGGTCACCGGGGATCGGCTGGCGTTTCCGAATATCGCCGGCCACCGGGACGTGAACGCCACCGAGTGCCCGGGCGGTGCCTTCTACGACAGAATGCCGCTCCTGCGCGCTGCGGTTGCCCTGCAAACGATCACCGGCGGACTTGTCCGGGTACCGTCACTGCTCTGACCTGAGCACGGGACCATCGTCGCCGCCGGCCGGCGGGCCGATCCCAACTACGCCGGCACGACCGGGGCCGACATGGTGTGGACACCCCACCCGATGGCGTTGTGGGCGAAGACGGCGATCGTGTACTGGTGGCCGTTGACCAGGCCGGGCACCGTGCCGCTGGTGCAGGTTCCGCAGGCGGTGCCGTAGAGGCCGGTGTAGCCGTTGGCGTCGAAGGCGAACAGGCCGTAGGTGTCCACGGCGCTCCCGGAGTTGGTGGCGGGAGACCAGGTCACGTTGACGGAGCCGTTGCCCCGGGCGACCGCGACGTTGCCCGGGGCCCCCGGCGTGCCGGCGACGATCCCCTCGGAGAGGGTGTGGGCGCCCCAGCCGTTGGCGTTGTGGGCGTACACCACGACGAAGTACGAGCGACCGTTGACCAGGCCGGACACGGTGCCGGTGGTGCAGGTGGGGCACACCCAGGCGAACTTCTCGGTGTAGCCGTTGTCGTCGAAGACGAACATGGCGTAGCCGTCGATCGCGGTACCGGGGTTGGTCGGGGCCTTCCAGGAGGCGGTGATGGACCCGTTGCCGGGGACGGCGCGTACCTCGGTGGGGGCACCGGGCACGGCGGCGACGGTGACCCATGCCGACATGGTCGGCACTCCCCATCCGGCGGCGTTGTGGCCCTGCACGGTGACGTAGTACTGGCGGCCGTTGGGCACGCCGGTCACGGTGGCGTTGCGGCAGGTGGCGCACACGATGGCGTACTTGCCCGTGTAGCCGGCGCTGTCCCAGACGAAGGCGCCGTAGCCGGCGACCGCCGGCCCGGAGGCGGCCGGCGCCCAGGTCACGTTCACCACGCCGTCGCCGCCGGTGGCCACCACTGAAGTGGGAGCGGCGGGGGCGGGCTGCGGGGGGGCGGTCGTGGGCGTGGTGGTCGTCGTCGGGGCCTTGGTGGTGGGCGTCGTCGTCGTCGGGGCCTTGGTGGTGGGCGTCGTCGTGGTGGGGGGCTTGGTGGTGGGAGTCGTCGTGGTGGGGGTCGTGCTGGTGGTGGCGGTGGTGGTCGTGGTGCTCATGCGCCCGAAGACCTGGGCGGCGACGAACACGTTGGTGAGGGCGTAGCCCCCGCCGGACCAGGTCTGGCCGGGCGCCGTCCGCCAGGAGCCGATGCCGACGTGGGTGAAGTTGGCGCTGAGGATGTTGGCCTTGTGGCCGGGGCTGGCCATCAGGTCGTTGGTAAGGCGGGTGGCGGCGATGATCGGGTCAGTGGTGCCGTTCATCCAGGCGATGTTCTCGCCGACCGCCGTGGTCTGGACGCCCAGGGCACCGAGGATCTGGGACACGCCCTGGGCGGCGCAGCCGAGGATGGTGTGGTTGAAGTAGTTCCGGGTGCCCATGTCGGTGGCCCGGCCCATCACGGGGAAGCCGCAGCCGTCGTAGCGGCCGTCCTGGGCCACGGAGCGGAGGCTTGCCGAGGCCTGGAGGGGGGCGACGCCGGCGCCGGCCCGGTGCTGGTTGACCAGCTCGAGCATCTTGGCGCCGAAGCCTCCGTCGTCGGCGGCGTACGCGGCACGGCTTGGGGCGACAGCGGCGAACGCACCTGCAAGCAGCGCAAGCACGACGGCGAGGCGGGCGATCCAGGACCGGAAACTGACGTGTGTGGTTGCCATCTCGCCCCGAGCGTCGGCGTCTGTTGGGCGAAACTTGAGGATTCCGTTGGGCAAAAGTTGAGAAAAAAGGGTCAAACGCACTACGGGAGGAGGTCGACCGGCACGCCGAGGGCTGAGCCTTCGAACTACAGGTTGACGCTGTTCGAGTAGGCGGGGTGTCCCCAGCCGAACTCGTTGTAGCCGTACACCAAGAAGGTGTACTGCTGGCCGGGGGCGAGGTCCGCCACAGTTGCGTTCAGGCAGGTGCCGCAGACCCAGGCGAACTTGCCGGTGTAGCCAGTCGCGTCATAGGCGAAGGCGCCGTAGCCGACGATGGCGGCGCCGCCGGCGGACGCCGCGGTCCACGACACCTTGACCCCATCGTTTCCTTTGCTGGCGATGACGTTGCCCGGAACCCCTGGCGGGCCGACTCCGATCCAGCCCGACGCCGCCATGGCGCCCCAACCATTCGGGTTGTGGGCGTACAGGACACCGACATAGGTGCCGCCGTTGGTGAGCCCGGTGACCGTCGCGCTTGTGCAGGTGCCGCACACCCACGCGTACTTCCCGGTGTAGCCATTGGCGTCGTAGACGTAGACGGCGTGGCCGTCGACGCCCTCCGCAGGGTCATCGGCGGTACGCCAAGTCATCGTCAGCGATCCGTTCCCCGGTGTGGCCTCGTGGTGGGTAGGGGCGCCCGGCGTCTTCAGTGCCCACGCCCAGTTCGAGAAGCTGGCCCCTCCCCAGCCGGAGCCGCTGTTGCTGTAGACGGCGGCGTAGTACTTCTTGCCATTGGCCAGGCCGTTCACAACTGCGCTCGTGCAGGCGCTACAGGTGCGGGAGGCGACAAATCCGGCGGCGTCGTAGACGAACACACCGAACCCGGTGGCGGCGGGACCCGAGGCGGCGGGCGCCCAGGCGACCGAGATGGCGCCGTCACCACCGGCCGCCACGATGTTGATTGGCGGCCCGGGCAGAGGCGGAGCCGTTCCGGTCCCACCCAGGCCGATGGTGTGAGGGCTGCCGGCCGCGTTGTCGGAGAGCATAAGGCTTGCCGACCGGGAACCATCGGCCGTGGGCTTGAAGCCGACTCCGATCGTGCACGAGGCGCCGGCGGCAATGCTGGTCCCGCAGTTGTTGGACGCGACCGAGAAGTCCCCGGAGTGAGTGCCGGTGATCGATGTACCCGTGATGCTCAGCGTCGCGCTCCCGGTGTTCTTCACGGTCACGCTCTGGGGGATAGCCGTGGTGCCGACGGCCTGATCGCCGAATCCAACGCTGGCCGGCGTGACACTGACGGCCGGCGCGGCGGACAGCGGCATCTGGGCGAAGACCTGGGCTGCAATCCAGACTCGCTGGAGCGGGGAGCCGGCGCCGGTCCACGACTGGCCGGCGGGGCTCTGCCACGACCCGATGCCGACGTGGGTGAACCTCGGGTCGAGGATGTTGGCCCGGTGGGGCGGGCTGTTCATCAGGTCGTTGGTCAGCCGCTCGGCCGCGACCAAGGGGTCCGTCGTGCCGTTCATCCAGGCGATGTTCTCGCCGGCGGCCGAGTACACCAGCCCCACGATGGACGACAGGATGTGGAAGACGGACTGGTTGCCGCAGTTGAGGATGGCGTGGCTGAAGTAGTTCCGGGCACCCATGTCGTCGGCTCGGCCGCCGATGGGCAGGCCACAGCCCAGGTAGGGGCCGGGCCCGGCGACCGTGCTCAGCACGAGCGAGCTCTGCAGCGGGGCCACGCCGGCCTCTGCCCGCCTCTGGTTCACGAGCTCCAGCATCTTCTGGTCGAACGAGGCATCCGCGGCTGCGGGACCGGCTGTGAGAAGGGGGACGAGAAGGGCGACCAACAAGGCGGCGACGAGGAGTGCCATCTTGGCTCGACCACCCCGAATCCCACTTACAGTGGTTAACATGCCACCCTCAGTCGGCACACTCAGGGGAGATCTTGAGTCTGTCCGACTACACTGGTGTCGGAAATGAGCGGATTGTTCGGTTTCAGGTGTGGTGGCCGTTCACCGAGGGGTCTCCGGCCGGCCGTCTACGATTTCGGGCGATGACGGACTCGGTCGCGCCAACGACCGGTGATCAGGCGGGCACCGGCACTACGCCCCAGCCGAGGTATATGCGCTCCACCGATCTCTGGGACGGCTTCGAGGAGCGTTTGGCGGCCGTCATCCGCGATTCGGGCGCCGTCGAGGTGGGCGAGCTGGGCGGCGGGGCCAACCCCGCGGTGGGCCTGGCCGGACAGGTCGGCCATCCGGTGAACCTGACGGTCCTGGACATCGCCCCCGAGCAGCTCGATCGCACGCCGGCCGGCGTTGACACGCTGTGCGTCGATCTTTGCGCTGGCCAGCCGCCGGTGCGGGACCGGTTCGACCTGGTGTTCTCCCGGATGCTCTGCGAGCACGTGCGTTCCGGCGCCACTTTCCACCGGAACTGCCATGCGGCCCTGCGCCCCGGCGGCCGCGCCGTCCACTTCTTCCCAGCCGCCACGGCGCTGCCGTTCGCGGTGAACCGCCTGCTGCCCACCGACCTGAGCGAGCGGATACTCGAGACCCTCTTCCCGGCGCGCAAGCGGGGCGGGATCTACGAAAAGTTCCCGGCCTATTACAGCTGGTGCTGGGGGCCGACGGAGCCCCAGATGGCCCGCTACCGCTCGGTCGGCTTCGAGGTCGAAGCGTGCGACGTCGGTATCGGGCACGGCTACTACGAGCGGTTCCCAGGACTGCGCAGCCTCGAGAAGGCCAAGACCGACCTGGTGCTCCGGCATCCGACGCCGTGGCTGGCCGCCTACGTTGTGGTGGTCCTGCGGCGGCCGGAGTAGGCGGCCGCCTGCCTCTCACGACGCTCATCGACGCCCGTTGGGCGCGTCATGCGGGGGCGACGACGGTCACCCGGTTGGTCCTCGAAGGGCTGGCGGAGCTGGCGCCGCCCGGCCGGTGGCTGGTCTGGGGCCCCGAGGACATGGGCCGGATGTGCTGGCCGGCGGCGGTCCACGTGCCGACCGCAGTGGACCCGGTGGCATGGTTCGGCCAGCGATCGGCGCTGCGGGTGCCCAAGGCCGACCGGGTGCTGCACCTGCACCAGACTCGGCCGGCTCACCGGATCCCGGCGGCGAGCTGCGTGCTCGACCTCATCCAGCTCCAGGAGCCGATGGCGCTGCTCCGCCTGGCCAAGGCCGTCCGGCTCCGGGCCTCGGTGCGGGCGGCCCGGGCACTCTTCACGATCAACACCTCGGTGCGCGACGCCCTGGTGGCCGAGTTCGGCGTCGAGCCGGCCTCGATCACGGTCCTGCACCTGCCCGTCGACCGGGAGGCGGCAGCGCGGGTTGCCGCCCGGCGTGCGGCGGCCGGCACCTCGCAGCGGTACCTGGTCGCCATCGGGCGCTTCGACCACCACAAGAACCTGGCGCGCCTCGTGGAGGCGTATGCCCAGACCCGGTTCGCCGCTACCGGCGGGGGCCTCACCCTTGTCGGAGGCACGGTCGAGGAGCTGCGGGCCCTCGGGGTGCCTGAGCTCCCCAGGGGCGTGAAGGTGCTGGGTCGCCTCGGCCCGGCGGGCGTGGAGACCGCCCTGGCCGGGGCGACGGCTCTGATCCTGGCTTCTCTCGCCGAGGGCTACGGGCTCCCTGTGGCCGAGGCCCTGCTGGCCGAGGTGCCGGTGGTGACCAGCCCGGTGCCGGCGGTGACCGAGTTCGGGCCGACCGGGGTGCCGACCTTCGACCCCCGATCGGTGCCGGCGCTACGGGACGCGATCGACGAGGCCGTCGCCCTGGTGGACGCCGGCGCCTATTGGGAAAGGGTCGACCGGGTCTCGTGGGCCGCGGCGCTGCCGACCGCCCGGGACCTGGCTACGCAGATCGTGGCCGGCCTCGACCGGATGGCTCAGTAGGCCCCGTGACCCCGGACGACGGCCCGCGGGGTACGGGCCAGGATGGCGAGGTCGAGGCGGAGAGAGCGCCGGTGGAAGTAGTCGCGGTCGAGGTGGGCCCGCTCGGGGAACTGCACGTCACTGCGGCCACTGACCTGCCACATGCCGGTGATCCCGGGCCGGACGCCGAGGTAGCAGTGGGCCAGGTCGCCGTAGCAGTCGATCTCGGACGGGACGACCGGTCGGGGTCCGACAAGGCTCATGTGGCCGAGCATCACGTTCAAGAGTTGGGGCAGCTCGTCGATGCTGGTCTTGCGGATGAAGCGGCCGATCCGGGTGACCCGGAACTCATGGGCGACCGGGAGCTTGTAGCCGGTGGCCACATAGGTGTCGTACAGGCCGTTCTGCCGAAGACGGGCCTCGGCGTCGGAGCACATGCTCCTGAACTTGAGCACGGTGAAGAGTTGCCCGTCGCGCCCCACCCTCGACTGGCGGAAGAGCACGGGCCCCCGCGAGGTGCACCGGATCAGCAGCGCCACGACGACCCAGAGCGGGAGGGTGATGATCAGGGCGACGAGGCTGCCGACGAGATCGAGCGCCCGCTTGGCGCCGGGGTAGTGCGAGGAGATACTGGCCGCCGCCGGTTCGACCGCGGTCAGGTGCGGAGGCATCGCCTCGCCCGACAGCGGCAGTGTCAGTTCCGCGGAAGCCACATCCATGCTTTGCCCGACCACCTCCCGTCCAGCCTGGTGTGCCCGGAAGAATAGCCAGACTGCGGAGGCGAGTATGACAACCGTGACCGAACCCCGCATCGCCCTGGCCCACGAGTGGCTGGATGCCCGCGCTGGCAGCGAGAAGGCCTTCGAGGCTTTGGCGGCGATCTTCCCGGAAGCTGACCTCTACGCGCTGACCGACACCCTGGGCCAGGAATTCCGGGCGGGCGGCCGCCGGGTGGCCACGACGGCCATCGCCCGAGTGCCGGCGCTGCGCAGCCGGCGGGACCTGGCCCTGCCACTCATGCCGTTGGCGTGGCGGACCGTGACCCGCACGCGGTACGACCTCGTCATCACCTCCAGCCATGCCTGCGTGAAGGGCTTCTGGCCGGCGAGGGACGCCACCCACCTCTGTTACTGCTACACACCGATGCGCTACGTGTGGGATGGCAACGACCAGCGGTCCGGGCTGCACCGACTTTCAGCGCTCGGGCCCCGTGCCGCCCTGCGCCGGTGGGACCGCCGGTCGGCCCGATGGGTCGACAGCTTCGCCGCCATCTCCACCGCCGTGCAGGACCGCATCGAGCGCTATTACGGCCGGGCCAGCCGGGTCATCCATCCACCCGTCGACACCGACTTCTACAGCCCGGGACCCTCTGGCGAGGCCCCTGCCGGGCCCTACGTGCTGGCCTGCTCGCGGTTCATCCCTTACAAGCGCCTGGACCTGGCCATCCTCGCCGCGGACCGTGTGGGCATCCCGGTGGTGGTGGCGGGCAAGGGCCCCCAGGAGGGCGCCCTGCGGGCCCTGGCCGACTCGGTGAAGGTGCCGGTCACCTTCGAGCTGGCGCCGAGCGACGACCGGCTGCGAGTGCTCTACCGGGGCGCATCTGCCTTCGTTTTCCCGGCTTTCGAGGACTTCGGGATCGTGGCTGTGGAAGCCCAGGCATGCGGCACGCCGGTGGTCGCCCTGGCCGAGGGGGGCACGGCGGACACCGTGGTCGACGGCGTCACCGGGGCGCTGGTCGAGGGCCAGCACGTCGAGGATTTCGCCAAGGGACTGCTGCGGGCGCTCGACATCGCCGACGGCGGAGCGTGCGTGCGGCAGGCCGCATCGTTCTCGACCGCGGCGTTCGCCGACCGGGTGCAGGCTTGGGTGGCGGAGGCCAGAGAGGGTCGGCTCTAGTTGGTGGTCTCAGATTGACGCGGTGACCTCACGCTCGCCGTCATCTTCCGGCACGCGGGTCACCGAGAGCCACGGCAGCACGCCGATTGCCAGGGCGACGGTCAGAACGACGAGGTCGGCAAACGGCGCGAAGAAGAACTGCCCGAAGAAGGCGAAGGTGCCGTCGAAGAAAAGGGCGCCGATCAGGAGGTTGATGGAGTATTGGGGGTGTGAGCGGAACGCGGTGACGACCTTGCGCACGCGAACCGTGCCCCATCCGATGAACAGCCCGGACACCAGGCAGAACGTCGCGGCGCCGGGGAAGCCGAAGGACGTAAACCCCCAGAGCGGTGCCGGCAGGCGGATGCCACCCGAGGCAATCAGGCTGGTGTCGGTAACGCCGGTCGTGAGGCGGATTCCATAGTCGACCGGATCAAAATCGCTGCTCTTCGGGGTCAGCTTTGCCGTGATCGTGCGACCCTTGGTCTGCTGGGAGCCCTCCCGCTCGAAACCTTGGAGGAAAGAAAGATGGTCGCGGACGTCGGGCGCGCTCGCTGCGAGTCGGGCGGGGAGCGTCGGCGCCGAGGCTAGGCCGGGGAAGAGAAATTCGTTCGACAGTGCGCCCCCGAAGAACACCAGGCAAACTCCGGCGACGATCAAGTACGGGGCGATGCGCCGCCCGATGGCCAGGGCGATAAGAACCAGCAGAGGGCCGGCGAAGGCATCACCCCGGCTGAGCGTGGCAATCAACCCGAGCCCAACAGCCCCGCAGAGGGCCAAGTCCAGAGCGGCCCGGCTCCGGTACGCCACGACGATGGTCATCGGGAAGATGGCGCCGGCCATCGCCAGGGCGAAGTGGTAGACGAGCCGGCCGCGGGCGAAGCCCGGGGCGTAGATCCCGATCCCGTACTTCGCGAGTTGGCGATCGGCGGCCAGGAGCGGTACGTACTGGAGAAGAGCGAACGCCAGGAGGAGGGCCGCGGCCGCGGCCGCGGCGATCACTCGAGTCCGCCGCCGCACCAGCCGCCACGCTTGACCATCGGCCTGGAGTGACTGGCCGAAGGTAAATCTGAACCGTGGGTTCGTCCGTGACGCAAAGTGGCCGCCAAGTGCGAGCCCGATGGCGAAGAAAAGCGCCCCTAGCGCGAGCACGCGTGCGTACAGGTTGAGGATGTGTGGCTCGGAGGCGGTCAACGTCGCTGTCCCGACGAGCGGGATGAGGAGGGTGGTGAAGTAGATGCCGGCCTGGCGGTAGGCAAAGATGTTGTCCCTTTGAGGCCACAGCATGATCTGGCCGCACGTCAGGACGAACAGGGCGAGCGAGATGACGATCCGGGGCTGGATGACCCCCTCCGACGTGGCCAGCAGGTTGGCGATCGGGACGAGGATCGCCGCACCTGCGACCAAGACGAGGGGCACCGGGTCACGGGGTAGGTGCCGCTGCTTGGTCGTCGCCGGCTGCATCAGGTAGTGAACGGTACCGGGAGACGGGGGGATGTCTGGCCTCGCGCGTTGCGCCGGCCGCTATTATCTTGTGACCTGTCGCGGCGCAGATGCTTGGAGGACACGCTGACCGCCTCGCCCCCGCGGTCGGGCCACGAGGCCGGCTTCATGACCGAGGATGGCGCGATCAGCGGTCACCAGTTGCCCACCGGCGACGGCGACCGATCCGCCGCGTTGCTGTTCGATGTGATCGGCTATGCCCGCAGGTGCTCGGCTCGACTGCCGCAGCGTTGGGACCGGAGGGCCCGCGATCTCGCCAAGGTGATCGTGAACTACCGCGGCGCCCGTCGAGCCTTCCCTCGCCAATTGCTCTACCCCCTCCTGAGGCGCAGCTCGGGCGCGCTGCTCGTGCCTTTCGGGCGGGCGCAGCTGCTCATCCCGACCGACGACTTTGAAATATCGCGAGTCGTTTTCGCCACCGGGGGCTACGAACGGCTGTACATGGCCCGAGCCGTCGAGGAGTTGGCGCGATTGGGCTTCCGGTCGGCTGGCCGGACCTTTGTCGATATCGGCGCCAACATCGGTACCTCTACCGTTGATGCGCTGGTCGAGTTCGGTTTCGCCCGAGCCGTGTGCTTCGAGCCCGAGATGCGGAATTTCAGGTTGCTGACGGCCAACGTGGCACTCAACGGGCTCGAGGACCGGGTCCGGGCTTTCCCTGCGGCGTTGTCCGATAAGCCAGGCGTCAGCCTGCTTGAGACCTCGGTCACCAACCGGGGCGACAACCGCATAGTCACCTCCGACCTGTCTCGCCGAGACGGCGACGAGAACATCGTCGAGATCGAGTGCCGGCGGTTCGACGACCTGGTGGACGACGGCTCCATCGCGCTGGACGAGGTCGGGTTGATATGGCTCGACGCTCAGGGCCACGAGCCGCTCGTGCTCGAGGGCGCCGGCCAAGCGATGGCGGCCGGCGTTCCGATCGTGATGGAGTACTCGCCTGCAGCCCTGCAGGCCAGCGGGACCCTCGACGCCTTGGAGGCGACGATCCGCGAGCACTACACCACGGTCATCGACCTGCACAGGCTGAGCGCGGGGCTCGGAAATGACGCTGTGCTGAAGGCGGCAGACATCTCCCGGCTCCGTGAGATGGCCGGCCGGGACCACACCGACCTTCTGCTGGTGCGGTCGTGCACCACGGGCCACACTTCTGGTCGATGACTGACGGCGGACCCTGCTACGTCTGCGGCGCCGGGATCTCTCGGCGACGTGTCGGCGGTTCGGCAATGAGTGTGTGTGGGGAGTGTGGACTGGGCCGCACCGAGGAGGTCGGCCAGGCGCCGGACTACTGGGCCCGGCAGGAGAAGGTAGACGGGGAGCTGGCCCAGCGGTACTGGACCGAAGCTCGGACCGCCGTCTTCCGGGGTGCGCTCGCCCGCCTCGAGGCCAGGGGCGGCAGGGGCAGGCTGCTCGACATCGGCGGAGGGGTCGGGCACTTCGCCCACATGGCGCTGGCTGCCGGCTGGGACGCCTACTCCCTGGACGTGTCATCGATCGCGGTGGCAGCTGCCGCTCAGCGGATCGGCGGAGCGCGGTCGCTGTCCTCGATCCCCGACGACCTCGCCGGCACATGCGACGCCGTGACCCTGTGGTGCGTGATCGCCCACGTCGCTGATCCCAGGTCGGTCCTCGCTGATGCTGTCAGAGCGCTGCGCCCTGGAGGCCAGCTGTTCTTGACAACTCCTAACTTCCGGTTTCAAAGGGCCTACGCCGCTGCGCTCCACCGATTGGGCCGACCGATCGACTTCTCGGGTCACGACCACCTGTTGCACTTCACCGCCGACGCCCTGCGGCGAACGTTGGAGACCGTCGGGATCACAGAGTGGCGGTTTGCGTTCGTCGGGGTTACAGAGGACTGCGTCGCAGTTCCGGGCCTGACCCGGTGGTTGGTCCCTGCCAAGCGCGCCTGGAACCTCGGCGCTCTGGGCGCCTGCCGGGCCGGGCTGCCGTATGTGGGCTCGGAGCTCCAGGTGGTGGGGACGGCTCCTTGACCCCTGCCCGGTGAGGTGGCGAGGTCATCCAATCGTGGGGCGGTCAGTTTGGACACTCGTTGACCAGGCGGCGTCCAGCAGCTCGAACTTCGTCGTCTCGCTGAGTGTTCTGGCAGTCGCCGACCGTGGAGAGTTCGCTGCCTTCTCAGTGGCCCTCACCGGATTCCTTCTGGTCACCCAGTTGGCTCGATCGACGTTCTCACTCCCGGTTCTCATCCTTTATTCGGGGGAGACGGGCGAAACTGCGGGGCGGTCGGCGCCGGCGGTGGCGGCGAGCGTCGCCACAGGAGTGGTCGGGGCGCTGGCGTTTGTGCTGGCGGGGGTCGCGTACGAGGAAGGCCGAACGCTCTTCTTCGTCCTCGCCTGCGGCCTGCCGTTCCTTCAATACCAGGACGGGATCCGTCACGTCGCCTTCGCTCGCGGCCTTCCGAAGGTGGCGGCCCAGAGCGATCTGTCGTGGATCGGGCTCCAGGTGGGGGCCATCGCGGTCGCCGCCGCCGTCGGACAGCCGACGCCTGCGGCTCTCGTCGTGATCTGGGTGGCTGCCGGATCGATCAGCGGTCTTGTGTTCGGCGCCCGCCTCGGGGTGGTGCCGCGTTTCGGCCGGTGCAAGCAGTGGCTGGCCGACAACAAGGGACTGTGCACCCGCATGGCCACGGAGTTCCTGGTCAACTCGGGCAGCTACTACGCCCTCTGCTACGGGCTCGTCGCCGTCGCCGGAGCAGACCAACTGGGAAGTTGGCGGGCCGCGCAGGCGCTGATCGGGCCCGTCAGCGTGTTGCTCATGGGTGGTACGACGCTGGGCGTCCCTGAGAGTGTGCGAGTGCGGGATCGCCATACGCGCCTGTGGCTTCTGACCGGGCTTCTCTCGGTCGGCCTCGCTGTGATCGCGATCGCCGGTGGCGCGCTGGTCTATGCCGTCCTCCCCGGTCTGGGCCCCGAGTTGTTCCCGGATACCTGGAGGACGGCCCGGCCCGTCCTGCCGGTCTTGACCTTGTATGCGGCAGCAGTAGGCGCTTCCACGGGTGCCGTCGCCGCCCTTCGAGCCCGCGAGCAGACACACTGGATCGTCGTCTTCCGCGCCGTCAGCGGTGCCGGCGCGCTCGCTCTCGGCCTGGCGCTCGCAACGCGCTCCGGAGCAATCGGCGCGCTGACGGGACTGTGCGTCTCCGAAGCCTTGTTCGGCGTCGCAGCGTGGGTGCGACTGGCCCGTACCATGTCGCAGCCGCTCACGGAATCTGAGCCCTCGACACCTCGGCCGCCCAGGTGAGCGCTAGGATCATGAGCCACATGGGTGCTGCGCAGGACGGCGAGCTGGGCCTCAGGGACTTCCTACAGATCCTGCGCCGGCGAAAGGGCATGATCGCACTGGCCGTCGTGTTGGTGACGGTCCCCACGCTGGTTATCTCCCTGCTTCAGACCCCTCGCTACGCCGGCACTGCCTCGATCCTGCTCCTGCCCCGCAGCAGTGAAACGCTGTTCGACCCGAACAGCGGCGTCCGCACCGACCCCAACCGGGAGGTGCAGAATGAGATCCGCATCCTCAGCAGCCAACCCGTTCGGGCGATGGTGCGCGCTGAGCTCGGCGAAGCACCGAAGGTAACAGCCACGCCTGACGGGCCGACAGACATCATCCGGGTGACGGCGAAAGACGTCGACCCACAGCGGGCGGCGGCACTGGCCAATTCCTACAGCTCGGCCTACATCGAGTACCGCCGCAAGCAGGCAGTCGACGACGTGCTTGCGGCCAGCCAGCAGATCCAGACGAAGATCACCGACCTGCAGAAGCAGATCGATGCTGCGGCCACTGGAGCCCCGAGGGACTCGTTGGTGCAGGCCCAGGCCCTCTTCAAGCAGAAGCTCGACCAGTTACAGGTCGACGGGGCGCTGAAGCGAGGTGGCGCCCAGCTCGTCACCCCTGCTGCCGCCTCGGCCAACCCGGTCTCGCCGCGGCCAATGCGCGCCGCCACCATCGCCCTCTTCCTGGGGCTCATGCTCGGGGTGGGGGTGGCCTTCGTGCGGGAGTTCCTTGACGACTCCATCAAGAACAAGGACGAGTTCGAGCGGGTCGCGCCCGGCCTCCCGGTCCTGGGGCTGATCCCGGTGGTCGCCGCGTGGAGGGGCAAGGAGACGCCGTACCTCGTCTCCCTCGACGACCCGAACTCACCGGCGGCGGAGGCCTACCGGACTCTGCGGACGTCGATCCAGTTCATCGGCCTCGAGCAGCCGATGCGGACACTGCAAATCACCAGCGCCAACCCCCAGGAGGGCAAGACCACGACGCTTGCCAACCTGGCCGTTGCCTTGGCCAGGTCCGGCTCCACCGTGGCCATCGTGTGTTGCGACCTGCGCCGGCCTCGTGTGCACGAGTTCTTCGGGCTGGACAACGAGGTCGGGTTCACCTCCGTCCTGCTCGGCAAGGTCGGCCTCGCCGGCGCCATGCAGGAGGTGCCCGACCAGGCGCGCCTTTCCCTGCTCGCCTCGGGCCCGTTGCCGCCGAACCCCTCCGAGCTGCTGTCTTCGCGCCGCACGGCCGAGGTGCTGGGCTCGTTGCAGGCCGAGTACGACATCGTCCTGATCGACGCCCCACCCGTGCTCCCGGTCACCGACGCCCTTGTCCTCTCGGGCCGGGTAGACGCGACCCTTGTCGTCGCCGTGGCCGGCGCCACAACCCGCAAGGAGGCAGCGCGGGCGGTCGAGCTCCTGCGTCAGGTCGACGCGCCGCTGGTGGGCGCGGTGCTCAACGGTGTCGACACCGAAGGGTCCTATGGCTACGCGTACGCGTCCTACAGGTACGAGGGGCCCCTTGGCCGTCGAGAGCCGGCGCAGAGCTGACGGCACGGGGGTAGCCCGCACCCGACGACCCCGGCACCGGAAGTGGTGGAACCCGTTTTGGCTGTGGCGCCATCGGTCCGGCCGGCGCCGGCGCCGGCGCTTCGACGTCCGGCTTCGCCGGCGCCGGCGGGCACAGCGCCGCGTCGCATGGGGGGTGGGTTTCGCCGCTCTGGTCCTCGGCCTCCTGAGCGCCGTGGCCATGCGGGACGTAGTGCGCATCCGCGGCCACCTGGTGGCCGCGCAGGCTGTGTTGCAGAGGAACATCGACAACCCGGCCGTGCTCCGGACCCCGGAGGGCCGGACCGGCGCCCTGACCGACGTCGACGTCGCCCTCGTCTCCATCGACGACGCCCGACGCGACGCCCGAAGCTCCCCGGTGCTCCGCATGTTCCGCTTCCTTCCCCTCCTCGGTAGCCAGCGCTCCGGGCTGCTCAACCTCATCGACGACTCGGCCACCGCCGCCACCGCCGGCCGGGGCCTGCTGGCCACGGTCGACGACCTGGCCGACCGGAACCGGCTGCAGGACGGCGCCGTGCCCCTCGACAGCCTCGGCGAACTCCAAGGCCAGGTCGACGCCACCGGGCGGGTCTTGGGCGGGCTCACCGGCCGCCCGGGGGTCTGGGGGCCGATCGGCGACGCCCAGCGCCGGTTCGACCGATTGGCCGGCGCCGGCTCCGAGCGGCTCACCGACGCCGCCCAGGCGCTCGGCGCAGCCCGAACGTTCATGGGCGCCGCCGGCCCCCGCCGCTACCTCGTCGCCCTGCAGAACAACGCCGAGATGCGCGCCCAGGGCGCGGTGCTGTCTTACGTCGTCATCCGCTTCGTCGACGGCAACCTGAGCTTCGAGCGCCGAGGCTCGGTGATCGACCTGACGCTCGACCGTCCCGCCCCCACGCCGCTGCCCGCCGGCACCCGTGAGGTGTTCGGCGCCCTGGCCCCCACCCAGACCTGGCAGTCGGTCAACTTCACCGCCGACTTCGCCCTCAGCGGCCGGATCATGTCCGACATGTACCACCAGGCGACGGGCCAGCCAGTCGACGGGGTGATCGCTATGGACGTACCGGCCCTGTCCGGCGTGCTGCGCGCCGTCGGCCCGGTGGCCATCGACTCTGTGGCCGAGCCCATCACCGCGGACAACGCCGGGCGCCTGCTGCTCAATGAGTTCTACGCCGGGCTGGGCCCGACCAACGACGCCATGGTCCGGCGCGAGCGCCTCGGCGACGTCGTCGCCGCCGTCGTGGCCCGATTGACGACCGGTAGCCACGACGCCGTGGGCATGGGCCGGGAACTGGGCGACGCCGCCGCCGGCGGGCACCTGCGCCTGTGGAGCGCAGACGCGAGCGAGGAGGAGGTGTTCGCGCGGACCGGCCTCGGTGGCGGCCCGGGCGCTGAGGCGGCCGACCGTACCTTCCACTTGGCCGTCCAGAACCGAACGGCCAGCAAGCTCGACTACTTCCTGAAGCCGTCGGTCCGCCAGGAGATCCAGGTGACGGGGCGGGGGACGGCCGTTGTGCGCACCACGGTGACGTTGGAGAACCAGGCGCCGGAAGACGCCAGGCCCTCCTACCAGTTCGGGCCCGCGGGGATCACCGAGAAGCCCGGCGACTACCTCGGATGGGTGCTCCTGTGGGGGCCGGCGGGCTCGCGGCAGGTCCAGGGTGGTGTCATGGAATCGGGGCTCAACCTCTCCCAGTTCGTGGTGGCCGTGCCGGCCGGCGAGCGCCGTGAAGTCACCTTCGAGACGGTGCTTCCCGGGGCGGTGCGAGACGGGGAGCTGAAGCTGCGCCTCGTGCCCCAACCCCGCCTGGAGCCCATGCCGCTGTCGGTGACGCTCCGGGCGGACGGGCCGGTCAAGGGGTCACCCGTCGCATGGCAGGGCAGCTGGGACAGGGTGCAGAGCCTGGCCTGGTCGATCGGGTGACGGGTCGGTTGTTTGCAACGCCGTCCAAGTCAGCTAGCCTGCCGGGAAAAGGTCCCGACGGGGGGAATAGAACGATGAGGCGTAGTCGAAACGCAGCCCTTCTGGCTGTCGCGTGCGTGGCTGGGGCGCTCGCCTTTATGACATCGCCGGCGGCGGCGCAGACCGGCTACCCGCCGGGTCCATGCTCGATCCTCAGCGGCAGCCAGTTCGCGGGCAACGCCAGCGTCGGGCAGACCTTCACGGTCACGGTTTCCCCCGCCTGCGTCTTCACGGCCGGCGGCACGGCCAGCGTCGTGGTCAACGGCGCCGCGGCCTTCACCAAGCCGGTCAACGCCGATGGCACTGTGACCGTGACCGTCACCGTGCTGTCGACCACCCAGCTTTCGGTCAACCCGATCGTCCCCGCCGTCTGCGGCGTCAACACGATCGCGGTCACCGCGCCGTCGGCTGTCGCCAGCGGCCAGTCCGTGACCCAGACGGTCACCTTCAACCTCGTCTGCCCCGGGCAGACCGGCGACATCAACATCTGCAACGCCGGCGACGGTGGCGACGGTGGGGCCGGCATCGCCCAGGGCGGCAGCGCGGTCAGCGGCGGGGGCACGGCCACCGGCGGAGCCGGCACCGGTACCGGCGGCGCGGCCGGCCACGGTGGCGATGCCTGCAACGTGACGCTTGTTTCCGGTCCGTCCTCCGGCGGAGGAGGTGCCGGTGGCGGCGGCGGCGCCGGCGGGGCTGGTGGCGCCGGCGGGGCCGGCGGCGCTGGTGGCGGCGGCGGGGCCGGTGCGGTCGGCGTAAAGGTCGTCGCCCAGCAGGGCGTGCTGGCCCGCACGGGCGCGGCGCTGTCCCAGTACGCCTTCGCTGCGGTGGCAATGGTGTTCGCCGGCGTGCTCCTCACCCTCGGCGCCCGGCGCCGGCGGGCGCGGCGATAGGCACTCTCCTTCCGTAGCGGATGGCAAGGGCCGGCAACCCGGTCGACTAGCCTGCGCGGGTCCGTGCATTTCAGGAGGACCCGTTGATGAGGCGTACACAGGCAATGGTGGCGCTGGTGGGCCTCTTTGGCGCACTCGTGCTCCTCGTGGCGCCGGCAGCGTCGGCCCAGACCGGGTACCCGCCCGGGCTGTGCACCGCGGTGACCGGCTCCCAGAACGTGGGCACCGTGAATGTCGGTCAGCGGTTCGTGCTCCAGGTCGCCCCCACGTGCCTCTTCACGCCGGGCACGCCCGTCACGGTCACGGTCAACGGCGTCGACATCCCGGGCAAGACCGCAGAGACGGGTGGCTTTGTGCTCCTCGACATCACCGTGCTCTCGGCCACCCAGCTTTCGATCAACCCGATCGTCCCCGCCAACTGCGGCACGAACACCGTCACCGCCCGGGGGGCGTCGTCGACGGCTCAGGGCGGCATCTCGACCCAGACGGCCAACTTCACCCTCAACTGCCCGGCGGGCACGGCGTCGCCGGCCACGCCGGCCACCGGACTGCTTTCCCGGACCGGTTCCGACACCATGCGCTACGCGGCCGTCGCCCTGGCGCTGGTCGTCGCCGGCTCCCTGGCCCTGGTCGTCACCCGCCGGCGGCGGACCGCCTAAGCGCTGTTTCGCCTCGCAACCGTAGGTTGCTCGGCGAGGCAGCTGCGCTCGGTCGGCCGGCAAAGCCGGCTCTCCCTCGCCGTTTCTTGTTGCCGGCGGCCGGACTGGGGCCGCCTCCGGCGGCGTCGGCGGCCGCCGGGTTAAGGCGTCGGCGTTACAGATACTCCACGTTCTCCGCCGCTGGCACCCGCCGGCGGGTGTCGAGGACGTAGCGAGCGTGGGTCCCCACCATCTCCATGTCGAAGGCGTCGTGGTCGGTGAGCAGGATGACCGCGTCGGCTGCGGCCAGCTCTTCGGGCGTGACGTCCACCCGCTCGACCGAGCCATGGACATGGTCCGAGCCGACGAACGGGTCGGCGACCCGCACCTCGGCGCCCAGGCCCAGCAGGCGCTCGGCCACCACGACCGCCGGCGATTCCCGATCGTCGCCGGTGTTGGCCTTGTAGGCCAGGCCCAGCAGCAGGATGCGGCTGCCGTTGACGGCCTGGCGCCGGCGGTTCAGGGCCTCGGTCAGGCGGCGCACCACGTAGTCGGGCATGTGGTCGTTGATGTCGTTGGCCAGCTCGACGAAGCGGAACGACTGGCCGAGAGCCCGGCGCACCCGCCAGGACAGGTAGCTGGGGTCGATGGGCAGGCAGTGGCCGCCCACGCCGGGCCCGGGGGTGAAGCGCATGAACCCGAAGGGCTTGGTGGCGGCGGCGTCGATGGCCTCCCACACGTCGATGCCCAGGTCGCCGGCGAACATGGCCAGCTCGTTGACCAATGCGATGTTCACGTGGCGGAAGGTGTTCTCGAGCAGCTTGGCCAGCTCGGCTTCCTTGGGCCCCGACACGGCCACGGTGGTCTCCACGATGCCGGCGTAGAAGCCCTCGACGGCGGCGAGCGACGCAGCGTCGACGCCGGAGACGACCTTGGGCGTGTTGTCCAGCCGCCACTTGGGGTTGCCGGGGTCGATGCGCTCAGGGCTGTAGCCCAGGAAGAAGTCGACGCCGGTCGCCAGGCCCGAGCCCTCCTCCAGGAGGGGCGCCAGCAGCTCTTCGGTGGTGCCCGGGTAGGTGGTGGACTCGAGGATCACCGTGGCTCCCGGGCGCAGGTGGGGGGCGAGCGTCACCGCCGCCGACTCGATGTAGGACAGGTCGGGGAGGCCCTCCCGCAGGGGGGTGGGCACGGTGATGACGGCCACGTCGAAACCGGCGCAGGCCGCCGGATCGAGGCTCGGCAGGTACCGGCCGGTGGCGAGGGCGGCGGCCAGCTCCTCCGCGGGCACGTCCTCCACGTAGGTCTCGGCCGCCAGCAGACGCTTGACCCGGAACTCGGCCACCTCGTAGCCGACGACGTGGTGGCCGGCATCAACCGCCCGCATGGCCAGGGGCAGGCCGACATAGCCCTGCCCGACGACGACGACCTTCAATGACTTCGACAACTCCCGCCGCATCATCTCCCAAGTCTCGCGCGCCGCGGAGCAGCCCGGTAGTCTTCGGGTCGTGACCACCGAAGGCGGGGAGTCGCCCGCCGTCGACGTCTCTGCCGCGACTTCCTCCGCGGATCCCGCCGACGCCGACGTCGTCATCACGACGGTCGTCGCCGCCGACGACCCGCGTCCTGCTGCCCCTCGGGCGCCGGCGCCGGCCGGCGACGACCTGGCGTGGGTCTGGGCCGACGACGACGACGATCACCTGCGCCCGCCCTCACCGGCCTCACCGCCCACACCGCCGGCGCCCGAGCCGCCGGCGCCCGAGGAGGCGACCCAGGCGGAGGAGCCGGTCGAGGCGCCGGCGCCGGCGCCGGCGCCGGCTCCGGTGAACTCGTCGGGGCTGGAAGAGCGGCTGGCCGGCCTGGAGGAGCTGCCCTCGACGGTCGAGAACCTGGCCAAGAGCATCCGCCACGAGCTGCAACGGTGCGCCGGGGTCCTCTTCGGCCACGACCGGGCCCTGGGCGCCCTCGCCGCCCGGCTCGACGGCGTGGAGGCGGCGGCCGAGGCCCCGCCGGCGCCGGCCATCGACCTCTCCGAGCCCGGCCCGCCGATCGAGGAGCGGGTGATCGCCCAGCTCGAGGACATGAACCGTCGCCTCGGCGCCATGGAGGCGCGGGTGGAGCCGCTGGAGCCGCTGCCCACCGTCGTGGCGGCCCTGCGCCGGGCGGTGCGGGCCAGCGACGACCTCATCGTCGGCGAAACGGGGGCCCGAGAGCAGGCGCTGGCCGCTCTCGCATCCCAGCAGGCCGCCGAGGCCCAGGCCCGCGACGACGCCCTGCGCCGGCTCATGGCCCAGGATCTCGACCGGGTGAGCGGCATCTCCCAGGCCCAGGCCAAGGGGTTGAGCGACCTGGCCGAGCGCGTTGGCGCCGTCGAGACCCGCCTGGCACCCCTCGACAGCACGCCGGAGGACATCGCCACCCTCAGCCGTATCCTGCGCCGGGAGCTCGACGCCATCGTCAGCGACAACCAGGCCCGTGACCAAATGCTGCGCCGGGCCCTCCAGAACGAGATCGATCAGCTCCGGGCCACCTCGGAGGCCCGCGAGGCCCTGGCGCAGTCGCTGGGCGGTCGCCTCGACGCCCTCGAGGAGCGCACCGCCGAGGGCGCCACGAGCACCGGCGCCGCGCTGGACTCCGCCGCCGGCCGCCTGGGCAGCCTGGAGTCGCGCGTCGAGGCCGTCGACCGGATCGGCAGCGAGCTCGAGGTCCTGCGCACCACCGT
Organism: uncultured Acidimicrobiales bacterium; assembly: GCA_964479465.1. GTDB lineage: Bacteria > Actinomycetota > Acidimicrobiia > Acidimicrobiales > AC-14 > CADCTB01. The sequence goes on from CAYZMG010000006.1 coordinate 66,050, forward strand.
CGCCAAGGAGCTGGAGCTGATCCAGACGAGTGCCCGGGCCCATGACCAGCTCGCGGGCGAGCTGACCCGGCGGCTCTCGGCCCTCGACGGTCGGGTGGCCCGGCTGGACCCTGTGCCCGGCGAGGTCCAGTCGCTGCGGACGGCCATGCTCCAGGAGGCGGAGCGCACCATGAGCTCGCTGCGGGCCACCGACGAGCGCATCGGACAGCTCGCCTGGGTGCCGGTGGAGTTCCAGGAGGCGCGCAAGCGGATCATGTCGCTGACCTCGGGCGTGCAGTCCGGGCAGGATCAGTTGCGGCAGATGGAGGCGACCATCGCCTCCATCAGCGAGCGACTGGAAGGCGTCCGGGCCCGCCTCGGAGCCGCCGCCCCTCCCGGATCCCCCTGATAGGCCCCGCCGACCGCGCGAGCGCCAGCGAGCCGGGCGGGATGGGGAGCACGGCGCAGCCGTGCCGGGGGCGCAGCCCCCGTGGGCAATAGACTCGCCGCATCGACGTTCTCTTTCTCTGCACAGGCAACATCTGCCGCTCACCCATGGCCGAGTCGCTGCTGCGCCACCGGCTGTCCGGCATCGGTGTCGATGCCAGGGTCTCCTCGGCAGGGCTGTTGCGACCCGACCAACCGGCCAGCGCCCACGGCATCGACATCCTGCGCGAGCGCAGCCTCGACATGACCGCCCACCGCAGCCGGACCATGACCCGCGACCTGCTGCGCTCGTCAGACCTCGTGTTGGCCATGGCCCGCGAGCACGTGCGGGAGGCGGTCGTCCTCGACCCGTCCCTGTGGCCGCGCACCTTCACCCTCAAGGAGCTGGTGCGCCGGGGCGAGGCGATCGGGCCCCGCGGCCACGACGAATCCGTGGGTGAATGGCTGGCCCGCGCCGGCCTGGGCCGGCGCATCGCCGACCTCACGGGCTCGTCGCCGGCCGACGACGTGGCCGACCCCTACGGTGGCCCGCGGTCAGCGTATGAGCGGATGGCCGCCGAGCTCGACGACCTGCTGGACCGCCTGGTCACGCTCCTGTTCGCGGCGGCGATGGCCGCGCGATGACCCAGTTCGACCAGTACGACGATCGTGAATTGTTCGGCATCCTCGACCGGGAGCTCGAGCGCCAGAACACCACGATCCAGCTCATCGCGTCGGAGAACTTCACCTCCCGGGCGGTGATGGCGGCTCAGGGCTCGGTCCTCACCAACAAGTACTCCGAGGGCTACCCGGGCAAGCGGTACTACGGCGGCAACTCTGTGGTCGACGAGGCCGAGGAGCTGGCCCGGGTACGGGTGAAGGCGCTGTTCGGCGCCGAGCACGCCAACGTCCAGCCCCACTCGGGCGCCAACGCAAACCTGGCCGTCTACCTGGCCCTCTTCCAGCCGGGCGACACCGTGCTGGGCATGCGCCTCGACCAGGGCGGCCACCTCACGCATGGGTCGCCGGTCAACATCAGCGGCAAGTTCTACAAGTTCATCTCCTACGGGGTGACCGAGAGCGACGAGCGCCTCGACTACGACCAGATCCGCGACCTGGCCAAGGCCGAGCGGCCCCGGGCCATCGTCGCCGGCGCCACCGCCTACCCCCGCATCATCGATCCGGAGATCCTGCGCGACATCTGCGACGAGGTGGGCGCCCTGCTCATCTTCGACGCCGCCCACATCGCCGGCCTGATCGCCGGCGGCGTCCACCCCAACCCCGTCCCCTTGGCCGACGTGGTCACCTTCACCACCCACAAGACCCTCCGTGGCCCCCGGGCCGGCTGCATCCTGTCCAAGGAGACCCACGCCAAGGCCATCGACAAGGCGGTGTTCCCCGGCCTCCAGGGTGGCCCGCTCATGCATGTGATCGCGGCCAAGGCCGTCGCCTTCCGGGAGGCAGCGGAGCCGGCGTTCAAGGACTACGCCGCCGGCGTGGTCTCCAACGCCCAGGCCCTGGCCAAGGCGCTGGCGGGGGAGGGGTTCCGCCTCGTTTCCGGCGGCACCGACAACCACCTGATGCTCGTCGACCTGCGCCCCTTCGACGCCGAGCTCACCGGCAAGGTGGCCCAGGACGTGCTGGACCGGGCCGGGATCACGCTGAACAAGAACACCATCCCCAACGACCCCCGCTCGCCGTTCGTCACCAGCGGCCTGCGCATCGGCACCGCGGCCGTCACCACCGCCGGCATGCGCGAGGCCGAGATGACCGAGATCGCCTCCCTCATCGGCCGCGCCCTCCGCCACGTCGACGACGCCGCCGCCCTCGCCGAAATCCGCGACGCCGCCGCCAACCTCTGCTCCAAGTACCGCCCCTACCCCTGATGGGGTTTCGAACTCACTCGCTCGCTGCGCTCGCTCCGTTCGTTCGAGCTAGTCGAGCTCCGGACGTCCGGCGGAGCCGGCCGCCCTCCGCCGTTCCTCCTTTGGCCGACAGCCGGCTGAGGCCGCCTCCGGCGGCGCCCGGCGGCCGCCGGCGGTGAACTGCTGACATGTGGCGTTACGCCGTCGTCTTCGGGGTCGCGGCGGCGGTGACCTTCACCCTCACGCCGGCGGTGACCCGACTGTCGACCCGGTGGGGGGCGGTCGTCATGCCCGACGAGCGGCGGATCCACGAGCGGCCCACGCCGACTCTGGGTGGCATCGCCATGCTGATCGCCCTGTTGGCGGCCATGGGTGTGGCTCGCGTGCTGCCCGGCTTCGGGCCCATCTTCGAATCCTCCGAGCCCTTCGGCCTGGCCATCGCCGCCATCGTGATCCTGGCCGTGGGCATGCTCGACGACCTGCGCGAGGTCTCGGCGCCGGCCAAGGTCGCCGGCCAGGTCTTCGCCGCCTCCATCCTCGGCCTGGCCGGCGTGGTGATGTTCTACTTCCGGGTCCCGTTCTTCGACTTCTACGTGCTGTCGCCCGACCTCGGCTTCCTGGTCACCGTGCTGTGGGTGGTCGCCCTGGCCAACGCGGTGAACCTGATCGACGGGCTCGACGGCCTGGCCACCGGGGTGATCGCCATCGCCGCCGGCGCCTTCTTCGTCTACTCCTACCGCCTGTCCGACGTCGGCCTGCTCTCCTCGGACAACATGGCGCCCCTCATCGTGGCCATCACCTGCGGCATGTGCGTGGGCTTCCTGCCGCACAACTTCCACCCGGCGAAGATCTTCATGGGCGACAGCGGCGCCCTGCTCCTGGGCTTGCTGATGGCCGCCACCACGATTTCGGTGGGCGGCCGCACCGCCGACCAGTTCAGCGGCCAGACCTACTTCTTCTTCGCCCCCCTCGTCATCCCGTTCGTGATCCTGGGGGTGCCGTTCGTCGACACCGCCCTGGCCATCATCCGCCGCGCCCGCCGGGGGTCCTCCCTGTCCCAGGCCGACAAGGAGCATCTTCACCACCGCCTCATGCGCCAAGGCCACGGCCAGCGGCGATCGGTGCTCATCCTGTGGGCGTGGACGGCCATCCTCTCGGGCGTCGTCCTGGTCCCGACCTACACCAACCAGGGCAACGCCGTGGTGCCCTTCGCCGTCGCCGGCCTCGCCGTGCTGCTCTACACGCTGTTCCACCCCGGCGTCCGCCAAACGGCTCGCCAGCTGGAGGAGGAGGACGACGACTCCTCGGTGTGGCCCAAGCCGCCGGCGCCCGGTTTGCAGCGACGGCAAGGTTTCCCGTAGATTGCGCGCATATTCACAAGCGGTCGCTAAGGGGACGGGTGGAACTGCGTGAGAAGGTAGCCGGGCTGACCCGTGCTGTCATCGCGCCCGGCGCCGGCCCCCACCAGGATCTCTACAACGGCGCCGGCGAGGGCATGTCCCGGGCCTTCGAGCTGGCGCTCACGCCCGCCATCCTCGGTGGCGCCGGCTACCTACTCGACCGCTGGCTCGGTCTCCTTCCGGTGTTCACCATCCTGTTCTTCCTGGTGGCGATGGTCGGCCTGATGGCCCGCATGTACTACGCGTACGACGCCAAGATGAAGGACCACGACTCCGCCGGCCCGTGGTCGAAGGTTCACGGGGCGGAAGCCCCGTGAGCGCGCCGGTGTTCACCGCTGATCCCGGCCCCGCAGTCGAGGTCCAGGTCGCCGGCGACATGGCCAAACGCATGCTGGGTGTCCTGCCCGTCCTGGTGATCGTCGCCGGCCTCATCTGGGGAGCGGACGGTGCCGCGTCAGGCGCCTTCGCCGTCGCCCTGGTGCTAGGCAACCTCGCCCTCTCGGCCGCACTGCTCGGCTGGGCCGCCCGCATCAGCCTGGCCCTGCTCATGGCCGCCGCCCTCGGCGGCTTCGCCCTCCGCCTGTTCCTGCTCACCGCCATCGTGTGGGTCGTCAAGGACCAGGCCTGGGTCGACATCACCGCTCTCGGGTTCACGCTGATCGTGACCCACCTCGGTCTCCTCATCTGGGAGACCCGCCATGTCTCGGCTTCACTGGCCTACCCCGGCCTCAAGCCCACCCCGAACAAGCTCGCAGGAGGGCGTCGATGAACCTCATACTCGCCGCCGAAGACGGCGGGGGTGGTGGTCTGCACTTCCCGCCGATCTCGCACCTGGTCGAGTGGCCCGGCATCCTCTTCGAGGGCACGCCGTTCGAGGTGAACAAGGTCGTCCTCCTGATGTGGGCCGCGGTGCTCATCGTCTTCGGCCTCTTCTGGGCGGCCGGGCGGGCGGCGTCCTCGGGACGGCTCGTCCCCTCCGGCGTGCAGATGGTGGTGGAGGGCGGTATCGACTTCGTCCGCAAGGACATCATCCTGCAGACCATGGGGCCGGCGGGCCTGCCCTGGACGCCGTTCCTCGTCACCATCTTCTTCTTCATCTTCTTCACCAACATCTTCGAGGTCATCCCGGGCATCCAGTTCCCGGTCAACGCCCGCATGGCCCTGCCGGCCTTCCTGGCCCTCATGGTGTGGGTGATCTACAACGTGGTCGGCGTCAAGGCCCAGGGCTTCGGCGGCTACTTCAAGAACATGTTGTTCCCGCCGGGCGTGCCCAAGGGCCTGCTCCCGCTGGTGGCCCTCATCGAGTTCATCTCGACGATCTTCGTCCGCCCCTTCTCCCTGGCGGTCCGGCTCTTCGCCAACATGCTCGCCGGGCACCTCCTGCTCGTGACCTTCGCCGTCCTCTGCGCCGCGCTGTGGACGGCAGCCCCGGTGGCCGTCATCCTTCCCCTGCCGTTCGCCATGCTGGTCCTGCTGACCGCCTTCGAGATCCTCGTGGCCGTCCTGCAGGCTTTCATCTTCACCATCCTCGCCGCGGTGTACATCGGCGGGGCCATGCATCCCGAACATTGATTACCGTCCAGAGGAGACTTTTTTGCTGTCACTGATCAACTTCTTCGCCCAGACCGCACCGGACGAGTTTCTCGACGGTCTGAGCGCCATCGGCGCCGGTATCGGTTACGGCGCCGCCGCCATCGGCCCCGGTATCGGCATCGGCATCGTGGTGGGCAACGCCATCACGGCCATGGCCCGCCAGCCCGAGAGCGCCGGCATGGTGCGCACCACCATGTTCCTCGGTATCGCCTTCACCGAAGCACTGGCCCTCATCGGGTTCGTCGTCTTCATCCTCATCAAGTTCGCCTAGAGGAGCGCAATGAATCTTCTCAATGCGGTGATCCTGGCCGCGGCCGAGGGTGGAGAAGCATCCAACCCCATCCTCCCCGAGCCCAACGAGATCATCTGGGGCGCGCTCTCGTTCGCGGTCCTTTTCTTCCTGATCTCCAAGTTCGCCTTCCCGGCGGTCAAGAAGGGGATGGAGGCGCGGGCCGACAAGATCCAGTCGAGTCTCGACGAGGCCGAGCGGACCCGTGACGAGGCCAATGGCATCCTCGATGAGTACCGGCGCCAGCTGGCCGACGCCAAGAACGAGTCGGCCCGCATCATCGAGGAAGCCCGCCAGTCGGCCGACAAGCTCCGCCAGGACCTCAAGAAGCAGGCCGAGGCCGAAGTGGCCGAGATCAAGGCCCGCGCCCAGGAGGACATCTCCTCCCAGGTCGAGCGGGCCATGGGCGACCTGCGGGCCCGAGTCGCCGACATGACGATCGAGCTGACCGAGAAGGTCGTCCAGCGCAACCTCGACCGTGAGACGAACCTGGCCCTCATCGAGCGGTTCATCGACGAAGCGGACAGCGCCGCCTGATGGCTTTGCAGGCCGAGCAGGTCGACGGGTACGCCGCAGCCCTCTTCGAGGTCGCCCGCGCCGAAGGCGCGTTGGAGGTCGTCGAGGAGGAGCTGTTCAAGCTCTCCGACGTGCTGGCTTCCTCCGACGAGCTCCGCGCCACCCTCACCGACGCCTCCATCCCCTCCGAGAAGCGCCAGGAGATCGTCCAGGACCTGCTGGGCAAGGGGAAGGCCACGCCGATCACCACCAGCCTGGTGTCGTTCGTGGTCGGCGCCGGCCACGCCCGCGACCTGCCCGGGATCATCAAGAGCCTGGTCGAGCGGGCCGCCTCCGACCGCAAGCACGCCGTCGCCGAAGTGCGTTCGGCTGTACCCCTCGACGAGAGCCAGCGCCGGCGACTGGCCGCCGCCCTGTCGAAGAACCTCGGCAAGGACGTCGAGGTGAAGGTACACGTGGATCCCTCGGTGCTCGGCGGCCTCTCCGCCCGTGTGGGCGACGTCGTCATCGACGGCACCGTGCGCCACCGTCTCGATCAATTGAAGGAAACCATCAGATGACCTCCACCTCGAACGACGCGGCAGCCGTTACGAACAGCTCCGGCGCCAACCTCAACTTCAACGCGGATGACATCACCGCCGTCCTGCGCAAGCACATGGAGGGCTACAAGCCCAGCCTCGAGCGCCAGCAGGTCGGCCAGATCATCGAGGTCGGCGACGGCATCGCCCGTATCTCGGGCCTGCCGACCACCTCGGTCAACGAGCTGCTCGAGTTCGAGGGCGGCACGCTCGGCCTGGCCCTGAACCTCGACGAGGAGTCCATCGGCGCCGTCGTCCTGGGCGAGATCGGCAGCATCGAGGACGGCCAGGCCGTCAGCGCCACCGGTCGCATCCTCTCCGTGCCCGTCGGCGACGGCCTGCTCGGGCGGGTCGTCGACGCCCTCGGCCAGCCCCTCGACGGCAAGGGCCCGATCAACACCACCGAGACCCGCCGCCTCGAGATCCAGGCTCCCGGCGTGATCGACCGCCAGCCGGTGAAGGAACCCCTCCAGACCGGCATCAAATCCATCGACGCAATGACCCCGGTGGGCCGGGGCCAGCGCGAGCTGATCATCGGCGACCGCAAGACGGGCAAGACCGCCGTCGCCGTCGACACGATCATCAACCAGAAGGGCCAGGGGGTGAAGTGCATCTACGTCGCCATCGGCCAGAAGAACTCCACCGTGGCCGAGGTGGTCGCCGCCCTCGAGGAGTACGGCGCCATGGAGTACACGGTCGTCGTCAACGCCCCCTCGGGCGAGCCCGCCCCCTTCAAGTACCTCGCCCCCTACTCCGGCGCGGCCATGGGCTCGCACTGGATGGAGGCCGGCGACGCCGCCCTCGTGGTCTACGACGACCTCTCCAAGCAGGCCGAGGCGTACCGCCAGCTCTCGCTGCTGCTGCGCCGGCCCCCGGGTCGCGAGGCCTACCCCGGCGACGTCTTCTACCTCCACAGCCGGCTGCTCGAGCGCTCGGCCAAGCTCTCAAAGGAGCTCGGCGGCGGCTCGCTGACCGCCCTGCCCATCATCGAGACCAAAGAGGGCGACGTCTCCGCCTACATCCCGACCAACGTGATCTCGATCACTGACGGCCAGATCTATCTCCAGACCGACCTCTTCCGCTCCGGCGTGCGGCCGGCGGTCGACGTGGGCATCTCGGTCTCCCGGGTGGGCGGCTCGGCCCAGATCAAGGCCATGAAGTCGGTGGCCGGCACGCTCAAGCTCGACCTGGCCCAGTTCCGCGAGCTCGAGGCGTTCGCCTCCTTCGGCTCCGAGCTCGACAAGCTCTCCCAGGCCCAGCTCGACCGGGGCTACAAGCTCACCGAGCTGCTCAAGCAGGGCCTGCACTCGCCCCTCAAGGTCGAGGAGCAGGTCGTCTCCATCTACGCCGGCACCAAGGGGTACCTCGACGACATCCCCACCTCCGACGTGGGCCGGTTCGAGGCCGAGCTGCTCGAGGAGTTCCGCAGCCGCTACTCCGACCTCATGAACGAGATCCGGGACTCGGGCGCGCTGCCGGACGACGCCAAGATGAAGGCGGCCATGGAGGGCTTCAAGGACCGGTTCCGGCCCACCGAGGCCGGCGTCGACAAGAAGGCGGACGCCAAGAAGTCCGATAAGACCGTGGAGATGGACACCAAGGCCGAGGGGCACTAGCCCGTGGCCAGTGGGCAGGAGCGCGTCCTCCGCCGCCGTATCAAGAGCATCCAGTCCACCAAGAAGATCACCCGGGCCATGGAGTTGATCGCGGCCAGCCGCATCGTCAAGGCCCAGCAACGGGTCGCCGCGGCACGGCCGTACTCCGAGCAGATCACCGCGGTCATGGGCAACCTGGCCGCCGGCGGCGCCGGCCTCGACCACCCGCTCTTGCAGGAGCGCGATCCCGTCCGCAAGGTCGGCTTCATCGTCATCAGCGCCGACCGCGGTCTGGCCGGCGCCTACAACTCCACCGTCATCCGCACCGGTGAGCGGGCCCTGATGGCTCACCAGGCCGAAGGTCGGGACTACGAGCTCACCCTGTCGGGCAAGAAGGCCGAGGGCTACTTCCGCTACCGCGACTACCGCATCGGGGACTCCTTCTCCGGCTACGCCGAGGTTCCCACCTACGAGGACGCCCGCCGGGTGGCCCAGGCCGCCATGGAGCGCTACGAGCGGGGCTCGGGCGAAGAGGGCGGCACCGACCAGGTGGAGCTGATCTACACCCGCTTCCTCTCCATGGGCACCCAGAAGGTGGTCAACGTCCGCCTCCTGCCCCTGGAGCGCGAGGCCATCGAGGACGCGGCGGCCGGCGGCGACGGCCCCCAGGCGGCGTACGAGTTCGAGCCCGAGCCCGGCCAGATCCTCGAGCGCCTGCTGCCCCGCTACGTCGAGGGCCGCGTCTTCGCGGCGATGCTCGACGCCGCCGCCAGCGAGCAGGCCGCCCGCCAGCGGGCCATGAAGGCGGCCACCGACAACGCCGAAGAGCTGATCAAGAACCTGGCGACGGTGGCCAACAAGGTCCGCCAGGCCGGTATCACTACCGAGATCATGGAGATAGTGGGCGGGGCCGAGGCGCTGCGATTAGCCAAGACCGGCGGCAAGGTCGAGTACTTCCCGGAGACCGTCCTCAGCCGCGACATCCTCGTCGACCACCTCGACCGTTCAGGAGCATATAGATGAGTGAGCCGAAGGCGAACGACCAGACAAGCACAGTGTCCCGCTCAGCGGGGCAGCCGCCGAAGGCGGTGGCCCGATGAGTGACCAGAGCACGACTGGGAACAAGGACGGGCGCATCATCGCCATCGCCGGCCCCGTCGTCGACGTCGAGTTCCCGCCCGGCTCCCTTCCGGAGATCAACCACGCGGTGACGATGTCCGTCGACCTGGAGGGCAAGACGCTGGTCATCACCGCCGAGGTGGCCCAGCACATCGGCGAGAACCGGGTCCGGGCCATCTGCATGAAGCCCACCGACGGCCTGCGCCGCGGTGCGCCGGTCACCAACACCGGCCGGGGCATCACCGTCCCCGTCGGCAACGGTGTGCTCGGCCACGTGTGGAACGTGATCGGCGAGCCCCTCGACGTCGGCAGCGACGAGGTCGGTGACCTACCCGACCGGTGGGAGATCCACCGGGCCGCCCCGCCGTTCGCCGACCTCGAGCCTCGCTCGGAGATGTTCGAGACCGGCATCAAGGTCATCGACCTGCTGGCCCCATATGTGCGAGGCGGCAAGATCGGCCTCTTCGGCGGCGCCGGCGTGGGCAAGACGGTCGTCATCCTGGAGCTGATCAACCGGGTCGCCACCCAGCACGGCGGTGTGTCGGTGTTCGCCGGCGTGGGCGAGCGCACCCGTGAGGGCAACGACCTCTGGCTGGAGATGCAGGAGTCGGGCGTCATGGACAAGGCCGCCCTCGTGTTCGGCCAGATGGACGAGCCGCCCGGGGTCCGCCTGCGCGTGGCCCTGTCGGCGCTGACCATGGCCGAGTACTTCCGTGACGAGCAGGGCCAGGACGTGCTGCTCTTCGTCGACAACATCTTCCGCTTCGTGCAGGCCGGCTCCGAGGTGTCCACCCTCCTCGGCCGCATGCCCTCCGCGGTGGGCTACCAGCCCACCCTGGCCGACGAGATGGGCGAGCTCCAGGAGCGGATCACCTCCACCAAGGGCCGGTCGATCACCTCGGTGCAGGCCGTGTACGTGCCCGCCGACGACTACACCGACCCCGCCCCGTTCACGACCTTCACCCATCTGGACGCGACGACCGAGCTGTCCCGTGACATCGCGTCCCGGGGCATCTACCCGGCCGTGGACCCGCTGGCCTCCACCTCGCGCATCCTGGCGCCGGAGATCGTCGGCGACCGCCACTACCGGGTGGCCCGGCGCACCCAGGAGGTCCTGCAGCGCTACAAGGAGCTCCAGGACATCATCGCCATCCTCGGCGTCGACGAGCTCTCCGAGGAGGACAAGCTCGTCGTCCAGCGGGCCCGGAAGGTGGAGAAGTTCCTCTCCCAGCCGTTCTTCGTGGGCGAGCAGTTCACCGGCGTCAAGGGCGTCAACGTCACCATCGACGAGACCATCGAGTCCTTCGAGCAGCTCACCAACGGCGACCTTGACGACCTCCCCGAGCAGGCGTTCTTCAACGTCGGCGGCGTGGAGTCCGTGCGGGAGAAGGCCCGCTCGCTGTCCAAGGAAGAGGCCGCGGTCTAGTGACGCTGACTCTCAGATGACATTGCAGGTGGAGTTGGTGTCGCCCGAGCGCATCCTCTACTCGGGCGAGGCCGACATGGTGATCTGCCGTACCGTCGCCGGCGGCGAGGTGGCCTTCCTCACCGGCCACGCCCCGTTCCTGGCCGCGCTGGAGACCGGCGTGGTGCGGGTGAAGACCGGCTCGGGCGAGGAGGTCGCCGCCGTGCACGGCGGCTTCGTGGAGGTCCGCGACAACCGGGTGATCATCCTGTCCGACATCGCCGAGCTGGCCAAGGACATCGACGTCTCCCGGGCCGAGAAGGCCAAGAGCGAGGCCACCGGCGACGAAGAGGACGCCGTCGAGGCTCGCAAGCGGGCCGACGCCCGCCTCGACGCCGCCAAACGCGCCAGCTAGACCGTTCTTTGTCGGCTGATGTACCTCTGAGGTACATGAGCCGACAAAGAACCGTTTGTCTCACCCGGACTGGCACGCTGGACGGCGTGAGCAGGCTGGCGTGCCCCGCGTGAGGCTGGGCGTCGCCCTGCTCCTACCCCCGCCGTTCGACGCCGAGGTCGACGGGATGCGCCGGGCGCTGGGCGACGGGACGCTTGGGCGCATGCCGGCGCACCTCACCCTGGTGCCGCCCGTCAACGTGCGCGAGGACCGGCTCGGCGAGGCGCTGGCCGTCCTCCGGCGGGCGGCGGCGGCCACCCGCCCTTTCACTCTCAGGCTGGGCCCGCCGGCCACGTTCCTGCCCGACAACCCGACGCTGTTCCTCGCCGTCGCCGGCGACGTCGAGGCCCTGCGGAACCGGGTCTTCGTCGACCCGCTGGCCCGGCCGTTGACGTGGCCGTTCGTACCCCACGTGACGCTGGCCGACGAGGCCGATCCGGACAGTATCGCCGCCGCCTTGCCGGCGCTCGCCGACTACGCGGTCGACGTCACGTTCCACCGAGTCCACCTCCTGCGGGAGGGACCGGGTCGCGTGTGGGCTCCGATCGCGGATGCCATGTTTTCCCCGGCGGCGGTCATCGGCCGCGGCGGGCTCCCTGTCGAGATAGCCGTGACCCAGTCCGTCGGCCCCGAGGCTCGGGCCCTCGGCGGCACCGAGCGGTTGGTGGTGACCGCCCGGGCGGACGGGGTGGTCGCCGGCTACGCCGAGGGCTGGTGCCGGCCGCCGCGAGCACACCTTTCCTCGGTGGTGATGTCGCCCGAGCACGCCCACCTCGGCGTCGACCGTCACCTGCTGGCTGCGTTCCGGTCGGAGGCGGCGGCGAGAGGCTGCGGCGAGGTCACGATCGTGCCCGACGTGGGGTAACGTGAGATACGGCGAACGGCTTGCCGATGACCGACGTGCGGACCAGACCCCCCCGAACCCTCCTCCTCGGCATCACGGCCGTGCTGTGTTCTCTCCTGGTCGGGCCGACGGCCGGCGTGGCCCAGGTGGGCCCGCCGGTTACGACCACCACCATCGCGGCTCAGCCGACGACAACCGTGCCCCCGACCACCGCCCCTCCCACAACGGTGACACCCACCACCGCGCCGGAGACCAAGCTGATTCCGGTCCCGCAGAACACCGTCCTCGATCCCGCCAACCCCGGCCCGGCCCCGTCGACGACCAAGCCGGGCGACGCAGTCACGTCCAACACCGTCCCGCGGGCCAGCCTCAGCGCCGGCCAGGCCGACGCATTCGTACGTGACCAGGCGCGCACCGCGGCCAGCTCCACCGCCCCCTTGGTCGAGGCGCTCCGGCCCCTCCAGAACCTGGGGATGACCGCGGAGGAGGCGCTCGCTCTCGGCATGGGGCGGTTCCCCGTCCTCGGCCTGGCCAACTGGAACGACGACTGGCTGGACTACCGGGCCGGCCCGCCCGTCCACGCCCACCAGGGCACCGACGTGTTTTCCGCCTTCGATACCCCCGTGCGCTCCCCGGTCGACGGTACCGTGCGCTTCGAGGACGCCGGCCTCGGGGGCAAGGGCGCCTTCGTGACCGCGCCCGACGGCACCTACTACTACATGGCCCACCTGAACAGCTTCCACGCCGACCTGCGCAGCGGGGCCACGGTCAAGGAGGGCCAGGTCATCGGGTACAACGGTGACAGCGGGAACGCCAGGGGCGGCGCCCCCCACGTGCACTTCGAGATCCATCCCGGCGGAGGGGCGGCAGTCAACCCCAAGCCGTTCCTCGACGCCTGGCTGCAACAGGCGATCGATCAGGCGCCGGCGCTGATCGCGTCATTCCAACCCAAGCCGGCGGAGGGTGCCGCCGAGACCATCGACGGCGGCGTTCCCCAGATCCTGATGACGACCGGCCTCACCCGCCGGTTCTCGGCGCCGGCCTTGACGGCCCCCCACCGCGAGCGGCCGGCGGAGGACTTCAACCGGGCCGTGCTCGGCCCGCTGACGCCCAATGCGCTGGCGCCCCTGCTCACTCCCTGACATTTCCTGCGATGCGCCGGCCGCATGGCGGCCGGCGCGTTCCTCCTACCGCCGAAGCAGCTCGCTTCGCTCGGTGCTCCGGCGGTTAGTCGAAGTCGACGGCGGAGAACTGGGCGATCTTGTGCAGCGGGTGGCGGGCGCTGATGCTGCGCACGGTGCCGGACTTCGACCGCATGACGAGGGATTGGGTAGTCGCGCCCTGGCCGTCGTAGTGCACGCCGCGCAGTAGCTCGCCGTCGGTGACGCCGGTGGCGGCGAAGAAGCAGTTGTCGCCGGCGACCAGATCGTTGGTGTGGAGCACCTGGTCGAGGTCGAGTCCGGCGGCGAGCACGGCCTCGCGCTCTTCGTCACTGCGGGGAGCGAGGCGGGCCTGGATCTCCCCGCCCATGCACTTCAGAGCCGCGGCACTGATGACGCCCTCGGGCGTGCCGCCCACACCGAAGAGGATGTCGGCGCCGGACTCCGGCCAACCGGTGGAGATGGCGCCGGCGACGTCGCCGTCCTGGATCAAGCGGATACGGGCACCCGCGGCGCGGACCTCGGCGATGAGGTCGTCGTGGCGGGGGCGGTGGAGGATGACCGCGGTCATGTCGCGCACCGACTTCTTCAGCGCCGACGCTACGGCCTTGAGGTTGTCGGTGGCTGACTGGGTGATGTCGATCGACCCGGCCGCCGCGGCCCCGACGGCCAGCTTGTCCATGTAGAACGCGGGCCCCGGGTTGTACATCGTGCCCCGGGGGCTGACCGCAATCACGCACAGGGCGTTGCCCCGGCCCAGGGCGGTGAGGGTCGTGCCCTCCAGCGGGTCCACGGCGATGTCGGTCTCGGGCTGCGAGCCGTCGCCCACGTGCTCGCCGTTGTAAAGCATGGGCGCATCGTCCTTCGCGCCCTCGCCGATGACGATGATGCCGTCCATCTGCACCGTCGAGAGGATGACGCGCATGGCCTCGGTGGCCGCCCCGTCGGCCCCCTCTTTGTCGCCGCGGCCCATCCAGCGGGCGGATGCCAAGGCCGCGGCCTCGGTCACCCGGACCAGTTCCATGGCCAGGTTGCGGTCGGGGGGCTGGGGCTGAGCGCTCATAAAGCGCACCCTATCTCGACGGCTGTGGGGGTCGCCCAGTCGGCGCTACGCTCGCCGGCCATGACACGTTGGGGGAGTCGATGATCATCCACTGCCCCCGGTGCGGCGCCCCGTTCCCCGAGGAGATCCGTGGGGACTGGCTGGAGTCCAGCCTGCGCTGCGCCGACTGCGCGGTGCTGGTCACCGATCCCCCGCTGATGCTGGCCATGGGCAATGACGAGGACGAGGTCGACTACGACCTGGGCGATTGGTTGCCGGCGGAGCGCAGCGCGGCCACGGCGGCCCTGGTGGAGGTCGACATCCCCTACCGGTGGGAAGGGGGCCTGGTGCTGGTCGTGCCGGCGGTCACCGAGGAGGAGGTGGATCTGCTCCTCGACGAGCTGGAAGAGGTCGAGGAGCTTGAGGAGGACGGGGGCACTGTCGACGGTGGGGCCATGGCGCAGGAGGCCATGGGTGACCTGTTCGTCGCCGCCGACCGGCTCCAGCACGACCCCCTCGACGACAAGATGGCGGCGGACCTGCTCATGGCCGCCGGCACGGTGTCGGTTTCGGGGCCGCCGTACGGCATCGAGCGCCCGGTGTGGCGCCGGATCCAGGAGCTGGCCTCGGCGCTGGCCACCGATCTGGAGGAGGTCGCGGACGAGGGAACGGTGGCCGGCGATGCCCGGGCGCTTCGCGAATACCTGCGCGACCTGGTGTAGTCCCCACCGATGCTCCTGGCCGAGATCGAGATCCGCCACTCGCGCGCCGTGGCCCCAACGCGCCGGGTCGCCCTGGGTCCGTACTGGTTGCCCACGGAGCCGTCGCCCGGCTACGGAGGCATACTTCTCGGCGGCATCGTCGCCGCCCACCTCGCCGACTCTGGCGAGGAGCTCCGTGAGGAGTTCATGGGACTGCTCGACGACCTGGAGGTCGGCCGGCGTATCGCTCAGCCCCGGCTGCGCCACCGTTTCCAGGTCGACGTGGTGGGTCTGGACCGGAGCCGTCACAAGTTGGTCGGCAAGGCGGGGAGCGACGACCTCGGCGACATCCGGTTCGAGCTCCAGGGTGACGGTCGTCCGGTGCCGCAGATACTGGGCGCGGCCTACGCCGCCGGCCGCCTTCACCCCGACGCCCAACCGCGGGTCTTCGCTGCCATGCGCAAGGCCGCCGGGTGGGAGGACGGCCCGAGCCCGCAGCTGGCCCGGTTCCTGACCGACCTCAACAACGTGACGCCGACGTGGTGGCGGAAGTTCTCGACCGACGAGCGCTGGGCGTTGGAAGTGCTCGGGTTCGGGCCCGACGAGGAGCAGCCGGGCCGTGAGGAGGTCCAGCAACGGTTCCGGACACTGCTGCGCGAGTCGCACCCTGATCACGGCGCCGAGCACGAGGGCGCCGGCCAACGCATCCTCGAGTTGACCGAAGCCCGCCGTATATTGCTGCCGTGACGAAGCTCGCGGTGCTGCTCACCCCCGGCGCCAGCGCCACCAAGGACCACCCGTCGCTGGTGGTGATCGACGGCGAGCTCGAAGCCGCCGGCGTCGCCGTCGCCCGCATCGACCTGCCGTCGTCGCGACCGGGGCCGAAGGTGCACAAGGCCATCGCCGAGGGCGCCGGCGCCTTGGCGGCGCGGGCCGGCGTGGCGCCGGCGGACATCGTCCTCGGGGGCCGGTCGTTCGGCGGCCGCATGTGCTCGATGGCCGCCGCCGACGGCGTGCCCGCCCTCGGCCTCGCCCTCCTCAGCTACCCGCTGCATCCCCCCGGGCGGCCCGAGCAGCTCCGCACCGAGCACTTCCCCCGCCTGACGATGCCGTGTCTGTTCGTCTCCGGCACCCACGACGCCTTCGGCACGCCCGCCGAGCTTGAGGCTGCCTCGGCGGCCATCCCCGGCCCGGTCACCCACGTCTGGATCAACGGTGGCGACCACGGCATGGGCCGGCACAACCGCGGCGTCGCCCTCGAGGTCAGGGACTGGGTCCTGGCGCTGGCCGGTCCTCGGGATTGATGTCCTCCAGCTCCTTGCCCGCCGTCTCCGGGTAGGCGGCGACCACGAGCACGGCCAGCAGCAGCGGACCGACGGCGAGGATCGACATGGCCGGGGCGATCCGGCCGAAGTGGTCGGACAAGACGCCGCACAGGACCAGGCCGGTGGCGCTGCCCACCAGCGACGACACCGCCACCAGCCCGTTGGCCCGGCCCCGCAGACCAGTGGGGAACAGCTCGGGCCCGTAGACGCCCAGGGCGGGGATGGCGGCGGCGGAGATCACCGTGCCCATGGTCGCCACCACCCACATCGACCAGCCGCGGGAGTGGAAGTACCCGATGGTGCACAGGGTGCCGGCGACGAGGGCCACGGCGGCCACGACCCGCCGGCCCCGCACATCGGCGATCCGGCCGCCGGCGATGATGCCGATCACGGCGGGCGTGCCGATGGTCACCGACATGAGCCCGATTCGCCCGCCACTGAAGCCGCGCTCGTCGCGGAGGAACTGGTTGCCGAACTGCGAGCTGGGAGCGGTGAAGAGGTTGACCAGGATGCCCGAGGCGGCCAGCAGCAGCAGCCGCCCGCCATGGCCGGCCATCGCTCCCGGGACGTGGGGGGCGATGAAGCGCCGGCTCTCCGGCAGGCGCCGGCGCACGGCGGCGATGATCGGCAGTCCCAGCAGCGGGATGAGGTACAGGAGGCGCCAACCCCGGGTGCTCAGGTCGGCCAGGCGCAGGCTGAGCACGCACACGCCGGCCCCCAGGCCGCTGGACATGGCCAGCAGGCTCACCGCGTAGGCGCGGGAGCCGGCGGGCATCTCCTCGGCGGCGACGATCGCCACCAGCAGGAGGATGGCGGTGGCGAAGGCGCGCGCCAGCATCTGGCTCGCCGCCAGCCACGGCAGAGAGGGCGCCAGCGCCCCGGTAAGTGCCAGCAGGGCACCCGCGGTCGCTGCCCACACCAGGACGGTCTTCCGCCCCCGTTTGTCGGCCTGGACCAGGATCAGCAGCGCCACGAGCCCGCCGACCCGGACCACGCTGCCGGCGACGCCGAGCGCCGAGTTGCTGGCGCCGAACTCGTCTCCGGCAAAGGGGACGGTCTGGGTGAACAGCGTGCCCAGGTAGCCGGAGGCGATCGTCAGCAGGGCCAGGGTGCCGAGCACCGACGCGCCCCGAGCGTCGAGGCGGGCCGGCGGCGCCCACCACGGCGCCCGCACGGTGCCCTTCCGGGCCAGCGCCCGCTTGAACAGAGGAACGAAGAGGAAGCCGAAGTAGGGCACCGCCAGGCGGAAGTCGACGGTCTGGGTCACGAGGATGGGCTGGCCACCGACGGTGCCCTGCACCACGTCGACCGTTCGCTCGTAGGACAGAACGGGCCCCGATTCCGCCTCGAACCGGCCGGCGCCGGCATCGCGCTCGAGGACGACGTCGGTCCGCGGTCGGAGGATCTCAGCCAATCCTGCCGCGTCGGTCTCCGATCGCACGACGACACGGCTCACGGGGGACCGAAGCTACACGCGGGAAGAAGCGGAACCCAGGCGGGGTTGTAGCCTCATGACATGACTGAGATGACGACGTCGGGGTCGACGATGCACGAGCAGTTGCTGGAGGCCATTGAGGTCATCCGCCCCGCGCTGCAGGCCGACGGTGGTGACATGACCCTGGTGGGCGTCGACGAGGCCTCCGGCCGGGTGGAGATCGAGCTGGTGGGCGCCTGCGGCAGCTGCCCGGCGTCGACCATGACCCTGAAGGCCGGCATCGAGCGCATCCTCAAGGACCGCGTCCCCGGTGTCACCGAGATCGTCGCCATCGGCCAGGAGGAAACCCTCATGGACATCGGCCAGTACTAGGTTTCGCCTTCGCAAGCGGCCGCCGGCGTCAACTGCTTACGGTGTCGGCGCGACGTGTACCGCCCAGGCCACCCGGCCGAGCTCGGCGAAGGTGGACAGGTCGGCGTGCGCCGGCACCACGCGCACGGTGAAGCCGTAGCGGCCGGCCCGGTCGCAGGTGAAGGAGCCCGTGTAGCAGTGGGTGCCCTCCTTGTGCGGCGAGTCGTCGTTCAGCGTCATCGACTCGATCGACGGGTCGGTGAGCTCGTCGGCTGGCCCGACGGCACCGTGAACGAGCTGGACATCGACGTCGTCGGGACCGAGCTTGCCCAGCACGACTTTGGCGGAGACGGAGCGGTCGTTGCCCAAGTCGACAGCGAGGCTGTCGCTGGTGACGTCGGCGACGGACACCGCCGACCACCCGGCGATGATCCGCTGCTTCCAGGCCGCGAGCGCCTTGGCCCGCGCGTGACCGTCGCCGAGCATGACGTCGGCGCCGGCGGCGGCCGGCTCGTAGAGGGCGGCGACGTAGTCGCGCACCATACGGCTGGCCGACACCTCGGGACCGAGCGTCCGCAGCGACCGGCGGACCTTCTGTAGCCAGCGCACCGGGGGCCGGCCGGGTGCCCGCTCGTAGAACAGCGGGACCACCTGGCGCTCGAGGATGTCGAAGAGGCTCGATGCCTCGGCGTGGTCACGCCGGCCCAGGTCGTCCCACCCCTCGGTGGACGCGATGGCCCAGCCGTTCTCCCCGTCGAAGTACTCGTCCCACCATCCGTCACGAATCGAGCAGTTCAAGACACCGTTGAGCGCGGCCTTCTCTCCGCTGGTGCCGCACGCCTCGAGGGGCCGGCGGGGGGTGTTGAGCCACACGTCGCAGCCCTGAAGCAGCGTGCGGGCCAGGGCCATGTCGTAGTCCTCAAGGAAGGCAACCCGGTGACGCACGTCCTCCTGGCGGGAGAACTGGACGACCTGGCGGATGAGATCCTTGCCCAGGTCGTCGGCCGGGTGGGCCTTGCCGGCGAACAGGAGCTGCACGGGCCGGTCGGGGTCGAGCAGCAACTTCTTCAGGCGGTCGCTCTGGGCCAGCAGCAGCGTCGCCCGCTTGTAGGGGGCGAAGCGCCGCGCGAAGCCGATCGTCAGTACCCCTGGGTCGAACGCCTCGTCCGCCCAGGCGGCCTCGGGCTCCGAGAGCCCCCGGGCCAGGGCCGACTCGTGCAGCCGCCGGCGCACGAAGGCCACCAGGCGCTCACGGGCCTGCTGGCGGGCCCGCCACAGCTCGTCGTCGCCGGCATCCTCGATGCGGGCCCAGCGGTCGTGGCCCGCCTGGCTCCACTCGGGGAGGACGTGGCGGTCGAAAAGGTCGCGCATCTCCGGCGCCACCCACGTGCGCGAGTGCACGCCATTGGTGACCGAGGTGATCGGGAGCTCCTCGACCGGAACGCCCGGCCAGACCGGGGCGAAGATCTGGCGGCTCACCACGCCGTGCAGCTTGGACACGCCGTTGGCGGTGGCGGCCAGGCGCAGGCCCATGACCGCCATGTTGAACGGGTCATCGGCCGCCTCGCCGGGCTGGTGGCCGAGGTTCATGAGCCGGTCGAAGGGCACGCCGCACTCGTCGGCCCACCCCTTGAAGTACTTCTCCATGAGGAAGCGGGGAAACCGGTCCATGCCGGCAGGCACCGGAGTGTGGGTCGTGAAGACGGTGCCGGCGCGGACCGCCTCGATGGCCTCGTCGAAGGTGAGCCCGTCGTCGAGGATGGCACGGCGCACCCGCTCGAGGCCGAGGAAGCCGGCGTGGCCCTCGTTGGAGTGGAAGACCTGCGGCTCGTGTCCGAGCAGCTCCAACGCTCGCACGCCGCCCACGCCCAGGAGGATCTCCTGGCGCAGCCGGTGCTCGCTGTCGCCACCGTAGAGGCGGTCGGTGACCGTCCGGCAGTCGTCGTCGTTGTCGTCGACGTCGGCGTCGAGCAGGTAGAGCGGCACCCGGCCGACGCGGGCCTCCCAGATGCGGGCCACCATCGTGGTCCCGGCGAGATCGACCTGCACCCGCTGGTTCTCCACGGGGACGAGGGCCATCACGTGGGGGTCGAGGACGACGTAGCGCTCCCGCTGCCAGCCGTCGGCCTCAAGCTCCTGGCGGAAGTAGCCCTGGTGGTAGAAGAGGCCCACGCCCACGAGGGGCACGCCCAGGCCGCTGGCCGCCTTGAGGTGGTCGCCGGCCAGCACGCCAAGGCCGCCGGAGTACTGGGGCAGGGCCTCGGAGATGCCGAACTCGGGGGAGAAGTAGGCCACCGAGCGCAGGGGGCTCTCGCGTCCCTGGAACCAGCGGTGGGCCTCGACGTCGCGGCGCAGGTCGTCGTGGACCTCGGCCATGAACGAGAGGAAGGCCCGGTCGGCGGCCAGGGACTCGAGCCGCGGCCGGTCGACGTTGGCCAGGAGCCGGATCGGGTCGTGGCCGGCCACCTCCCAGGCGTCGGGGTCGACCCAGCGGAAGAGATCCTGGGTCCGCTCGTCCCAGGACCAGCGGAGGTTCATGGCCAGGGCATGGAGGGGCGCCAACCGCTCGGGAAGCCGTGGATGGACGGTGAAGCTGCGGAGTGCCCTCATCGGGTCGAACGGTAGGCGCGTGGTCGGCGGATCGACAATCTATTGTCGCTCGGCACGCGCCTCCGACCGCGCGAGCGCCAGCGAGCCGGGCGGCGATGGGGGAGCCCGGCGGAGCCGGGCGCCGGGGGCGCAGCCCCCGAGGAAGGTAGCGGCTGGGTTTCCAGAACGGCGAAAGTGTGACAGCGGGGCCAAAGCCGGGTACACAAATGGGGTGATCGGTCGCATCGTCCTCGATGACCCGCGCCCGCGCACGCCGGGAGGGCATCCGGCCAAGGCGGTGATCGGCGAGACCGTGCGGATCTCGGCCGACATCTACCGCGACGGCCACGACATCCTCGCCGCACGTGTGCAGTGGCGCCCAACAGGTGAATCCAAGTGGCGTGAGACGCCCATGGAGCACCTGGGCAACGACCGCTGGGAGGCGGTCGTCGAGCCTGCGGCTCTGGGGTTGCACGAATACGTCATCGAAGCCTGGACGGACCGCCTGGCCACCCTGGCGCATGACATCGAGGTCAAGGAGGCGGCCGGGGCGCCGGTCGACGTCGAGCTCCAGGAGATCACGCTCGAGCAGGCCCGGCAGAAGCAGAAGCAGCAGCCGGCCGACCTCACCCGCAGCGTGCCGCTGCAGATCTGGGTCGACCGGGAGCGGGCTCTGTTCAGCGCCTGGTACGAGCTGTTCCCGCGTTCTGAGGGAGGCTTCCGGCGCGCCGCTCGAAGCCGGCTGCCCGACGTGGCCGCCATGGGGTTCGACGTGGTGTACTTGCCGCCGATCCATCCCATCGGGCGGTCGCATCGCAAGGGGCCGAACAACACCCTCGTCGCCGGCCCCGAGGATCCCGGTAGCCCGTGGGCCATCGGCAGCGAGCTGGGCGGCCACACCGCCGTCGAGCCGAGCCTGGGCACCATCGAGGACTTTGACGCCTTCGTCAACGCGGCTGAGCGCCTTGGCCTCGAGGTCGCGCTCGACTACGCGCTGCAGTGCTCGCCCGACCATCCCTGGGTCACCGAACATCCCGAGTGGTTCCATCACCGGCCCGACGGGAGCATCAAGTACGCCGAGAACCCGCCCAAGAAGTACCAGGACATCTACCCGATCAACTTCTGGCCGGAGAAGGATGGCGACCGCGCCGCGCTGTGGCAGGCGTGCAAGGACATCTTCGACTACTGGATCGGCCACGGCGTGCGCATCTTCCGCGTCGACAATCCGCACACCAAGCCGCTGGCGTTCTGGGAGTGGGTCATTCCCGAGGTGCAGAAGACCCACCCCGACACCCTCTTCCTGGCCGAGGCGTTCACCCGCCCGAAGATGATGGCCAAGCTGGCCGAGGTCGGCTTCAGCCAGGGCTACACCTACTTCACCTGGCGGAACACCCGCGACGAGTTCGTGGAGTACCTGACCGAGCTGAGCCAGGGGCCGACCGCGGATTACATGCGCCCCAACTTCTGGCCGAACACGCCCGACATCCTTTCGGGCCCGCTCCGCAACGGGCCGCCGGCGGCGTTCCGGCTCCGGCTGATGCTGGCTGCGACTCTCGTCCCCAGCTACGGCGTGTACAGCGGCTACGAGCTGTACGAGAACGAGCCGGCGTCGCCGGCGAATGAGGAATATCTCCACTCCGAGAAGTACGAGATCAAGAGGCGGGACTGGCAGCGCAGCGACTCACTGGCCCCGTTCATGACCCGCCTCAACGAGATCCGCCGGCGCCACCCGGCGTTCTCCGAGTTGCGCAACATCACCTTCCACCAGGCCAACTACGACCAGATCCTGGTGTGGTCCAAACGGAGCGGCGACGACCGGATGCTGATGGTGGCCAACCTCGACCCCCACAACTTCCACGAGGACACGATCACCCTCGACCTGGTGGAGCTCGACCTGCCGGCGGACACTCCTGTCCAAGTGACCGACGAGCTCACGGGGACCACCTGGAACTGGTACGGCGACACCCAGTACGTGGCGCTGGACCCGGCCACCCAGCCCGGCCACATCCTGCACCTGACCCCCCTTACGGCACCCCCCGAAGCACTGTGACGGAAGCAACACAGGCGAGCTGGTTTCAGAAGGCTGTCTTCTACGAGGTGCTGGTCCGGGGGTTCTTCGACTCCAACAACGATGGCACCGGCGACATCCGGGGCATCACCGAGCGCCTCGACCACATCCAGTGGCTGGGGGCCGACTGCCTCTGGCTGCTGCCCTTCTACCAGTCGCCCCTGCGCGACGGCGGCTACGACATCAGCGACTTCTATTCGATCCTGCCCGAGTACGGCGACCTGGCCGACGTGGTGACCCTGATCGAGGAGTGCCACCGGCGTGACCTGCGCATCATCGCCGATCTGGTCATGAACCACACCAGCGACGCCCATCCGTGGTTCCAGGAGTCCCGCCAGGACCGCACCAACCCCAAGGCCGACTGGTACGTCTGGAGCGACGAAGACACCCGCTACCAAAGCGCCCGCATCATCTTCGTCGACACCGAGCGGTCCAACTGGTCATGGGACCCCGTGCGCCAGCAGTACTACTGGCACCGGTTCTTCAGCCACCAGCCGGACCTGAACTACGACAACCCCGAGGTCCAGCAGGCCATGCTCGACGTGGTCCGCTTCTGGCTCGATCTGGGCCTCGACGGATTCCGCCTCGACGCGGTCCCGTACCTGTTCGAGCGCGACGGCACCAACGGCGAGAACCTGCCCGAGACGCATGACTTCCTGAGGCAGATGCGCAAGGAGATCGACGCATCGCATCCCGGCACGGTGATGCTGGCCGAGGCCAACCAGTGGCCCGCCGACGTGGTCGATTACTACGGCGACGGCGACGAGTGCCACATGTGCTTCCACTTCCCGCTGATGCCCCGGATGTTCATGGCCGTGCGGCGGGAGCAGCGGTACCCGATCACCGAAATCCTGGCCCAGACGCCGGAGATTCCCGACGGCTGCCAGTGGGGCATCTTCCTGCGCAATCACGACGAGCTCACCCTCGAGATGGTCACCGACGACGAGCGCGACTACATGTACAACGAGTACGCCAAGGACCCGCGAATGAAGCGCAACATCGGCATCGGCCGGCGCCTGGCTCCGCTCGTCGACAACAACCGGGCCGTGGCCGAGCTCCTGCACGCCCTGCTCTTCAGCCTGCCCGGCAGCCCGGTCCTCTACTACGGCGACGAGATCGGCATGGGCGACAACATCTACCTGGGCGACCGCGACGGCGTGCGCACGCCGATGCAGTGGACGCCCGACCGCAACGCCGGCTTCAGCAAGGCCGACTTCGCCCAGCTTTACCTGCCCCTGCTGATGGACCCGGTGTACGGCTACCAGGCCGTCAACGTGGAGGCCATGCAGCGCGACGCCGGCTCTTTCCTACACTGGATGCAGCGGGTCCTCCAGGTCCGCCGCCAGCACGGCGACGTTCTCGGGCTCGGGAGCCTTGAGATCCTCTCGGCCGAGAACCCCTCGGTCCTGGCGTTCCTCCGACAGCTCGGAGACCGAATCATGCTCTGCGTGAACAACCTCAGCCGCTTCGCCCAACCCGTCGAGCTCCAGCTGGCCCGCCTCTCAGGCAAGATGCCGGTCGAGCTGTTCGGGCGGGTCCCGTTCCCGTCCATCGGTGAGCTGCCGTACTTCCTCACCCTCGGCGGCCACGGCTTCTACTGGTTCGAACTGGTCGACGCGCCTGGAGTGAGTCAGTGATCGACGTACCCGGCCTGGTGCCGGCGCTCGCCAGCTGGATGCCGCGGCAGCGGTGGTACTCCGGGCACGTCGAGCCGGAGTCCGTCACCATCGTCGACCAGGAGATCAGGGGCGACCGCTTTCCGGTGCTGGTCCGCCTGCTCGTGGAGGCCGACGACCGCACCTACCAGGTGATGGTCGGCGTGCGGGGCCGCGACGAGCGGCCCGACTTCCTAGGCGGCCAGGACCACGCCGTGATCGGCGACACCGCCACTCACCAGGGCGACGCTTTCGCCTACGACGCGGTGCACGACCCCGAGCTGGCGATGGTCATCCTCGACGCTGTTGCGCCCCACGAGAAAGCGGACCGAGCCAGGCTCATGGGGGCCGAGCAGTCGAACAGCTCGATCGTCTACGACGAGCGCATCATCCTCAAGATCTTTCGCAGGATCCAGCGGGGCCACAACCCTGAGGTCGAGATCACCGAGGCCCTGGCCGCCCAGGGGTTCCACAGCGTGGCCGAGCCGCTCGCCACGCTGCGGGTACGCGACTTCGACCTCGCCATCCTGCAGCCCTTCCTGGCCGGCGCCGCCGAGGGTTGGGCCCTCGCGCTCACCTCCCTGCGCGACCTCTTCGGGTTGAACGACACCGCGTCGATCCCGATCATCAACGTCGACGAGCCGCCGCCCGAGCCGCTCGACCCGGCCCAGGCCGGCGGCGACTTCGCCGGCGAGGCCGCCCGCCTCGGCGCCATGACCGGGACCATGCATGTCGCCCTCGCCGACGCCTTCGGCCGCCAGCCCGCCGACGCCAAGGAATGGGCGACGGCCATCGCCGCCCAGGTCGACGACCTGGAGGAGGGCGATGTCGATCGGGCCGGCGCCCAGGCCGTCATCGACGACCTCATGGCGCTGGACGGCGGCGTCGCCATCCGCGTCCACGGCGACTACCACCTCGGCCAAGTGCTGCGCACCGACGCCGGCTGGTTCGTCCTTGACTTCGAGGGCGAGCCGGCCCGGCCCATCGACGACCGCCGGCGACCGTCGTCGCCGCTCAAGGACGTGGCCGGCATGCTGCGTTCGTTCCACTACGCGTCGGCCGTGGCCCGTACCGAGCGCGACGAGTACGCGCTGGAGGACTTGTCCGCGGCGTGGGAGATGCGCAACCGCCAGGCTTTCCTGCAGGGTTACATGAAGGCCGCCGGCGCCGGCGGCATCCTCCCCGCCGACCCCGAGAGCGTGGCCGCCGTCCTGGCCGCCTTCGAGCTGGAGAAGGCGGTGTACGAGCTGGGCTACGAGCGGTCCCACCGCCCGGACTGGACCCACATCCCCCTCGCTGCCTTGCGCCGCCTGACCGAAAGGGAAATGTGAGCGAATCGAAGATGAGCGAACCAATGAACACAGGGCCCCGGTCGGCGGGGCTGCCGCCGCAGGCGACGCCACGATGACCGTCGCCACCACTGTGAACTTGCAGCCGCTGATCGATGGGACTGAGGGTGACCCCCACCAGGTGCTCGGCCCCCACGGGGACACCGTCCGGGCCTGGCGGCCCGACGCCGTCTCCGTCACCCTTGTGCTCCCCGACGGCACGCGGACCGAGATGAAGCGAGAGCATGAGGCTGGGGTCTTCGTGGCCAAGGGAGTGAAGTTCCCGAGCGACCCTGACTACCGCCTCGACGTCACCTACGCCGGCGGCGACACGTGGCTGGTCGACGACCCCTACCGGTTCTGGCCCACGCTGGGCGACGTCGACCTGTACCTGCTGGGCGAGGGCCGCCACGAGCGGCTGTGGAACCGCCTGGGCTCCCATGTCCTCGAGCACCAGGGCGTGACCGGCACCGCGTTCGCGGTCTGGGCCCCGGGGGCCCGCGCCGTGCGGGTCGTGGGCGACTGCAACAGCTGGGACGGCCGCCAGCACCCCATGCGCCGCATCGGGTCGTCGGGTGTCTGGGAGCTGTTCATCCCCGGCGTCGGCCACGGGTCCCGCTACAAGTACGAGATCCTCACCTCCGCCGGCCATCTGACCCTCAAGGCCGACCCCCTGGCGGTCGCCACCGAGGCACCGCCGGCGACGGCCAGCGTGGTGTACGAGTCGTCCTATGACTGGGGCGACGCCGAGTGGGTCCACCGCCGGCGTGAGGCGGACCCGTGGACACAGCCGATGTCGGTCTACGAGTGCCACCTGGCGTCATGGCGCCACGTCCCCGAGGAGGGCGACCGCTCGCTCACCTACCGGGAGATGGCCGAGCAGCTGCCGGCGTACCTGAACGAGATGGGCTTCACCCACGTGGAGTTCCTGCCCGTGGCCGAGCACCCCTTCGGTGGCTCGTGGGGCTACCAGGTGACGTCGTACTACGCACCCACATCCCGGTTCGGCACGCCGGACGACTTCCGGTTCCTGGTCGACGCCCTGCACCAGGCCGGCATCGGCGTCATCGTCGACTGGGTGCCGGCCCACTTCCCGAAGGACTCCTTCGCCCTGGCCCGCTTCGACGGCACCGCGCTCTACGAGCACGAGGATCCCCGCCAGGGCGAGCACCCGGACTGGGGCACGCTGGTCTTCAACTTCGGGCGCCACGAGGTCAGCAACTTCCTGCTGGCCAACGCGCTGTACTGGATCGAGGAGCTGCACGTCGACGGCCTGCGGGTCGACGCCGTGGCCTCGATGCTCTACCTCGACTACTCCCGCGAGGAAGGCGAGTGGGTCCCCAACAAGTTCGGAGGTCGGGAGAACCTCGAGGCCGTCGAGTTTCTGCGCCAGCTCAATACCGTCGTCCACGCCGAGCACCCGGGCGTGCTGACCCTCGCCGAGGAGTCGACGTCGTGGCCGGGCGTCTCGCGGCCGGTCTACGTCGGCGGCCTCGGCTTCGGCTTCAAGTGGAACATGGGCTGGATGCACGACACCCTGACCTACTTCTCCAAACAGCCGGTGCATCGTCGCCACCACCACTCCCAGCTCACCTTCGGCCTGCTCTACGCCTTCTCGGAGAACTTCGTCCTGCCCATCTCGCATGACGAGGTGGTGCACGGCAAGGGGTCGCTGCTCGACAAGATGCCGGGCGACAAGGGGTCCAAGGTGGCCAATCTGCGGGCCCTGCTGGCGTGGATGTGGGCCCATCCCGGCAAGCAGTTGCTGTTCATGGGCTGCGAGATCGGCCAGGAGCGGGAGTGGTCGCACGACCGCAGCCTGGACTGGGACCTGCTCGGCGATCCCAGCCACCGGGGCATCCAGCAGCTGGTCCGGGAGCTGAACCGGATCTACCGCGACGAGCCGGCGCTGTGGGAGAACGACTTCTCCGATTCGGGGTTCGACTGGATCGATGCCAACGACGCCGATCAGAACGTCCTCTCGTTCGTCCGGTACTCCTCCGACGGGTCACGGTCGTTGGCGTGCATCGCCAACCTGTCCGGTATCGACCGGCCCGGCTATCGCGTCGGCGTGCCCAGGCAGGGCGCATGGAACGTCGTGCTCGACACCACCTTGGCCAACGACGGCTACCGGTCGAGCGAGCCGACGCCCTGGCACGGCTTCGACCAGTCGCTCACCATCGACGTGCCGTCGCTCGCCGTGGTCTGGCTCGTGAACCACTGACTTCATAGCGGCGCGGGCCGCCCTACCCTTTGACCGTGCCCGCGTACCTGGATAATGCCGCCACGACCCCGATGCGCCCCGAAGCGGTCGAGGCCATGCTGCCGTACCTGACTGAGCGCTTCGGGAACCCGTCCGGGTCACACGCCGTGTCCCGGGAGGCCCGCAAGGCGCTCGACGAGGCGCGTGACACCGTCGCCCACCTCCTCGGCGCCCGGCCGGCGGAGATCGTGTTCACCGGCGGCGGCACGGAGGCCGACAACCTGGCCATCCTCGGCGCCGTGGCCGTCCGGCCCGGACCCACGGTCTGCTCGGCCGTCGAGCACCACGCCGTGCTGCATGCCTGCGACGCCGCCGGCGAGAACCGGCTGGCGCCGGTAGACGGCGCCGGCGTGGTGGTTCTGGAGCGGCTGGCGGAGCTGCTCGACCCGTCGGTCTCGGTCGTCTCGGTGATGCTCGCGAACAACGAGGTCGGCACCATCGAGCCGCTGGCCGAGGTGGTGGCCCTGGTGCGGGAGCTGGCGCCGGCGGCCGTCGTGCACACCGACGCCGTGCAGGCCCTCCCGTGGCTCGACGTGGCCGCCATGGCGGCGTCGGCGGATCTGGTGGCGGTCAGCGCCCACAAGTTCGGCGGCCCGAAGGGCGTGGGCGCCCTGGTGGTCCGCCAGGGCGTGACCGTGCGGCCGATCATCCACGGTGGCGGCCAGGAGCGCGACCGGCGCAGCGGAACCCACAACGTTTCCGGCATCGTGGCCATGGCTGCAGCCATGCGGGCGACGGTGGAGGGGCGCGAGGCGGAGGTCACGCGGGTCCGTGCGTTGCGCGACCGGCTGGCCGACGGGCTGCTGGCGACGGTGCCGGGCTGTATGGAGACCGTCGACCGGGCGAGCAAGATCTCCGGCAACTGCCACTTGTCGTTCGAGGGCGTGGAGTCCGAGGAGCTCCTCGTGCTGCTGGACGCGGCCGGCGTCTATGCCTCCGCCGGCTCGGCGTGCGCCAGCGGGGCCGTCGACCCCTCCCACGTGCTGGCGGCCATGGGCCTGCCCCGGGAGCGGGCGCTCGGCTCCCTCCGGCTGTCGCTCGGCCCGAACACCACCGAGGCCGACGTCGACCTGGCCCTGGCCGCCATCCCGCCGGCGGTGGAGAGACTGCGGGAGGGATGAGGGTTCTCGCCGCCATGTCCGGCGGTGTCGACTCCTCGGTCGCCGCGGCCCTGCTGGTGGAGGAGGGCCACGACGTCACCGGTGTCACCCTGCGGCTGTGGGACAACCCCACCGACGCTGGCTGCTGCTCGGTGGCCGAGATCGACGACGCCCGCCAGGTCGCCAACGTGCTCGGCATCGACCATCTGGTGTGGACCTTCGTCGACGAGTTCGACGCTCGCGTGGTCGCTCCCTACGCCGCCGCCCACGCCGAGGGGCTGACCCCGAACCCCTGCATCGAGTGCAACCGGCATCTCAAGTTCGGCCGGTTGCTCCGGCGGGCGACGCAGCTGGGCTTCGATGCGGTGGCCACCGGCCACCACGCCCAGGTGGTCGACGATGCTGGTCGCCGCAGCTTGCTGCGAGGCTCCGATCCGCTGAAGGACCAGTCCTACGTGCTCTATGTCCTGGGGCAGGCCGAACTGGCCCGGGTCCGGTTCCCCGTGGGGGTGATGACGAAGGCCGAGGTGCGGGCCAAGGCTGCGGCCCTCGGCCTGCCGACCGCGGCCAAGCCCGACAGCCAGGACGTGTGCTTCGTCACCACCAGCGGCGGGCGGGAGGCGCTGCTGGCGTCGCGCATCCCGCTGCATCCGGGCCGGGTCGTCGACACCGCCGGCGCCGAGGTCGGCCGCGTCGACGCCGTCGAGCTCGTCACCATCGGGCAGCGCCGGGGCCTGGGCACCGGCGGCGGCGCCCGTCGCTACGCCCTGGCGGTCGACCCGGTCGCCGGCACCGTGACCGTGGGCGAGGCCGGCGACCTCCTCGCCGGCTCGGTGGCGCTGACCCAGCTGTGCTGGGTGCGGGAGCCCGTGGCCGGTGCCGTCGAGGTCCAGACCAGCGCCCACGGCGACGCCGCCGGCGCCACCTTCGACGGCACCACCGTTCACTTCACCGAGCCCCAGCGGCGAGTGGCGCCGGGCCAGAGCGTGGTGTTCTACCGAGGCGACGAGGTCCTGGGCGGCGGCATCGCCGTCTGAGCGGCGCTTGTGCATTTTTGTACCTCAGAGGTACAAAAATGCACAAGCGCGAAGCCGCTACCGCGTCAGGCGCCGGCGGCGAGCCTCCTCCATCACCGCGCCGGGGCGGGTCGGCGTGAAGCGGAGCCCGCGGGCATGGACGGCGGTGCCCTCACGCCGGCCGGGCTTGAGCAGCGTGATCGTCGTCATCTCATCGAGCCCGAGGTGGATGCCGAGCCCCGGCGCCCGCTGGGACAGGTCGTAGGAGCCGGTGTCGGCGGCCGTCGCCGGGCGGAAGGCGGTGATGTCCTGGCGGCGGAACAGCGTCGGGTCCATGAGGACGACGGGGTCGTGCAGGACCACGCCGGCGGGCACGAAGACCGCCCACCGCCGGGCCAGGTTGTGGATCGACTTGAGCAGCAACCCGGCGAGTGGCCACCCGACCAGTAGCACCGCACCGCCGAGGACCCACTGCTTCGCCGCCAGCAGCAGTGGGCCGGCGGCGATGCCGGCCAGCGACAGCGCCCACGCCAGCGGCAACGGCCCGGCCAGCAAAGGGCCGGGCGGGCGTAGGAGGAATCGGCGCTCGTTGGGGTACGCGGGGCCGTTCACGCACGCGGCGCCGATCGCCGGCGCGAACGTCCATGCGCAGGCCACGCCGGCCCACGCCACCGCCAGCGCCGACGGCTCGCCGGCGAGGGCGGCGGCCACTGCCGTCACCACTGCCGCAGGCGCCACCACCCGCAGTGCAGTCAGTGCCAGCGGGTGGGGCGCGAAGGCGGCGATCATGCCCACCGCCCAACCCAACCAAAGCAGGGTCGACGCCACCAGCTGCACGGGCCGGCTGGTGGAGTCGAGCGCGGCGGCCAGCGCCGGCCCCGTGGTGAACGGCAGCCCCACCCACAGGCCGCGCACGAGCCAGGGGAGGAGGCGTTCCATCGGGGCGAGAAGGCTACCGTCACACCTATGGAGGCAGCGAGCCGCGTCGAGGAGCTGCGCCGGCTGGTCGAGCACCACACCGAGCGCTACCACCTGCTCGACGACCCCGAGATCTCCGACGCCGAGTTCGACGCCCTTGTCCGGGAGCTACGGGCGCTGGAGGACGCCCATCCCGAGCTGCGTTCCGACGAGTCCCCGACCCAGAAGGTGGGCGGGCGAGCCTCGACGGCGTTCGCCGAGGTCCGCCACCGGGTGCCGATGATGTCGCTCGACAACGCCTTCTCCTTCGAGGAGCTGGTGGCCTGGGGCAAGCGCATGGAGCGCTACATCAGCGAGCACGTCGACTACGTGTGCGAGCTGAAGATCGACGGCATCGCCTGCTCGCTGCTGTACGAGGGCGGCCGCTACGTGCGGGGGGCCACCCGGGGCAACGGCGTGGTCGGGGAGGACGTCACCGAGAACGTCCGCACCATCTCGGTCATCCCGGAGCGCCTCGTTGGCGACGCCCCCGAGGTGCTGGAGGTCCGGGGCGAGGTCTACATGCCGGTCTCGGCGTTCGAGGAGCTGAACCAGCGCCAGGGCGAGGCCGGCCTGCGCCTGTTCGCCAACCCCCGCAACTCCGGCGCCGGCTCCCTCCGCCAGAAGGACCCCAAGGTCACCGCCAGCCGCGACCTGCGGTTCTGGGCCTACCAGCTCGGCGAGGGCCCTCGGTTCCGCCGGCACTCCGAGACGCTCGACTACCTGAAGGCCGCCGGCCTGCCGGTCAACCCGAACGTCCGCACCGTCGGCAGCCTCGACGAGGTGTTCGCCTACTGCGAGAACTGGCTCACCCACCGCCACGACCTCGACTACGAGATCGACGGCGTGGTGGTCAAGGTCGACGACCTGGCCCAGCGCGAGGAGCTCGGGTTCACGTCGAAGTCCCCCCGATGGGCCATCGCCTACAAGTTCCCGCCCGAGGAGGTGACGACGCTCCTCAAGGACATCATGGTGTCGATCGGCCGGACCGGGAAGGCCACGCCGTTCGCCCAACTCGAACCCGTACGGGTCAGCGGCTCGACGGTCCAGCTCGCCACGTTGCATAACCAGGACCAGGTGCGGGTCAAGGACGTGCGCCCCGGCGACACGGTGACGGTCCGCAAGGCCGGCGACGTCATCCCCGAGGTCGTCGCCGCCGTCCTGTCGAAGCGCCCCGAGGGCCTGCCGGAGTGGAGCTTCCCGACCGAGTGCCCGGTCTGCGGTGGGCCGCTCATCCGGATCGAGGGCGAGTCCGACACGTTCTGCGTCAACGTCGACTGCTCGGCCCAGCGCGACGGCCGCATCATCCACTTCGCCTCCCGGGGCGCCATGGACATCGAGGGCCTGGGCGAGAAGCGGGTCAGCCAGCTCACGACCGCCGGCCTGCTGTCCGACCCGGGCGACATCTTCTTCCTGACCTATGAGGCCCTCATGGGCCTGGAGGGCTTCGCCGACATCTCGGCCCGGAACCTGTTGGACGCCATTGCGGCTTCCAAGACGCGACCGCTCCCGAGCCTTCTCGTCGGCCTCAGCATCCGCCACCTCGGCGGGCGGGGCGCCGAGGTGCTGGCCGAGGCGTTCGGGCACCTTGACCGCATCCTGGACGCATCCGAGGAGGAGATGGCTGCCACCCCCGGGGTCGGACATGTGATCGCCAGGAGCGTGTGCGAGTTCTTCGCCCTCGACCGCAACCGGGAGGTGGTCGACAAGCTGCGCGACGCCGGCGTGAACTTTGCCGGCGTGGAGCGCTCGACGCTGCCGCCGACGCTGGCCGGCAAGTCCGTGGTCGTGACCGGCACCCTGGAGTCGATGTCGCGGGACAAGGCGGTCGAGGCGGTGAAGGCGCGGGGCGGGTCGTCGCCGGGGAGCGTGTCGAAGAAGACCGCCTACCTCGTGGCCGGCGCCGAGCCCGGGCAGGCCAAGGTCACCAAGGCCGAGGAGTGCGGGGTGCCGGTGATCGACGAGGCCGCGTTCCTGCACCTCCTGGAGACGGGTGAGGTCCCCTGATCGAGCTCCGCTCCGTCAACGTGCTCATGCCCGAGTTCCTGGGCCTGCACCGGGGCCAGCGCATCACCAGCGGGATCGCCAAGCGACCGGTGACTGCCGAGTACCTCTGGCTCGACCGCCTCAACCTGGAGGGCGACGCCCAGGCCGACCTGGAGGTCCACGGCGGCCCCGACAAGGCGGTGTACGCCTACCCCTCCGAGCACCTGCCCAAGTGGGCGGCCGAGCTGGGCCAGACCTTGGGGCCGGCGCCGTTCGGGGAGAACCTGAGCACCGCCGGCGGCACCGAGGACGACGTCTGCATCGGCGACCGCTGGTACTGGGGCGACGCCGTGCTGGAGGTGTGCCAGCCCCGCTCGCCGTGCTTCAAGCTCACCATGCACCGGGGCCGGGGCGACATCGGCCGCCTCCTGCGCAACAGCAACCGGACGGGTTGGTATCTGCGGGTGCTGGAGCCGGGGCGGGTGCCGGTGGCCGGGCCGATAAGGGTCGAGCCCCACCCCATGGGAGCAACGGTGTCGGTGGTCAACGAGGCCACCAAACCGGGCGCGGCACCGGTCGAGGTGCTCCAGGCCCTGCTGGCCGTGGAGCCCCTGGCCCTGGAGTGGAAGCTGTTCCTCGCGACACGCCTGCCGGACTGAGCTCATCCAGAGCCGGCGCCGGCGCCGTACCTCTCCGGACTCGACTCAGGAGAAGAAACGTTGATCCGTCGCAAGAGCGCAGCATTCGTGGTGGGCGCGTCAGCCCTCGTCCTGGGGTTTCTCGCCCTGTCGGGGCCGGCGGTCGGCGCCGGCTCGGCCGTGCGGGCCACCGCCTACATCCGCAACGACGCCGGCCTGGCCACGTTCAACCCCGACGTGAACCCCAACTCGAACTGCGCCACGTCCGACAGCGACGACATCCAGACCAACAGCCCGGTCGGGTCGGTGGCCAACAACGTCCACGTGGACGCCTGCCTGTTCAGCGCCGCGGCGCCGCTGACCGCCATGGTCGGCGACGTCGACATCGCCGCCACCTTCGAGATCTTCGGCGCCGGCACCATCAGCGCCTGCCCCGACCCCGACGGCGCCGGCCCCAAGACCGCGGTCCGCCACGACCACAACGGCGACGGCACCTTCGAGCATTGCCACCTGAGCGGCTACCAGTCCACCGGTACCGGGGCGCTGGAGTACCACGCCCGGGTGAACAACACCTCCGGCGGCGGTCAGACCCGGGTGCTGTTCTGCGCCGACGCCGACCAGGACGGCTGCGCTGACGAGGCGGTGCGCAGCCAGACCGCCATCGGGTGGATGCCGGCGGCGCCTACGAACTGAGCGCGGCCCGGATCCGGGCGGCAACTCCCTCCATATCGTCCTCGCCGGCGTAGCGCTGCCGGGGCCAGAAGAAGCCCCGCAGGCCGTCCTTGCGCCGGCGGGGGACGACGTGGACATGCAGATGCGGCACGCTCTGGCTGACCGTGTTGTTCATGGCGACGAACGTCCCGTGGGCCTCCATGGAGGCCTGCACGGCGGCCGCCAGGCGCTGGGTCACGCTGAACAGTGGCTCGACCAGCGCCGGCGGCAGGTCGGTCAGCGTTTCGTGGTGGGCCCGGGGTACCAGCAGGACGTGGCCCGGGAACACCGGCCGGACGTCGAGGAACGCCAGCGTGTGCTCGTCGGCGTAGACCGAGTGCGCCGGCGTGGCGCCGGTGACGATGTCGCAGAAGACGCAGCCGGCGTCAGCCACGTCCCTCCCGGAGGAAGAGCCGGAGCCTCGCCATCCGCGGGTGCATGGCCGGCCCCCGTAGACCGATCAGCTGGCGCTGCACGTACTCCACGTCGAGTTCCGGTCGTGATGCGGCGATGGACCGGAGGTCTACCCAATCCTTCTCGCGCCCGAAGGACAGCTTGAACACGGCGAGGTCCTCGGGCGAGAGGA
Organism: uncultured Acidimicrobiales bacterium; assembly: GCA_964479465.1. Lineage (GTDB taxonomy): Bacteria > Actinomycetota > Acidimicrobiia > Acidimicrobiales > AC-14 > CADCTB01. The sequence goes on from CAYZMG010000006.1 coordinate 101,024, forward strand.
ACGGCAACGGGATGCGGTCCGGACCGAACGGGTGCTCGACGGTGCGCCTCTCGATCTCGTCGTAACGTTCGTCGAGCGAGGGGAAGAGGTCGACCGGATACGGCCGGTGCGTGCTCCGGAGCCGGATACCGGCGATCGGCACCCATCGCTCCTTGGCCTCCTCCGGATGCAACCGGATCTGAGCGAGGGCGCCAAGGACCGCATCGACTTCATCCAATGGCGTGAAAACGTTCACGTCGACATCCACGGTGCCGCGAGGCTCGGCCACCTGAGCGAGCGCCAGCGCGCCGCCGAACGCATGGGCTATCCCGGCCGTGCTCAGCGTGCGATCGACCTCGACAACGAAGTCGACGAACGTCACCTGGTGCGGGTGGCGTCGACGGCGTCCAACACCGCCGTCACGACGTCGGCCCGGTCCTCCGGGCTCACGTCGGGGGCGATGCTCGGACGCTCGTCGGGTGGGTCGTCGGGGAGCCGGCGCGACCAGAGGTCGAACGGCATGTCGCAATAGATGGTCCGGTCGCCGGCGGTGGCCGCCAACTCGAACCCGCACGCGACCACCAGCCGGTTCAGGGTATCGGCGGACGGAGTGCGGCGACCGTTCTCGATGGCGGAGATGTTCGCCTGGGCGATCCCCGACACCTGGGCCAGCTCGCGCTGGGTCAGGCCGCCGGCCTCTCGAACCGCCCGGAGGAACGAGCTGTACACGCCGCCCAGTATATCGAAATCGATAATATGGCGATCAGTGGAGGCGGAAGCACCAGCGGTAGGACGACGAGTTGGCCCGCGGCTGGCCGATCTGGCGGTAGAAGACCGTGACGCAGTGCGATCCCGGCTCCAGGGTGGCGAAATCGCTGTCGGGGCCGGGCTTGAGTGTCAGGGTGTTGAGGGCGTCGACGAACTGCACGTCGTCCTCGGGAACCTCCCTGCCGTCGATGGCCAGGTAGCCGGTGTAGCCCGGCGCCAGGTTGGCGACGATCTGCGCCTGGCGTAGCTCCAGGGTGCCGCTGACAGGGAAGACCGACTCGATCGCCGCCGGGAAGTTGTCGGTGCTGGTCTGGGTCGGGCCGGAGAAGGCGAAGACGATGCCGCCGACGGCGGCGGCGGCGATGGCGGTCATGATCAGGCGACGTAGCAGGGGTCTCTTCACGCCCCTCGATTCTGTCTCACCTGATTGCCGGTGGTTGGGCAGCCGCGCACGGTAGCCTTGCGCCGTGGCTTCGACCCGGATAGCCGACCACCTCGGTCGCGTCCTGGGAGGCCGTTACCGCCTCCTCGCCCCTATTGGAACTGGCGCGTCGGCGCACGTGTTCCTCGCCGACGACGTGCGGCTGCGCCGGCGGGTGGCGGTCAAGATCCTGCACCCGGCGCTGGCCGACGACGAGGCGTTCCTGCGCCGGTTCCGGGCCGAGGCCCGGGCCGCGGCGGCTCTGAACCACCCCCACGTCATGGCCGTGTTCGACTGGGGCGAGGAAGCCGACGGCCCCTACCTGGTCTCGGAGTACCTCGGTGGTGGCAGCCTGCGGGCCGTCCTCGACAGGGGCCGACGGCTGAGCCCGTCGCAGGCCCTCATGGTGGGCCTCGAGGCGGGCAAGGCGCTGGCGTACGCCCACGGCCGGGGCCTGGTCCACCGTGACATCAAGCCGGCCAACCTGCTCTTCGACGAGGAGGGCCGCCTGCGCATCGCCGACTTCGGGCTGGCGCGCGCCCTGGCCGAGGCGGCCTGGACGGAACCGGTGGGCGCGGTGCTGGGCACGGCCCGGTATGCGTCGCCCGAGCAGGTGCGGGGCGTGCCGGTCGACGGCAAGGCCGACGTGTACTCCCTGGCCGTGGTGCTGGTGGAGGCGGTCACCGGGCGAGTGCCGTTCGCGGCGGAGACCACTGTCGCCACACTGGTCGGCCGGTTGGAGAAACCGATCGAGGCGCCCCCCGAGCTGGGCCCCCTGGGCCCGGTCGTGGCCCGAGCCGGGCGTCCCGACCCCACCGAGCGCCTCGACGCCATCGCCTTCGCCGCCGCCCTCCAGGCCGTCGCCGCCGAGCTGCCGGCGCCGGAGCCGCTGGCCCTCGCCGGCCCGGCCACATTCGACATGAACCACCTGGCCACCCTCGATGGCGATCCCACCGACCTCGGCATGGCGCCGGCCAAGCCATCCGCCCCGAAGGTGCCGTTCGCACCGCCGCCGGCCTCGCCCGACGACACCGTGGTCGACGGTGGACGGCCCGCCGAGGCGGAGACCCGGCTCACGCCGGCGCTGGTCGAGGCCGGCTCCTCGGCCACGACCGTGATCGACCTGCCGCAGGTGGAGAAGAAGCGGGCCAACCGGCGGGGGGCCGAGCAGGCCGAGGTCACAGCTGTCCTGGTGTCGAAGAAGGCCGGGCGCCGGCGGCGCTGGCCCTTGGTGGTCCTCCTGGTCGTCGCCCTGCTCGGCGCCGGCGGGGCCGGCGCCTACCTCGTGTTCGCCGATCAGGTGCCGAGCCACCCGCTTCCCGACGTCACCCAGCGCGACCGGGCCACGGCCGAAGGTGCGCTGCGGGCGTCCCGCTTCGTCGTTGCCGTCGAGGAGCGGTACATCGACGCCACCGTGCCGGGGGTGGTCACCGAGCAGACCCCCAAGGCGGGCACGAAGGCCGACGGCAAGCCCATCACCCTCAAGGAGGGCAAGACGGTCAACCTGATCGTCTCCAAGGGTCCGCCGCCGACGCCCGTCCCCGACCTCACCAACCTCACCGAGGCCCAGGCCAAGGCCGAGATCGAGAAGGTCGGCCACGTCTGGGGCGAGGTCGCCCGGCCCTATGACGAGACCGTCGTTGCCGGCGTGGTCATGAGCTGGTCGGGCAAGGGCGAGTCGCCCCCCAAGGGCGCCCGGGTCGACGTCACCGTGTCGGCCGGGCCGGCACCCCGCACCGTGCCGACCCTGTCGGGGCGGACCTACGAGCAGGCAGTGGCCGCCCTGGAGGCCGTCGGGCTACGGGCGGCGCGGAACCCCGACCAGTACCACGACGACGACTCGACCAAGGGCAAGGTCATCCTCGCCTCGCCCACCCAGGGCGCCACCGCCAAGCGGGGCGACGTGGTCACCGTGACCGTGTCGGCCGGCAGGCCGGAGGTGCCGTCGCTCAACGGCCTCACCGCGAACGAGGCCGAGGCCAGGCTGGCCGCCGTCGGCCTCAAGCTCGACAGCAAGTTCGGCCCCAGCGGCGGCAAGGTCTTCCTCAGCACCCCTGGCGCCGGCTCCAAGGTCTCGCCGGGCAGTTCCGTGGACGTTTTTATACTTTGACGCTCGACGGCCGGGTTGCGGTCGTCACTGGTGCGGCGCGGGGGCTGGGGCGGGAGCATGCGCTGCTGCTGGCGGCCGAGGGGGCCCGGGTCGTCGTCAACGACCTCGACGGCGAGCCGGCGCAGCTCGTGGTGGACGAGATCGTCGCCGCCGGCGGCGACGCGGTGGCGGCGCCCGGCGATGTCGCCCGCTGGGAGACCGGGGAGGCGCTCGTCGGCTTCGCCATCGAGACCTACGGCAACCTGCACGTGCTGGTCAACAACGCCGGCAACGTCGCCGACCGGTTCCTGGCCAACATGAGCGAGCAGGAGTGGGACGAGGTGGTGCGCGTCCACCTCAAGGGCCATTTCGTGCCTACGCGGCTCGCCGCGGCCTGGTGGCGGGAGCAGGCATTGGCGGGGGGACCGGTCGACGCATCGGTGGTGTGCACGACGTCGATCGCCGGGCTCGCCGGGAACCCGGGCCAGTCGAACTACGGGGCGGCCAAGGCTGGCGTGGCCGCCTTTACGGTCATCGCCGCCGCCGAGTTGGCCCGGTACGGCGTACGGGTCAACGCCATCGCCCCCCTGGCCCGTACCCGCCTGACCGAGGCGGTGCCGGCGCTGGCCGAGCGGATGGCGGCGCCGGCGGACCCCGATGTGTTCGACCCGTGGCACCCGGCCAATGTCGCCCCCGTCGTGGCCTGGCTGGCGTCTGCCGGCGGCACCGTCACCGGCCGGGTGTTCGGCGTCCAGGGCGGGACGGTGCAGCTCTTCCGGCCCTGGTCCGTGGAGGCCGAGGTCTCCAAGGCCGGCCGCTGGACACCGGCCGAGCTGGCCGGCGAGCACGCTAGGTGGTGATCTCGCGGATGCGGGCCTGGGCCTGATCGACGGCGCCGGGCTCCGGGGGGGCCAGCTGCTGGAGGGCGGAGATGAGCTTGGCCATGTCGCCCTGGACGCGCACCTTGCCGTCCATGAACGCCCTCATGCCCGCCTCCATGGTGCCGTCGACGAAGATGGCCTTGGCCGTGACGTAGTCCAGCGTCACGGTGACGTCGGGGTCGTCGAGGTGGCCGGTCTCCATCTCCAGGGTCCCGGACGACGTGTCGAGGTGGGCGTCGAGCCGGCCGCCGCCGAAGGGCACCTCGGTAATGATCTGGTTCATGCGCACGGACGCCGGCGCCGCCGGCGCCTGGTGGTCAGGGTCGGCGGCGAACTCGGCGCGGATCTTGCGGGCTTCGCCGATCCACTCGTCGGACAGGAAAGGGTAGGCAGGCACCCTGCGACGCTACCCACTGTGCGGGTCGTAGAATTCGCGTATGAGCGAGCCTCAGACCAAACAAGCATCGATCGGCGAGCAGTGCGACGTCTGCGGGCAGGACGTGCCCAAGGACGACATGGTCAAGCAGGAGCTCACCGTGGCCGGCGCCATGTGCCCGACGGCGATGACGTTCCACACCGCCTGCTACGAGAAGGCGGCGGCCATGTGGCAGCCCGATCCCGAGTCGTACTGCACGGTGGACCCGCTGTTCCCCGAGACCGGGAAGTGGGTGGTCCCCACCGACGCCCGGCCCGAGGGCTGGGTCCCCTACGAGGCCGGCGCCTGATCGTCCGCGACCGGAGCGACCCGGTCTTCGGGTGGCGCTACTGGCAGCTGTCGCCCCGGCGGCTGCTGCGATCAGTGACCCAGCGGGGATTCGAGTGGCAGCCGAACCAGGTCCTGAAGGCCCGGTGCGTGGAGATCGGCCACCCGGCGCCGGCCGACCGGTGCAACTGCGGCATCTACGCCAACCCGGATCTCGAGGCGCTGCGCGAGCACGGCCTGTGCCTGGCCCCAGACGTGATCGTGCTCGGCCAGGTCGCGCTGTGGGGCAAGGTCGTGGTCGACGAGCCGAGCCTGCGGGGCGAGTTCGCCTACCCGGCCCGCCTGTCGCTCGTGGTCGACAGCCTCATCGACGACACGCCGGCAGAAGCGCTGCTCCAGGGCCTGATTGCGTACGGCATCCCCGTGCACTCGACGACACTGGACGAGGCGGTCGCCGGCATGTCCAAGGACATGCTGAAGTTCCAGGCCATGTCCCGCCGTACCAGTAGCGGAGGGTGAGCGGCCCCGGCGCCCTGGTCCTGCACGGCCTGACGGGATCGGCGCAGTCGGTCGCCGGGCTGGGCGCCGCCCTGGAGGGCGCCGGCTTCGAGGTCGAGGCGCCGATGCTCCCGGGGCACGGGACGTCGCCCGAGGACCTCGCCGGCTGCGGGTGGGGTGACTGGAATGCCGCGGCCGAAGCCGCCTACCGGCGACTCGCTCACCCCGTGGTGGCGGTCGGGCTGTCGATGGGCGGGGCCCTGGCCGCCGGCGTGTGCGCCCGCCACCCCGAGGTGCGCGGCCTGGCCGTGGTGAACCCGCTCGTCGATCCGCCGGCGCCTGCGTTCCTGGAGACCTTGGAGGCGTTCCTCGCCGCCGGCGAGCCGTTCCTGCCGGGCATCGCGAGCGACATCGCCGACCCGTCGGCCACCGAGGTGGCCTATGACCGCCTGCCCGTCGCCGCCCTCCTGTCGATGAGCCGGGGGCTCCACGAGCTGCGCCCAAGGCTGGCCGGCGTCCGCTGCCCGGTCCTGATCCTGACCAGCCGCCACGACCACGTGGTGCCGGTGGTGTCGAGCGACGTGCTGGCCGAGGCGGTGTCCGGCCCGGTCGAGCGGGTGTGGCTGGAGAACAGCGCCCACGTCGCCACGCTCGACCTGGACCGGGCGGAGTTGGAGCGCCGCGTCGTCGACTTCGCCACATCCCTCTTGCCCCGCGCCTCTACCATGCCTGCGATGGCCGGCATCTCCCGCGACGACGTGGCCCACGTGGCTCGCCTGGCCCGGCTCGACGTCACCGAGGAGGAGCTCGACCACTTCGCCGTCCAGCTGGCAGCGGTGCTGGAGCACGCCGCCGACGTGGCGTCCCTCGACACCGCCGGCGTCCCGCCGACGGCGCATCCCTTCCCGCTGGTGAACGTCCTCCGCGACGACGTGCCCGGCCCCAGCCTCGACCGCGACGAGGTGCTGTCCCAGGCGCCGGCGGTCGAGGACGGCCGGTTCCGGGTGCCGCGCATCCTGGGCGAGGCCCCGTGAGTTCAGCGGGTGAGATCGCCGGTGCCGTCCGGGCCGGCGCCCGTTCTGCAGTCGAGGTGGTCGAGGAGCACCTGGCCGCCATCGCCGGCCGGGAGGGCGAGCTGCACGCCTTCAACCTGGTGCTGGCCGAGGAGGCCCGTACTGCGGCTGCGGATGTCGACCGGCGCGTGGCGGCGGGGGACGACCCCGGTCCGCTGGCCGGCGTGCCGGTGGCGCTGAAGGACAATCTCTGCACCCGCGGCATCCCGACGACCTGCTCGTCGCGCATCCTCGAGGGCTGGCGCCCGCCGTACGACGCCACCGTCGTCACCCGGCTCCGGGAGGCGGGGGCGGTGTTCGTGGGCAAGACCAACATGGACGAGTTCGCCATGGGGTCCTCGACGGAGAACTCCGCCTTCGGGCCCACGCGCAACCCGCATGACCCGACTCGGGTACCCGGAGGGTCGAGCGGGGGGAGCGCGGCGGCGGTGGCCGCCGGCTTCTCGGCCCTGGCTCTGGGCTCGGACACCGGAGGCTCGATCCGCCAGCCGGCGGCGCTGTGCGGGGTGGTGGGGGTCAAACCCACCTACGGGCTGGTTTCCCGGTACGGGCTGGTGGCCTTCGCCTCGTCGCTCGACCAGATCGGTCCCTTCGCCGGCTCGGTGGCCGATGCCGCCCTGGTGCTCGAGGTCATCGCCGGACACGACCCGGCCGACTCCACGTCATTGCCCGGACCGGCACCGGCCCTGCGGGCCGTGCTGGGCGAAGGGGTCGACGGGCTGCGGATCGGGGTGCTGCGGGAGTTCGTCGATGCCGTCGACCCCGAGGTGGCGGCCCGGGTCACCGCAGCCGCCACTGTGCTGGAGGCGGCCGGCGCCAAGGTGGAGGAGGCCAGCGTGCCCGCCACCACGCTCGGGCTGTCGTCGTACTACCTGATCGCCACCGCCGAGGCGTCGAGCAACCTGGCCCGCTACGACGGGGTGCGGTACGGCCTGCGGGTCGACGGTGACGACATCGGTGCCATGTACGGCGCCACCCGGGCCGCCGGCTTCGGCGACGAGGTGAAGCGCCGGATCATGCTGGGCACCTATGCCCTCTCGGCCGGCTACTACGACGCCTACTACGGCCAGGCCCAGAAAGCCCGCACGCTGATCATCCGGGACTTCGACGCCGCCTATGAGTCCTATGACCTCCTGCTGGCGCCGACCACGCCGACGACGGCCTTCGCCCTGGGGGCAAAGGCCGACGACCCGCTCACCATGTACCTGTCCGATGTCTGCACCATCCCGTCGAACCTGGCCGGGCACCCGGCCATGTCGCTGCCCTACGGGCGGGGGGCGGACGGGCTGCCCATCGGCGTGCAGCTGCTGGCGCCGGCGCTGGGCGAAGCATCGATGTTCCGGGCTGCCGCCGTGCTGGAGGCGAGCATCTCGTGACCGCGGGCTGGGAAATGGTCGTCGGCCTCGAGGTCCACTGCGAGCTGGCGACGGCAACCAAGCTGTTCTGCGCCTGCCGGAATGCCTTCGGCGACGAGCCCAACACCAATGTCTGCCCCGTCTGCCTCGGCCTGCCCGGCTCCCTACCGGTGCTGAACCGCCACGCGGTGGAGCTGGCCATGCGGGTGGGTCTGGCCCTGCACTGCTCGGTGGAGCCGTCGATCTTCCACCGGAAGAACTACTTCTATCCGGACATGCCCAAGGACTACCAGGTCAGCCAGTACGACGAACCCCTGAACGTCGGCGGCTCCCTGGACCTGCCGGACGGGTTCCGGGTGGGCGTCACCCGGGCCCACATGGAGGAGGACACCGGCAAGACCTCCCACGTGGGGGGCGGGGGCGGGCGCATCCACGGGGCCGACCACTCCCTCGTCGACTACAACCGGGCCGGCGTCCCTCTGGTGGAGATCGTGAGCGAGCCCGACATCCGCTCTTCGGAGCAGGCCAAGGCCTATGTGAACGAGCTGCGGGCCATCCTCGTGGCCATCGGGGCCTCCGACGCCCGCATGGAGGAGGGCTCGCTGCGCATCGACGCCAACGTCTCCATGCGCCGGGCCGGCGCCGCCGAGTACGGCACCCGCGCCGAGATCAAGAACCTGAACTCGGTGCGCTCGCTGGGCCGGGCCGTGGAGTACGAGGCCCGCCGGCAGGTGGGGCTGCTGGAGGCGGGTGAGACGATCGTCCAGGAGACACGCCACTGGAACGAGGACGAAGGCCGCACTTCGTCGATGCGCTCCAAGGAGGAGGCCTACGACTACCGGTACTTCCCCGAGCCGGATCTCCTGCCCCTGGCCCCGTCGGAAGAGTGGCTGGCCGGCGTGGGCGCGGCGCTGCCGGCGCTGCCGGCCGACCGCCGGCTGATCCTTGCCGAGGTCGCCGGGGTCCCCGGCACGGACACGGCGGTGGCTACGGTCGTCTCCCAGGGCCTCGACGAGCTGGTCGTGGCCGCCGTCGGCGCCGGTGCTGACGGCCGGCTGGCCCTCAACCGGGCGGCCAACGAGCTGGCCCACAAGCCGGCGCCAGACCCGGCGGCGTTCGCGAAAGTTCTGCTCATGGAGGGCGACGGCCGCCTGACCGCCACCCAGGCCAAGACCGTGCTGGCCGAGGTGGTGTCCAGCGGCGGCGACCCCGAGGAGATCGCCAAGGCCAAGGGGTTCGAGGCTCTGGGGGGCGACGTGGTGGCCGATGCCGTCGATGCCGCCATCGCCGCTCATCCGGGGGAGTGGGAGCGCTACGCCGGCGGCGAGGCCAAGCTGGCCGGGTTCTTCGTGGGCAAGGTCATGGCCGCCACCGCCGGCAAGGCCGACGGCAAGGCGGTAACCGCCCTCTTGCGCGAGCGTCTAGCTTCCCGCCTCTGAGCACGGGCGGGTAGCGTCCCGGCCCATGAGTACGGGCGGGTAGCGTCCCGGCCCATGAGTATCGTGAAGATCAACGCCATCGAGGTGCCCGCCGAGCGAGCCGACATGATGGCCCAGCGTTTCGCCGCTCGGGCCGGCGAGGTCGGGAAGTCGGAGGGCTTCGAGGAGTTCCAGCTGCTACGCCCGTCGGACGAGCGCACGACTTGGCTCGTCTACACCCGGTGGCGGGACGAGGAGGCCTTCGAGGCCTGGCGCTCGTCACAGGCGTTCGGGGGCGCCCACGGCGCCCAAGGCGCCCAAGGCCAGCACGGCGCCCAAGGCGCCCAAGGCCAGCACGGCGCCCAAGGCCAGCACGGCGGGGCGCCGGCGCAGGGTGGCCCGGTGGCCACGGGCAGTGAGTTGTGGTCCTTCGGGGTCGAGCAGCGGGAGACCGCGCCGTCTGCAACCGGCTGAACGGGGTTGTGGCTTTACAGCGTACGGCTCGGTTAGTCTTGCGCCGTCCGTCCCGTGAGGGACCGTTCGCCCTTTTGCCGGGCTTGCGCAGGCGGGACATGCAGAGCGGGATGCGAAGTGTTGCGCAACGATGAACAAGGAGACGCCCAATGAGGACTCGCATGCAGAAGCTACGAGTCGCTTTGCTGGTGGCGGGGACACTGGGGTCGGCGGTTGGCTTCTACGTGTCCAGCCCGGCCCAGGCCGACGTGACGGCCACCTCTGGCTCCGCCTATGGCGCCCAGGTCACCCTGCTGGGGATCCCCCTGATCGCGCCGACCCCGGTGGTCACAGGCGGCCCGGGCATCGGCTACGCGGCCGACACCGACACCAC
>CAYZMG010000006.1:111065-112005 GCA_964479465.1 uncultured Acidimicrobiales bacterium
TCCCGGCTGATAACCCGACGAACGTGTCACTCATCAACATCCTCTCGGTCTGCGGCATCACCGTGTCGACGTTCGGCACGGCCAATGCCAACCCTCACCTGCACGCAGCCAACAGCACCGCCACCATCGCCGGCGTGGCCGTCGGCGCCGGTCCGGGCGGCACGCTGACACTGAACGCGGTGAACATTGCCTGCCGGGCCGACGGCGACGACGCCGTGGCCAACATGAGCATCGCCGGCTCCAGCCTGGCCGGCAACCCGCTGCTGAGCGGGCCGATCGCCGCGAACACGTCGGTCCTGGGCGTTCCGGGAACCCTCGAGGTGATCCTCAACGCGCAGGTCAGGACCGAGTCCGTCGGCAGCACTCCCGGCGGGATCGACGGTATGAACGGGATCGTTGCCGAGGCGGCACGCATCGTCCTGCTCGACAGCACGGTGATCGTCCTCGGCCACGTCGAGTGCCTGGCCACCGGGCCGAACGTGAACGAGCCGACGACGACATCGTCCACGAGTTCCAGCTCCACGAGCTCGTCGTCCACGTCCTCTACCTCCTCTACCTCCTCTACGTCCTCCACGTCGTCGACGTCGTCGACGTCGTCTACCTCGACCACCCTTCCTCCGAACGGCGGCACCACGACGACCGTCGCCGGCGGCGGCGCTGGTACCAGCATCGTCAACATCTGCAACGCCGGCGACGGCGGGAGCGGTGGCGCCGGCATCGGACAGGGCGGTAGCGCCGTGGCCGCCGGCGGCACGGCCACCGGTGGTGCGGGCACGGGTATCGGTGGTGCCGCAGGCAGTGGCGGCAACGCCTGCAACGGCCTGGGCGGCACCGGTGGTGCCTTCTTCCCCGGCGGCGGCAACATCTTCGGCGGCATCGGCAACATCAACATCTGCAACGCCGGTGACGGCGGTAACGGCGGTGCCGGCCTCGGCTCCGG
>CAYZMG010000007.1:0-43661 GCA_964479465.1 uncultured Acidimicrobiales bacterium
CGGGGCCGACCTGGCCCCGCAGCAGCGCCGGCAGGTCCACCCGCACGATGATCTTCGCCCTCGAGCCCGTCTTGGCGCCGGCGCCGGCGCCGGTGACCAGCTCCACCAGGGCATCGGCCGCGTACGCCTCCGACGGCTCCTGGCGGCCCTCGGCCCGGGCCTGGCGGAACAGGCGGTCCCGGACCGCCTCGATGGCGGCCATGACCAAGGCTCCCACCTCAGGGTTGTGGCGCATCCGCAGGTTCCACGCCCCTTCGGCATCGGTCCACGCCCGTAGGAACCGTTGGGCGTGAATAGCTTTGCGCCGGGCCTCGGCGTCGGGGCGGGCGGATGCCTTGGTCCGCCCGCAGTGCTCCCGCAACTCGGCCAGAGAAGAGCACCGTGCCTTCGCGACCAGCGCCGCCTCGGCCGAGGGATCGACCACCGCAGCATCGGCCACCGCCGCCACCTGGGAAGCGGACAGTTCCCCGGCCCGGGCGGCGGCGGCCAGCGCCGGCAGGCGCTTCAGGCGCCGGGCCGTCTCCAGCACCTCGCCGGCGGCCCGCACCGACGTACCGGTGCTACAGGCCAGGTGGGCCGCCGCCGAGCGATGACCCGCGGCCTTCCACCCCTCGCCGGCGGCGGAACGAGCGGCGGCCAGCCCCTTGACCGTCGCAGCCAGGTTCTCGATCGCCGCCGCCGCAAGCACCACCGCCCCAGCGTCTTCACAGGACAGCAGTGCAGCGTCGAAGCCGGCGGCGTAGCGACCCACCGCCTCCCGCAACTGCCCGAACTGTTCACACATCTCAGCCGTCTCCAGAGTCCGGAGGGCCTGACGGGGGAGGGAGCCGATCCCTCGAAGCGAACTGGTGTTCGTAGACTAGCAAGCGCGCCAAGCTGGCGCAAGGATTTCTTGTACAACTGGGTTGTGCACCGAGGTCCCATCAGGCGACCAACGCTTGCCCTCTTGCTGCCTCTGCTTCTCCTTACGGCGTGCGGCGAAATGGCAAGCGACGACGCCCTCTGCGCCGAGCGGACTGGCGCATCGACCGCCTCGCCTATCACCGATGGTCAGGCGTCGATCGATGCTTGCACTGCGTTCGCCGGCCAATTCACCGGGCAGGTCGCCGTCCTGCGTGGTGGGTTTCGTTCAGATGTCGAGACAGTATCGGGGTGGCGGATCGGCGGGAGGTTCCCCGAAGCGGTGCCGCAGTTCTTGCAGGGCCGGTTGGCCAGAGAGCCGATCTACGCGTGCTTCCTCGACATGGATATCGCTGCCCCTTGCCCTCCGGGTTGCCCTGGCTACAACCGCGGGGTCTACCTACTCGATTCTTCGGGAACGGGGGCACTTCTGATGGCCGGCCAGCACGACATTCCGGGGGTAGCGGACCTGCCAGTCGTCGCTCCTGCGTAGCGGGCGACGACACGGGCCGGAGAAGAAGTGCCGGCACCGCCGAGGGTGCACTGCCGTCGACCCGGGCGGTATCGATACGAGGATCCAGGCGGAAGCGGCATTCAAATCTACTTGGGCCGTCAGCGGTCCAACTGCGGAGTGGGTCGCAGACCACTCGAGGATGAGCATGTATGCGTCTTGAACGGGCACAGCGGAGAACCGCTCGAGTTCCGACTGAACGATTGACCGGGACGGCGCCTGCGGCCAGGCAGCGAGCGATTCGTCTCGGAGCAAGGGCAGGACCGTCTCTGACCTTTACCGCCCGTCGCCCCAAGTCGTGGCACGATGTCGCCATGCCGACACCCCGCGTGATCGCTCAGGCCGCGGAGACGACCAATCCGATATTGCCGAGTAGCAATGAAGCGCTCTGGGGTGTGATCCCTCTCCTTCTGCTGGCCGTCGCCATCATCGCCGTCGTGCTCGTCTCGAAGGTCGTTCGGCGACTCTGAGTGTCTGGTTCGCTCCGTGCCGAGCTGCGCGACGACTCCGCATAGGGGCATTTGAGCCTTCCGATTGGCGCCCCGCCCAGTGGTCGGTACATGCCGGTAGATCTCGGTCGCGCGACGGCAAAGCCCAACCAGTGATGTGGACCCAGCTCGTCACCGATCATGCTGGGGCGCTCGTAGTATGCCGCCGTGTGGTGGCTCTTCGTGACGCTCGGAGTTGCGGCCATCTCCACCGTCGAGTACTTCGTCGACCGCGAGCACCGAGACGATGCACGAGCGGCGGAACGTCGTTCTGAGGAAGCGCTCGGGCGTCTGGATCGGTCACAGCGACGGGAGGTGAGCCGGGCGGTGCGCAGTGGTCGGGCCGTCGGGAATCCGCAGCTGGCACCAGCCGCCGTCGCCATGGCCACTGCCATCATCGCGGGGAAACAGCGACCCTGGCGGTGGGTGACCAGCGTGATCTTCGTTGTCTGGTTGACGGTCCCAGCAGTTGCCACCTGGCTCGACGGACGTCGGGTCCTCGCCTCCGCGCTATCCCTCGGCCCTGTGCTCTTTCTCTGCCTGCTTGCCTTCGGGGCCGTGCTCGGACGGAGGGCCAGGGACGCACTCGAAGTCAACCGAAGGCTCGTTGCTCAGACGTGGCCTCCTGACGAGGACGCCGGGCGAACTGGTGACACGTAGTGCGATATACGACACCACGTGTCACCAGTTCGGGTAGGCCTCTTCACGACGTCCCGTGCAACAACCATGCAACGCCGGCCGCGATCCTCACCACACCCCAACGTCCCTGGAGGATCCCGTGGACCGCAGAAAGCTCATCTTCTTCGTCGGCGCCAACCCGGCGACCGACCCCGGCCGGCTGTCGGCGGCGTACCGCTTCGCGTCGACAGCCGCCGGCGCCGCCCTCGACGCCGAGGTCCGCCTGGCCGGCGACGCCGTGCTGGCCGCCGACCCTGCCTTCATCGCCACCGTCGACGGCGCGGACGCGCTCCGCAAACGCATCGACGGCGCAACCCACGAACGCTTCGACGTGACGGTCTGCCCGGGCTCCACCGAGACACGCGGCATCAACGACGAGCAGGTCGCCGCCATCGGCGCTCGACCCCGTCACCTGAGCGACATCCTCGTCGAGGTGGCGGAAGGGAGGTCCGTCCTCGTCCACGTGGGCTGACGGCGTGCGGCACCCGCCGCCAGGTGCCACGATCGATCGGTGTCCGACGCCGGCGCCGACCAGATCGCCACGCCGGAGCTGCGCGTCCGGCTGATGGGATTGTTCGATGTGACGGCCGGGGACGCCGTCGCCCTTCCGGCCGGCAAGGCAACCACGATCCTGCAGTTCCTCGCCGTGCGGCGCCGGTCGTTCGTCCCCGTCGACTCCATCGTGGAGGCGCTCTGGGGCGACGAGGCGCCAGCCGGCGCGGCCCAGAACGTGGCCTCGCTGGTCAGCCGCCTCCGCCGGGTGTTGGGGCCCGAGCGCATCGCCGGCGGCCGGAGCGGGTACCGGTTCGAGACCGCCGGCGCGTGGGTCGACGTGGACGAGGCCGAGCGCCTCGCCAAGGAGGCCGAGAGCCAGCTCAAGAGCGGCCGCCCGGCGCTGGCCGCGGCGGCGGCGACCCAGGCCCGGCGGCTGCTGGAGCGGGGCGACTTCCTGGAGGACGAGCCCTATGCGCTTTGGGCGACGGACGGCCGGCGGGAGGCCGAGCGGCTGGCCCGCCGGGTCCGCCGGGCGGCATGGACGGCGGCCCTGGCCCTCGGCGAGCACCGCGAGGCGCTGGACCTGGCGTCGCGCGCCGTCGACAGCGACCCGCTCGACGAGGAGGCCCACCGGGCCCGGATGCAGGCCCTGTACCTCGCCGGCGACACCGCCGCCGCCCTCGCCGCCTACGAACGCCTACGCGAGGCGCTGGTCGAGGACCTCGGTGCGGACCCCGGCCCGGAGACCGAGGCCCTGTACCTCTCGATCCTGCGGTCCGAGCCGGCGGACACGCCGACGCTGGGCATGCCGGCCGCGCCGGCGCCGGCCGGCGCCTCCCCACTCGTGGGCCGGGACCGGGAGCTGGCGCAGCTCGACAACCGGTGGGCGGCGGCCGCCGGCGGGGATTGGGGCATGGTCGTCGTCTCCGGAGCGGCTGGGGCGGGCAAGACCCGGCTGGTCGCCGACGTCGCCGCCCGGGCCGAGGCGTCGGGCGCCGCGGTCCTCCGGGCCGCCTGCCATCAGGCCGAACGGTCGCTGTTCCTCGAGCCCGTGCTCGACGCCCTGCGGGGTTTCATCGTCTCATTGCCGCCGGGACGATTGCCGGCGCTGGTTGGCCCGTGGGCCGGGACCCTGGTCGAGCTCATGCCCGAACTGCGGGCGCTGGTACCGGCCGGCGCCTACCAACGGGCCACCCCCGAGCTCGAGCATCGGCGGTCGCTGGAGGCGGTCGCCGGCTTCGTCCAGCGGCTGTCCCGCGAGCAGCCCGTGCTCATCGTGCTCGACGACCTGCACCAGGGTGGTGATTCGACGCCCGAGGCCTTGCACTTCCTGATCGACCGGCTCACCACCGAGCCGCTGCTCGTCATCGGGACGGTTGCCTCGGACCGGGTCGACGACCTGCGCACGCTCATCGGCCGCGCCGCCGAGGAGCTGACGTTGGGGCCGCTGGCGCCGGCGGCCGTCGCCGAGCTGGCCCGCCGGTTGAACGTGGTCGGCGTCGACCCGGAGGAGCTCCACGAGCGGACCGCGGGCCACGCCCAGTTCGTCGTGGAGGCGCTCCGCCTGGCCGCTGAAGGCGACGGGGCGCCGCTGCCGGCGTCGCTGCGTGACGCGGTGGGGGAGCGGGTCGCCCGCGCCGGTCGTGACGTCGACGAACTGCTGCGGGTGGCTGCCGTTGTGGGGACGACCTTCGACCTGGACTTCGTCGCCGACCTGGCCGACGTCGGCCTCGGCGACGCGGTGCGCCGGGCCGACCGTGCCCTGCGCGCCGGCCTGGTCGGTCCGGCCGGCGACTCCTTCGAATTTGCCGGCAGCATCATCGGCGACGTCCTGTATGAGACGACGCCGGCCCCGATTCGAAGTAGTCACCACCGCCGGGCTGCGGCCCGGCTGGGTGACCGTCCCGAGGCGGCCGCCGGGCACCACGCCGCGGTCGGCGACTGGGCCCAGGCCCACCAGGCATGGACGGCGGCGGCCGAGCGGGCCATCCGCTCCTTCTCCCTCCGCGACGCCGAACGCCTTCTTACCGAGGCTCTTGGCGCCGCCGAGCAGGCCGCCGACGCCGCCGCAACTTCTCTCGTCCGCCTCCGCCGGGGCCAGCTGCGGGAGGAGCTGGCCGACTACGCCGGCGCCCAGGAAGACCATGCCGCCGCCCTCGAGATCGGCCGCCGGCTGGGCGACGACTCCATCGAGGCCCAGGCGCTCGAGCGGCTGGGCTGGACCGCCTACTACGGGCGCGACTCGGGCCTGGCCAGCGAGCTGGCCGGGCAGGCGGCCGAGCTGGCCGAGTCCGCCGCCGCTGCGCCGGCGGCGCTGCCCTCCGCACTGGTGCTCGTCGGCCGCATCCGCCACTGGGCTGGCGACATCGACGGGGCGGCCGAGGCCTACGAGGAGGCGCTGTCGCGCGCCCCCGACCCGGCGACGATGGCCTCGGCTCTCAGCTGCCTGGGCGCCCTGCTCGAGCACGGCGACCGCTTCGCCGAGGCCCGGCGCACCCTCGACCGGGCGGCGGCGGAGTCCACTCGCACCGGCGCCTTCCGGCCCCTGCTGCGCACGCTCTTCTTCGCCGGCCTGGCCCGGGGCAACCTGGGCGACTTCGGCGGCGCGCTGCGCGCCCTCGAGCGCAAGCGCCGGCTCCTCGAGGAGTACGACGTCCACTTCTACCGGGCCCGCACCGACACGCTGCTGTCGTGGGTGTGGCGGGAGGTCGGCGACCTCGGCCGGGCCCGGGACCTGGCCGAGCAGGCCGTCGCCGAGGCCCGTGAGGTCAAGGCCGGCTCCCTGCAGGTGGAGCAGGAGCTGCACGGGCTGCTCGGCGCCGCCGAGTGCGCGCTGCTCGGCGGAGACGAGGGCTCGGCGTACGCCCTGATCGAGGAGTCCCAGCCGCTGCTCAACACCTGGCTTCCGTTCAAATGGCGGGCCGAGCTGCGCTACCTCGACGTGCGGTGCCGGCTCGTCCCCGAGGAGGCCGAGCTCCTCCTCCAGCTGTCACGGGAGCGCCGATCGAGCAAGTACGAGGCGCTGGCCCTGGCCCATCTCGGCCGCCACGAGGAGGCGGCGGCGGCGGCGACCGTCACCGGCTCGGACCTCATCCTGGCCGAGGTGGCCCCGGCGCCGGCGGCCCGCGCCGCGTTCGACCGCTTGGCCGCCGCCCTGCCTTCGGAACTGCGTGAGGGGTTCACGACCCGGGGCCGGCTGGCGCGGATCATCAGTTCGTAGTCGCAGCGGCCGTGCACCGGCCGTGCAACGGCCGTGCAACGCCTCGGCGGAGGCTCTAGCCTGTCAATCCGCTCGACAAGGAGTCCTCCCATGAAGAAGCGCTTTCGCCGCGCCGGGGCCCTGGCCCTGGGCGCGGCAGTCCTGGCCGGCTCGGCCACCGCCGGCGCCCAGCCGCAGGGGTCCAAGATCACCGTGGCCATCAAGGCCAACGAGAACAACCTCACCCCTTTCACCCTGACCCTGCTCGGCCTGCCGGTCAGCCATGACCTGACCAACCTCGTGTACGACACCCTGTTCTGGTCCCAGGTCAAGGCCGACCCCGAGCCGTGGCTGGCCACGGGCGCCGAGCCCAGCGAGGACCGCACGCAGTGGACGGTCAAGCTGCGGCCCGGCGTCGCCTGGCACGACGGCATGCCCTTCACCGCCGAGGACGTGAAGTTCACCTTCGAGAAGATGAAGACCAGCACCGGCGGCCGCTACAGCCACCACGTCTGGGAGTACCCGACCTTCAAGTCGGCCGAGGTGCTCGACCCGCTGACCGTCCGCCTGAGCTTCGACCAGGCGGCCCCGACGTTCAAGATCCTGCCCGGCGCCGACCTCCCGATGGTGCCCAAGCACATCTGGGAGAGCATCGCCGAGCCGACCAAGGCCACCGACATCCTCCCGATCGGCACCGGCCCCTACAAGATGGCGTCGTTCGTCCCCGACCAGATCTACCGGCTCGAGGCCAACGCCAGCTACTTCAAGGGCCGCCCCAAGGTCGACGCCATCGACCTGCCCATCGTGAAGGACCAGTCGGCCGCCTTCGCCGCCCTCCAGACCGGCCAGGTCGACAGCGTCGACCGGTCCGTGCCCCCCGAGTTGTTCGAGCAGATGTCGAACCAGCCCGGCGTCAAAGTGGTGCAGGCGACCCGCATGGAGTCGGTCCACCTCCACTTCAACAACCGCAAGGGCGCCCTCACCGACCCCCGAGTGCGCAACGCCATCACCGAGGCCATCGACAACCAGGCCATCGTCGACACGGTGCTTCTCGGCCACGCCCGGCCCGGCCGTGACGGTTGGGTCCACCCGGACTCGGCATGGGCCGACCCCCAGGGCGGCCACGTCTTCGACCCGGCCAAGGCCAACGCCGACCTCGACGCCGCGGGCATCCGCCGGGGCGAAGACGGCATCCGCCGCACGGCCGACGGCAGCCGAATCGAGTTCACCATCTCGGTGGCGGCCAACGAGCCCCAGCACACCCGCTCGGCCCAGCTGATCTCCCAGCAGGTGGAGGCCATCGGCGTGAAGGTCAACGTCGAGTCCGTCGACGCGGCGACGCTGCGCCAGCGGCGCGGCACCGGCAACTACGACTCTTTCATCACCAACCTCGAGTCGCACGCCCACGCCGACCCCGACGCCCTGGCCTTCTTCTTCCAGTCGCCGGCCCCCGGCGCCCCCGTCGGGAGCTTCGGTGGCTACTCCAACCCGGAGTTCGACCGGCTGACCCAGCAGGCGCGGACGACGATCGACAACGGCGCCCGCAAGGATCTGCTCGTGGCGGCCCAGCGCATCTACGCCGCCGACGCCCCGGCGCTGGTCCTCTACTACCCGGACGGCGACTACGCCTACCGGACCGCGGCCTACGACGGCTGGATCGCCGACACCGGCCACGGGATTCTCACCAAGCGCTCCTTCATCCCCGGCTACGAGACGACCTCCGATGAGCCGGCCGTGACCGGCGGCTCGGTGGACGACGGGCCTCCGTGGGCCGCCATCGGTGTGGTCCTCGGCCTGGCCGTGGTCGGCGGCGGTGTCGCCGCCTCCCGCAGCCGGCGCCGGGAGCAGTACGAGGCCGAAGAGGCGTAGCGGCCCCACCCATCTGCGAAGAGGGCGCGAGCGTCCCCCCCGGCGCTCGCGCCCTCTCGCAGCAACCAACGAAGGAGGTGTCCCATGTCCCAGCAGCTCGTCGTCCACCCGCCGGCCCCGCCCGCCGGCCGGCTCGGCATCCTGGCCCCGGTCGGCCGCCAGCTCCTCCGGGCGCTGCCACTCTCGCTCCTGGTACTGGGCGTCGCCATCGTCTTGAACTTCGCCCTGCCCCGGCTGGCGCCCGGCGACCCGATCGATTTCCTGATACCCGCGGAGCAGAACAGCCTCGTCTCCCCCGAGCAGCGGGAGCAGCTGGCTGCCAGCTACGGCCTCGACGGCCCCCAGTGGGAGCAGTTCACCCGCTACATCGCCAACCTGGCCGACGGCGATCTTGGCACGTCCACCCGCCACGGGCGGGCCGTGACCAGCCTGCTGGCCGAGCGCCTGCCCTGGACGGTGCTGCTGGTCGGCACGTCGGTCGTCCTCTCCACCCTGATCGGGGCGGCTCTCGGCTTCCGCTCCGCGTGGCGGCGGGGCACGAAGTCCGACGTGCGCACGCTGACCTCGGTCATGGTGGCCGACTCCTTCCCGCCGTTCTTCGTCGCCCTGCTGCTCGTCCTGCTGTTCTCGGTCACCCTCCAGCTGCTGCCGGTGTTCGGGGCGCTGCCGGCGGGCGAGACCCACGGGCTGGCGCTGGTCGTCGAGGTGGCCCGGCGGGCGATCCTCCCCATCGCCGCGCTGACCCTCGCCGGCATCGGATCGGCCTACCTGGTGGCCCGCTCGGCGGCGGTGGGTGAGCTGGGCGAGGACTACGTCACCATGGCCGCAGCCAAGGGGCTGGCGCCGGCCGGCGTGCGCCGCCACGCCCGCCGCAACGCCCTCGTGCCGGTGTGGACGGTGGCCATGCTCAACGTCGGCGCCTTGTTCGGCGGCGCCGCCCCGGTCGAGACCGTGTTCGCCTACCCCGGCCTCGGCCGGCTGATCTACGAGAGCGTCCTCAGCCGGGACTACCCGGTGTTGCAGGGCTGCTTCCTGCTGATCGCGGCCGGCGTGATCGCCGCCAACCTGCTGGCCGAGGTCGTCTACCCGTTCCTGGACCCGAGAGTGCGCCGGCCGGGAAAGGCAGGATCATGAAGACGGCCCGTCGCAGTCCCGGGAGGACCCTCGGTCGGGCGGGCCTTGTCCTGCTCGCCATCCCGGCCCTGGCTGCGGTGTTCGCGCCCCTCGTTGCCCGCCATTCCCCGAGCCGGCCCAGCGCCCTACCCCTGCGCCGGCCCAGCACCGGCCACCCCCTCGGCACCGACGACCTCGGCGTCGACATCCTCAGCCAGCTCGTCCACGGTGCCCGCATCTCCCTGGCCGTCGGCCTGGGCGCCGCTGTCCTCGCCCTGGCCATCGGCCTCCTGGTGGCGGTGGTGGCCGGCTGGCGCCGGGGATGGGCCGAGGCCGTGCTCATGCGCCTCACCGACGTGACCCTGGCCTTCCCGTTCCTTCCCCTGGTGCTGGTGCTGGCCGCCTTCTTCGGCCGCGGGCTGGTGACGACGGCAGTGGTCATCGCCGCCGTCAGCTGGGCCCGCCCGGCGCGGGTCCTGTGGGCCCAGGTCCTCAAGGTGCGGGAGTACCAGCACGTGCAGGCGTCCCGGGCCATGGGCGCTTCCGGCACTCGGGTCGTCGGCCGCCACATCCTCACCCGGCTGACCCCCCTGGCATCGGCCCAGTTCGTGCGGGTGGCCAACGCCGCCATCATCTCCGAGGCCGCCCTGGCCTTCCTCGGCCTCGGCGATCCCAACCAGTCGAGCTGGGGGATCATGCTGGCCAACGCCAGCTCCAACAACGCCCTGCTCACCGGGGCATGGAAGTGGTGGATGCTGCCCGCCGGCCTCGCCCTCACGCTCGTGGTGCTCGGGTTCGCGTTTACCGGCTACGCCTTCGAGGAGCGCGCCGACCCCCGGCTGGCCGTGAGCGGCGGGCCGCTGCGGTTCCTCACCGGCCGGCGCCGGCCGCCGGCGCCGGCGCCGGCGCCGACCCCCTCGGACGGTTCGATCCTGGAGGTGACCGACCTCGACATCGCCTACGAGCAGGGCGCGCCGCCGGTGGTGCGAGGAGTCAGCTTCGACGTCGCCCGGAGCGGCGTCACCGCTCTGGTGGGGGAGTCGGGCTCTGGCAAGAGCACCATCGTCATGGCCCTGCTCGGCCTCCTGCCCGGCGACGCCGTGGTGCGGGGCGCGGCGACGTTCGAGGGACAGAAGCTGCTGCGGGGCGCCGGGCCCGCCCGCCTGCGCGGTCGCCGGATCGGCCTGGTGACCCAGGCGGCCATGAACGCCCTCAACCCGTCCTACACCGTCCACGCCCAGGTCACCGAAGCCGCGGCCCTGACGATGCCCTCCGGCGCCGCCCGCCGACGGGCAACCGAGCTGCTCGGCGACGTCGGTCTGCCGTCGCCGGCCCACGGCGCCTACCCCCACGAGTTGTCGGGAGGAATGCGCCAGCGGGTGGTCATCGCCATGGCCCTGGCCAACTCGCCCGACCTGCTCATCGCCGATGAGCCCACGACCGGGCTCGACCTGGTCACCCAGGCCTCGATCCTCCGCCTGCTCCAGGACCTCAAAGACCGCCTGGGCCTGACCATGCTCGTCATCACCCACGACGTGCAGATGGTCCTGCGCATCGCCGATGAGCTCGTCGTCCTTCAGGACGGCGCCGTCGTCGAGCGCGGCACCGAGTCAACCCTCGTCGCCGAGTACAGCCGGCGCCTTCTCAACACCCGCCTGTCGACCCTGGGAGTGTCGTCATGACCGAAGCCCTGCTCCAGATCCGCAACGCGTCCAAGACCTTCTGCGCCGGCCGGCGTACGGTCACCGCCCTTGACGACGTGTCGCTGGCCGTCGGCGCTGGAGAGCTGGTCGCCCTCGTGGGGGAGAGCGGCTCGGGCAAGTCGACGCTGGGCCGGGTGGTCGTGGGCCTCGAACGCCTCGACACCGGCGAGATCGTCTTCGCCGGCACCGAGTACTCCCGCATGCGGGAACGCCCGCTGCGCCGGCTGCGCCGGGACATGCACCTCGTCCTCCAGGATCCTTACCAGTCGCTCCACCCCGGCATGCGGGTGGGCGAGGCGGTGGCCGAGCCCCTCGCCATCGAGGGGACCGGCGGCGCTCGCTGCCCGAGGGTGGCCGCGGCGCTGGAGGAGGTGGGCCTCACGCCGGCCTCACAGTTCCTCGACCGCTACCCCCACCAGCTCTCCGGCGGCCAGCGCCAGCGGGTGGTGCTGGCCCGGGCCCTGGTCGGGCGCCCCCGGCTGGTCGTGGCCGACGAGCCGACTTCCATGGTCGACGCCACCCTGCGGGGCAGCATCGTCACCCTGATGCGCGACCTCAGTGCCCGCCACGGCATCGCCTTCCTTGTCATCACCCACGACCTCGACGTCGCCGGCGCCGTGGCCGAGCAGGTGGCGGTCATGCAGGCGGGGCGCATCGTCGAGTCGGGGCGGACCGCCGAGGTCTTCCGCTCGCCGGCCCACCCCTACACCCAGAGCCTGCTGCAGGCGGCGACGGCGGTGGGCCGGCTCTGAGGCCGCGGGCTCCCACCGGAGAGTCAGGCCGCGGCTTGGTGAGTCGACGCCACCTCGGCGAGGAGCAGATCCTGAAGCGCCGCCAGCATGCCGGCGCAGTCCTCCTTCGAAGAGCATTGCAGCCGCCAGCGCTTGGCCTCGCCGGCAACCTCGATATCGATCATCCAGCTACGCCGTCTACGCACGTTCCGGACGTCGGCGAACTGGAGGACGACTGCGCCGGCGGAGTGGCCCATCAGGTCCTTCGCCGGGAGGGACAGCAGCGCGTCGAGCCGGCGCTGCCCGGCCTTCTTCCAGGGTCCCGTGATGCCCTGGTAGGCCATCGCCCGGCGAACGGCAGTGCCGGGGCCGCGGGCGATGGGGTGTAGCACCACCGACGTGGTGGTGAGGATCGCGTCCCAGCGCCGCCGGCGAAAGCCGAGGTCGGGGACGATCCCGACGAACTCCTGGTTCCGCGGCCGCAGCTCGCTCGTGTCCACACCGGAAAGGCGGAAGTCCTTCAGCCGGGCGACGCCGCCCAGCGATCGCCGCAGCCGTGCCCCTGACGAGGGGTCGTCCAGGAGCGACTCCGCCATGGCGAACGGGTCCGTGGCGGCGCCCTTGCCGTCGACGAGGGCGAGCGGCCCGGACCACGAGACCGCCCAGGAGTGGCCCCGCTCGGCGACCAGGTAGCAACCGATGGCGCTTCCGAGGTGGTGGGTGAGGACGCGGCGGTGCAGCTCCGCCTGCTCCTCGGGCGTGGCGTCCCGCAGGGGGCCGGTGATGGTCGTCGCCAGGGCGGCGGCTTCGCCCTCCTCGATGAGGACGATCGCGGCGGCGAGGCTGGCGGCGTCGGGATCCTCGGCGACATTCGCCGCGGCCCGGAGCAGGACCTCGGCGTCCTCTTCGAGATCGACCGCGTACTCGCCGGCCGCAGAGGCGTCCCACCGGACGTGGCGGTCCATCAGGACGCCGGTCAGTTGGCGGGTGAGCACGGCGCCGACCTGCCGTTCCACATCATCCGCGTCGACCAGGAGGTCGCGGGCCGGACGGGCGTCGTGCCCGGCCGTTGGGCCCTCGGGCAGCCGCTCGGCGTGGGCGAGGCGCTCGGCGAGGGAGGGGTGGGAGTCGTAGGGGTCGGTCTCGTCCCCGTGGATCGCCTCCTCCACGGAAGCCAGCTCCTGCTGGCGCTTGGGATCGGCGAGGAGGGCCCGGAAGCCCTCGAAGGCGTTCTCGGTGTCGCACCCCCGCTGCCACAGCGGCGCCAGGTAGAGGCGCAGGAAGTGGTCGAACGCGTAGGCGGTGACCATGGCCCGGCGGAGGGAGGTGACGTGGCTCTCCCGGCCGGCCAGGCGGACGGCGGACGCATCGGCGTTGAGCTCCTGCTGGCGGCGCACCCGCTGGGAGATGCGAAGGTACCTGCGGCCGTAGGCGTCGAAGACCCGGCCCAGCAAGGTGTCGTCGCCCACGTTGGCGATGGTGCGGCCGATCGAAGCGCCGGCCCGGTACGTCAGCGCCGAAAGCCGGGTGTCGCCGCCGGCGTAGTGGCCCAGCTCATGGGCGATGATGGCCCGGAGTTGGTCGACGGTGAGTACGTCGATGTAGGGCACGCCGATGACCATCACCCGCTCGCCCCGGCGCAAGCCGAACGATGTGCCCGTCTCCCGAACGCCGGCGTTCACGTCGGGCACGAGGAACAGACGCGCGGGCGGGTCCGTCTGCATCTCCTGAGCCACCGACCGGACGAGGCCCACCAGCTCGGGCTGGCTGTGCTCGTCGATGGGGACGCCGGCGTCGTGGGCCCCGCTGGAGCGGTTGATGAAGAAGATCCCCCGCAACACGGCGAAGGCCACGACGAGCGTGGCGATCACCATGTGGGCATAGACCCGGCCGGCAACGGCGATCGTCGCCATATTGATGGCGACCAGGGCGGCGACCACGCCGAGAGCGAGCACGTAGAAGCCCAGGAGGAAGACGAGGGAGAGGACAGCTCGTCCGAGGAGCGACGGTCCGCCGGGATGGTCGGTTCCGTCGCGCCGCGGCTTTCTAGAAACGCCGAACGCGACCATGCGGGGGATATCGGCAGCCCCCCGGGGCGTCTGAAGGTCCTGTGACGCTTCTCAGCAGGCGGGCGCCGGCGCCTTGGTGGTGTCCGGGGTGGCTCCCGGCGCCGGCGTTGAGGGGGCAGCGGTCGTCGCCGTCGCCTTCAGGCCGTTGTAGTCGAGGCCGACGACCAGGGTGACGTCGGAGCCGGTGAGGGTCCTGTCCTCCTCGAGGGCGGCGCCGGCGACCAGGGTGCTACGCAGCAGGGCGCCCTTGGCCTGCTGGCCGGGTGCATACTGCACGATGGTCTGGACGTAGTCGTAGCTCAGGGCGTCGCCCGTGCTGGTCACCCGGAAGCCGGCCTGGGCGAGGGAGGCGGCGGTGGTCGACGCCACGGCGTCGCCGCCGTTGCCGTTGAGCACGGTGACGGCGACATCGGCCGGGTTGACCGTCGGCGCCGGCGGCGCCGTCTTGATGCGGTTCAGGCGGTCGATGAACTCCTGGGCCCGCTGGGTGTCCAGCAGCTGGATGGCGGCGTCGCCGGCCCAGCCGTCGGAGGTCGGCAGCGTGAACATGTCGACGGTGTCGGGGTCGATGGACCGGAAGCGCCTGGCGAGGGTGGTGATGTCCTTGGTCGACATGGCCTGGTCGACGCGCACGTTGGACACGCCGATGCTGATGAGGCGGTTGAGCGTGAGCGGGTTGCCGAGGCCGGAGGAGACGGCCTTCGACATGATGCGGCGGATGAAGTCCTGCTGGCGGGCGATGCGGTCGATGTCGGAGTTCGCCCCTGACACCCAGGACCCGTGCTCGTAGGTCTCGTAGTAGCGGCTGCGGACGAACGCCAGGGCCTGGTAGCCGTCGACCTCGTTGCAGCCCGCCAGCGGGAGATCGAGCCCGGTCATGTCGTCGCGAGCCGGGTAGTCGGTGTACACCTTGACCCCGCCGATCGTGTCGACGATGCGCTCGAAGCCGGCGAAGTCGACCTCCACGTAGTGGTTGATCTCGATACCCAGCGCCTCCTTGATCGTGCGGATCAGGAGCTGGGGGCCACCGATGGAGAACGCGGCGTTGACCTTGTCCTTCCCGTGGCCCGGGATGGGCACGTATAGGTCCCGGGGGATCGACAGGATCACCGCCCTCTGATCCTTCGGGTCGACGTGCAGGATCATGATCGTGTCGCTGCGCTGGCCCTCGGTGCCCTCGTCGCCCTTGCCGGTGGCGTCGGCGACCCAGCCGGTGGCGGTCTCCCGGCTGTCCGAGCCCACCAGAAGGACGTTCATCACGTTGCCGGTGTCGTCGTCGCTGGCCAGGCCAGGGATGTCGAGCTTGGTCAGCCGGCTGAGCTGGTGGCGGAAATAGAAGTAGCTGCTGCCGACGAGCAGCACGCAGAGCGCGAGGAAGACGATGAGTCCCGTGCGCAGCCGGCCACGCCAGGGGCTCTGGCGAAATCCGGCGCGCGGCAATCCGGCCGGCTGAGCCACCCCGCAAGCGTAGCGGGCGTCGTGCATTTGGCAGTGGCACTCCGGCCGGGAATCGCCGATTTTTGGCGGAGGGGTACCATTTGGGTCAGGAGGTGACGGGAGGGCCCGTGGGCGAGGAAGCCGGCGAGGGGGACCACGACACCGACGGGCCGTTGGTCCCCGTCCTCGAACGGTTGGGGGCGGAGGGCGACCGGCACGAGCTCCTGGCCCAGTTCGGGCGTTCCGTGCTGCGCCGGGTGCCTCCCGCCCAGCTCGCTTCCGCCGACCCGGCGACCCTGGCCGCGGCGGTGGCCGACAGCTTCGCGTTCGTCGACACCCGGGCGCCGGCGGCGATCCGGGTTCGGGTCTATGACCCAGCGGTGGCCCTCGACGGCGGCCGTCCCGCAGGATCGGTCGTCGAGGTCAGCTGCGAGGACCGGCAGTTCATCGTCTCCAGCGTCACCGAGGAGCTGAAGAAGCTCGGGCACAAGGTGGTCCGGGAGCTCCATCCCGTGTTCGGGTGCGAGCGTGACGCCGGCGGCAGGATCGTGGCCATCCTTCCCGCCCGGCCCGCGGCCTGGCGGGAGTCGTTCCTCCAGGTGGAGATGGGTGGCAACGTGGCGCCGGCCGCCCGCCCCGCGCTGATCGGCGCCGTCGAGGCGGTCCTCGCCGACGTCTTCGCCGCCACCGCCGACTACGCCGCCATGCGGGCCGAGGTGGAACGGGCCGCGGCCGGCGCCAGATCCGCGGGAGTGCGGCACTCCGCCGAGGTGGCCGAGGAGGCCGCCGAACTGCTCGAGTGGCTTCTCGACGGCAACTTCGTGCTGGCCGGGTGCTGCCGCTTCCTCCACGGCGGCGAGCAGGTGGTCGACGCCCTGGGCGTGCTGGCCCGCCCGGACGCCCCGCTCCGGCGCCAGGCCCCCCGGCCGGCGCCGGACCAGCTCCTGCGGATCGTGCGAACGTCGGAGGTCAGCACCGTTCACCGCCAGGTCCTCATGCATCGCATCGACGTGGTCCAGGCCTGGTCGCCCCGCCCCGAGGCCATCCCGCTGTCGGTGTTCCGGGTGGTTGGGGTCTTCACGGCCAAGGCCAACGCCGAGCCGGCGGCGGTGACGCCCGTCCTGCGCTACAAGCTGCGCCGGATTCTCGAGCTGGAGGACGTCGTCGAGCGCAGCCAGGACGAGGCGGCACTTGTGTCCCTCTTCCAGGTGCTCCCCAAGGACCAGCTCTTCGAGTCCGACGTGGAGTCTCTGCGGACCATCCTCGTCGAGCTGCTGGCCGCCGAGAACGAGCACGACGTGCGGGTGCTCGTGCGGGCCGACCCCGAAAACCACACCGTCTCGGCCGTGCTCTCGGTGCCGGCCGAGATGTACAACTCCGCCCTACGCCACCGGCTTGAGCGGTTTCTCCTGGCCCAGCTCGACGGCTCCCGGGTCGACGCCGATGCCGCCCTCGGCGACCGCCCGGAGGCCATCCTGCGCCTGGTGGTGCACGTCGCCGGCCCGCTGCCCACTGAGCCGCTGGACTCCCTGGAGCGGGAGCTGCGCCTGCTGTGCCGGACCTGGGACCAGCGGCTGGCCGAGGCGCTGGTCACGTCGTCGGGGGAGGCGGGGGGGCAGCGCCTGGCCCAGACCTGGGCCGACTGGTTCCCGCCCGCCTACCGCGATGTCGTCCCCGTCGAGCGGGCGGTCGACGACGTGGTGGCCCTCGATGCCCTCTTCGCCGGCCGGGACCCCATCCGGATCATGCTGGGGCCGGGAGCGGACGGCGGCCCTCCCGCCCGGCTCAAGGTCTTCACGAGAGGCGGCGGCGTCGAGCTGTCGGGGTTCCTCCCCATCCTCGAAAGCCTGGGACTGTGGGCGGTGGAGGACCAGCCCTACGTGCTGGGCGGGGAGGAGGCCCACGCCCACCTGCACGACTTCGGGGTGAGCGATCCCGGTGGCACGCTCGACGTGGAGCGCGACGGTACCCGGCTCTCCGAGGCCGCCCTCGCCCTGTGGCACGGTCGGGGCGAGGTCGACTCCCTGAACCGCCTGGTGCTGCGGTCGGAGCTGACGTGGGACGACGTCGCCGTGCTGCGGGCCTACCGGCGCTACCGCAGCCAGGTCGGAACCACCTTCACCACCAGCTACGTCGACCAGGTGCTCGTCGAGCACGCCCCGATCGCCGCCGCCATGCTGGCGCTGTTCGCCGCTCTCTTCGACCCGAAGCGCACGGCGGCCCCCGAAGTGGTCGCCGAACTGCGCCAGCGGTGCGTGGACCACTGCGACGCCGTCGCCCGCCTCGACCACGACCGGATCCTGCGGGGCTTCCTCGCCCTGATCGACGCCACTCTTCGCACCAACCGCTACGGCCGGGTGGGCGACCACCTCGCCCTCAAGTTCGACAGCGCCGCCGTGCCCGGCGCCCCCCGGCCCGTGCCCTACCGGGAGATCTTCGTGCACGGGCCGGCGGTGGAGGGGATCCACCTGCGGTGGGGCCCGGTGGCCCGCGGCGGCATCCGCTGGAGCGACCGGGTCGACGACTACCGCAGCGAAGTTCTCGACCTGATGCGGGCCCAGGTGCTCAAGAACGCGGTGATCGTGCCCACCGGGGCCAAGGGCGGCTTCGTCGTCAAGCAGCCGGCGTTCGGCGCCGGCCGGGCGACCCCCACGGACGCCGCGCAGGCCTATGCGATCTTTGTATCCAGCCTGCTCGAGGTCACCGACAACGTCGTGGGTGAGGAGGTCGTGGGCGTCCCCCGACGGCGGGACGGTGACGACACGTACCTGGTCGTGGCGGCCGACAAGGGAACGGCGAGCTTCTCCGACCTGGCCAACACGGTGAGTACGGGCCGGCGGTTCTGGCTGGGCGACGCCTTCGCCTCCGGCGGCTCCCACGGCTACGACCACAAGGGGCTGGGCATCACCGCCCGGGGGGCGTGGGTGGCGGTCCGCCACCACTTCGCCGAGCTGGAGATCGACGTGCAGTCCGAGCCGGTGACCGTCGTCGGCATCGGCGACATGTCGGGCGACGTGTTCGGCAATGCCATGCTGCGCTCCGAGCACCTGAGGCTGGTGGCCGCCTTCGACCACCGCGACATCTTCATCGACCCGGACCCCGACCCGGACGTGTCCTTCGCCGAGCGAGCCCGACTGTTCGCACTGCCCCGCTCGTCGTGGCAGGACTACGACCGGTCGTTGCTGAGCGCCGGCGGCGGCGTGTGGTCGCGGTTGGAGAAGCGGATCGTCCTGGGCGACCAGGCCCGGGCCGTGCTGCGGGTCGAGTCCTCTGAGATGAGCGCGCCGGAGGTGATCCGGGCCATCCTCCAGGCGCCGGTCGGCCTGCTGTTCACCGGTGGGATCGGCACGTTCGTGCGGGCGAGCACCGAGCCCGACGGCGAGATCGACGACCGGGCCAACGCCGATATCCGGGTCGAAGGATCGTCGATCCGCGCCCGGGTGGTGGGGGAGGGGGCCAACCTCGCCTTCACCCAACGGGCCCGCATCGAGTACGCCCGCCGCGGCGGGCACGTCAACACCGACGCCATCGACAACGCCGCCGGCGTCGACATCTCCGATCACGAGGTGAACCTCAAGATCCTCCTGCGGCCGGCGGTCGAGGCCACCGAGCTCACGCCCAAGGAGCGCGACCTGCTGTTGGCCGAGGTGTGCGACGACGTGGTGGCGTCGGTCCTGCGCGACTGCTCGCTCCAGAGCATGGCCCTCACCCGTGCCGTCGCCGGCAGCCCGGGCGCCATGGCCGCCACCGAGGCCCTGATGGGGGAGCTCGAGGCCGGCGGGGTCGTCGACCGCGCCGTCGAGGCGCTGCCGACCCCGGAGGAGATGCGGGCCCGGGAGGAGGCCGGCGCCGGCCTGACCCGCCCGGAGCTCGCCGTGCTGCTGGCGGGGGCCAAGCGCAACCTGGCCGCTCGGTTGCTGAACTCGACAGTGCCCGACCAGCCGGCGCTGCGGGCCGCCCTGGCCGGCTACTTCCCGCCCCTGATGGTTGCGCGGTTCGGCCATCACCTCGACAGCCACCGCCTTCGGCGTGAGCTGATCGCCTCAGCGGTGGCCAACGACCTGGTCAACCGGATGGGGGCGACGTTCGTCACCCGGCTGGCCGCCGACACCGGGGCCAAACCGGCGGACGTCGCCGCCGCCTACTGGATCGCCCGCACGGTCGTCTCCGCTCCCGAGCGGTGGGCCGAGCTCGAGCCGGGCGAGGACGGCGTGCCGCCCACGGCGCAGGTCCTGGCCGCCGGCCCGGTCATGAGCGACCTGCTCGAGGCCGTCACTCGCGACTACCTACGGCGGCACGAAACCGACGACATCGCCGCCACTGCGGCGCGGGACCAGCCCGCGCTGGCGGAGCTGGCCGGCGCCGTCGCCGTGCTGGGGACGCCCTACCGGCGCCGGCTCCGGGCCCGCCGGGCCGAGACCCTGGCCGACCGAGGCCTCCAGCCGGACATGGCCGTGCGGTGGGCCGGCCTGCCCGACCTGGAAGTGGGTCCCGATGCCGCCGAGCTGGCTCGCGCCACCGGGCGATCGGTGCCGGCGGTAGCCGAAGCGGTGCTCCAGCTCGGCGAGTCACTGGGCATCGACCGCCTGGGGGAGCTGCTCCGTCAGGCCACGCCGCGCGGCCGTTGGGGCTGGGCGGCGTGGCGGGGGCTGGTCGACGACCTCGATCACCTGCGCCGCCTCGCCGCCCGTCGCGCCCTCGACGACCACCCCGGAGAGCCCGAGCTGGACGCCGTGCTGCGGTTCCTGGTGGACCGCGCCCACCCCGTCGGGCAGATCACCCGGCTCTTGCGGGACATCGAGAGTGAGAACGAGCCGTCGCTCGACGCCGTGGCAGTGGCCACTCGGGCGGTTCGAGCAGCGATCGGCTAGCCCGTCGGCCGGTTTGGAACATTCGCGCCGCTAGAACGCCGCGAATGTTCCAAACCGGGGGGGGGCTTACTGGCCTCTGCCGATGCCGGCGGCCTTGAGGACGCGAGGCTCGACGTTGGCGGCCCGCCACGCCTCGTAGCCGATGCCCTTGCGGCGGCTGTAGGGGCCGGCGGCCTTGACGAACGCGGCCTCGAGGGCGCCCAAGTCGACGCCGTCGGAGGACGAGGCCAGCTCGGCCTCCAGATCCATGCGTTCCTGAGCCAGGTGCAGCCGGGAGAGGGCGTCGGCCGAGGCCAAACGCTCCTCGATGGCGACCAAGCGGCGCTGGATACCCTCCGGCGTGCGCTTCCGGCCCCGGCGCGGCTTGTTGGCCTCGAGGGCTTCAAGGTAGCGGCGCACGGCGCGCCCCTGCTCCCGACCCTCGGCCAAGGCCTCCTTGTGAGCGTCCGACATCGAACGAGGCGCCTTCTCGGTCGGTGCAGCGGTCTTCTTCGGCAAGTTACTTCTCGCTTTCCCCGCCGACATTGGGTTGGCGTCGCGACAATACCAGCGCTGAACGGTGGACTCTGGGACCCTATTCGATCAATCCGGGCATTCGGGCGGCACCGCTTGCGCCGGCTCGCTCTCCTCTGTTGGGCAATCCTCGTCGTCTTCGATCGGCTCGATGTACACCAGCAGGCGCGCCGGGTCGCCGTCGATGGAGGTCATCAGCCGGGGCTCATCTTTGGGGTCGTCGTCGATCGTTTCGGTCATAGCCACAGGCTCCGCTCGGTGAAGACCTGCTTCAGGAGGGTCGGCCGGTCCGAAAGGATGGCATCGACGCCGAGGTCGAGCAGCCATTCCATGGTTTCCCGGTCGTTGATGGTCCAGACGTGCACGCCGACCTGTCGCCCGCGGGCGGTGGCGACGAACCGTTCGTCGACCAGCGGCAGCCGGCCCTGGCGCACCGGCACCTGGGTGCAGCCGGCTGCCGATCGGGGCGTGGGCAGACCGAGGCTGGCCAGCCGCAGCGAGAAGATCTCGGCCCGCCCCATCCAGGTGCAGATCCTACCCCCGGCCAAGCGGCGTAACGCCCGGACGGTGCGGTCGGAGAACGACCCGATGCACACCCGGTCGTGGGCATTGGTGCGGTCGATGGCCGCCACCAGCGGCTCCGCGGCCGCCAGGTGCTTGGCATCGACATGGATGCGGAGGTCTGGCCAGGTCCCCAGCACCTCTTCGAGTCGCGGTATGCCCTCATTGCCGACGCGAGCGCGCCGAACGTCGTCATACCGCAGGGTGCCGATGTCACCAGTTCTGTCGGTGACCCGGTCGAGCGTGTGATCGTGGAAGGCCAATAGAACGCCGTCGGCGGTGGCGTGCACGTCGGTTTCGACGTAGCGATAACCGAGGCCCACCGCAGCGGCGAAGGCCGACATAGTATTCTCGGGTTGCTCCGAGGCACCACCCCGATGGGCGACGGGAATGGGCCCGTCCCATTCCAGGAACGGCCAGGTGCGGCCGGGGCCCAAGGTCAAGCCGCCATGGTTGGAGTACGGATCAGTGTCTCACCGAGTCCGATCGGAGTCGAAATGGGTGCTTGCCGGCGTGGGCAGGGCCAAATGGAGCAGGTGCTGCCGCGGCCGGCTCTCCAATCTATCGGGCTCCGGCCGCCTCTGGCCCACGGCCACCCCGGCAATAGGCTCCGTCTATGGATCTGCCGCGCGCCGATCGGCCGCTCATGCCCGGCTATGGAGTCGCCGGCCCCGACGACGGCACCGGGCTCCTGCCATGGTCCTGGGCCGAGGAGAAGCTGGTGGCGTCGCACGACTACTGGATCGTCAGTGTGTGCCCCGACGGGTCTCCGCATGCCATGCCGGTCTGGGGCGTCTGGGACAACGACGCCCTCTTCTTCAGCAGCGGCGGCCGGTCCCGGAAAGTGCGGAACCTGAGGGCTGACCCCCGGTGTGTCGTCACCATCGCCGACACCACCGACCCCGTCGTCATCGAGGGCATCGCCCAATTCCTCCGCGACCCTCCGGCGCTTACCCGGATGATCGGGTTGATGAACGCCAAGTATTCGA
The DNA here is from genome assembly GCA_964479465.1 of uncultured Acidimicrobiales bacterium. Lineage (GTDB taxonomy): Bacteria > Actinomycetota > Acidimicrobiia > Acidimicrobiales > AC-14 > CADCTB01. The sequence continues at coordinate 22,128 of CAYZMG010000007.1, forward strand.
CGAGCTACGGCGTCGAGTTCCTGGACCCTCAGGTCAACGCCACCGTGCGGGTCAGCCCTCGCCGGGGGTTCGGGCTGGTCCAGGACGACTTCAGCGGCTCGCCGACGCGCTGGCACTGGCGCTAGGAACACCGTGGCTGACCGCCAACCCCGCCGGCGGGAACTGCGCTCCAAGAGCACGCTCGACCGGGGCGGGAAAAAAAGAGTGGCGCCCCGACCGCCTGACGGCGGACCAGGCGGGCAGGGGCGCCAAAGACATCCTGGCATGGCCGCCCGGTAAATGCAAGCCACATCTATAGATTTCCTGGTCTCTACGCAGATTGGGGAGTCTGTTCCGTCATGCGGACTGCGGAGTCCGGCCGGCCCGCTGCGGGCGCCGGCGCCGGGCCCGCTCGGACGCGTCGAGGATCACCTTGCGGAGGCGCACGTTGTGGGGGGTGACCTCCACGCACTCGTCTTCGGCGATGAACTCCAGAGCCTGCTCCAGCGACAGGGTGCGGGGCGGCGGCAGCCGCACCAACTCCTCGGCGGTGGACGATCGCACGTTGGTGAGCTTCTTCTCCCTACAGGCGTTGACGTCCATCTCATCGGACCGGGAGTTCTCGCCGACGATCATGCCCTCGTAGATGTCGACGCCGGGGCCGACCAGCAGCTCGCCCCGGTCCTGGAGGCCCATGAGGGCGTAGGTGTTGGTCACGCCGCGGCGGTCGGCCACGATGCTGCCGCTGTTGCGGGTGCGCAGCTCGCCGTGCCAGGGCTCGTAGCCCTCGAAGACGTGGTGGAGGATGCCCGTGCCCCGGGTCTCGGTCATGAACTCGGTGCGGAAGCCGATCAGGCCCCGGGCGGGGACGAGGTACTCGATGCGGATCCAGCCCGTCCCGTGGTTGACCATCTGCTGGAGGCGGCCCTTGCGCGTGGCCAGCAGCCGGGTGACGACGCCCAGGTGCTCCTCGGGGACGTCGACGGACAGGCGGTCGACCGGCTCGTGGATCTTGCCGTCGATCTCCCGCGTGACGACCTGGGGCTTGCCCACGGTGAGCTCGAAGCCCTCCCGGCGCATGATCTCCACCAGGATGGCGAGCTGGAGCTCGCCCCGGCCCTGGACCTCCCATGTGTCGGGCCGCTCGGTGGGGAACACCCGCAGGGACACGTTGCCCACCAGCTCGGTGTCGAGGCGGGTCTTCACCTGGCGAGCGGTCATCTTGGAGCCGTCCTGGCCGGCCAAGGGTGAGGTGTTGATGCCGATGGTGACGGCCAGGCTGGGCTCGTCTATGAGCATGACCGGCAGGGGCCGCGGGTCGTTGGCGTCCGCCAGGGTCTCGCCGATGGTGACCTCGGCCAGGCCGGCCACGGCGATGATCTCGCCCGGCCCAGCCTCGGCGGCGTCCACCCGCTCCAGGCCCTCGGTGACGTACAGCTCGACGATCTTGGCCTTCTCGATCGTGCCGTCGGCCCTGCACCAAGCCACCGTCTCGCCCTTGTGGATGACGCCCTCCCGCACCCGGCAGATGGCCAGGCGACCAAGGTAGGGGGAGCGGTCGAGGTTAGTGACCAGGGCCTGGAGGGGGTGGTTCTCCTCCTCCTCGCCGTGGACGGGCGGGGGGATGCGGTCGATCAAGAGCTCGAACAGCGGCTGAAGGCTGGTTCCGGTCGCGCCCTGTTCCATCGTGGCCCACCCCGCCTTGGCGTTGGCGTAGACGATGGGGAACTCGATCTGCTCGAAGTCGGCGTCGAGGTCGAGGAACAGCTCGTAGACCTCATCCACCACCTCCTTGATCCGAGCGTCGGGCCGGTCGACCTTGTTGACCACGAGGATCACCGGGAGCTGGGACTCGAGGGCCTTGCGCAGCACGAAGCGGGTCTGGGGCTGGGGGCCGTCGGCCGCATCGACCAGGAGCAGGACGCCGTCGACCATGGTGAGGGCTCGCTCCACCTCTCCGCCGAAGTCGGCGTGGCCCGGGGTGTCGACGATGTTCAGCTTCACGTCACGAAAGTGCACTGCGGTGTTCTTGGCCAGGATGGTGATGCCCTTCTCGCGCTCCAGGTCCATGGAGTCCATGACCCGCTCGTTGACGTCCTGGTTCTCACGGAATATGCCGGACTGCCACAGCATGGCATCGACGAGCGTCGTCTTCCCATGGTCAACGTGGGCCACGATGGCAAGGTTGCGCAGGTCTTGACGCGCGGGCATGAAGGGCCTTTCGGTAGGGCTGCCGCGGCGATAGAGCCGCCAGGCCCTTCCATTCTAGGTGGTGGGGGGTCCGGACCGGCACATCAGCCTGCCTAGGCTGATCCGATGCAGCTCGCGATGATCGGATTGGGCCGGATGGGCGCCAACATGGTTCGCCGCCTGATGCGCGGTGGCCACGAGTGCGTGGTCTATGACCGGGACCCCGACTCGGTGGCCGCCCTGGAGGCCGAGGGCGCAGTGGGAGCGGAGTCGCTGGAGGACCTGGCGGCCAGGCTGACCCCTCCCCGGGCGGCATGGATCATGGTTCCGGCCGCATTCGCCGGCGACACGGCTTTGGCCCTGGCCGAACACTTCGAGGCCGGCGACATCATCATCGACGGCGGGAACTCCCACTACCGCCTCGACATCGAGCGGGCGGCACTGATGGCTCCCAAGGGGATCCACTACGTCGACGTGGGCACCAGCGGCGGGGTCTTCGGCCTCGAGCGCGGGTACTGCCTCATGGTCGGTGGCGACCTGGAGGCGTACCAGCGCCTCGAGCCGGTGCTGGCCACGCTCGCTCCCGGGGTCGGCTCGGCGCCCCGCACAGTCGGGCGCACCGGCGATCCTTCGCCGGCAGAGCAGGGGTACCTCCACTGCGGGCCGAGTGGCGCCGGCCACTTCGTGAAGATGATCCACAACGGCATCGAGTACGGGCTGATGGCCGCCTACGCCGAGGGGCTGGCGATCCTGCGCAAGGCCAACGTGGGCAAGGAAGACCGTCCAGCCGATGCCGAGACGGCCCCCCTCACCTCGCCCGAGGCCTATCAGTACGACATCGACACCACCGAGGTGGCCGAGGTGTGGCGGCGGGGGAGCGTGATCGGGTCATGGCTGCTCGATCTGACCGCCTCTGCCCTGGCCAAGGACCCCGACGTGTCCGGCTTCAGCGGCCGGGTGTCCGACTCGGGCGAGGGCCGCTGGACCGTCATGGCCGCGGTGGACGAGGGCGTGCCGGCGCACGTGCTGACCGCCGCTCTCTACGAGCGGTTCAGCTCCCGGGGCGAAGCCGACTTCGCCAGCAAGATCCTGTCCGCCATGCGGAAGGAGTTCGGGGGGCACGCCGAGAAGTGAGTCCCTGGCCGTTCTGGCGGCACTGACAGTCGTATGCGCACGCCAGTGCAGCCAGAACGAGGGGGGGCGGGTCAGGCGGCGGGGCGGCAGCGGGCGACGACGCCGGCCAGCGCGGCGCGGTCGAGCGGTTTGGCCAAATAGTCGTCCATGCCGGCGGCGAGGCATCGCTCCCGGTCGCCCACCATCGCCGAGGCGGTGAGGGCGATGATCGGCGTGCGCCGGCTCCCCGCTTCGAGGTTGCGGATCCGGGCCGTGGCCTCGTAGCCGTCCATGACGGGCATCAGGCAGTCCATCAGCACGACGTCGTAGTCCTTCTCGAGCACGGCGTCGACCGCTTCGGCCCCGTTGGTGACGACATCGACCGTGCACCCCAGGCGTTCGAGCATCGCCACGCCGACCAGTTGGTTGATGCGGGCGTCGTCGGCCAGGAGGACCCGAGCAGCCGGCGGCGGCGCGATCGAGGCGACGGCGGTGCTGGCTGAGGCGGGTCCCGCCGAGGCGGGGGCCGCCGCGGGCAGGGGGATGTCGAACCAGAAGGTGCTGCGCTGGCCGACCGTGCTGTCGCAGCCGAGGGTGCCTTTCATGAGGTCGACCAGCTGGGCACAGATGGCCAGGCCGAGCCCGGTGCCGCCGAAGCGACGGGTCGTGGAGCTGTCAGCCTGGGAGAACGGGTCGAGAAGGGTGGGACGGGCGGCCGGCGCGATGCCGATGCCAGTGTCGGTGACGCAGAAACGCAGGCGGTTGTCGCCCTGCGTCGAGACGCCAAGGTTCACGCTTCCGTGTTCGGTGAACTTGACCGCGTTGCTCGCCAGATTGACGAGGACCTGGCGGAGGCGGAGCGAGTCCCCCCGCACCCAGCAGGGCACGTCTTGGTCGATGTCGACGTTCGCCTCGAGGCCCTTGTCGTGGGCCTGGGCGGAGATGGCGCCGGCGACGCTGCGGATGACGGCGCCCAGGTCGAAGTCGAGTTCCTCGATGTCCAGCTTGCCGGCCTCGATCTTGGAGAAGTCGAGGATGTCGTTGATGAGGCCCAGCAGGCTCTGGCCCGATTCCCGGAGGGCGAGAAGCTGGACCCGCTGAGTGGTGTCGAGATCACTGTCCAGCAGCATCTCGGTGAGGCCCAGCACGCCGTTCATCGGCGTGCGGATCTCGTGGCTCACCGTGGCGACGAAGGCCGACTTCAGGCGTGACGCCTCCTGAGCCTGCGCCAGGGCCATGGCCACATCGGCCTCGAGGCGGTGGCGCTCCGTGTCGTCCTTGAAGCTCCAGACCCGGCCGACGATCTCGCCCCCGACGCGCTGGGGCTTGGAGGTGCGCTCGAAGACCCGGCCATCGACGAAGTGCAGGACGTCGAGGCTCTCGGCCTCCGGGTGGCCGTAGAGGTCCTCGACCTTGGCCAGGAACGCATCGCGGTCGGCGAGCTGGTCGAGGACCCAGGCCAGGGCGGCGGAGTCGCCGGCCTGGAGAACCTCCTCCGGCAGCCGCCACATCTCGGTGAACCGCCGGTTGAAGCTCGTGATCCGTCCGGCGGGGTCGACGACCAGGACGCCGTCGGCGGTGGCGTCGAGGGTCGCGGCCAGCAGGGAAAGGGTCTCCTCGAGTTCCTTTTCGTTGCGCTTGCGCTCGCTCACGTCCTGGAACTGGCCCATCCAGCTGATGGGGTTGCCGTCCTCGTCCCGGAGGAAGGTGAGGTTGGCCAGCGCCCACACCACGCTTCCGTCAGGGCGGAGGAACCGCTTCTCGCACTGCCAGGCATGGATCTCCCCCCGCAGGATCCGCCAGGCGGCGTCGACATCGCTTTGACGATCGTCGGGATGGGTGAACTCCTGGTCCCGCCGGCCCAGGAGCTCGGCTTCGGTGCGCCCGAGGAGCCGGCACAGAGCGGCATTCACCCGTACGTACTCGCCGTCGGTATTGAAGAGGGCCATGCCGATGGGGGCGGCGTCGAAGGCCATGTCGAAGTGGCGCTGGGCCTCGTAGGCCACCCGCTCCCGGTCGGGCTCGACGACCATGCAAACGGCTCCCTGGCCGTCGGGGAGGCGGCGGGCGCTGAGGGCCAGCGTCAGGGGGACACCGCTGGCCCGCCGGGCGTGGAGCCGGCCCCGGAACAGGCCCTCGTCGTCGCCGGTGAGCCACGGAAGGAACCCGCTGATGCCTGTGAGCGCCGGCGGCGGCCCGAAGAGGGCGTCAGCCAGACGATTCCCCTCCACGACCGTGCCGCGCGAGTCCACCCGCAGCGCGGCCTCGGGCAGCAGGTCCAGGTACCCAGGCTCGGTCAGAACTAGAACGCGTGCCACGGCCCTATGGTTGTCGGCGGGCCGGCGCTGTCCCTTGAGTGCCCGCGGGGTACCGGGCCATGGGCGGCCTTGTCGCAAGGTCGTCTCGAGGGGCAGGTTCAGGCCGAGCCTGCTTCGCCACCCCTCAGGCGCATGGTCACGAGCTCGAACGGGCGAAGGTCGAGAACCACAGCGCCGGCGTCGATGGTGAGCGCGTGGCGGGGCCGCTCGAGCAGGTCGGTGCGCTGGGCCGAGGCGACGGCGAACGTGGTCTGGACCCGCGCCCGGCGGTGACCGCCGGAGGCCTCGTAGCCCCGGATGACCACGTCGCCACTGCCGTCGTCGGCCCGCTTCACGGCCACGACCACGAAGCCGGGGTCGTCAAGGGTGACGTACGACTGCGCCGGCGGGAGTCGCCCGGGGTGGGGCGTGGCCGGGATCGCGGTGAGCGGGGTGTTCAGGGCCGAGGCCGCCTCCAGCACGCCGCCGGCGAAGGGATCGCCGGCGTGGGGGAACAGGGCGTAGGTGAAGCGGTGCAGGCCCTGGTCGCACTGGGGGTCGGGAGCTGTGGGGGAACGGAGCAGCGAGAGGCGCAGGGTGTCGCCGCGCACGTCGTAGCCGTACTTGCAGTCGTTGAGCAGGGCGACGCCGTACCCGGCCTCGGAGAGGTCGGCCCAGCGGTGGGCGCACACCTCGAAGCGGGCCTGCTCCCACGAGGTGTTCTGATGCGTCGGTCGGCTGACGTGGCCGAACTGGATCTCGAAGGTGGCCCGGTCGGTGTGGACGTTCACCGGGAAGGCAACCTTGAGGAACCGGTGGCGCTCCCGCCAGTCGACCTCGGTGACGAAGTCCAGGCGGCGGGAGCCGGGGCGCAGGACGAGGAGCTGGTCGAGCGAGGAGTTGCCGAACCGACGCCGGAACCGGACCTGGCCCCCGCGAGCGCCGAGCATGCCGACCTCGACGGGCCCGCCGAGCTCCTCGAAGTCCTCCAGGTAGGAGCGATCGACGTCCCAGGCGTCGTACTCCCGGGGCCGGTCGTGATGGAGATGGAAGACGTTGCCCGGCCGGCGGGCGGCGAGCACCTCCCGGTCGTTCTCGATGTCCCACACCGAGGTGAGCCGAGCGCTCCCGTCCCAAGCGACCCGGAGGATCCCGTTGGACAGCCACCCGTCGCCGGCCTCGATCGGCTGAACGGGTGCGACGTCAGCCTCTCTCCCGTCGATGACCGCGTAGCCCATGGCGGGGATGGTCCCGTACGGCTCGTGGCGGTCGTACGGGGTGGGGTTGAAGAACACCAGCGGCTTGATGGCACCCGACGTGTCGACCTGGCCGGCGATGGCGGCCATGGCGCCCTCCGAAAGGCCGCCGGCCACGTCCAGCACTTCGGCGTGGTCGGCCGCGGCCTGCTCGTAGACCCAGTGGATCGACGAGCCGGGCAGCACGTCGTGGAACTGGTTCACGAGGAGCAGCTTCCACGCCCTGTCGAGCTCCTCAGACGGCCACGGAGCGCCATCGGGGCGCATCGTCGACCAAAGCTCGGCGGCCGCGAGGGCCAGCTCCCCCTTGCGGTTGCCCAGCTTTACCGCCGCCTGACTGGTGAAGGTGCCCCGGTGCTTCTCCAGATAGAGGTCGCCGGCCCACACGGGGAGCGGGACTGGGTCGGCTTCCACGGCGGCGAAGAAGTCGGTGTGCGACTCCAGCGCGACCCGCGGCGCGCCGGCCAGATCCGCAGCTCGAAGGGCAGCCTCGATCATGTCCCGCGTCGGCCCGCCGCCGCCGTCGCCGTGGCCGAAGGGGTACAGCGACCGGGGGCCGGCGCCCTCCCGGGCAGGGGCACGCAGGAGCTCCGGCAGGCTCATGTCGCCGTTGTAGGTGTCGGCGGGCGGGAAGTGGGCCCGGATGCGCGTCCCGTCGAGCCCCTGCCACCAGAACGTGTGGTGGGGGAACCGGTTGACCTCGTTCCAGCACAGCTTCTGGGTGAGGAACCACCCCATGCCCGCCTCGGCGAGGATCTGGGGGAGGCTGGCCGGGAAGCCGAAGCCGTCGGGCAACCACGCCTCGGTGCACTCCGTCCCGAACCGGCTGAGGTACCAGCGCTGGCCGTGGACGATCTGGCGCACCAGGGACTCTCCCGAGGTCACGTTGCAGTCGGCCTCCACCCACATGCCGCCGGCGGGCCGGAACTGGCCGGTCTCGACCCGGGACCGGACCCGCTCGAACAGCGACGGGTACCGCTCCTCCACCCACGCCAGGTGGAGCGCCGCCGAGCAGACGAACTCGAAGGCGGGGTACTCCTCCATCAGCGTGACGGCGTTGGCGAAGCTGCGGGCACACTTGCGGGCCGCCTCCCGCATCGGCCACAGCCAGGCGGTGTCGATGTGGGCGTGGCCCACGGCGCTGATCCGGTGGGTGTCGGGGCCCGCCCGGCGCTCGATGGCCCGGGACAAGGCCTCCCGCCCGGCGCCGGCGGTGCCGGCGATGTCGTCCGGGTCGACGGCGGCGAACATGGCGGCCAGCGCCTCGAGCAGGACGAAATCCGTGCCGGTGCCGGCGGCATCGACGGCCACCGCCAGCTCGAGGACCGTCCGCAGGTCACAGGCCAGCGCGTACACGCCTGGCCGGCGCACCGCGAGCTGGCAGCGGAGGAGCTCGAAGCCGGCGGCGCCGCCGGGGTCGGGCATGAGGAGAGGCCAGTCCTCGGCCACCTCGAACGGCGGGACCGGCGGATTGGCCGCCGCCTCGACGAAGAGCTCCACCTCCTCCAACGCCTCGGCCTTGCGCCACAGCACGGCGTCCTTGCGCAGCCACGACAGGCCGACGAGCGGTACGCCGGCCCGCCACAGCAGGGCCTCGGCCGGCTCGGTCATCTCCAGGCACAGGGCGACCTCCTCGCCGGCCCACGCCGGCGGCACCGCGCCCCGGAGGCGGAACCAGGTGGTGCCCCAGCGCGGGCCCCACCGGCCGCCGACGTCGAAGGGCTCGAACGCGCCCGCCAGCGCCTCGTCGTAGGGCAGCGGCTCGCCGGGAAGGTGGCGGGCGGCCACCTCCAGCGCCGCCGTCGGGCCGAAGACGGCGGGCTCGATGACGTCGGCCAACAACGTCCGGGCCCGGCGCAGGATCGACACGCCTCAAGTTAGCGGGGGGAGGGGCGACTGACCCCTCCCCATTTCCGCCGGCCCGGATCGGGTGAGACGCCTACGCTCGGAATGTCGCCGACAGGGAAGGGACCTCCATGCCCGATGCAGACGCTGGTGGGCGACATCGCCGCAGCCCGGAAGTCGTGCAGCCTGACGATGTTCAACGCCAAGGGCGACCCCGTCGCCCGGTACCACCTGACCGACGCCTGGCCACAGAAGGTCGAGATCGGGATGGCTGACAGGTCGGGAGTCCTCATGGAGACGGTCACGATGACGTGTGACTTCATCCAGCGCGTCAGCGTCTGATCCGTCGACGCGTTCCGACGTCGGGAAGCGGTGCCAGAATTCGGGATTGCGTAGCGGGTGTGACGATCCTCGAGGAGGACTGATGGAACAGGCATCGAACACTGAGGGGTCCCCGGCGGAGGTGGCCGAGAGGATTGCGGCCGGCCATGCCAGGGCCGTCGTGTACCCCAAACTGGAGTTTGCGGACAAGGCTCCGGTGGGGGACATCGCGCAGCGGATGGCCGATGGAACGTTCGACAAGGCGTTCCTCATCAGCGAGATCGAGCGGTTCACCGGCGTGAAGGTGGACATCCCGGACAACCCGGGAAAGGTCCTGGCGGTCATTCCCGAGCACGGGTACTGGAGCTCCGAGCTCACCCTGACCGATCGAGTTTTTCGCGCTGCCGGCTACGAGGTCGATTTCGTCACCCCGCGCGGCGAACGACCCTTCGTGTACGGGGTGAGCACGGACACGACCTTCAAGGACCAGGCGTGGAACGCTGCTCAGGTATCGCCGGGCGAAGCGACCCTTGGCGGGCTGTACAACGATCCCACCACTGAGGATGGGGAGCGCCTGAACGCGCCCCGCAGCCTCGACGCCTGGCTGCCCCCCACCCCCCGGCCGCATGACGAGGAGGAGTCTCGCGAGCCGTTCCGCCAGAAGCTGGCCGAGGGCCTCCGCGAAGCCACCGAGTACGCCGCGATGTTCATCGTCGGCGGCGCCGGCGCCTACATGGACCTCGGCGGCAACACCTCGGTCCGTCCGCTGATCCAGCTCATGGTCGCGCTCGAGCGACCTGTCGCCGCGATTTGCTACGGGGTCTCCGTGCTGATCCAGGCCACCGATCCCGAGACCAGTGTCCCCCTCGTGTGGGGCCGGCTGGTGACTGGTCATTCCGAGCAGGACGACTACACGGATTTCACCGCCAATGTCGTGGCCGAAGGCGAGTACAGCCCCAACTACGGTTCCGCAGTGTTCACCCTTGAGCAGATGATCAAGCAGTACACAGGGCCCGACGGGGGCTTCCTCTCCAAGAACGGCACGCCCTACATGGCCGTCGCCGATGGTCCGTTCATCAGCGCGCGCACGACGCCTGACGGGTACCCCGCCGCGCTGCTGACCCTGGCGCGCCTCCACGGGGCCGGGCAACTGCCGGCGACGTACGTGATCGACGGCGACGGCCGCGGCCATGAGCCGGCGTCCGCGGAAGTCAAGCGTCCTCGCTTCTGACGTAGTAGTAGCGATACCGACGGCCTGGAACCCTGGCTGACGCACGATCGTCCTACAGGTATGAGACGCCGCCGGCTCATCGTCGCCACTGTAGGACTCCTCGTTGCCTCGGTCGCCGGCGCCTGTGGGAAGGACTCGACCGACGTGGGAGGTGCTCCGATGAATCGCCCGACCGGCGCCGGCGAGGTCGTCGTCCAGGTGCTCGTCGACGGCGGCTTCGTTCCCCGTGAGGTGGCGCTGGCGACCGTGCCGATCACGACGGTCCTGGGCGACGGGACGGTCGTCACCGGGGCCCCGACGCTGGCGATCTACCCGGGACCGGCGCTGGCGCCGCTCCAGGCGGTCACGATCGACGCCGCCACCGTCGACGGTCTCGTCGCCCGAGCCGCCAAGCTCGGGCTCCTCGCTGGCCCCCTCGACTTCGGCCGGCCGCCCGTGGCCGACGCTCCGAGCACCACGGTGACCATCGCGGCCGGCGGCCAGACCCACCGCCACGTCGCCGCCGCCCTCGGCATCAGCGACGAAGGGGCCGGGGGGGCGAACCGGCGGGCGCTCAAGGAGTTCCTCGCCGTCCTCCAGCAGCTACCGCCCGGCAATCGAGCGTGGGAGCCGAGCGCCATCGCCGTGCGGGTCATCGGCCCGTACGAGGCCGACGCGCAGCTTCCTCAGCCCCCGGTGGCGTGGCCCCTCGCCCGAGTGCCCGCCGAGGCGGGCCCAGGCACCCCGTGCCTGGTGGTCGAGGGAGACGACCTCCAGGTCCTGCGCGCCGCCCTGGCCCGGGCGAATTCCCTCACGCCGTGGCTGATCGGCGGCGTCGCCCGATCGGTGGCGTTCGTGCCGGTGGTCCCCGGCCCGGAGCCCTGCCCGGCGTAGCTGACGGGAGTCGCCGAGCCCCTGGCGTCAACGCCCAAGGGCGTGACCCAGGAAAGTCGTGACCCGCTGCTCCCAACCCGTGGGGTCGGTGCGCAGGCCGTCGGTGTGGCCGGCGCCGGCCACCTCCCAGAGCTCCACGGTGGCGGGTGAGCCGCTCTGGATGTACCGGCCCGCCTGGGCTTCGTCGGGCATGGCGCCGCCGGCGATCAGCAGGACCCGTCGAGGCGCGCTGGTGGCCACGGCGTCGCGGAGCGTCACCGGGGGGGAAGCGGCGGTGAGCAGGTCGGCCGCGCCGTAGACGAGCCGCTCGACGCCCTCCTGCAGTGCACCGCGCAGCCCGTACTCGTCGGAGAGCCATGCCTTGTCACCGGCGTTCCGGTTGGTCGCACCTTCGGCCACGACCGCCTTGATCCGGGGGTCGCCGGCGGCGGCGCCGATGGCCTCCTCGCCGCCCATGGACATGCCGACGGCGGCGATGCGCGTGTCGTCCACATCGGGCTGAGCCTGGAGGAACGTCACCGCGGCGGCGATGTCGGCGTCGCCGTACCAGCCGAAGTCCATGGCCCGGCCGGCGCTGCGACCGTGGCCCCGGGCGTCGAAGAGCAGGACGCCGTAACCGGCCCGGCCCAGCACCACGGCGTGCTCCAGCACGCCCGACCGGGTGGAGCCGGCGCCGTGCAGCAGCACGACGGCGGCGCCGGCCCTGGACGGCACGTACCAACCGGAGAGGCGCACGCCGTCACCGGTGCGGAACTCCACGTCGCGGTAGGTCAGTCCCCGGTCCGCCGGCGTGGCGGCGCCGACGTCGGTGCGGGGGACGTTGGTCGCCGCCACCGCCTGACCGAGGGTGAGAGCCGCCAGCCCGGCGAGGAGCAGGTGCCCGAGGACGACGAAGGGCCGCAGCCAGCGCCGGCTGGCCCGCACCAGCGCCGCCCCGCCGGCGACGAGGAGCACCAGCCCGCCAGCCAGCGCCAGGAGGCCGGCGACCCCCACGGGGTGGGCGCCGGCCTTGGCCAGGTGCGGCAGCCCGATGCCGATCCCGACGGGGAGGAAGAGCAGTCCGGCGGCCGCCTCAAGGGCGCCCCGGCGCAGCGGGGATGCCTGCCTGAGCAGGAAGACCAATCCGGAGAGAAGGGCGGTCACCGTCGCGAACCGCGCCAGCTGCCAGGTGGCTGAGCCGTCCCGGGCCACGATGAACAGCAGGCCGGTGCCTGCGGTAAGGACTGCGCCGGCCGCAACCGGGGACAGGCGGCCGCCCGGCGCCGGCGCCGGCGCCACGTGGGGACGAGGCCTCGTCGAAAGGGTCATTCCCGTACACCTCCGGGCCGGGGCCGATGACCCGGCCTCATCCCACGGTGGGGGCTGGCGTCGACGGCCGGTAGGGCCATTGGTCACGGCTGCGCGTGGCTAGCGTGGCGCGGGAGTGACGAGCCAGCCGCGATACGTCGAGTTCCAGCCCGACCGCCCCGACGAGGTGGTGGCGGCCATGGAGGCGGCCGGCGGGGCCGGCGCCGGCTGGGTGAATTTCGAGCCCGCTGTCGAGGCGGAGGACATCGCCGCCGCCGGCAGCGGCACGTTCGCCCTGTTCTCCGGTCGCGGCCCGGTGGTGCCTCTCGCCACGTGGACGCCGGCGAAGACCCAGCGCCGAGGGCGCCCGGAGCCGGCGATGATCGGCCTGCAACACCCGGCCGGTTCGAGAGCCAAGCCGCTGCTCGCCGAGCTCGGCCACCCCGTTCCCGACGGTTGGATCGTCGTTCAGGACCACGTCCGGAAGGGCCTCGTCCTCTCCCTTCCCGAAGGCGTGGCTGCTGCCGACGCCCTGGGTTGGGTCCTCCGGGCCGCTCGGTTGCTGTCGACGGTCCCCCTGACCGGTCAGTGGCGCGCCGCGGTCTACGCCGGCTGACTCGAGAGGCCGGTAGGATGGCGGTGTTCGTCGTCCTTCAGAAACAGGGATGGCCCCGCAGGAGAGGGAAGCCATCCCATGTCGACAGATGCGAGCGCTCAAGCACTCAGCGCCTTGTCCCAGTTCGTGATCTCGAAGGTATCCCTGGGCGAGACGCTCCTCCGGGTCAGCCAGATCACGACCGACGCCTTGCCCGCCGCGGAAATGGCGGGAATTACGCTCCTCGGCGACGACGGCAAACCGACGACGGGCATCTTCACTGATCCCGAGGCGCCGGAGATCGACGCCGCCCAGTACTCCTCCGGCCGGGGGCCGTGCCTCGACAGCTGGCGACTGCGGAAGGTCGTCCGCATCGACGACATGGACCACGCAGAGGCGTACCCGGAGTTCGCCGGTGCCGCCCGGGCCCATGGCATCCAGAGCACCCTGTCACTGCCGTTGGCAGCCGGCGACGAGTCCGCCGGCGCCCTGAACCTCTACTCGCGGACTGCGCGTGGGTTCACCGATTCCGACGAGCGCTCCGGCACGTTGCTGGCCAGCGCAGCCGCCATCGTGCTGTTGAACGCCAGCGCCTACTGGCAGGCGGCCCAGCTCAACGAGCAGCTCATCCAGGCCATGCAGAGCCGGGCGGTGATCGAGCAGGCGAAAGGCATCCTGATGGCCCGCTCGCCGCACCTCGACGCCGACGACGCGTTCGACCTGCTGCGGAAAGCGTCCCAGCGGGAGAACGTGAAGCTGCGTGAGGTCGCCCAGCGCATCGTGGACCGCCGCCAGATCGAGGATCGCCGGCACGGGTTGACGTGACCTCGGCTGTCCTACCCGCCTGCGAACATGTGTGCGTGTCGGACCGGGCCACCATTCTCCACGCCGACCTCGACGCGTTCTACGCGTCGGTGGAGCAACGAGACGACCCTCGGCTCCGGGGGCGGCCGGTCATCGTCGGGCCGGGGGTCGTGCTGGCGGCCAGCTACGAGGCCAAGGCCTTCGGCGTCCGCTCAGCCATGGGAGTCGCCCAGGCGCGACGGCTGTGCCCGAACGCGGTGGTCGTCAGCGCCCGCATCTCGGCATACTCGGAGGCCAGCAAGGCGGTGTTCGCCGTGTTCGAGGACACCAGCCCGCTGGTGGAGGGCCTGTCGATCGACGAGGCGTTCATCGACGTCGGCGGCCTGGGCCGGGTCTCCGGCTCGCCGGCCACCATCGCCGCCCGGCTGCGCCGCCGGGTGCTGGAGCGGGTCGGCCTTCCCATCACGGTGGGCGTGGCTCGCACCAAGTTTCTGGCCAAGGTGGCCAGCGGCGTGGCGAAGCCGGACGGGCTCCTCGTCGTCGCAGCTGACCGCGAGCTGGAGTTCCTGCACCCGCTGCCGGTGCAACGGCTGTGGGGCGTCGGGCCGGTGACGGCGGAGAAGCTCCGGTCCCGGGGCATCCACACCGTCGGGGAGGTGGCCGCGCTGGCCGAGGTCGTGCTGGTGTCGATGCTGGGCCGGGCCTCCGGCCACCACCTCCATGCCCTGGCCCACAATCGCGACCCCCGGCCTGTCGTGGTGGGCCGGCGCCGAGGGTCGATCGGGTCGCAGTGCGCCCTGGGCCGGTTCCGGCGGGCGCCGGGCGCCGTCGATGCCGTCGTGTTGAGCCTGGCCGACCGGGTCACCCGACGGATGCGGGCGGCGAACCGCGTCGGGCGGACGGTCACCCTGCGCCTCCGCTTCGACGACTTCTCGCGGGTCACCCGTTCCCACACGCTGCCTCGGGCCACGGCAGAGACCCGGCCCATACTCCTGACGCTGCAAGGGCTGCTGGAGGCGGCCCAGCCCCTGATTCGCCAGCGGGGGCTGACGCTGGTGGGCCTGGCCGTCGGCAACCTCAGCGATGCCCGCGCTGTCCAGCTCGCGCTGCCTTTCGACCCCTTCGCCGGCGGCGCGCTCGACGCCGCTCTCGACGACGTGCGGGAGCGCTTCGGGTCGGCGGCAGTCACCCGGGCCGCGCAACTCGGTCAGCGCCAGGGCTTCACGGTGCCGATGCTCCCGGACTAGACAGACGGTATGACGGGATGGGTGGGCAACGTCGAGCAAGCAACGATCGAGAACACGAACTTCCGCACCGTCCTCTTCACGGGCGCCAGTATCCAGCTCACGGTCATGAGCCTGGCCCCCGGCGAGGAGATCGGGGTCGAGATGCATGATCACCTCGACCAGTTCCTGCGCATCGAGCAAGGGAGGGCGCGGGTGACGTTCGGCCCGTCCGCCGAGCAGGTCGACGAGGAGCACGAGGTGAGCGACGACTGGGCGATCGTCGTGCCCGGCGGTGTATGGCACAACGTCATCAACACGGGGTCGGGCGAGCTGAAGTTGTACTCGCTTTATGCCCCGCCGGAACATCCGTCGGGGGCCGTCCACCGTACGAAGGAGGATGCCGACGCTTCGGAGCACTGAAGCGTAGGCTCCGCCCACCTACGACGGAAGGAACGTGTAATGAAGCGAAAGATCGTCTCGTTCGCGCTGGTCTCGTGCTTCGCCGGCCTGCTGGCGGCTTCGCCGGCGGCCGCGGACGACGCCCGGCTCTACGCGATCATGACGGGTGCCGCCGAGCGCCCCGGCCCCGGTGACCCCGACGGCATCGGCCGGGCGGTCATCACCATCAACGATGCGTCCAACCAGCTTTGCCTGGCCCTGCAGTTTGTCAACGTGACCCTGCCCACCACCGGCCTCCACATCCATGTGGCGCCGGCGACGGCCCCGGGGCCGGTCGTGGTGCCATTCGCGAACCCGACGACGAACCAGGTGTACCAGTGCGTCACCGTCGAGAACGAAGAGTTGCTCGACAACATCGCCGCCAATCCCCAGCAGTACTACATCAACCTCCACACCCTGCCGGACTTCGGGCCGGGCGCTATCCGGGGGCAGTTGCAGAGAATCTGAGAATCGCTTGACCTTGGAGTCGACTCCAAGGTTTACCATGGCTGCATGAGCCAGTTGACCGTGTCGAAGCTTGCCGAGCAGGTGGGTACCTCGGCGGACACCGTGCGCTACTACGAGCGCATCGGCCTCCTTCCGGAGACCGAACGGAGCCCGTCGGGGTACCGCCTGTACGGTGACGAGGCGGTCGAGCGCCTGCGCTTCATCAAGCGGGCGCAGCGGTTCGGCCTCAAGCTCGAGGCCATCGCCGAGCTTCTCGACGTCCGCGAGCGCGGGCTGTGCCCCTGCGGGCACACCCGGCGGATGCTGGAGGAGCGGGTGGCGGAGCTGGACGAGGAGATGTCCTCCCTGGCCCGCCTGCGCGCCGACATCGCCACGATGATCGGCGAGCTGCCCGAACCCGCCGGCGGCAACTGGCGCTGTTCGTCGGATCTGATGCAGATCGGACCGTCGAACCCCTTCCGAGACCGATCAACCGAAGAGGAGAAGCCATGAGTGACGACAGCTGCAACTGCGGTTGCAACACCAAGACCGAGGCCGAGAAGGCCGAGGAGTGCACCTGCGGCTGCGGTGCGCAGGACGCAGAGAAGAAGTAGCCCGCCGAGGGCCGGCCGCCGTGAGGCGCCCGGCCCTCAGCCCGTCTGTGCCAGGACGGCATCGGACAGCGCCGGCCACGCCGCCTTGGCCCACGGGCCAAAGTTGCGCCCGCTCAGCACGGCGCAAGCCACGCCGGCGGCGGGGTCGACCCAGAGGAAGGAGCCGCTCTGGCCGAAGTGGCCAAAGGTCGCTGGGGAGTTCCGGCGGCCGGTCCAGTGGGGCGATTTGGAGCCCCGCACCTCGATGCCGAGCCCCCAGTCGAGGGGGTCCTGTCGGTCGAAGCCGGGCAGGCGACCGGCCAGCCCCGGGAAGGCCACCGTGGAGGCGAGATCGAGCGTGGCCCGGGACACCACGGTGGGCGCCATCAGCTCGCCGGCCAGGCGCACCAGGTCGTCGAGGGTGCCGGTCACGCCGGCAGCGGGGGAGCCCTCGAGCCGGGCGCCGACCATGCCCAGGGGGCGCAGCACGGCCTCGGCCAGGTAGGCGTCGAAGCCCATGCCCGCCCGCCCGGCCACCAACCGGCCGAGCACCTCGAAGCCGGCGTTGGAGTAGATACGCCGGCGGCCGGGCGGGGCCAGCACCTGCTCGCGGTCATACGCCAGGCCTGAGGCGTGGGCCAGCAGGTGGCGCACCGTCGACCCCGGCGGTCCCGCGGGCTCGTCGAGGCCGACCGTCTCCTCCTCGACCGCGACCAGGACGGTCAGGGCGGTGACGACCTTGCTGACCGAGGCCCAGTCGCCGGCCAGGGTGGTGTCGCCCCGTGCTGCGAGGACACGCCCGCCGGCGCCGACGACCGCGGCCCGGGCGTCGGGTGCGTCCCAGCCGGCGAGGAGGTCGAGGGTACTCAGACGACGGTGTTCCGGTGGTCGTCGATCTGCTCCACGACATCGCCCAGCCACGACGTCCGCCCGCCCGTGATGAAGTCGTACGGGAAGCCAAGCTCGATCTTGCTGACCTGGTCGAGGCGGTCGACCTGCTCGGGGGACAGGGTGATGTCGACGCAGCCCAGATTGTCGATGAGCTGGCTGGCCTTCCGCGAGCCGAGGACCGGGATGAGGTTCGGGGACTGCTGCTGCACCCATCGCAGGGCCACCTGCGAAGCCGAGCAGCCGATCTCAGCGGCCACGGAAGACACCTCGCGGGCGATGGCCAGCTTGTGTTCCTCCAGCGTGCCCCAGCCCGCGGAGTGGATCCGGCCGCCACCGCCGGTGGGGTCGTCGTTGTACTTGCCGGTCAGGAGGCCGGCGCCCAGGGCCCCCCAGGCGGTGAAGGCGATGTCGAGGTTGCGGCTCATTGGGAGCAGCTCCCGCTCGGCGTTGCGCTCGACCAGGCTGTACTGGCTCTGGAGGGCACAGAAAGGGGTCCAGTGCCGGGCTTCGGCCACGGCGTTGGCCCGGGCGATCACCCACGCCGGGGCGTCGGAGATGCCGGCGTAGAGGATCTTGCCCGCCCGCACCTGGTCGTCGAGGGCCCGCATCATCTCCTCGATGGGAGTGTGGGGATCCCAGATGTGGGCCCAGTAGACGTCGATGTAGTCGGTGTTGAGCCGGCGCAGGCTGATGTCGAGCGACTCGACCAGGCTCTTGCGGTGGTTGCCGGCGGCGTTGGGGTCGGAGCCGTCCCTGGTCAGGGTGTACTTCGTGGCGACCACGAACCGCTCGCGCTCGGAGGCGATGAACTCCCCGACGTAGGACTCCGCCGTGCCGTTCGTGTACCGGTTGGCGGTGTCGATGAAGTTGCCGCCGGCGCCGGCGAAAGCGTCGAACATGGCCTTGGATTCGTCCCGGTCGGCGCCCCAGCCCCAGTCCGGCCCGAAGGTCATGGTGCCGAGGCACAGCTCGGAGACCCGTAGTCCTGTGCGGCCCAACAGTTTGTAGCGCATGCCCGTCCTCCCGTTCGAGCAGCGACTCTACGGCCGATCTCCCCGCAGAGCCCGTCCGGCTTGTTAGAGTCTTGGCGCTTTCGCACTTCCCCGATGGCGGTGATCTGAGGTGGATCTGATGGTCTCGATTTCTTCGGCGTTGTCCACGGCTTCTCGGCGGCGGGCCGAGGTGGCGTTCGCCTTCGCCCTTGCGGCCGCGACCGTGCTCGGTGCGGTGCAGCCGGCCGGCGCCCAGATCGTGACAGGGACGGGCGGCAGTGGCGTGGCCACTGGGACCGCCAACGGCGGGAGCGGCGGGTCCTCCACCGTGAACATCACCCCCACGGCCAAGTCGGGGAGTTCCGGCGAGGCCAAGGCCCAGTCCGGCAGCACCAACACCGGCGACACCGGTTCGGCGTCGTCCACTGCTGCGGCCCAGCCAGCGGCCCAGTCCGGCGACTCCGGCACCACCGGCGGCACCGGCGGCGCCACCTCGTCGCCCACGGCCACCAACTCCGCCATCCTCGGCTCCGCCACCGCCGCCGGCGGTGCGGTCACCACCGGGAACACCGGCCCCTCGGGTTCCACCGGCGCCGCCCTGGCTGCCGGCGTGGCCGACTCCGCCGCCAACAGCGGCGCCGCCTCCAAGGCCGACGCCTTCTCCGGCGACACCGGCATTGCCGCCAACGGCATCGCCGCGGTGTCCACCGGCGGCTCGGGTGGCGGGGCCGGTGCGGCCCTGCCCCTGGCCGGCGCCGGCGCTCCGGTCGTCAACCTCGTGGCCCTCCTCGGCCCCGGCGGCCTCGTCGCCGGCACCGGCGGCTCCAGCGTCGGATCGGGCGCCGCCGGCGGCGGCTCGGGCGGCCTGTCGGTCCTGTCGGCCATGCCCACGGCTTCCTCGGGCAACTCGGGTGGGACGACTGCCGGTTCGACGTCCAGCAACGCCGGGCGCACCGGGCCGGCGTCGAGCACCTCCTTCGCCGCCCCGCTCACCCTGACCGGCGTGTCGGCTCCCACAGGGCCCTCCGGGTCGGCCGGGTCCACGTCCACCCCCTCGGCCACGAACACCGCCATCCTCGGCACCGTGTTCGTCCTCGGGGGCACCGTCCTGCTGCCGTAGGGGCTGGCGCCGGCGGCTTATAGTGCCGCCATGGCTGATCTCGTAACAGGGTTGACGGACACCGACATCACCACTCATGGCGCCCAGGGCGCCAGGATGGCTGCTGACTCCGATTCCACCGACACCGCCGACGGCGCTGACACCACTGACACCTCGGACCAGGGCGACGGCGCCGACTCCGACGGCACCGACGGGTCGGACTCCGACGCCACCGACGGTTCCGACTCGGACTCAACCGACACCGCCGACGTCGACGGCACTGACGGTTGAGTTTCGACTCGCAACCAGAGGTTGCGAGTCGAGCTTGAGGGCGCTCGTTCGGCCGGCGGACTATCTGGCGTGACGCTCGCGTGACGGCGCTTGCCCGCTGCTTCGGCGACGTTGCCGAGTTCCTCGGGAGGTACTGGGGCCAGGCGCCGCTGCATCGAGCCGGCGCTGACCCTGGCGCGTTCGCCGATCTGTTCTCCCTTGACGACGTCGACCGGTTCGTCTCGTCGTCGTCGCCCCGCCTGCCGACGTTCAGGCTCGTCCGCGACGGCAAGCCGCTGGACCCGTCGCGCTACACCAAGCGGGCGACTGTGGGCGGCCAGCCGGTCACCGGCCTCGGTGACCCGGCCCGCATCTTCGACGAGCACCGCCGGGGGGCCACGATCGTCTTCCAGGGCCTCCATCGCTCCAGCCCGCCCCTCACCCGGTTCTGCCGGTCGCTGGAGCTGGAGCTCACCCACGCCGTGCAGGCGAACGCCTACGTCACGCCGGCCGGCGCCCGGGGCCTCGGCGTCCACTACGACACCCACGACGTCTTCGTGCTCCAGCTGGCGGGCACCAAGGCCTGGACCATCCACGAGCCCGTCCTCGCCGACCCGCTGTCGTCCCAGCCTTGGAAGGGCACGGCCGACGACGCCGGCCCTCCCATCCTGTCCGTCGAGCTGGGCGCCGGCGACTGCCTTTATGTCCCCCGTGGGTTCCTGCATGCGGCCCGGGCCCAGGAGGCGCTCTCCGCCCACCTGACCATCGGCATCGTGACCACCACCTGGCACGACGTCCTGCGAGAGGTGGTCGCCGGGACTGGCGATGAGCCGGAACTGCGCCGAGCCCTACCGCCGGGCTACGCCGGCGACCAGGAGGCGCTGGCGGCCGGTGTGGAGGAGGCAGTGTCCCGGCTGCGCAAGTGGCTGGACGGCGTGGACGCCGGCGCGATCGCGGCGGCGACGGCGCGGCGCTTCTACGCCGCCCGGCCGCAGATCCTGGCCGGTCAGCTCCACCAACTTGCGCTGCTTGACGGCCTCGACGACTCCACCCTTCTGCGCCGGCGAGAGGGCGGCGTCTGCCACCTGGTTGCCGGCGCCGAGCGCCTGACCGTCGTGCTCGGTGGTGGGCGGGAGCTGGACATGCCGGCGGCGCTGGAGGCGGCCATGGCACGGATCGCCGCTTGCGGCGCCTTCCGCCTGGGCGACCTGGGCGACCTACTCGACGGCCCGAGCCGGCTGGTCCTGGGCCGGCGCCTCGTCGCCGAGGGGCTGCTCGAGGTCGCCGACGGTGGCTGACCCGGTCTGCAGCGCCATCTCGCTGGGGTGGGGCGAGGCGATGCACGCCACCGCCTCGATTGTCCGCAACTGGCTGCTCGTCGAGCACCCGGGTGCCTGGGGGCCGGTGGCGCTCACCGAGAGCGGCCTGCCGACCCACCTGTCCGACGGCTTGGCCGCCCTCTCTGCCAGGCACGGCATCCGGGTGCTGCTCGTACGCCGGCCGGTGCGGCCCGACGACAGCTCCCGGCACTGCTTCGTGGCCCACACCGGCCGCCACGGCCGCTGGATCGAGGAGCGCGAGATCGACGACCTCGACGAGCTGCTGGCCGTCGACTTCTCGCCGATGCGCCACGGAGGCCGGGTGGGCTTCGGCGACGTGCGGGCCGAGCCGCTGTACCTCGTGTGCACCAACGGCCGTCACGACCAGTGCTGCGCCAATCTGGGCCGGCCGCTGGCCCGGGCGCTGCATGCCCGCCGTGACGGCCTGGTGTGGGAGTCGTCGCACTT
>CAYZMG010000007.1:43671-77305 GCA_964479465.1 uncultured Acidimicrobiales bacterium
CCTCGTCTGCCTTCCCCACGGGCTCTATTTCGGGCGGCTGGCGCCCGAGGACGCCGGCCGGGTGGTCGAGAGCTATGAGGCCGGCGTCGTCGACCTGGAGCACTACCGGGGCCGGGCCGGCGAGCCGTTCGCGGCTCAGGCGGCCGAGCACTTCCTCCGGGAGCAGGAGGGCTTCGTCGGCGTCGACGACCTGCTGGTCACTGGCCACCGGCCCCAGGGCGACGGGGTGGTGGAGGTGAGCTTCGCTGCCCCTGGCGGACGGTCCTACGACGTGCGGGTCCGGGTGCTGCCCGCGGCCCACGCCCGCCAGCTGGCCTGCCGGTCGAGCACCGAAGCCCGGCCGCCGACCTACGTCCTGGTCGACATGAACGGCGGTTGAACAGCTCTCGGCGAGCTTGTGAAATGAGTCACAAGGTGGGGATTCGGCTGATAAGGTGCGCGTGAGCCACTGAAGGCACCCGTCCAAGAAGCCGCCACGGCGAGCTGACGACGGCACCACCCCCTGCCAGTGCCGCACCTTTTCTCGAAGGAGAACCCCTCGCATGTCCACCTCCATCGGCGCGCCCGAACCCGCGGCGCCTCCACCGAATACCAACCCCGGGCGGCGGGCCGCCTTCTTCGGGCTCGACACCCTGATTCCTGGTTCCAGCCTGTACCTGCTGGCCCAGGGCCTCCAGCGCCGGCACTTCTACGGGCGGGCCGACCTGGCCGGCTTCGCCTGGCAGCGGCTGGTGTTCCGCGCCGGCACGCCGGCCGAGGGGCCGCAGGGCGCCGCCCTGTCCTTCGTCGCCGGCAAGCACCGCCCCGAGCTGCGGGCCCTGGCCCGCGAGATCGCCGACGAGCGCATCGTGCCCCTCGTGTACCCGGACCTGGCCGAGATCATCGAGGCCCACCGGGCCGAGGGCGCCCTCACCTTCGTCACCACTGCGGCGCCGGCCGAACTGGCCGAGATCGTCGCTGAGGGCCTGGGAATGACCGGCGGCCTGGGCACCACCGCCGAGGTCGACGCCGAGGAGCGCTACAGCGGCCGTCTGGCCGGCACCGTGCTCCAGGGTGAAGCCAAGGCCGGCGCCGTCGTCCTGCACGCCGCCTACGCCGGCATCGACCTGTCGGCGTCGGTGGCTTACTCCGATTCGATCAACGACCTGCCCTTGCTGGAGCTGGTCGGCCACGCCGAGGTGGTCAACCCCGACCGCCAGCTGCGCAAGGTCGCCCAGCAGCGGGGCTGGCGGGTCCACGACGTGCGCCCGGCCAGCCGCCGGCCCATGGAGCCCGGGGCCGCTCCCGTCCCTCACCGGGTGGCGGCGCTGGGGCTGGCGTCCGCGGTCGAGGCGGCCGGGGAGCCGGTGCGCCGAGGTGCCGCCCACCACTTCACTACCGACGACCCTGTCGCCCTGCTCCGGGAGTTGGAGGAGAGCGGCCGGTTCCGCCGTGACACCCGCCTCGGCGCCATCTTCCACCGGGGCCAGGTGTCGCTGCGGGAGGTGTCGCCCACCCACAGCCTCCACATCACCGTCGGCAAAGGCAACAAGGTGTCGGCCCACGTCGACCGCTACTCGCCCCTGGCCGCCAGCCAGCCCGAGCAGGTGGCCCGCTACGCCTTCCACAGGGTGGCGGCGCACAACGTCGCCGGCATCGCCGGCGGTCTGGTCCGGCTGGTTCCGGGCCGGCGCCGCCGGCGCCGGCACCGGGCGGTCAACGGGGCACTCAGTGGACGCAAATGGTCGTGATCGGGGCGAAAACGGCCGATCTCACGACCATTTGCGTCCACGATGCGCGAGCGGACTACCGCAGGACGAGAGCGCTCTTGATCTGGCGGTGGGCCCGCTGGAGGCGACTCAGCACCAGGGCGGTGGCGCCGGCCGACGCCAGCACCAGGGCGATGGGCAGGCCCAGGGCCATGTCGTCGCCGTCTGCCGCCGGCGGAATCGTTGCGACGGGCGCCGGCGCGGTCGGCGGAGGCGCCGCCGCGGTGGTCGGCGGGGCCCGGAGGGCGCCGGCGGTGGTCTGATAGCCGGGGCCGACGAGCAGTGCGCTGGGGGCCAGGTTGGCGATCTCGGGCTCCTCGGGCGCCCACATCCGGACAACCGGCCGGGCGGGAGAGACGCCGATGCTGACCGGGCTGGGCACCAGGTCCCCGAGGAACTGGCCCGTGCACGGGTCGTCGCAGTAGGTGATCTCGTACAGGCCGGCGGGCAGGCTGGCGGGCACGGCGAAAGACAAGCTGACTCGATACCGGAGGTAGTCACGGTGCGTGGTCTCCTGCACGACCAACTCGCCGAGGTAGCGGCCGCTGTCGTCGAGGGCGGGCAGGGTGCCGTCGTCGACGGCGCGAAGGTAGGCGTAGAACGGCTCGTCGGGCACCGGACCCTGCGTGTAACCGACGAGGGTGGCCTCCTGGCCAGGCTCGTAGCGGTCCTGTACCGGGGCCAGCGAGCCGCCGCCGGCCGCAGCCGGGCTCCAGATGGACAGCAGCCCCACCAGCACCGCCAACGCCGTCCCGGCCATCCTCCTCACGGAGGGTGACGCTAGGCGCGCCGTCGCCGCTGGAGGGTGATGGTCGACGCGGTGAGGACCAGGGTCAGGACCGCGCCGGCCAGTGCCCACCGGCCCGCCGCCGGCGCCGGCACCGGGCCGGCGGCGGTCATCACCCGGCCGGCGCTGCGGAAGGCCACCGGCACGGTCGCCACGGTGACGGCGGGCGCCGGCTCAGGAGCCCACGTCTCCGGCGGGACGAGGCGGACGCCGTCCGCCCCAGCCGTGACCGACCAGTCGCCGGCGCCGGCGGTCACCAGGACTGCGCCGGTGTCGTTCACGACCTGAAAGGGCCCGGCCGCCGTGATCCGTACGCTCGTGACGCTCATCTCGACCGCCACCTTGATGGTGGCGGGAAGCGTGGCCGGCGCCAGGGTGGGACGCAGGCCGTAGTAGTTGGCGAGGATCTCGGAGGCCGAACGGCCGGCCCTGGCCATTTCCAGGGCCCCGTTCTGGCTCATGGCCCGGGGCCCGTTGGCCGTGGAGGAGTAGCTGGCCATGATCGGACGGCCGCCCTCGAGCAGCGCCCGTCCGGCCGTCGCCTCGACCGCTGGCAACCAGCCGTAGCCCCGCGCGCGCTTCTCCGCGTCGAGGCCCCGGTAGACCTGGCAGGTCGAGGTGGCGCAGATGTCGGCGCCGACCTTCCGCCACCGGGCCTCGCCGGCCAGGGCCTTGTGGGCGGCGTAGGTGCGGGCGGCGATGGCCTGGGCCTGGAGGGCGGCCGCCGGCCAGCTCGGGGGCACCTCGTCGATGCCCCGCACGTATTCCTCCAGGCTCAGATGGTTCACCACTGCGAGCCCCCGCCCGTTCCTGCGCACCTCGATGGCGCCCCGGAAGGTGCCCGTGCCGGCGACCGTCAGCCCACCCTCGCCGGCGGCGAGCGGCTCGAACCGGACCATCGATCCGGTCAGCGGCCGCTCGGCGCCGGCCGAGGTGGCCGGGCCCGGGCTGAAGGCGACGAAGGTGGCGGAAAGGGCCACCAGGCCGAATGTGCGCGCCGGAGCGCGTCGGCAGGCGAGAATGCTGATCCCCCCGGATCGACTGCTGTGGTCGCACGGAAGGTAGTCGACTCTGACACCTATTTCCAATGCCCAAATAGATGCAGTTCTCATCGAGCTCGATGCCGCGGTGGACGTTGCCCGCGACGAGGCCGACCGCCGGGGCTGGTTCACGGCCATGTACCGCCAGACCACCCGGGCCGTGCGCGACCGTACGGCGGCCGGCGCCTTCGACGATCCCGAGCGCATGGGCCGCTTCGTCGAGCGCTTCGCCGCCCGCTACCTGGAACCCCTCCGCGCCCACCGCGACGGGCGGCCGGTGCCCCGCTGCTGGCGCATCGCCCACGACGCGGGCCGCGACCACCTGATCCTGCAGCACCTGCTCCTGGGCGTGAACGCCCACGTCAACCTGGACCTGGCCGTGGTGGCCGCGGAGATATGCCCGGGGGAGGAGATCACGTCGCTCCACGACGACTTCATGCGCGTCAACGACATCCTCGGCGCCCTGCTGCCCGAGGTGCGGTCCTGCATCGGGCGGTTCTCGCCACTCCTCGACGTGATCGACCGGGTCGGCGGCGCCGAGGACGACGCGATCCTGAACTTCAGCATCCGGGTGGCCCGCAAGGAGGCGTGGTCGCAGGCGCTGGTGCTGGCGTCGACCCCTGACCCCGCCCGCCGGGCCGAGCTGATCGACTCCCTGGACCGGGGCGTCGCCGTGCTCGCCAGAGTGGTGGCCTCCCCGGGTGGCCTGCTGCAGCGGGCCGTCGACCTGGTGGCGGCCACCGAGTCCGACGACGTGGTCGCGGTGATGGACGCCCTGGGCCGGGTAGCCCCCGACCCCACGTAACGTCGGGGCTATGCCCGCTGCCCTCGACAAGGCCACCACCGCCCTGGCCCGCCAGCTGGCCGAGCTGGGCGGGGAGGAGCGCTCGGGCATCGTCTCCTCGTCGTGGGGGAAAGACGCCCTTTGTTCCATGAGCCGGACTCTGGCGACCTAGGTCAGCCTGCCGACCTTGCGGGCCCACTCCTCGACGTCCGACCTCAACCATATGCGACCGGCAGCCAACTCCGCCTGAGCCTTCGGGAAGTCGCTCCGTTTCACGAGTTGGTTCACCCGCTGCCGCGTGACACCAAGGAGCCTCGCAACCTCGGCGACCCCTAGGAGGTGCTCGGTCACGACGACAGCGTAGTCAGGCCTTTACGGCCGACAAATTTCGCATGTGCGCCTTGCAGCCCGAGTTGCACGGCGCGCCGATGTTCCCCTGAAGGCCGCGACCAAGTAGGCTTGTGTGGCAGCAACAAAGCGCCCCCAGCCGGGCACGATCCGGCGTCTCCGCTTTCAGAGAGCGGCGTCCTAGGCCAACTAGACGATGGGGGCTCTGCGAGACGGTCGGGGGATGGTGTCCGGCAAAGATTCCTCCCCCCCGGCCGTACCGTTGCTGGGCCTAGTTCGAGTTGGCTCCCTTCTCGACGTCGGCCTTCGCCGCGAGCACCTGGGCCACCCCGGCAAAGAAGGCCGTGATCCGATCAGCGGGCCATCCGGCGATCTCCGACATGGTCACCCTGAAGTTGATGTTGAACTGCAACTGTCCCTCGGGAGTGGCTGCGAAGCCGGTGGACACGGTCGGAGCCTTCGATGGGGCGGCGTCGCGCTGAGCCGCCTGCGGGGGTTCCGCTGACCGTTCGGGCGGGAGCTCCGTTGGTGGGCTGACGGAGCCCGTGGGGTTGCTAATCCGGATCTGACCAGCCTCACGCACGACGAGTCCACCGGCTTCGAGGTAGTCAAGAATCATGACGAGTTGGGGGCGGTGTTCCTTGCTTGCCCCAGCCTCACTGGCCAACTTCGCCATGGCCTCGGTGTCGCCAAGTGAGCGGAGTTGCAGGGTGGGCAGGAGGGCGTTACCGAACCACGCTTCTCGCAGTGCTGGCGCCAACTTGTGCGCTGCAGTCTCAGGCGTCCATTCGCACGCTTGGTGGTAGGCGAGGGTCACGTCGCTCGGGACGTAGCCGCCATCGGCCCGTTGGAGGAGCTTGGTATCGGCGAAGAACGTGTTCGCCAACGTCACCGTGTCAGCGCGGAGCCCCACGATCTCAGCCACCTGTTGGTTCGTGGCGGGCTTGCCGTTTGGAGCAGCGATTGCCCAGGCGCGCAGGATCTCCAGTTGCTTGGGGAAGGAGATCCTTGGAGTGGGCAGCGTTCGCGTGGGGCGGCTCCGTGCGACCGCTGGAGACGGGGTAACCGGGCCAGCGGGCTCCGGCGCACCTTCTACGTCATGAAGCGTTTCCGGCTCGGAACCGTCGTGATCAGGGACCAAGGTCAAGCTGGTGTCCTCGGGCTGAGTGTTCATAGCAACCTCCATTGGATGTCCGGCGGCAGCATCATAGACCGGACTGAGTGACCGCGACAAACATCAGCTAGGGGCCGTCATACGTATGTATGTTCGTCAGGGCGCCTGGTGGGCGGGCTTCCCATGCAGAGCCGACCCCTGGGGAACCGACACCCCAGGCTCCGGGACGGCGAGCTGGCCGGGACCTTGGGTTGCCCCTTTACGGTCGACAAGTGACCCTGTACCTTGACGATCGACAAGAGAAAGTGGTCCCGGCGGTGTTGCACCACCGCCGGGACCTTCGCCAGCACCTGGTTGGAGGCACTGACATGGATGAGCGTAACGACGAGACTGCCCGCCGGAAGGCACTTGGTGCCGTCATCCGAGCACTACGTGGTCAGTGGGCGCAGGTTGATCTTGCGAGGCTCCTCGTCGGAGTCAGCCAGGGGACGATCTCACGTTGGGAGAGCGGGCGGGCCAATCTCAGCCGTGCGCAGCTGAGAGCGATCGAGCACGCGCTCGGAGTTCGAGAAGGAACTCTCGCTACTGCCGCGGACCACGTCGAACCTCAGATCCGGCTGACCGAGCTCGCGTCAGCGCCCGACGCTGCCCCGATGACGCCTGAAGCAATAGCCAGACACTGGTTCTCGATGACTGAGGATGGCCGGGCAGCGCTGCAGAGTGCGGACACGCATCTGCAGAGAGCGAGGGGGCCTCACGTCGAGCTCCCGACCGTCCGCGAGAGCACGAAAACGGGTCGCTGGGTGGTGACCGATCCTGCGGTGGCCAAGAAGCTGGCCCGACTGCTCGTCAGTCGCGAAACTCGCCGAGATCTGGACTCTCGACGGGAGGAGCCAGTCTTGGAGTCGGCGAGCAAACCGGGTCCCGATGTATCGGACGAGGGAGAGCAGGACCATCCGAACCCGAGCGCGTTGGACGTCGAGGAGCTGCCGGAATAGTTCTGCGTAGCGGATCATGGAAGGCACTTCGCCCAGTAGGACCAGGCGCAACTCTTCCTCCACGGATTCCGCGTCAGCGCCCCTTCGCCGGTCGATTGGCTACGGTCGGTGATCATGCCCCTGAGCTCTGCGGAAAAGGAGCGGTTGGTGGAGTACGTCGCGCAGCGAGCTTGCGGAGAACACCGCCGCGGGAAGGCTTGTATTGACCGCCAGGGCAAGGGCCTGGTGGGCGGCCAGCATCCTGCATGCCGTGAAGCGGACGAGATGATCGAGCTCATACGCCGGGCGTGACCCGACGTGCATGCACGACCTCGCACCGCCGGACGGAGCTTTCGAGGGCTTTAGGCATCCGCCATGCAGTGCATCTTTCGGGGTGACCACATCTCACCGGAGGCCTTCTCCGACTCGCAGATCACGGGATCTAGGCTGGCGGGATTAGTCTGTCCACGACAGAGTTCAGCGCATCCATCATCCCGCTTGCAGTGAGCGCGTCCCGGCACATCTTCCGGTTAGGGCCAGTCCGCCGAGCGGTGAGCACGAGGGCCGCGACGACCTCGGAGCACTTTCGGGCAATGCTGACCAGCTCCGTGTGCAGCGCAAGTTCTGGATCGAAGACGGGGATAGGGACCCCGAAGGCCGCCTTGTGTATGTTGCGGGCTCCAAGCAAGCCGCGTGAGTAATACGCCTCGGTTCGAAGGTGAAGAACGTCGCTGTTGAGTAGAGATGAGAGGTAGAGGCCCTCCTCCTCGCTCGCCACCGGCGCCCAGTAGAGGGCGTGGTCGATCAGCGTAGTTGTATCGCTCTCGACCGCTGCGGCCACTCGCGACCCGCGACCTGAATAGATAACTCGGAACGGGGCCGGCGGGTGCTGGATCGTCAGCTTCGATTGGTAGTCAATCTGCTCAGCCAACGAGAGAGTAGTCGTGGCGCGTCGGTTTGCCACCCATACGCCCTCCGCCTTCCGCCACCACTGCGCGAGTCCTGGGTGGTCATCCAGTTCTTCCGAGGCCAAACCCAGCACCGCACCGTTCCAGAACGGCACCACGGCTCTCCAGGGCTCTAGTAGCCGGAAAGGCATGAGAGTCTCGCCGAGGTGGATGCGGCGGATGAACCGCTGCTCCAGGACCTGTTCCAGCGCCGGTAGGTCCTTCCACGGCGATTTCTCGTCGATCGTGCGGTGTGACGTCACCATCACCGAGTCGACGGGTAGACCCATCGCCGGCGGCGGTAGCTCGTCGACGGTCAACAGCACACGGGGGACAAGGTTGGAGCCCTGCCGCATGAGGTCGCCGTAAGCACTCCGGCTCGAGCGATCATCGACGGCTACCGGGCCACGGACCTGTGTAATGAGGGGCTCCACCTCGGCCCAAGTCCGATGATGATCAACGATTGCACCGCGCCACCAGTCAGCCTCGGGGACCATGGGATCACCCTTGGCGGGCTCCGTCCGTGTCCCCCGGACGACACAGGACGGCACCGGAAACGGTTGCGGTCTCACGTCGGACAGCTCCCACGGCCGGTCGTACGCCACGATCGTCTGCGACACCGGGGCGTTGAACTGGCCCGACCTGAAGCCGCCATAGTGAGAGCGGGACAAAGTCGATGCTGGCATGACGAAGCCGAAGCGTCCACCGAGTCGGAGGTACAACTCCACCGACCGAGCGACGAACAGTGAGGCAAGGTCCTGGCTTGTGGCGACGGCCGCGCCGGCCCAGAGACCGCGCTCCACCGAGAGGCGGCGGAAGTTCTCCTGCATGGTCACACTCATCGCATTGAAACGTAGCCACGGAGGATTCCCAACCAGCCGATCGGCACGGTTCCCAGGCACCGACAACCAGATGGGGCGAGCGAGATTGCGAATGTAGTAGCCCCAGACATGGTCGCGGCGCTGCTTATGAAGCTTGCAGAGGATGTCGTAAGCCTTCTCGATGGCCTCCCGGTCCTCGGCCGCGACCTCGGCCTGGTTCATTACCGCCGTGATGGAGGGCGGATCCCCGCTCTTGGTGCGGGTTCGAGCCTTCTCCGCCAATTTAGCCACCAGGGGGTCAAACGTCGCTGCGTTCTGTACAACGGCCGCCGGGAAATGGATTTGCTGGGCGAAGAACTCCTGTTGGTCGGCGGTCGTCGGGATGGTGATTCCGCCGGCGTCAAGGATCGACGTGTCCTCGGCCAGTTGGACGCTGTCCCCCAGGTAGACGGGAACGCCGAAGGCGTTCCGGTCCTGCAAGCGGGCATTTCCGATTGCCATCAGGTACGTAACTCGGGCCAGTGTTACGGCCACCGGATGCAGGTCGATCCCTACAACTCGGTCGGCAACGCCGCTCACGGCATCCCGGTTCGCAATCCCGGCGGCATCGGCGGCGGCCAAATAGCGTCGGATTGCCCAAAACAGGAAGGTGCCGGAGCCGCACGCCGGGTCGAGGACCCGTTGGTTCAGAGGGTCGTCGACGGTTTCTTCGACGATGTGCTGAGCTAACCAGTCAGGGGTGTAGTACTCGCCGAGTCTGTGCCGTGTTTGCTCGTCGATGACGGACTCGTAGAGTGTCTTGAGGACGTCATGGTCGACCTTGGCCCAGTCGAAACGGGCGATACGACGCCCAAGGGAACGCACGAACTGCTCGCCGCCGGCCGCTTCGGCCGGCCAGTCGAAGAAGTCCGGCTCCACCACACCGCCAATCCCGGCTTGCGTGAAGCGATCTCCAGACAGGACGGCTGCGACGTCGAGCTCGGGATGGGTGAGGTCGATTCCGACGACGGCGTGGGCGACGAGTTCGGCGACGAGAACAAGGTAGGTGTGCGCTACGAAGAGCGCGTCGTCGTTCGTAAAGTTCGTGCCCAATGCTGCAAAAAGCAGCCGAGCCCACAGCTCGCGCTTTAGCACCACTTCAGGGTTGGAGCGGCAGCCCTCGTAGAGATGCTCAAGATCTGCGACATCGAGTCGGAAACCAGGACCATCAGCGCCCAGTCGCCGTTTCACCTCCCGTGGCTTCGGCAGAACCTGCGACGCGGTGGCAAGCACGCCTTCAAGCCACACCACTAGCGTTTCCACATCGGGATCGGCTGTGTCAACCAGCAGCGAAGACACCAATATCAACGTCCCGTCCGCATCGAGTCGGTATAGGTGCCACTCGCAGCCGTCGGTCAGCACACCAACATACCGAGCATTCATTGCAGCGGACCGTTGCGAAACATAACCGGCAAGCTGTTCCACGGCGTCCTCGCGCACTCCACCGGCGCGCAGGTCTCTCTTGACCTCGAATACGGTGGAGCCGACCTCGACGTCGATCCGCCGACGCTGGCCTGCCTGGGACTCGAGGACGATGTCCTCAACGTGATGATCGTCCAAGTTGAACGGCGCGACGGTCAACAGGGTGTGCAAATCGGATTGGACGTTTGCTTCGGTACGGCCAGGCTTACGATCGGCGAGCCGTGAGATGGTGTTCTGCACGATGTCGGGCACAGTTGAAGCGTAGGTCGGGACGGTCGTGCACACCGGGTTGGGGTCTCAGTCCTAGAGACAGGCGTCCGAGCGGATCTATGAGGCGTCACCAGGATGTGCTCCCGAAGGTCTGCCATTGGATCTGCGGCGACCATCGGCTGGAGCTGGCATCCGCCGTTGTCCAGCCCTGGCTGGGTCCCTTCCGGTTTGCTCAGGCTAAGGGACGCCGATGTGGAAGGCCAGGACTGCAAATACCCTTGGTTCTATGGCTACTTCGCCCGATAGGGCGCTCGACGAGTCGACCACGGCGCTGGCCCGGCGCTTGGCCGAACTGGGCAGTGATCGAACAGGCATTCTGTCCAATTCGTGGTGGAGCGAACGGATGCTCGAGTGGGCCATGTCGCACCCGTCGTTCAAGACCCAGCTCTTCCGCTTCGTCGACGTGTTCCCGGCCACCACCGACGACGAGGACGTCATGCGCCACCTCGACGAGTACCTCCACGGAGGCGCGGACGTCCCCAAGGTGCTCGACCTGGGCCTGGACCTGGCCGAGCACGTGCCGCTGGGCAAGGCGGCGGCCGCCGGCCTGGCCCGTCGCAGCATCACCCGGGTGGCCGAGCAGTTCATCGTCGGCCAGACGCCGGCCGGCGCCGTGGCCGGCCTGGCCCGGCTGTGGGCCGGCGGCAGCGCCTCGACCGTCGACCTGCTGGGGGAGAAGACCCTCACCGAGGCCGACGCCGACCGCTACGCGACCCGGGTCGGCGAGCTGCTCCGCACCCTCACCGCCGCCGCCCCCCGGTGGGCGGCTGACCCCCGCCTCGAGTCCGACGACCTGGGGCGCCTGCCCCGGGTCAACGTCAGCGTCAAGCCCACGGCGCTGGCCACCCGCTTCGCCCCGCTGACCCGGGCCGACGGCCTGGCCGGCGCCAAGGCCCGCCTCCGCCCGCTGCTGGCCGAGGCGGTGGCGGCCGGCGCCTACGTCCACTTCGACGCCGAGCACTACGACGTCAAGGACCTCACCCTCCAGCTCTTCCGGGACCTGCTCGACGAGCTCCCTGGTCTCGACGCCGGCGTGGTGATCCAGGCCTACCTGAAGGACGCGCACGAGGATCTGGCCGACCTCATCGCCTGGGCCTCGGGCCGGGAGCGGCCGGTCACGGTGCGGCTGGTCAAGGGGGCGTACTGGGACACCGAGACGGTCGCGTCGGAGGCCGAGGGCTGGCCGGTGCCGGTCTTCGCCGAGAAGGTCCAGACCGACGCCAACTACGAGCGCTGCACCCGCCTGCTCCACGAGGCCCACGGGACGGTCCGGGCCGCCTTCGGCACCCACAACCTGCGGTCGCTCGCCTACGCGGTGGAGTACGCCCGCTCCCTGGGCATCCCCGACACCGGCTACGAGGTGCAGCTGCTCTACGGGATGGCCGAGCCGCTGCATGCCGCCGTCCGCAAGATGGGCCTGCGCCTGCGGGTGTACGCCCCCGTGGGCGAGCTCGTCCCGGGCATGGCCTACCTCGTGCGCCGGCTCCTGGAGAACACCGCGAATGAGAGCTTCGTGCGCCGGCGCTTCGTGGAGGGCCAGGACCTCGACGCCCTCGTCGCCCCGCCGGCGGTCGACCACCTGCCCGAGCGCGACCTGCCGGCCCGGCGGGCGCCCACCGACGGCCGTACGCCGAGCGAGTACGAGCCGGAGCCACTGGCCGAGTGGCGGCGGGCGACGGTGCGGGCGGGCATGGCCGCCGCCGTGGAGGGCGTCGAGCTGGGGGAGTGGGTGCCCGCCCGGATCGCCGGCCGCCCGGTCACGACGGAGGGCCAGATCGACTCGGTCGACCCGTCGTGCCCATCGACGGTCGTCGCCCGCTCGGCCCGGTGCGGGCCGGCCGAGGCCGAGGACGCCTTGGAGGCGGCCCGGCGGGCGTGGCCGGCGTGGCGGCGCACGCCGGCCCGGGAGCGGGCCGGCGTCCTGTTCCGGGCCGCCGAGTGGATGCGGGCCCGCCGCAAGGAGTTGGCCGCCCTGGAGGTCTTCGAGGCCGGCAAGCCCTGGCGCGACGCCGACGCCGACGTCTGCGAGGCCATCGACTTCTGCGAGTACTACGGGCGGGAGGCGATCCGTCTCGACGAGGGCGGCGCCGTCCAGTCGCCGCCGGGGGAGCAAAACCGCCTCCGGTATCAGGCCCGGGGGATCGGCGTGGTCATCTCGCCGTGGAACTTCCCCCTCGCCATCCCCACCGGGATGGTGACCGCTGCGCTGGTGACCGGCAACGCCGTGCTGTTCAAGCCCGCCGAGCAGACGCCGGCGGTGGCGTCCCGCCTGGTCGACGCCCTCATCGCCGGCGGCCTGCCCGCCGGTGTGCTCGCCTTCCTGCCCGGCGTGGGGGAGGAGGTCGGCGCCTACCTGGTCGAGCACCCCGACATCTCCTTCGTCGCCTTCACCGGCTCCAAGCCCGTTGGCCTCGGCATCGTGGAGGCGGCGGCCCGGGTGCGGCCGGGCCAGCGCCACATCAAGCGGGTCATCGCCGAGCTCGGCGGCAAGAACGCCCTGGTTGTCGACGCCGATGCCGACCTCGACCAGGCGGTGCCCATTGCCGTCGCGTCAGCCTTCGGCTACGCCGGCCAGAAGTGCTCGGCCCTGTCCCGGCTGATCGTGCTGGACGACGTCTACGACGAGCTGGTGGAGCGGGTGGTGGGCGCCACCCGGTTGCTGCGGGTCGGCCACCCTCGGGAGATGGCGGTCGACGTCGGCCCCCTCATCGACGCCGACGCCCAGGCCCGGGTCCGCTCCTACGTCGAGCTGGCCGGCCAGGAGGGTGATGTGGTCCTCGCCGGCGGCGACATCCCCGAGGAGGGGTTCTTCGTAGCGCCGACCGTGGTCTCCCGCGTGCGCCCCGGGGGTCGCCTCGCCACCGAGGAGATCTTCGGCCCCGTGCTGTGCATCTTCCGGGCCGGCGACTTCGACGAGGCCATCGCCCTGGCCAACGACACCGAGTTCGCCCTCACCGCCGGCCTGGTGTCGCGCTCGCCGGCCCACATCCGCCTTGCCGCCGCCGAGTTGCGGGCGGGGAACGTCTACATCAACCGGTCCATCACCGGCGCGGTGGTGGGCCGCCAGCCCTTCGGCGGCTACGGCCTGTCGGGCGTCGGATCCAAGGCCGGCGGCCCCGACTACCTCCTCCAGTTCGTCGAACCCCGCACCGTGAGCGAGAACACGCTGCGCCAGGGCTTCGCGCCTGTCGAGTCGCGGGTAGTGTCTCGCTCCGAGGGCCGTTAGCTCAGTTGGCAGAGCACCTGCATGACGCGCAGGGGGTCAGGGGTTCAAATCCCTTACGGCCCACCCTCAAAACCGCAGGTCAGAGGCACTTTCCGGGTCAGCGCCGCCAGGCCCCCCGGGAGGCCCAGGCCGCGGGAGCAGTCATCCAGCAGATCGGTGACCCTCGCCCCAGTGTCCTCCAGGGCCACGCGGATGCGCTCCCGAACGTTCGGGAACAGGTGTCCGTAGGTGTTGATGGTGATCTGAGCACATACTGCCCGAATGGCCTGCGGAACTCGGATACCACTCCGCGCCATGGGCGTTGCCCTCGCGTTCTGTGCTTCCGTGATGTCGGGAGGGTGTTCATTTCGTGATGACGGAGCGCAGCGGGAGACAAGGCGATTCGCCGACGAGCGCCCTTGTGCGCCGTACGCTAACCCCTGGCCGGACTTCGTCGCTGGTGGACCAAAGGACGGTCCAGTGCTGGTGGCGATCGGCCGCATGCCCTCCGACGGCCTACCGACGACAAGCACGAGCGACGGTCACCTCTCGGCGAAGATGCTCCTGATCGTGGATGCCGAACCCGGAACGCCGATCCGGATTGCCGCAGTGCCGGCAACTGGGGGGCATGTGCGCTTCACTCACGCCACCGGTCGTGAGCCACTCTGGGCGACGGCTCGCGCCGAGCCGGTGTTCGCTCTACCTGGCGGCACCCGGGGGGAGCGGCCCGTAGATGTTCCCGGCGTGGTGTTGGCCGACCGCGCCGACGACTACCGGATCATCGTGCGGGTGGCAGATGCAGCATTCGGGCCGTTCTGCGTACGGCTGGCGCTTACCTAAGCGCAGGCCCGGGACCGAGCATCTTCCCGGTGAAGGAGCGCCGCGCGGAGCGCTCCGTAGCGCAGCTCGGCCGCAGTCTGGAAGGAGATGAAGGCCGGTCGCCCGACGATGATCGGCTCGTAGATGGCGGCGAGCGCTGAGCCAGGGACGAGGTCGGCGCCGTAAACATCGGTGTCGATGACGATCGGGCCACGGGCAGCCCGCCCGCTTATGCCTCCAGGGCGGCGAGGAAGGCGGCGCCTTCCTGCTCGCTGAGGTCCTCGATGACCATCTCGTCATGCGGAGGCAGCGGTCGGGCGCGTCGGAGAAGCTCCTCGACCGGAAGCTCGAGGCTCTCGCTGTGGCGGGGCTGGACAGGGTCGGTGGACATCTCTGCCAGATTGTACGGGTGGACGACTGCCCCGGCGCCGAAACCCGACCCGGATGGGTGCGTCAGCCTGGGGGCGCGCCCCAGGCGGACCTCGTCCTCGCCACCAGCCTGACCCAGCACGGGGGTGATGAAGACCCAGGCCCAGGCCGCCACCAGGCCGCGAGGTACCGTCAGGGGTTCGAATCCCTTACGGCCCACCCTCGAAACCGCCGTGCGATGAACCCGATGAATCGATCCTCAGCACGAGCGGGACGCCTTCTGCGGCTGGCGCTGGTTGCGCCGGCGCTTGCCGTGCTCTGCGCCGGTGCGTTCGCTCCCAGCGAGCCGGAGGCTCCTTCCTCGGCCGCTGTCCCGGCGTCGCCGTCGGTCCCCCTCCCGATACCAGTGCCATCTGATCGGCCGCCGCCCACCATGTGTCGGGAGGAGCGCGCAGAGCTGGCGACGCTCACGACTCCGCTGTCCAACTGCTCGGCCAGCCCCAGTTCGAGAATCGCCGCGTTCGTCCGGCGCACCGACGCCGCCTACGAGGGCCTGATTCGGTCCGGTGACCGCCTCATGGCCAACAACCAGTGGGTGGCCTGGATCGACACCCAGGACGCCCCGGGAATCGTGCGCGGCCTCTGGGGCGTCGATGCCCACGCCAACTTCGTCGGCATCCTCGAGCCCGAGATCGCCCCAGACGCGGCGAAGAGCGTGCTGGCCATCACCAGGGGTTTCACCAGCACCGACGCGCCCTATGGCTACAAGGGTCTCCACGTCGAGATTTGGAAGACCCTGGAGCGGACTCCACCGCTCACGGACGAGTGCGCTCCCGCGAACTGCCTGTACACCGTCCCCAATAGCGTCCGGTTCGTCGAGACGCCGGAGACCCTCCGGACCACGCCGGCGGACGTGAGTGCCAGGTATTCCACGCCGCTCGTCAACTTGATTCCACCGATGCCGAGCTGCCCATCGTGCGGGACCACCACGTTCGTGGGCCTGAATGGCGTCACCGCGCAGCTGGTGTGGTCCGTCGACTACACGATGACGCCCGATTCCTTCACGATCGGTTCCGCGCTGGGCGCGACCGCCGACGTGAACTTTTCCGGAGCGGCCGGCGGGCTGCTGCTGCTACTCAACCCTGGTTGCCGGGCAATGCCCCGCAACGCCTACCCGGGCGATCCGCACTTCCGACACTGCGATGCGGCACAGGTCACCGAGCGTTCCATCCACCATGTCGAGGGACCGTCGATCAGCACCGGGCGGGCCAAGCGCAGCACAGACCGGGTCGTCGTCGACGGAAACAAGGCGGATGTGTTCGCACCGGAGTTCCAGACCATCTACCCGCACGAGGACCGGTACGTCAACCAGCACAACGACGCCACGGAGCTCACGTTCCGCTACAACGACGGGCGGGTTGCGATGACGGTGATACCTGGATGGGGCGCCGGCGACCCTCAAGTCACGGACCGGATAACCGGCTTCGCCGTCCACTTCAACGCCAGACCGAGCGACCTGGGCTACGACGCCGAACGGGGGCTCAGCGGCATGTCCGGGATCGCCAGCGTTGACACCTACACCCAACCCGCCTGTGCCGTCACGTGCCTTCTCGCGGTCGGCCCGACCCACGGCCTCCTCTCGTGGCGGATGCAGCTGACCCGCTGAGCAGGGCGCCTCGAACAGCGACCCGAGTCAAGTTGCCCATCGTGGGCGCCGTTAGACTACCAAGCAGTCCCGGATCGTTCCCCGATGGGCGGTCCGCACGTTCCAACGAGCCGTCGGCCGAACATTGCGAGGATCGCAAGATGGGCATGGGCTCCGCTGGACGTAAGCGGGATCAGGTGGGCGAGCAACGCGATCACGACGGTCATCAGCGGGATCACCTCGCAGATGAGCGCGACAACGCCGGCCAACAGCGCGACGATGCTGCCGGCGAGCGCGACGAGCTCGCAGTTCAACGGGATGCAGCCGCCGAACAGCGCGACAACGCCGCCGCTGACCGGGACGAGGCCGCCGAGCGATTTGATGCGAGCACGAACCCGGCACGGGCGGCGGACTTGCTCATTCGCTCGGTGATCGCCAGGCGGCACGCTGCCTCCGACCGGCGGCGGTCGTCTCAGGATCGCCGGGCCGGCGCCCGTGAGCGCACGAACGCAAGGGACGACCGCCGCACCTCGTTCGCCGATCGGGGGGCAGGCGCTTGCGAACGGAGCGAATCGGAACAGGATCGCACCACGGCGTTGGCCGATCGTGGGGCGTCGGCGCGGGAACGGGAGGACGCCGTGATCGACGATCTCACGGGGGCGTACCTCAGAGGAGCGGGCTTCACTGCGCTCGTCCGAGATATCGCGAGAGCCACCCGGGACGACGAGCCGCTCGTGCTCGCCTTCATCGACATCGACGGGCTGAAAGCGGTCAATGATTCCCGCGGCCACGCGGCCGGTGATCGCCTGCTCGTCGAGGTGGCCGATGCCCTCCGGGCCAGGACACGATCCCACGATCTTCTCATCCGTTACGGCGGTGACGAGTTCGTCTGTGCCATCTCAGGTCTGACCCATGGCGAGGCGGCGGTTCGATTCGCGGAAGTGAACGCGAGCTTGGCCACGGCCCCCGAGCAGGGGTCGGTCACGGTTGGGCTCGCTGAGATGCGACTCGACGACTCGCCAAGCGGGTTGGTCGCACGTGCCGATGCCGACATGTACCGGAAACGCGTCGAGCAGCGAAGCTCGGTGAGTCAGAAGGGCCGGAGGGGCCTCAACGCCGGCGCCGTTCACTTTGTGCCGGGAACTCACTGACCCACCGGCCGACGGCCGCCAGCACATCCGCCTTCTTGACCGGCTTGGCGAGAAAGTCGTCCATGCCTGCCGTTCGGGCTCGGTCCCTGTTCTCCTGCATCGCGCCCGCCGTCATTGCGATGATCGGGGTGCGACGACCGGTTCCTTCGGCGGCGCGGATGGCGACGGCCGCCTCATAGCCGTCCATTTCCGGCATCTGACAGTCCATGAGCACGACGTCGTAGTGGCGAGCCTGGAGGGCGAGGACCGCCCTGCGGCCGTCGGGTGCGACGTCAACCGTGTACCCGCCGCCCTCGAGCATGGCGACCGCCACCTTCTGGTTGATGAGGTTGTCCTCGGCCACGACCACGCGCCCTCGGTAGGCCCCCTCGCCGCCCGAGGCTGCCGCCATACCGTCGCTTCGCTCGTCGCTCACCCGACCCGCCAAGAGATCCTGCAGGCAGCGGAGGAGGCGCTCTCGCCGGACCGGCTTCGTCAGGGTGGTAGCGCCCTTCTCCGTCGGGAAGCGGCTGAGATCGCCATCGTCGCCTGGCGACAGGAGCACGACCGTCGGTATGCCCGCCGTGCCCGGGTCGGCTCCGCTTGCCTCGGCCAGTCCTTCGCTGTGTATGACGGGCACGCGCCTGTCACGCAGCACCACGTCGAAGGGCACGTCTGCGGCCGCCGCCGAGCATGCCAAGTCGAGTGCCGTATCTCCAGAGCTGGCGACCTCGACATCCATTCCCCAGCCGACCATGTATCTCCGCAGCACGGCTCGGTTGACGGCGTCGTCGACAATGACGAGGGCCTTCGTGCCGGCGAGATGGCGCGCTGCTGCGACGGGACGGGCGTCTCCGACAGACGCCCGGGGAAGGGTCACCGTGAACCAGAAGCTGCTCCCTGCGCCGAGCAGGCTCTCCATGTCGTACTCGCCGCCCATGAGGTCGATGAGTTGGACGGTGATGGCCAGACCCAGCCCGGTGCCCCCGTACCGGCGGGTGGTCGAGGCGTCGGCTTGTACGAACGGCTCGAAGATCCTGGTTGCCACCTCTGGGTCGAGACCGATGCCGCTGTCGTCGACCTCGATCCGAACAGTCACCGCTCCCTCCGTCGCTCCGGTGATGCGCGCCGAGACAGCGACGTGTCCGCGCGAGGTGAACTTGAGGGCGTTCCCGAGAAGATTGGTGAGGATCTGGCGGAGGCGATTCGGGTCCCCACGCACCGCCGGCATGTCGTCGGCGACGTCCACCACAAGCTCGAGCCCCTTCGCGTGGGCTGCGCCGGCGAGCAGTTCAGCGGTTTCCTCGATGACCGTTGGCAGGTCGAAATCGATCGCCTCGAGCCCCATGCGCCCGGCCTCGATCTTGGAGAGGTCGAGGATGTCGTTGATGATGGCCAGCAGGGCGTCACCGGAGCTGCGTACCGTTTCGGCGTAGTCGCGCTGGCGCGCGTCGAGATCGGTGTCGAGGAGCAGCTCGGCCATGCCGAGGACCCCGTTCATGGGGGTGCGGATTTCGTGGCTCATGTTCGCCAGGAAGTGCGACTTCATCAGGGAGGCTTCCAACGCCTGGTCCCGGGCCCGTTGCACCTGGGCGTGGGCCTCCTCCCGCTCGCTGACATCGGATGAGATGCCGATGATCGCCACCATCTGGCCCGCGTCATCGAGCACCGGGGTGTCCGTCACCTCCGCCTGGAAGGTCGAGCCGTCGCTCCGTCCCAACTCCATGATGCCGGTGTATGGCTCTCCCCTCGCCAGCCGGCTCAAGATGGCGGCGGATTGGGCGGGATCTGGTGCCGGTACCGCAGGGATCACGTCCATGATCCCTCGGCCCACCGTCTCCTTTGCACTCCAGCCGTAGAGCTTCTCGGCACCGGGGCCCCAGTAGATGATCGTCCCGGAGAGGTCGGTCGTGACGATCGCGTCTCCGACCGCGTCGAGCAGATGGGCCTGGAACCGCGCCTGCGCCTCGGCCGCCTTGCGGTCGGTGACGTCGCGCGCCGTGGCGTAGATCAGCTGCTCCTCGGGGACGAATCTGGTGTTCCAGTCGAGCCACCGCCAGCCCCCCCCTTTTATGGCGTAACGGTTCACGAAGGCGACGGTGGTCCCACCCTGGGCCAGGCGGGCCCGTTCGTCGAGGGTGGCCTGACGGTCGTCCGGATGAACGAAGGCGATCATCGGGCGGGAGCGCAGCTCACTGTCCGACCAACCGAGCGTCTCGGTCCACATGCCGTTCACCTGCTTGAGG
This sequence comes from uncultured Acidimicrobiales bacterium, assembly GCA_964479465.1. Lineage (GTDB taxonomy): Bacteria > Actinomycetota > Acidimicrobiia > Acidimicrobiales > AC-14 > CADCTB01. The sequence goes on from CAYZMG010000007.1 coordinate 63,383, forward strand.
TACCCGTCGAGCCCGGCGGTACAGACCATGTCCCGGGACAGATCGAAGTGTCTGCTCAGGCGCCTGACCTGTTCGTCGGCGCGCTTCTGCGCGCTCACGTCGCGGGCGATCATGGACATGCCGATGATCCGGCCACCAGGCTCCTTCATCGACGAGATGGTCAATGAGACGTCGTGCGGCCAGCCGTCCTTGGCGATGTGGATGGTTTCGATGCGCTCGTCGAACTCACCCGTGCTGACCGGCAGGAGAAGGTGGGGTGCTTCATGCCGGCGGTCGTCCGGCAGCAGGATCTCGATCGGCCGGTTCACCGCTTCGTTCGCGGAGTAGCCGTACAAGGCCACGGCGCCGCGGTTCCAGCTCGTAATGGTGCCCTCGAGAGTGAGTCCGATGATGGCGTCGCCGGAGGACTCGACCAGCGCGGCGAGCGGGGCCAGCTCGGTCGTCCCAGGTTCCATGACCGACACGCTGCTCGCCGGCGAGGTCCGATGCTCCCGGCGCGTGCGGCTGTCCATCTACGTTCCCTCCGTGCCACGTCGGCCGACCTTCACCGAAGGCGGGCACCAAGAGACGCTCGAGAACCTGGCGCTTGGCTACCTCATCGACATACTGCGTCCGGAACTTGAGGGGGGCCTACCGCGCGCGGGGAAACCGACTGCCGTGGCAACTCAGGGGACGAATGAGAAAGTGCGCCGGGCCACAGCCGCATCGACGTCACCGACTCGAGGTGCGAACTCCCTCGCGAGCGCCAGTGCTCGCCCTGGGACGGTCAGCGGCGGCTATTTGCCCTTGCCCATGGCCACGGCGACGATGACGCCGACAACCACGATGGCGATGATCACCAGCAGGACAATCCCGTCAGAAACTTCCGCAAGCTGTTGCACGGCGGGAGCATATACAACCGGCTGTCCGCGTCAAGGGATCGCCGGCATGTCGTCACGTTGGGCGTCCTCGGAGGCGCTGAACGTGACCAAACCGCAGGTCAGCGCCGGCCCCGCCGGCCCCCGCCCATGCGTCGGGCGATGGTGTGGGTCGGCTGGAAGGCGCCGTCGGTGCCGGTGGCCTCCTCCTTGTCCTCCTCGGGAGGGCCCCAGGCCTCGCCGGCCAGGTTGCGCAGGCGGGCGTCGTTGGAGAAGACCTCCACGAGGGGCTGGCGAATGCCGAGCCGCTTGCGCAGCTTCTCGGCCTCGGCCACCTGGTCCCATAGCAGCAGGCTGACGGCGACGCCTTTTTCACCGGCCCGTGCGGTGCGGCCGGAGCGGTGGAGATATGCCTTGTGGTCCTCGGGCGGGTCGAAATGGAGGACCACGTCGACGCCGTCGATGTCGAGGCCACGAGCGGCGACATCGGTGGCCACCAGGATGCCGACGTCGCCCTTGGTGAAACGCTGCAGAGCTTTCTGGCGGGCGCCCTGGGTGAGGCCGCCGTGGAGGACCTCGGACTTCACGCCCTCGGCGCGGAGCTGGACGATCAGGCGGTCGGCGCCGCGCTTGGTGCGTACGAAGACCAGACCCCGGAAGATCCCCTTGGCGATCGAGGCGACGACTTTCACCTTGTCCATCTGGTGGACCTTCAGGAAGCGGTGCTCCATGCTCTCGACGGTCGGCAGCGTGGAGGTCACCTCGTGGCGGGCCGGCGTGCGCACGTAGGTCTTGATGAGGTGGTCGACATCGCTGTCGAGGGTGGCGGAGAACAGCAGAGTCTGGTGCTCGGCGGGGAGGCGGCGCAGCACCCACTCGACCTGGGGCATGAAGCCCATGTCGACCATGCGGTCGGCCTCGTCGAGGACGAGGATCTCCACCTCGGCCATGGATATTTCGCCCCGGTCGCCGAGGTCGATCAACCGGCCGGGGGTGGCGACGACGATCTCCACACCCCGCCGCAGGGCCTTGATCTGGCGGTCCATCGGCGCTCCGCCGTACACCGAGCTCAGGCGCAGGCCGCGGGATGCGGCGAGGGGCGTGAGCACCTCCTGGACCTGATGGGCCAGCTCACGGGTGGGAACGAGGATGAGCGCCTTGGGCCGGTGGGGCTTGGCCTCGGTGAGGCGCATGATGACCGGTAGCCCGAAGGCCAGCGTCTTGCCTGAACCGGTCTGGGCCTTGCCGCAGACGTCGCGCCCGGCGAGGGCGTCGGGGATGGTCATGGTCTGGATCGGGAACGGCGACGTGATGCCGGAGTCGGCGAGGGCCTTTGCGAGGTCCGGGGCGACGCCGAGCGCGGCGAAGGATTTGGTAGTGATGAGGGACTCCTGAGTTGTAGGAACGAGGGTGGGCCGAACCCACCGTCTCGGCGCCCGTCAGGCTGGGTGGCCCGGCGGCTCAGGAAGGAATGGCCCCGACTGAGGTGCCGAATGCACCTCGTCGCCCTCAATGGTAGCCGACCAGGTGTTCGAAACGGGTAACCGGCCGGCGCGTTGGGTACGGCTGGTCCATGACAATCGGTGCGAGCATCTTCCTGATCGCCCTCGGTGCCGTCCTGGCCTTTGCGGTCGACGTCACCACTTCGGGAATCAACCTCAACACCATCGGGGTGATTCTCATGGTCGTCGGTGTCATCGGACTGGCCGTGGGCATGGTGATCATGAACGGCGGAACGGGCGGGTTCTCCGGTGGTCCTCGCCGGCGGACCGTCGTCGATGACGCGTACGTGGACGAAGGGCCCGTCGCGGCGCCCCGCCAGCAGGCGGTTGTCGAGGAGGCTTACGTCCACGAGCAGCCCGTCGTGGCTTCCCGCCGCCGGGTGGTGCGCCGGCGCGACGTTCTTTGATTCTTTTCCCCATGGGGGCGCTTCTGTCGGATCTGCGACAGAATGGGGCGTCGCCTGAAGGGAGATCTGCATGAAGCTCGGTGTCGTCGGCAAAGGTGGAGTGGGCAAGACCTCCCTGTCGGGTCTTCTCTGCCAGGCCTATGTCGCCCGGGGCAAGAAGGTGCTGGCGGTCGACACCGACTCCAACCCCAACCTGGCCATGAGTCTGGGCCTGGACGAGAAGACCGCCAACGAGGCGCCGCTCGTGCCTCGCAAGCTCGTCGTCGGCCTCGGCGACGGCACCCTGTCGCCTGGCGCCCTGCTCGCAGAGTATGGCCTGCCCACCCCCTCCGGCGTCACCCTGCTGCACGCCATGCGGATTGACCAGGCCGGCGCCGGCTGCAGCTGCGCCGACCACTACATGGTTCGCAGCCTGCTCGGCACTGCCATCGACGAGGAGGCCGACATCACTCTCGTCGACATGGAGGCCGGCCTCGAGCACCTCAGCCGCTCGGGCGGCACCCTGGCCTACGCCGACGTGCTGCTCATGATCATGGAGCCGACCCACAAGTCGGTCATGACCGCCGGCCGTACCGTCCCCTTGGCCCGGGAGCTGGGCATTCCCCGCATCTACGGCGTGGGCAACAAGGCCAAGGGCGAGGCCGACGTGGAGCTCTTCAACCGCCTCTCCACCGAGTACGGCGTACCCCTGGCCGCGGTCGTGCCCTGGGACGCGGATGTGCCCAAGTGCGACCGCCGGGGCGGCCCCCTGCTGGCCGGCGAGGCCCAGTCGGTGCGCGACGCGGTCGAGACGATCATCGCCGTGATCGAGTCCGAGGACGCCGAGCGCGAGGCGTTGCTGGCCGAGCGCAACCGCATCGACGCCCGGATCGCCGAGCTGCAGAGCCAGAACTGACAGAGCTGGGGGGATTCTCCACTCGCGCCATCCACGCGGGTCAGGATTCCGACCCCGCCACCGGCGCGGTCACCACGCCGATCTACCAGACGTCCACCTTCGCCCAGGAGGGCCTCGGCGCCCACAAGGGCTACGAGTACGCCCGCACCGCCAACCCCACCCGCACCGCCCTGGAGACCTGCCTGGCATCCCTGGAGGGGGCCGCCCACGGGCTGGCCTTCGCCAGCGGCATGGCTGCGGTCGACGTGGTCGTGCGCCAGCTGGCGGCCGGCGACAACATCCTCGTCAACCCCGACGGCTACGGCGGTACCCACCGCCTGCTGAGCCAGGTCCACAAGGCCGACTTCACGCCGGCCGACCTGGGCGACCTCGACGCCGTGGCGGCGGCGTGGACCGGCCGCACGAGGCTCGTCTGGGTCGAGTCACCCACCAACCCGGGCCTGGCCGTGGTCGACATCGCCGCCCTGGCCGCCATGGCCCGGGAGCGGGGCGCCCTGTGCGTCGTCGACAACACCTTCGCCACGCCCTACCTCCAGAGGCCGCTGGAGTTGGGCGCCGACGCCGTGGTGCACTCCACCAGCAAGTACCTGAGCGGGCACTCCGACGTGATCGGCGGCTTCGTGGCGACGAACGACCCGGGATTTGCCTCTGCGCTCACGTTGACGCGGAACGCCGCCGGCTCCGTGCCGGGCCCGATGGACTGCTTCCTCGTGCTGCGCGGGGTCAGGACCCTGGCCCTGCGCATGGACCGGCACTGCGACAACGCCATGGCCGTCGCAGGCTTCCTGGCCGACCATCCGGCTATGGCGTCGGTGTCTTATCCCGGCCTGGTCGACCACCCAGGCCACGACCTGGCCAAGCGCCAGATGTCGGGCCGGTTCGGGGGAATGGTGTCGTGCGTGCTCGGCGGCGGCGAGGCCGCCGCCGCCGACTTCGTCAGCCGCACCCGGCTGTTCACCCTCGGCGAGTCGCTGGGCGGGGTGGAGTCGCTGATCGGCTACCCGGCCCGGATGAGCCACGCCAGCCTGGCCGGTACGCCCCTGGCCGCCGATCCAGGATTGGTACGCCTTTCCGTCGGGGTCGAGGACGTCGGCGATCTGCTGGAGGACCTGACCCAGGCCCTCAGCTCGGTTCCGCGTACCTGATCGGCACGTTTCTGACGCTCCTGGGTACGCGGAACGTCTAGCCGGCCGCGTCAGCCCGCTTCGCTACTCGCTGTAAGCAGGAACGGCGTCGTCGGCCACGTCGTCGGTGGTGCCGTCGACATCGGTGCCGTCGACATCGACCTCGGCGCTCTCGACGCCGGCATCGGCGTCACGGGCTGCGTCGGGACGGGGGCCCCGGGGGCCGCCCCGGCCGCCGCCGCCTCGACCCTCACGACCGCCGGCCTTGTCGCTCACAGTGCGCTGCGTGTAGGGAATCAGCGCCAGCTCACGGGCGGTCTTGATGGCGACGGCGACGTCGCGCTGGTGCTGGAGGCAGGTGCCGGTGGTGCGGCGGGCCTTGATCTTGGCCCGGTCGCTGATGAACCGGCGCAGGACGTTGACGTCCTTGTAGTCCACCCAGACGACGTGGTCGCGGCAGAAGACGCAGACCTTGGGCTTGCCTCGGCGGTTGGTGTCTCGGACCGGTGTCCGCTTCTTGCCGCGGTCGCGGTCGTTGTTCCGTGCCATGTCGGGAGCAAGTGTAGCGGTTGAGGGCGGACCTACCCGTTTCCCGGCCCCAGGCGTAGGGTGGGCCTGTCGCTGTCTCGAGCCTACGGGCCCTCGTCGGGGGTGTGGTCGCGGGTGTGCTCCTGGCCGGGCCGGCGCTGGCACAGTTCACCCCGCCGACGCTGACGCCGGCCACGGTGAGCTTCGGCTCGGTGACCATCGGGGAGACCGGCTCCCCGCTCTCCGTCACATTCACGCCCAACAGCCCGGTGACGCTGGATGCCATCAGCTTCACCGGCCCCTACTCGCGCTCCGGCGGGACGTGTGCCCTCGGGCCGGTGAGCACCCCGTGCACGATCACCGTGCTCTTCACCCCGACGGCCGCCGGCCCGCAGCCGGGAGTCCTTGCCGTCGTCTGGGGCGCTGACAATTCGCTGCAGAGCACGCTGACCGGCAACGGAGTGCCGGCGCCGACGACCACCGACCAGCCGACCACGACGGCCGTCCTGCGGACGACCACGACCAGGCCGCCGCCGACAACGACCCGGCTGACCACGTCGACCACGGAATCGCCCACGACCACCGTGGCCGAGACCACCACCGTCCCCGAGACGACCACCACCTCGTCGACGACGAGCCTCCCGCCGCCGCCGGCGGCGCCGCCGGCGCCGGCGGGCATCACCCTCGACGCAGTCGCCGCCGGCGGCCGGCGGTCGGGACCGCCGGGGATCGGCCTGACCGTCACCGGCTCCGGGTACCCGGCCGGCGGGCGGGCCTACGGCACCCGCCGGGTCGCGGCGCCGGCGCTCGCCCAGGTCGAGCGGGTCTGCGAGACGGTGTACGTCTTCGTGGACGGCCGCCGGATCGGCTCGACCAGCCCCGACGCCGCCGGTGACATACGCAAGGAGGGGATCTCCGTCCCCGCCGACGTCGCCCCGGGCCGCCACGACGTCACCAGCTCGTGCCGCTCGTCGGGGAGCCCCGCGCTGGCGGCGTCGGCCTTCGAGGTGACCGCCGCCGGCCTCCACCGCAGCGCCCTGGCCACCTCACTGCCCCAGGTGGACCAGATCGACTTCGGCGCCGACCAGCTGTTGCTCAGCGCCTTCGCCGTCGCCGCCCTGCTGGTGCTGATCGCCTTCCCGGCCGAGTTGTTCAACACCACGCTGGAGGAGCACTACGACGAGGTCCGGGGCTGGTTCGGGCTGAAACCCCGTCCGGTGGGCGGCGGGCGCCACCACGGGCTGCTGCTCGGTCTCTTCCTGGCCCTGAGCGGGCCCCTGTGGTTCGCCATCCAGCCCACCAGCGGGTTCGACGCTGCCACCGCAGTCGGCGCCTTGGGCCTCAGCCTGGCCACGGGGGCCGTCGTCCTGGCCTCGGACCTGCCCGAAGTGGGCTACGTCCGCCGGCGCTACCGGGAGAGGGCCACGCCCATCGCCCTCCCGGGGGCGTTGATCATCGCTGTGGCGTGCGTGGTCCTGTCGCGGGCCGTCGGGTTCCAGCCCGGGTACTTCTACGGGCTCCTCGGCGGGCTGGCTCTGAGCCGGAAGCTCGGGCGAGACGAGTCCGGCCGCCTCGCCGCCCGCACGGTGGCCTTCCTCCTCGCCCTCAGCTTCGGCTCGTGGCTGGCCCTCCAGCCGGTGGCCGCCGCTGCCGCGGAGGACGGGAGAACCTTCGGCACGATCCTGGTCGAGAACGTCCTCGGCGGCATCTTCTGGGCCGCGCTCGACAGCCTGATCATCGCCATGCTCCCCATGCGCCTCCTTCTGGGGGAGAGGGTCATTGGCTGGAGCCGGGCGGCGTGGGCCGGCCTGTACGGGCTCACCCTGTTGGCCTTCGTGCACATCCTCCTGCGCCCGAGCACGGGCTACGTATCGAACACGTCGGCGTCCCCGCTGAATGTGGTCATCGGCCTGTTCGTGGCGTTCGCTCTGTTCTCGTTCGGGTTCTGGGGGTACTTCAGGTTCCGGCCGGTCGGCGGACAGCCGCCAGCAGCACTACACGCCGAAGCTCCGGCGGATGAGGTTCAGGGCGCTGCCGGCCCGGTACCAGCCGATGTGCTCGTCATTGAGGGTGTGGGTGCAGGTGAAGTCGAAAGTGGAACCGTCGGGGCGGTGGAGACGGCACTCGACCGGACGATCCGGCGCCAGGCCGGCCAACCCGAGGATGGAGATCCGGTCTAGCTCGCCGACCTCGTCGTAGGTAACGGGGTCGCTGAACACCAGCGGCAACACGCCCTGCTTCTTGAGGTTGGTCTCGGCGATGCGGGCGAAGGAGCGCACGATGATGGCCCTGGCGCCCATGAACCGGGGCTCCATGGCCGCGTGCTCCCGGGAGGACCCCTCCCCGTAGTTCTCGTCGCCCACGGCCACCCACGCCATGCCGGCGTCCCGGTAATGGCGGGCGACATCGGGGTAGGGCTCCCGCTCCTGGTGGACCTCGCACCAGCCGATGCCGGACTCGCCGGTGTAGGCGTTGGTCACGGCCATGAAGAGATTGCCGCTGATGTTCTCCAGGTGGCCGCGGAATCGCAGCCACCGGCCGGCAGCCGAGATGTGGTCGGTGGTGCACTTGCCGCGGGCCTTGAGCAGGATCGGCAGCTCGGTGAGCTCGGGGTCGGTGTTCGGGGCGAAGGGCTCGAGCCGCTGCAGCCGCTCGCTATCCGGGGCGATGACGACTTCGGTGGCGGACCCGTCCTCCGGCGGGGCCATGAAGCCGGCGTCGCCACCGGCGTAGCCACCGGGCGGAAGCTCGCAGCCCTCGGGCTCGTCGAGGGGCTCACCGCCGATCAGGTCGGTGAGCGGGTTGAAGTCGAGCGTGCCGGCCAGGGCGTAGGCCACGGTGGTCTCCGGGGACGCGATGAAGGCCAAGGTCTCCGGGTTGCCGTCGTTGCGCTTGGGGAAGTTGCGGTTGAACGACGTGATGATCGAGTTGTTCTCGCCCTTCACCACGTCAGAGCGGGCCCACTGGCCGATGCAAGGCCCACAGGCGTTGGCCAGGACGGTGGCGCCCACGGCTTCGAGGTCGGCCAGCAGACCGTCGCGCTCGACGGTGGCCCGGACCACCTCGGACCCGGGCGTGATGAGTAGGGGAGTACGGGTCTTGAGTCCCCGGGCGCTGGCCTGGCGGGCAACGCTGGCGGCCCGGCTGATGTCCTCGTAGGAGGAGTTGGTGCAGGAGCCGACGAGGGCCTGGGACAGCACAAGGGGCCAGCCGGCGGCCCGGGCTTCCGAGCCCATGGCGGAGACCGGTCGACCGAGGTCGGGGGTGTGGGGGCCGACCACGTGGGGCTCGAGGGTGGAGAGGTCGATCTCGATGATCTCGTCGAAGAACGTCGACGGGTGGGCCAGGACCTCGTCGTCGGCCCGCAGGTCGGCGGACACCGCGTCGGCGGCCTCGGCCAGGGCCCCCCGACCGGTGGCGGCGAGGTAGGCCCGCGACCGCTCGTCGTAGGGGAACACCGACGTGGTGGCCCCGATCTCGGCGCCCATGTTGCAGATGGTGGCCTTTCCGGTGCAGCTGATGGCCGCGGTACCCGGTCCGAAGTACTCGACGATGGCGCCCGTCCCGCCCCGCACGGTGAGGATCTCCGCCACCCGGAGGATGACGTCCTTGGGCGAGGCCCAGCCCGAAAGGCTGCCCGACAGCCGGACGCCGATGAGCCGGGGCCAGCGCAGCCCGAACGGCCCTCCCGTCATGACGTCGACGGCGTCGGCGCCGCCCACGCCGATGGCGACCATGCCCAGCCCGCCGGCGTTGGGTGTGTGGCTGTCGGTGCCGATCATCATGCCGCCGGGGAAGGCGTAGCGCTCGAGCACGACCTGGTGGATGATGCCGGCGCCAGGCTTCCAGAAGCCGATGCCGTAGCGGCTGGAAGCGGTGCAGAGGAAGTCGTAGACCTCCCGGTTCACGTCCTCGGCCACGGCCAGGTCGGCGGCGGCGCCGTCCTGGGCGAGGATCAGGTGGTCGCAATGGACGGTGGTCGGGACCTGGACCGCCGGCAGGCCGGCGGTCATGAACTGGAGCACGGCCATCTGGGCGGTGGCGTCCTGCATCGCCACCCGGTCCGGTCGGAGCTCGACGTAGGAGCGACCGCGGACCGGCACCTCGATGTCGATGTCGTCGAGGTGGGCGACCAGGATCTTCTCGGCCAGGGTGAGCGGGCGGCCGAGCAGGCGCCGGCCGGCCGCCAGCCGCTCACTCATGGCGCCGTACAGGCGCTCGACGAGCTCGACGGGCGTATTCGCGGTGACGGTGATGACCTGCCTCCTTTCGGTCCGCCATTCTCGCACCGGACGGAACGGCCGGCGGGAAGGCCGCTCTGGCGGCCGGGGGTCGGGGGGGCCGTATGCTGGCGGGGCACGGGATAGCACGGGCTCTCGGGCCGCGACCAGGATGCGGCGGCCGAGCCGGCTCCGGAGGAGGACATGGCAGACGACGACGCAAGGGCGCGGCGAACCACGAGGGCGACCACGGGCGCGGCCAAGAAGGCGTCCGTGAAGAAAGCGGCGACCCCCCCCGTCCGGAAGGCGCCGGCCAAGAAGGCTGCGCCGGCAGCCAGGAAGGCTGCGCCGGCAGCCAGGAAGGCTGCGCCGGCGGCCAAGAGGCCAGCGCCGGCGGCCAAGAGGGCAGCGCCGGCCAAGAAGGCTGCGCCGGCGGCCAAGAGGGCAGCGCCGGCCAAGAAGGCTGCGCCGGCCAAGAGGGCAGCGCCGGCGGCCAAGCGCACGGTCGCCCCCAAGAAGGCGGCACCGGCCGCCAGGGCGGCGAGGACGACGACGGCCGCGCCCTCTGCGCCCGGCCGCGGCGCCATTCTCGCCCCCCGGGCGAACAAGGCGCCCTCGTTCCGCCCCGCCGCCGAGCAGACCGTGGAGGACGACTGGACGCCGCCGGCTCCCGAACCCGTCCGGGAGGACCCGCACGCCCGCATCCGCTCACTCCTGCGGGCCGCAGCCGCGGAGGTCGAGGGCAGGTCGGTCCCGGCTGCGCGCCCATCGTCGCGGCCGGCGCCCCCCCAGCGGGACGAGGAAGTCACCCGGGTGCTTGTGGCCCCGGCGCCACCCGACGAGGACGAGTGGCTGGCCGACGACGAGCTCGAGGCCGAGGAGGACGTCGAGGAGGAAGAGTTCGTCGCCGAGCTGGTCGAGGACGACTGGGACACCGACGATGTCCCTGAAGCAGACGAGGGCGACTGGGCGGCCCCCGAGGTGCTCGAGGAGGACGACGAGGAGATGCTGACGGTGGCCTCGGCGCCGCCGCCGAGACTGTCGACGCCATCCCCGCCACCGCGTGGCGCGACGTCGCCCCCGCCCTCGCCGGCGCCGCCGCCCCGGCCGCCGTCGCTGGCCACCGACTTCACGCCCCCGCCGTTCGAGACGAAGCCGGCGCCGGCTCGCAAGCCCGGGCGCTCACGACTGAAGGTTCTCGTCATCCTGCTCGCCGGGCTGGTCGCGCTGGCCGCCCTCTTCGCCGGCGCCATGTGGGCCTACAACAACTTCCGTGACGAGGGCATCGACTACTCCGAGCTGAAGGTCGGCGACTGCTTCGATTCCACGGCGTCGAACGAGATCCGGGGGATCGACCTGAAGCCGTGCGCCGAGCCCCACAACTCGGAGATCTTCTTCATCGTCACCCACCCCGCCGGCCCGTCCGACGCCTACCCGGGCAAGGACGCCTTGGTCCAGTACGCGGCCGACAACTGCCTGGGCCAGCCGCTGACCGACTACCTCGGCATCACCCTGGAGCAGTCCAAACTCAAGGACTTCGAGATCGTGCCCCAGGAATCGGCATGGAAAGACGGTCGTAGGGTGCTGGTTTGCGGGCTGGACACCGGTGGGGAAGGGGACATCACCGGCTCGGTCAAGGGGACCCGCCGCTGAGTCCCGAGGCTGGACCAGTGACGAACAGGAAGGTCGTGGTCATCACCGGGGGATCGGCCGGCGCCGGCCGGGCCGCGGCGCGGACGTTCGCCCACCGCGGCGCCCACGTGGCCATCCTGGCCAGGGGACGGGATCGCCTGGACGCCGTCTGCCGCGAGATCGAGGGTGCCGGCGTGCGGGCCCTCGGCATCCCTACCGACGTGGCCGACGCCGGCGCGGTCGAGGCCGCGGCCACCCAGATCGAGGAGACCTTGGGCCCGATCGACGTCTGGGTCAACAGCGCCATGACGTCGGTGTTCGCCCCGGTGGCTCAGCTCACTGCCGAGGAGGTCAAGCGGGTCGCCGACGTCACCTACCTGGGCAGCGTGAACGGCATCCTGTCCGCCCTCCGCCGCATGCGGCCCCGGGACCGGGGCACCATCGTCCAGGTGGGCTCGGCCCTGGCCTATCGCGCCATCCCGCTCCAGGCCAGCTACTGCGGGTCGAAGCACGCCATCCGGGGCTTCGTCGACTCGCTGCGCTGCGAGCTGCTGCATGACCGGAGCGGCATCCGGATCACCAGCGTCCACATGCCGGCGCTGAACACCCCCCAGTTCGGGTGGGTACGCAGCCGGCTGCCGTTCCACCCCCAGCCCGTCCCGCCGATCTATCAGCCGGAAGTGGCCGGCCGGGCCATCGTGTGGGCGGCCGACCATCCCCGCCGCGAGTATTGGGTCGGCTACCCGACAGTGGGGGCGATCCTGGCCAATTCGGTCATGCCCGGCGTCCTCGACCGCTACCTGGCCCGGACCAACTTCCAGGCCCAGCAGACCGCAATGCCCGTGGCCCCCGACCGGCCCGACAACCTCGACGGCCCGGTGCCCGGCACGCAGGCCGCCCACGGCATCTTCGACGACCAGGCCAAGGACCGCAGCATCCAGGCCACGCTCAGCATGCATCGCCGGCTGGCGGTGGGTACGGCCTCAGGGGCCGCCCTGGCCGCCCTCGTCGCCCGCCGCCGGAGTTGACGGCGGGTTCACGATGTCGCCGGCCACGTCCCGCAGCTTGACGTTCAGGCGCTGGGACGCACGCCGCAGCATGTCGAACGCCTGGTCAGCGGAGATGCCCTCCCGGGCCATGAGCATCCCTTTGGCCTGGCCAATCAGGTCGCGGGACTGAAGCGCCTCCTCCATCTGCTCGCCGTGCATGGCGTTCGAGAGTGCCAGTGCGGCGTGGGCTGCGAACACCAGGCCCACCCTGCGGGATTCATCGCCGAACGCGTTCGCCGCCTTCGAGTGGAGGTTCAGGGCGCCGAGCGTGTCGCCCGCCACGAACAGGCGGAAGGACAGCATGCTGGTGATGCCGGTCTCGCGCTGGGCCCGGGCGGCGAAGTGCGGCCAGCGGCGTTCGTTGCCGAGATCACCGGTTTCGAACACCTCGTGCTCTCGGATGGCGTCGAGGCACGGGCCCTCGCCCACCTCGTACTGGATCACGTCGACCTTGCGCGGCACATCGTCACTCGCGGCCGGCGTTTCGACCTTCCTGCCCTTCAGGAAGGAGATGCCGGCGTGGTCGCACCCATCGATGGTCTCGACCGCCAGATCGCAGATCTTCTGCAACGTGTGCTGCACGTCGCCCTCGGCTGGAAGGGAGCGCGCCATCTCGGCGAAGGCGTCGGCCGAGCCGCCGCCGGGGGAGCTCATGGCTCCCTCTGTACTCCCTTTACGCGCTCGCCGCCACTGTCGACGCTTGCTGGGCCTCCATCCGGCGGATGTGGTCGACCGGCGCCACCAGCCAGCTGTGGGCGACGGTGGAGATCCAGTCGTCGAGCAGCCGGGCCGCCTGGGCGGAGCCGGTGAGTTCCTGGTGGCGCTCGATGAGCCAGCGCAGCTCATCCAGGGACTCGGCGTCGGGCCGGGCCGCCTCGACCAGGGCGGTGTTGAGCCGTGTCGTGAGCTGGGAGCTGGGGTCCCACACGAATGCCCGGCCGCCGGTCATGCCGGCGCCGAGGTTGTAGCCGACCGGCCCCAGGACGACGATGGCCCCGCCGGTCATGTACTCACAGGCATGGTCACCCACGCCCTCGACCACGGCGGTGGCGCCCGAGTTGCGTACCCCGAAACGCTCGCCGGCTGAGCCGGCGACGAACAGCTGGCCGCCCGTGGCGCCGTAGAGGCAGGTGTTGCCGGCGAGGACCGGGTTGCCGCCTGCCTCGTGCAACGAAATGAAGGTGTTGGCGGGCGGCCGGATGATGATGCGGCCGCCGGCCATGGCCTTGCCGACATAGTCGTTGGCCTCGCCGGTCAGCGCGAACTCGATCCCGTGGCCCAGGAAGGCGCCGAAGCTCTGGCCCGCTGACCCGGTGAAGTGGACGGTGGCCGACCCGGGGGGCGGCGAGGAGCCGAACTCCAGGGCCAGGGCGCCCGAGAGGGCGGCGCCGACGGTGCGGTCGGCATTGGTGATCGGGTACTCCAGCTCGATGTCGTCGCCGTCCCAGACGGCCCGGTAGGCGTCGGCCTCCAGGCGGTCGCCCAGGGCGGAGCGGGGCTTCTGGATGGCGACGGGGGCCACGAAGTGGCGGGGGGCGTCGAGGTCGTCGGGCGGGGTGATGAGCGGGGTCAGGTCCATGCTGTCGGGGCGGTTGTCTCCGAGGACCCGTTGGCGCAGGCACTCGACCCGCCCGACGGCCTCGTCAACGGTGCGCAGGCCCAGGGCGGCCAGCTCCTGGCGCATCTCCTGGGCGATGAACAGCATGTAG
>CAYZMG010000007.1:77315-98142 GCA_964479465.1 uncultured Acidimicrobiales bacterium
AGTGCCGGCGAACTTGGCCCGCAGGTGGGGGCGCTGGGTGGCAATGCCGGTGGTGCAGGTGTCCTTGTGGCAGGCCCGCAGCATGATGCAGCCCTCGGCGATCATCGCCGCGGTGCCGAAGGAGTACTCATCGGCGCCCAGGAGAGCCGCCATCAGGACATCACGACCGGTGAGCAGCCCGCCGTCCATGCGCAGCCGGACCCGATCGCGCAGGCCGTTGTCCATGAGCGCCCGCTGGGTCTCGGCCACGCCCAGCTCCCACGGCAGGCCGGCGTGCTTGATAGAGCCCAGGGGAGAGGCGCCGGTGCCGCCGTTGGCCCCGGAGATGTGGATGACCTCGGCCAGGGCCTTGGCCACGCCGGCGGCGATCGTGCCGACGTTGTCCTCGGCCACAAGCTTCACCGACACATCCGCCAGGCGGTTGACCTGCTTCAGGTCGAAGATGAGCTGGGCCAGATCCTCGATGGAGTAGATGTCGTGGTGGGGCGGCGGGGAGATAAGGCCGATGCCCGGCTGGGTGTGGCGCAGGGCGGCGATCTCCTCGGACACCTTGTTGCCGGGGATCTGGCCGCCTTCGCCGGGCTTGGAGCCCTGGGCCATCTTGATGTTGAGCTCGTCCGCGAAGGCGCAGTACTCGGGCGTGACGCCGAAGCGGCCGGAGGCGATCTGCTTGATCCGGCTGTTCTTGTCGCCCGTGGGCTGGCCCCGCGTGGAGAAGCGGGCGAAACTCTCCCCTCCCTCGCCGCAGTTGGACTTGCCCCCGATGAGGTTCATGGCCTCGGTGAGGGTCTCGTGCGCCTCGCGGCTGAGCGCCCCGTGCGACATGGCGCCGGTGGAGAACCGCTTGACGATCTCGGTGACCGGCTCGACCTCGTCGAGGGGCACCGGGGGGCCGGCGGGCACGAACTCGAGCAGGTCGTGCAGCTCCGTGGGCGGCCGGCCGTTCACCAGAGCGGCGAACTTGTCGTACTGCTCGCTGCTGCCGTCGCGGATGGCGGCTTGGAGCATGTGGGCCGACTTCATCTCGTTGAGGGCCTTCACCACCGGGTCGTTGTGGGTGTGGTACTCGCCCTTGTTCTTGAGGGCGCGGTAGTAGCCACCCTCGACGGTGCGGCCCTCGCCGTGGCGGCTGAGGGCGTCATCGCCTAGCTCGGCCCAGCCCACGCCGCCGACCACCGAGGGGGTGCCGGCGAAGCACAGGTCGACGACCTCGGGACCGAGGCCGAGGACCTCGAAGATCTGGGCGCCCCGGTAGGAGTCGACGGTGGAGATGCCCATCTTCGACATCACTTTCAGCACCCCGTCCTCCAGGCCGGCCTGGAGGCGGTTCTGCGCCTCGGGGCCGGAAAGCTCGGAGTCGACGTTCTGGTCGGCTTCGTAAGCCACTGTCTCCAGGGCGAGGGCCGGGCAGATGGCATCGGCGCCGTAGCCGAGGAGGCATGCGATGTAGTGGACGTCGCGGGCGTCGTCGGCGGAGACGATCAAGCTGGTATTCGATCGCATGCCCTGGGCGACGAGGCGGTGGTGGACGGCGCCGGTGGCCAGGAGGGCGGGGACCGGGGCGCGCTCGTCGCCCACGCCGCCGTCGTCGATGATGAGGATGCCGGTGCCGTCACGGACCAGGCGCTCGGCCTCGTCGCAAAGGCGCCGGACTGCGGCCTGGAGGCCGTCGGGCCCGTCGTCGACGGGGAACGTGGCGTCAAGGCGCCCGCAGCCGAAGGAGCCGCAGTCCCCGGTGAGGAAGGCGGCGATGGCCGATGGGTAGAGGAAGAACGACTTCAGGACGAGCAGGTGGGTCGATTCGGCGCGGGCCTGCAGGATCGGGTGGCGGGGGCCGAGCAGGGTGCGCAGGCTCATGACCAGCCGCTCGCGCAGGTGGTCGATGGGCGGGTTGGTCACCTGGGCGAAGCGCTGCCTCAGGTAGTGGTGGATCGGGCGGGGACGGCCGGCGAGGTGGGGGAGGGGCGAGTCGTCGCCCATGGAGTAGGTGGGCTCCTTGGCCTCGTTGGCCATGTACCGCAGCACCATGGCCAGCTCCTCACGGGAGTAGCCGAAGATGGCCTGGCGGCGCTCCAGAACGGCAGGGTCGGCCGTCTGCTCAATGTGCTGGCCGGTGGCCTGGTGTCGGAGGCCGTCCTGGGCCCACCGGGCGTAGGGCGCGATGGCGGCCAGCTTCGCCTTGTTCGCCTTGTCGAAGACCGCGCCCTCGTCCGGGGTCACGTAGAGCATCTGGCCCGGGCCGAGGCGGCCGCGCCTGACCTGGCCCCGACCGTGGAGGTCGACGGCGCCGGCCTCCGAGCAGCACACGACGAGGCCGTCGTCGCATACTGCGTAGCGGAGGGGGCGCAGGCCGTTGCGGTCGAGGGTGGCGCCCACGCCGATGCCGTCGGTGAAGATGACGCCGGCCGGCCCGTCCCACGGCTCCATGAGCGACGCGTGGTACCGGTAGAAGCCCTTCACCTCCGAGGCGATGTCGCGCTCGCCCTCCCAGGCCTCGGGGATGGTCATGGCCATGGCGTGGCGGATGTCGCGCCCGCCCCGGGTCAGGAGCTCGACCACGGAGTCGAGCTGGCCCGAGTCGGAGTCCTCGGCGTCGAAGACGGGCCGGAACAGCTCCTCGGGGCCGAGGCCGGCGGCCTCGGTGCCCAGCGCGGCCCGGGCCCGCATGCGGTTGAGGTTCCCAGCCACCGCATTGATCTCACCGTTGTGGCACAGGGTGCGGAAGGGCTGGGCCCGCTCCCAGGTCGGCAGGGTGTTGGTGGAGAAGCGCTGGTGGAAGACGGCGAAGGCGGCCTCGAAGCGCTCGTCGGCCAGGTCCAGGTAGTAGCCGGCGAGGGCATCGGCGGTGATGAGGCCCTTGTAGACCACCGTGCGGAACGAGCACGACGCCACGTAGGTGCCGGTGGTGGTCGCGGCAATGCGCCGGCGGAGGCGGAAGGCGGCCCGCTCGTCGGGCACGCCGTCGGTCTCGAGGACGGCCTGGAGCATGTGCGGCTGCGACGACCGGGCCAGCTCACCCAGGACCGAGTCGTCGGTGGGGGGCACCCGCCACTCGATCACCCGGATGCCCTCGACCTTGGCCGCCTCCTCCACCGCGGGCCGGGGGTCGTCGCCCCGGACGAACAGCATGGCCACGCCCCGGCGCTCGCCGAAGATGGCCGGCGGGATTGGGACGAGGAGGCCGGAGCCGTCGGAGGACCGGGCGTCGGCGGCCACCGCCCCCCGATGCTTCACGCAGGCCAGGCCCCCGAGCGCGGCAGCCACGACGTCGCGCGACGCCCGTCCCGAGCTCTGGGCGACGAAGCCGATGCCGCAGGCGTCAAGCTCTCGGGTGGGACGAATGGGCACGCGTCACCTCGGGGTGGGGTCGAATGCTGGCTGGGAACCCGGGGCGCTTCCTCGTCGAAGACTGGGCTGCAAACTGAAGGTCATAAGGAGGCGCCATTGCCCCTGCCCCGGTGGAGATCGGGCCAAAGATACATCAGGCTGGCGGATCGGCGTCCCGAGTTCGGGACAATCGGGAGACGTAGCCGAGGCGAGGGGTGACCGTCGCCGAAACCGGCCAGCCCTGGTTGAGGCCGGCGCTGTTGAGTAGCAGGGGGGCCACGATCCAGGCTCGGACCTTCGGGCCGGCGCCCTCGTCGACGGCCAGGTAGGTGACCTTCTCGTGGCGGCGGATGCGCAGGACGACGCCCTCGACCTCTCGGGTGACGAACAGGTCGGGAACGGCGGCAACGAGCATCAGGGCGGAGCGGACGACGAGGACCGCGGGCACGATGGTGGGGAGGGCGAGGATCGCGATGGCGATGAGGTTGATGGGGCTGAACCCCTCGTCACGGGTCGAGTCGACGAGGTCGGAGACGGCGTCGGCCATGAGCGGGAAGAAGATGCGGGCGACCAACAGGCCCCCGAGCAGGCCGGCCAGGCCGATGGCCGTCGCCAGCAGGGGCGGCTTGCCCCAGCCGGGCGGGAGGCGCTTGGGGTAGTCGATGTGGACGACCCGCCAGTGCCCACCATGGGCCGTCCAAGCCTCGGTGTCGGACTCGCTGCCGAGGGGGAGCGCCCGTACCGCGGCTCCTGCGACTCCCAGCGCCGCGCCGTAGGACAGGAACCGGTCCCAGATGGCCACCGCCGCCGGCGGAGCGTCGGCGAAGCCGCCCGTGGCGTCGAGGTGGTCCCGCAGGCCGAGCCAGCGGGTCGCGGCCTCCTGGCCGGCGGGCGTGTCACGCTCGGCCCGGAGCTTGCGGGGGAGGGCCATGAGGGGGAACCAGGCGAGGGCGGTGACCCCGATGAAAGCCCCGATAGGGTTCTCCTCCTCGGTTCCGTCCTCCGGTGGCAGGGTGACCAGGGCGGCGGCGGCCAGCGCCGCCGGCACGAGGGCGGCGGCGCCCAGGACGGTCAGCATCCAGCGGCTCCAGCGGCCCCGTGAGAGACCCCGGTTGCGGGCGTCCTCCACCACCGACGCCTGGAACCGCTTCCACCAGGCCTGCGAATCGTGGTCCGGGCCGGTGGTCAGCGCCTCGCAGGGCACGGTGCCGTCGGCCGACGCCAACCCCCGCACGTGGCTGAGCACCTGCTGCTCGTAGAAGGTGAGGCCGGCGGTGCTGGCGTTGGGGCGCAGGCGGACGACGAACCGCTCCGGTCCGACCCCCTCGATGGCCACGATCTTGCGGGCGGCCAGGTCGATGAGCGTCGCCGGCACCGCCTCGTGACCGACCTCCCACCCGTCGGTGAGCATGGCGACGACCGCCGGCGGCTCGTCGCCCGGCAGCTCCAGGGCCTCTGGGCCGGCGTCGGGCGTGCGGGCCCGGGTGGCGGCGGCGAAAAGGCCCAGGAGGAGCAGCCAGGCGGCAAGGGCAACGGCGGCGCCGATGCCGAAACGGAGGGCGTACTCGGCGCGGGTCAGGGCGAGCAGGACCACGGCGGCATTGTTGCTCAGGCTCAAGTTCCGTGAGGGGAGTGCCGACACTGGCCAGGTGAGAGGGCCAGCGCAACGCGTGGTTCTGGCGGTCGCTGTGGTCCTGACTCTCGCCGTCAGCGCAGCGGCAGTCGTGGCCCGCACGGATGGAGGCGGGACCACTGCCGTCCAGCCCGGCGTCGCCCGGTCCGCTTCGGTCGCCGCCAGTGAGCTCGATGAACAGTCGGCCACGACGTCCACCGGTGCCTCGGCGGTGGTCAGTACCACTGCGCCGGCGCCCGCCGCCGACCGTGCCACACCGACGTCGCGTCCGAAGGCCACGACGACGACATCACCGTCCCGCCCGGCCGCGACGACGACCACGACCCCGAAAGCGGCCATAGGTGGCGTCGACGGGCCGGGGGTCTATGTCGTCGCTCCCGACGGCACAGGCGTCCGCAAGGTGGTCTCGGGCTGGAGCATGTTCTCGTGGTCGCCGGACGGCAGCAATCTCGCCATCGCCGACGGGCACACCCTTCGGATCGCCGCCGCCGACGGGTCCCGCCAGACCGGGATCGCCGCCGGCGTGGGGGCGACCGCCCCCGCCTGGTCACCTGACGGCTCTCGCATCGCGTTCGGTCGTTCCGGGTCCCAGTGGGTGGTCCGCGCCGACGGCGGCGGTGGCGCCACCCTCGTCGAGCCCCAGGGCCATCTGGCCGGCTGGACGCCGGACGGCCGCCTGGTCGTCATCACCTCGCGGGAGAGCGGTTCACTGTCGGTCGTCGTCCACGAGAACGACGGCACCCGCCGGGTGATCGCCTCGGACGCGTCGACCACGGTCCCGCCGGTGGTGTCCCCCGACGGCCGCATGGTGGCCTACCTCGGCAACGGCATCACCGTCGCCGCCATCGACGGCTCAGGCTCGCGGGCCATTACTCCGTTGTGCTGCGGGAGCGAGGGGGTCGGCTCGCCGCTGGCATGGTCTCCGGACAGCCTCCGGGTCGCCTACATCGACTATGGGAACGTGCGGGTGGCTGCGGCGGACGGAAGCGGCGACCGGGTTCTCGTGCCCCAGGCCACGTCGCCGGCGTGGTCGTCCGACGGGCGGCTGGCGGTCATCGACGAGATGACGACCCGTGCGGACGGCCTGCTCCACCTGACGCTACTTCTGATCGGCGCTGCCGGAGAGCGTCGGCCGGTCTTCGACGGCGGCGAGAATATGTCCGTCATGTCGCCGCGTTGGTCACCGAACGGACGACTGATCGCCGTCACCATCAACCCGGTTGTACCTGTGGGCCCCGTCGTCATCCGCTAAACCCCGTCCCGGCCAGCCGGCGGGCCCCGTATCCCTTTGCTACGGCCAGGCGCCAGGCGCCAGGCGCCGGGCGCCTGACCGGCTGGCGGCGTCGGCGTCGAGGGCCCACACCCTTGCCCCGCCTCGACAGCCGGCCGGTGCCCTCCAGATAGATCGGCACCACCGGCCGCCCGCACCGCAGGGCCAGGTAGGCGGCGCCGGCCGGCCTGTTGCCGATAGCTCCAGCGGGTGTGAGGCTGTGCTCAGCTTCTGGGGGGAGGGGCCGGCGATGGCCGATCGACTGGTGACACATGTGGCGCGGCGAGGCGGTGGCCGGATCGCCGGGATCGCCAACCCCGACGAGGACTGGCAGCAGCGCCGCTCGGAGTGGGCCATCTCCGACATCCGGGCCGACCGCCACGCCTATTTCGTGGAAGGGACCCGGGGTCAGCTCCGGCCCATCGACGTGGTGAACGGGGCGAGCGGGTCCTACCTGCGCACCCGAGCCGATCCGACCGAAGACAACAACCTGGCCAGCCTTCCCCTCGTGGAGTTGGCCCCCTGGGAGGTGGCGCTCGCGGACGCCGAGGTGCTGGTGGTTCACGCCGCCCTCGTCCCTCACGGCGGGCAGGGGCAGGTGCTGTTCATGGGCGGCAGCGAGCACGATCCGTCGCACACCGCCGGCGGTGACATCCACAACACCCGGATATACGACGTGGCGTCCAACGCGGTCATCGCCATCGAGTCGCCGGCGGCAGACGTGTTCTGTTGTGACCACGCCTTTCTCGTGGACGGCCGCCTGCTGGTCGGCGGCGGGACCGGGGCGGGAGGCGCCTTTCCTGTCGAGCCGGACCCGGACGACCCCGACCCGGACGACCCGCACCACTTCGGCCGGCGCCACTGGAGCGGGGCGCGGGAGTGTGCCATCTACGACAACGACGGCACGTGGACGCCTGCCGCCAGTCTCCTCCCCGAACCCGGTCATGACACTCGCGGCGGCGGCCGGTGGTACCCGACCCTGATCACCCTCGGCGACGGGCGGATCTTGGCCGTCGGCGGTCACCCCCGATCGGAGGTGGACGATCCGGCACTGAGCGACGCCCGCCACGGGTCGTGGCTGCCCGAGACGTACGACCCGGCCGCCGATGCCTGGACCTACCAGCCCGGTCACTGGCTCTACGTGGACTGGGATGACATCGGCGGGGCCGCACCGCCCGATGGCCAGGAGGTGCCCGGGCCCGGCTCGGCTGGCAACTACATCTACTACCCGAGGCTGTACACCGTGCCCGACGGGCGGGTGTTCCTGGCGTCCCCCAACAACGGCCACTGTGGGTGGTACGACCCCGCCACCGGCATGGTTGACGAGCCGGCACTCGCCCCGCCGCCCCACGGCGACGCTTTCGCCGAGACCAACCACACCGCCGTGCTTCTGCCCCTCCTTTCCGGCGATTCCTACACCCCGACGGTTCTCTTCTTTGGACTTGAGGGCCCGCAGCGCATCACCCTCGGCTCGGACGGCGAAACCCCGGCGTGGGCGCCCACAACGCATCGGGACTGGGTGTCCCATCAAGCCCCGGCCGTCCTGCTCGGTTGCCCGCCCCGCCCACCCCGCGACTGGGCTGCCCAACCACCGTTGCGCCGCCATGGGTGCGCCACGCTCCTCCCCACGGGCGATGTGTGCTTTACCGGCGGGATCGACGGCACCGGAGGCGCCGGCCTACCCGACTGCGAAGGGATCCTCGAAGCCGAGATCTATCACCCCGGCTTCAACTGGGGGGCCGGAGTGATCGACGTCTCCCGGGAGGGGTGGACGACGACCCCGCCCGGGTCGGTGGCCCGCAACTACCATTCCGTGGCTCTTCTCCTGCCCAACGGGCGGGTGCTCACGGCCGGTGGGAACATCGACGGTCAGAGCGGGCCCGATTCGGTGAAACAGTTCCGCGTCGAGGTCTTCTGCCCGGCCTACGACGGCGCCACCAATCGCCCGGTTCTGGTCCAGGCCCCCGCTGCCCTATCCTACGGTGAGAGCTTCCAGATCGTCACCACCCGGGCTGATCGCATCGAGCGGGTGGCGCTGATGCGGTGCGGGTCGGTGACCCACGCATGGGACGGCGACCAGCGCTACGTCGGCCTCACGTTCGCGAACCCGGCGCCCGGGGTCGTCGAGGCTGTGGCCCCACCGAACGGGAGCGTGGCGCCCCCCGGCCCCTACATGATCTGGGTGGTCGACGACCTGGACCGGCCCTGCCGGCAGGCCACATTCACCCTGCTGTCCTGACCGCTGGGGTGTGACGCCGGCGCCACCGATTGCTCCTTGTCGTCGTATGTACCGTGGCGGTACTCAGAACGACAAAGAAGCGAGCTCTACGGCCAGGCGCGACGGCCGGACCGGCTGGCGGCGTCGGCGTCGAGGGCCCACGCCCTGCGCCACGCACCGCCGGAGGGACCGGTGAGCGCCGGCGTCTCGCCGGCGGCGGCCCGCCGGCGGGCCGTCCACCAGTCGGTCGACCATTCGTCGGCCAGGGCGGCTACCTCCCGCTCGACGCGCGCCGCCAGCCGGCGGGCGTCCTCGCCGTCGGTGGGCCACATCGGCGCCCCGATGACCAGATGCACTCCCTCGCCCTTGCCGGCGACCTTGGGCCACTTCTTCCCCCGCCTCCACAGCCGACCGGTGCCTTCCAGGTAGATGGGCACCACGGGTCGTCCGCAGCGCAGCGCCAGGTATGCGGCGCCGCCCCGGAACGACCGGCCCCACCCGTCGGGGCTGCGCCCGCCCTCGGGGAACATGACCAGGTTCCAGCCGTCCTCCAGGAGCTCGGCGGCCAGGTCGGCCGAGCGCCGGCCCACCTTGGTGCGCTCCATCGGGATGGCGCCGATGGCCAGGGCGGAGAACGCCCCCTTGGCCCGGCTGGTGAAGAAGTAGTCGGCCGCCGCGGCAACGATCGCCTTGTGCCGGAACCGCTCCGGGAGCGATGTCAGGACCAGGCCAGTGTCGAGATGGCTGTGGTGGTTCGCCACGAAGATGGCCGGCGCCTCGAGGCCGACAAGGCGATCGTCGCCGTGGACCGTCGGGGAGGCCACCAGGTTGATCGCCGGCCGCAGGACGTTGTCGACGATGGCCGCCCGGGCCACGCGGGCGCTGTGCCGGCGGGCCCAGTCGGTCTCGTAGTCCACACCGGTGCGGCGCCTAACCGGCGGCCGGGGCACCGACGTCGGCCAGTTCGGCTTCCCGAGAGGGAACCGTGGCCCAAGAACTCTCACGTGACGTCCGCGATGAAGATCGGCGGGTTGTGGATGTGGGTGATGGACGGGTTGCGACCGACGACGTCTTCGGCCATCTCCAGCGCGTCGCGCAGGGTCGACGCCGGCTTGAATCCCATGCGCCGCACGGCCCGGGGCTCGCCGCCGACGATGATGACCTGGCCGACGTGCTGGAGGGCGTGGGCGCCCCAGTACCACATGTAGAACGCGTGGACCCCGTGGTAGGCGTAGCTGTTGCGGTAGAGGTGGATGTACCAGGGGTCGGTGGCGAAGTCCTCCTCGAACTTCTTCTCGATCTCCAGCGGGTCGGTGGTCTCGGTCAGGACCTGCTCGAAGAAATCGATGTAGCTCGGGTGGTGCACGGGGTGGAACTCCCACCGGGTGGGGTGGCTCATGATGACCACGCCGCCCTTCCGGACCAGCGGCTTGTTCCGGTAGAGGTTGAAGAAGTACCCGAGCCCGAGGCACATGACGAGCAAAGGGTTCAGGATCGAGTTGACGTTGTAGGGGCCGACGTAGGGCAGGCCCATGGTCAGCACGTCTGCCTGGCCCTCCACCGGCACCAGATGCTGGCGGTGGACGTTCTCGAGCGTGAGCTTGTGGACCGCCTCCACCTCGCCGGCCTGCACGCTGGTCATCTTCTGGGGCGACTTCATCCCGTGGAAGATGCTGCGGGCCACCTTGGACGGGACCCGCTCCAGGCTCTTGGAGACGCCCAGGTAGGACGCCCGGTCCCTCGCCGACCACTCCCACTCCCGCTTCTGGAGGAAGGCGAACTGGCTGGGGAAGGTGTAGGTATTGACCGTCGTCTCGATCTGGAAGATCTTCACCGCATCGGCCAGTATCCGGCCCTGGCGCCAGACCGAGCTGTGCAGCTCGGAGCTCGGCGGGTCCATGAAGGACCGGCTGTGCTGCATGCCGGTGACGTTGTGATGGTGCTTGAGTCCCCGGTACGACGTGAGCCCGGTCATCGTCGACTTGTGGCCGCCGTCCATGGCCACCAGATTCACGTTGACGTAGATCAGCAGGTCGCTGGTGACGGCCCGCTTGTTGATCTCGACGTGTTCGCCCTGCTCGGTGCGGCCGACCAGGATCAGGTTGTCGTGGTCCTCGGCGTCGTGCTGGGTGAGCATGCCGTGGGGGGCGAAGGCGTCGTAGATGCGGTCGCCCAGCATGTGGCGCAGCTCGGCCTCGGTCTGGCGGCGGTGCAGGCCGTGGGCGATGATCAGCTCGACATCGTCCACGCCGGCGGCGGCGGCCATGTCGAGGACGATCTCGATGACCCGCTGGCGGTTGTCCGGCCGCTGCATGGGGGGCAGGGGGACTGCCTGGTTGTCCATGGCGATGGTGAGCTTCATGCCGGAGCGCAAGAGTGACGGCAGTGGCTGGCTGTCGCCCACCGGGTTCAGCAGGGCGTGGCGGATGGCCCCGTCGGGGTCGGACAGGGGAGCCACCGGCTCGGCCGGGTACACCACCCGGCTGCCGGCGGGCAGGCGCTCCAGGCGGAACCCCTCGCCGTGGTGGAAGAGGATCGGCGGCGTCGACCGGTCAACCTCAAGAACAAATCCCGGCCTGCTCACTCGCTCACCTGTTGCGCTCTCCTCGTAGATCGAAAACCACTTTGACCGCCCCTCGGGCGCCGGCGTTGGCGGCGTGGTCGATGGCTTCACGGTAGCGGTCAAGGGTGTAGGTGGCCGAGACGAGCCGGCCGAGATCGGCGTCGCGCACCAGGTCGAAGGCCATGTCGAAGGTCCGCTCACCGGTACTTTCCTGGCCGTAGGTGTAGGCGCCGACCAGACGGATCTCCTTGTGCCAGAGCACGGTCATGTCGACGTTCGTCCGCCCGGCCATGCCGACGAGCACGACCTGCTCACGGGGCCGCACGATGTTCAGGGCGTCGTCGATGCTGGACTCGCTGCCGACGCAGTCGAAGACGACCTCGACGCCCTCGCCCACGCCGGCGCCGACCATGGGGGAGCGGCTCAGGCGCCGGACCGCCCGCCGGACCTCGCCCGGCTCGACGACCACGTCCGCTCCGAGCTCGAGGGCCAGCTTGCGCTGGTCGGGGTGCTTGGCCGAGGCGACGAGCGTGCCGGGGAGCAGGTGCCGGCGCACGGCGGCGATGGTGCAGAGGCCCACGGTGCCGGCGCCCAGGACGACCACGGTGGAGGGCGCCTCGGCCTCGGGCCGGAGGGCGGCGTGGATGGCGCACGCCGCCGGCTCCACCATCACCGCCGCCTCGTCGCTGAAATCGTCGGGCACGGCGTGGAGCTGGCTCTCGTGGGCGACCATCGCCGTCGACCAGCCGCCGCCGGTATCCGCGCAGGAGCCGATCTGGAGGCCGGGCTCGATCTCGCCGAGGGCCAGGTTCTGGCAGCTGCCGGTGAGGCCGGCGGCGCAGAACGAACACGGCGGGTCGATGCCCCGGGGCACGCAGCTGAGCACCGGCTCGACCACCACCCGTCCCAGGTCGCTGTCGGCGACGACCTCGTGGCCGGGGACGAACGGGAAGGAGACGATGGGCTCGAAGTACCGCGACGACTTCCCGTCGATCGTCGAGAGGTCGGAACCGCAGATGCCCGCCAGCCGGGGACGGATGCGCCGCCACCCGGGACCGGGGAGTCCGGGCTCGTCGATGTCGGCCAGCCTGAGGGGCCCCACGCGCGCCCCGAGGCCGGGAACGAGGCCGCCGGCCACCATCGCCGCCCCGTAGCGGGGCAGGTTGCGCTTGAACTGGAGGGCCCTCATCGGGCCATGCGGCGGGGAGCGAGCGGGAGCAACGGCACCGGCGCTCCTGGCGCTTTCGTCCACTGCTCGATGTGCCACCCTCGCTTCCGGGCGATGGCGGCGAGCTTGGGCTCGGCGTTGACGGCCACCGGATGTCCGACCGCTTCGAGCATCGGAAGGTCACTCGCCGAGTCGGCGTAGACCACCGACTCCGACAGCAAGAGGCCCTCCGACGCCGCGTAGTCGGCGATGGCGATGGCCCGGGCCTCGCCGGTGGGCGGGGCGTCGATCATCTCGCCGGTGAACCGGCCGTCGCGCTCGCCGAGGCGGGCGCACACGATGTCGTCGAAGAGGGGTCGCAAGGGCTCGATCACGAAGTCCAGGGCGCCGGTGATGAGAAGGGTGCGGTGGCCCAGGGCCCGGTGCTCGCGCACCCGTCGGATGCCGGCGGGGAAGGACTTGGTGAGGATGAGGTCGCTGAAGAGCTGCCAGGCGTCCTCGCGGACGTTGTCGGCCGGCGCCCCTTCGTACTTGCGGTAGAAGTGGCGGAGGAAGTCGCCCCGGTCTTTGCGGTCCAGCGCCAGCAGGCCCGGCCCTTGGCGGAGCATGTCGAGGGTGAAGCGGGTGCGCTCGTCGTCGGGGAGGCGCCGGGAGGCCAGGTAGGAGTACGACTCGACCACGTTCGAGGCGATGAGGGTGTTCTCGAGGTCGAAGGCGGCGATGTGGCGGTCGGGGGAGAGGATGGTCCGCTTCCCCCGCTCGTGGCGGGTCTCGCTCTGGCGAGAACCGCCCGTCGTGCGGACCCGGGCCTGGCGCACCACCGAGGGCAGGTGGATGACCTGCACGTAGTGCTTCCAGTCGATGACCGTCGTGTCGAGGTTGAAGGCGGCCTGGTCGCCGGGACTCATACCCGCAAGGAGCGCCCGGAGCCGGGTGTCGTCGAAGAGGGCCTCGGTCTCGGCGTAGGAGCCATAGAGCTTCACGTAGTCGAGCGCCCGCTCACCCATGTCCCGCCGCTCCTCGAGGCGGGCCATGACCTCGGCCCGCTTGCCCCGGATGGGCAGGGCGGCGACGACCTTCTCGGCCTGGCCCAGCGCCTTGACTCCTCGCTGGAGTTGGCGCAGGGCCTTGCCCCGGCCGGAGAACGACCAGGCGGGAGCGACGATGGGCTGGCCCTCGGAGTCGTACAGCGGGTTCTCCAGGAAGTACTCCCGAACGAGGTTGACGAGGTTCCGGTAGTAGAGGGGGTTCCGGTTCCCGGTGGCGACCTGGTAGACGCCGGTTCCCCCGGGCTCGGGGCCCTTGGCGGCGACGGTGACGATGGTGGCAACCACCATGTCGACGGGGATGACGTCGACCACGCCCTCGGGGATGCCGGGGAACTCGTTGAGCAGGCCGCGGCCGTAGGAGATGAGGACGGGCTCGGCCATGCGGAAGCCCCGGATCCAGCCCGGGTGCGGCTCCTGCCACGCCGACTCGATGATCGAGGGCCGCACGACCGTCACCGGCACGTGGCCACGTACCTCGAGGGTGGCCCGCTCGGCCAGGGCCTTGGTGTAGGCGTAGGCGTCGGGCCAGCCCAGGCTCTTGGCCCGCGACCGGCCGGCCTCGACCAGGCGGTCGGCCACCCACTTCTCCCGGCGCTTCTCGGTCTTGGCGGCCAGCAGCGGCGGGCCGGCGGCGCCGAGCTCGGCCCGGGCCTCCTTGGCGAACCGGGCGAGGAGCTCGGGATCGCGGCTGGCGGCGTCGGTGTCGGCCCGGGCCCGGCGGGCGGCGGCCATCTCCGCCCGCCAGTTGACCTCGGTGCTGAACGGCGTGTCGGCCAGCGCCGCTTCGGCGGCCCGGCCCCGGCGGGTGCCGGCGACGTAGGCGGTGGACACCGCCACCATGTGCGCGGCGGAGCCGGCGTCACGCAGCAGCTCGGCCACCCGGACCGGGCCCATGAGGTTGACCTCGGCGGCGACGTCGATGGGGGAGTCGAAGCTGACGATGGCCGCCGAGTGGATGACCGTGTCGCAGCTGGTGACGAGGGCGGCGGACTCCTCGTCGAGGCCGAGGCCGTCGACGGAGACGTCGCCGGCGACGACGGTCACCCGGCGGGCGATCTCGGCGTCGAAACCCGTTCCCAGGTGGGACTTCAGGGTGCGGAAGGCGTCATTGCCGAAGATCTCCCGCTTGGCCCGGGCCGCAGGGGTCGTCCGCCGGCCGGCGCGGACGATGAGCACCAGCTCACACTCGGGTACGGCGCGGAGCAGCCGCTCGACCAGGGCGGTGCCCAGGAAGCCCGTCGATCCGGTAATGGCGATGCGTTTTCCGGCCAGGGCCTCGGCAATCACTCCCAATCTCTAGCATCAGGCCACCCATGGACTGCCAGCCGGACATCTAGATGCGCGAATGGTTCGACGGTCAGGACTGGTCCGGCTTCGCCGGTCGGTCGGTCAAGATCGCCCTCGTCCTGGTGCTCGCCGCGGTCTTCCTGCGGCTCGGGACCAGGGTCGCCGGCCGGTCGATCCGGTCGCTCGGTGCTCGATCACCGCTGCGAGAGGCGTCGCCCAGGTCCGAGCAACGAGCCGAGACCCTGGCCGGCGTGGCCGTCAGCATGGTGCGGATCGTCGTCTGGTCGGTGGCCGTCCTCCTGATCCTTGAGGAGATCGGGCTGAACCTCGGGCCCCTGATCGCCGGCGCCAGCATCGTGGGCGTGGCGGTCGGCTTCGGCGCCCAGAGTCTGGTGAAGGACTTCTTCTCCGGGTTCTTCATCCTGGTCGAGGACCAGTACGCAGTCGGCGACGTGATCACCATCGCGGATGTAACCGGGACCGTGGAGGAGATCGACCTGCGCGTGACCCGGATACGGGCGCAGGACGGAACTGTCTGGTTCGTGCCCAACGGTGAGATCCGCAAGGTCGGGAACTCGGCCAAGGAGTGGGCCCGGTCGATCGTCGACGTGATCATCCCGAACAAATCCGACCTGGCTGCAGCCACGGTCGCCATCGCGGAGGAAGCCGCCGCCCTCGCCGCCGATCCGACGTGGTCCGAGGCCATCCTGGAGGCGCCGGAGGTGCTGGGCGTTGAGTCGCTGGGTGCCGACAACGTGACCGTGCGGGTCTCAACCAAGACGACGCCGGCGCACCGGGCGCCGCTCGCTCGGGCGATGCGGTCACGCATCAGCGGCCGGCTGCAGCGCGACGGGGTGGTCGCAGAGCCGCCGAAGCGGCCTATCTCCGAGAGCTAAGGACCTTGGCGTAGAGCTCGGCGTGCTCGCGGGCCATTCGCTCGGTCGAGAAGCGAACCTCGACGTCGGCCCGGCACTCGGCTCGGTCGATCTGGTCGATGGTCAGCAGCTTGGCTGCCATGTCGGACTCATCCGCGCACAGCCAGCCGGTTCGGCCATCGGCCACCACTTCGGGCGCGGCCCCCTCGGCGAAGGCCAGCACTGGGGTGCCGCAGGCCAGCGACTCGAGCATGACCAGCCCGAACGGCTCGTCCCACCGGATCGGGAACAGGGTGGCCTTGGCGTCGGACAGGAGGCGGAGCTTCTCCTCGTATGGCACCTCGCCCAGGTACTCGACCCCGTCGCCGAGGAGGGGCTCGATCTCCTTCTCGAAGTACGCGGTTTCCCAGGGCTCGCGCATCTTGCCGGCCAGCAGGATCGGGATCCCGGCCTCCTTGGCCGCGACAACGGCCCGGTGGGCGCCCTTCTCGGCGACCATGCGACCGAGGAACATGCAGTAGCCGCCGGCGCCGGCGCCGATGGGGAAGTCCTGGACGTCGACGCCGTGATGGATGACGCCGGCCACCGGTAGGCCGGGATCCGCGGTGAGCTGGACGTTTGAGATTGCGATCAGCGGCACCCGGTCGGCAATGCGGCGGTAGAGGTCGATCAGCTCGACGTTCAGTGGCCCGTGGATGGTGGTCACGACGGGGATGTCGGTGAGCGCCGAGGCGTAGACCGGCCCGACCATGGTGTGGTCATGGATGAGGTCGCAATCGCCGACGGCCTCGTAGGCGGCGAGGACATGGCGGAGCTCGGGCACGGTAAAGCCGATCCGGTTCCCCTCGGACTTCTCCAGTAGCCACTTCGTCGGAACGGGGCAGGTCGAGTCGCCTGTTGCGAACAGCAGGACCTCGTGGCCGGCTGCCGCCAAGCCCCGGCACAGGCAGTCGACGGCCTGCTCGATCCCGCCATACAGGTCGGGGGGGATGGGGGCCCATGGTGGGGCGATGATTCCGATCTTCACCTCGGGATTTGAACACACGCCGGCCAGTACTGTGGGGTTGTGACCTCGGAGTTGCCGCACGCCCCATGGCTGCTGGGTGGCGAGTCGCTCCTCGCCCTCGCTTCGGTCAAGGAGCCGCTCGGTGACGTGCCGGATGGCCTCCGGCGGGTTCCTGGGCCGTGCTCGATCACTGCGGCCCGTTACGACGACTCGCCTGTCGGGCCCTACCGGGAGCTGGCCGTCGGCCAGCCCGCCCATCTTGGTGCCCGGCTGGGGCTGTGCATCACGACCATGGTGGTGACCTCGGCCGACTCTCGCCTCGGCGGCCGGGTCAACTGGGGTTTCCCGAAGGAGATGGGCACGCTCGTCTGGCTCGACGAGGGCGAGGACCGGGTGCTGCGGTGGGAAGAGCGCAACATCGTCCTGCGGGCGTCGCCCGTGGGGCCCCCGCTCCCGGTCCTCCTGCCGATGCGGGCCCTCCAGCGCCGGGCCGACGGGTTGGTGTCCATCAGGGGCCACGCACGGGGTCGGGGAAGGGTCGCCCACGTCGAGGTCGAGATTCCCGCCGACGACCCCCTGGCCGGGCTGGCTGGCCGCCATCGCGGGCTGCTGATCGCCGGCATGCGCCTGGTGATGAGCCCCGCCCGCCGCCCGGTCGGGTGGACCGCCACGCTCCGGGCCCCGCTACGGGCCCCCGAGCCCGCGTTAACGTGGGCGCCGCAGTCCAAGCACACCTTCTCGGGCGATTAGCTCAGTGGTAGAGCGCTGCCTTCACACGGCAGAGGACGGGGGATCAAGACCCTCATCGCCCACACAAAACCGCAGGTCAGAGGGGGTGCGGCCCCCTCAACGGTAGGAACGGGTCTCATCGCGGCCGTCCAGAGTGATCAAAACGCTGAGCGGCCATCCGAGTGATCACGCGGATCGGCCACATTGCTGACCTCAACACCCCGAGCGCTGCCTTACCGGGTAGGGGGCCGGCGGTCAGTGCGGCAATGCCGGGAACGTGGCGAATACCGCACGGATCATGGCGCATCCGAGGATCTCTGCGGCGATGACGGCGTCGTCCTCGCTGGGCCGGCCGACGGCGCGGCGATACCGAAACCGATTTTGCGCGTGCGCCGCCACATGAGCGCTGCCGTCCAGGTGCGCGGCTCCCTGCAGGCCCGTTCCTCACCTCGTTGCGAGGATCGCAGGCGCGCGCCACGGGCCCCCTCGAGACCGTGGTCGGCGGTCGCCGCGCTCCCACCCGGGGCCAGGTCGGGCGCGAGACTGGCCCCGCATGGGGGAGTGCCGCTTGCCTCCTCCCCAGATTGGCGGCAAGCGCCCACGGGGATGGGGCATGGATCTGTCCGCTTCCGCGGCAAGGCGGTGAGGTTCATTGACCCTTACTGCCCTGCGCCCCGAACGGCACCAAGGTGGCGCGCGGAAGCGGTCCTCGTGGCGTTCTCTGGGACGCGCGGTAGGGGGCACCCTCGACGCGTTACCGCTCACCCTGGGCCGCAGCCCCGACGAGCAATATCAAGCGCTATTTATCGGGTCGCCGTGGTGGCGCGACACACTTGGTGGGTGCGAAGTCGATCAAGCCAGCGTCGAACAGGTGGTGGCACTGTCACAAGCGGGAAGTGCCGGCGTGACGCACCTCCCGTGGAGTGGATCGTATGGGACGACGACGAGACGGGCCGACGCAGGAGTGGTGGTAGCGCATCGGGGGAGCACGTTCGTTCATTCGCAAAGGGAACGGCGAACTGATTGACGCGAAGCAACCTTTCCGATGTCCCCCGCGTCAGTAATGGCGTGCGGATGATCCAAGGGCCCGACCTGTCGACCGGCGGCGGGCTCGAGCTCGAGGCGGACAGATTCGCGAAGGTCTTCGAAGATCACCACCGACAGTTGTTTCGCCTAGCCCTGCTGATCACCGGTGGCGACCGCGCCCTCTCCGAGGACGTCGTGGGCCAAGCCTTCCTGGCGACGCTTCCGAGATGGCGCAAGGGCGCCGTTGCCGACCCGACCTCCTATCTTCGGCGGGCCGTCGTGAATCAGGCGAACGGAGTCTTTCGGCGTCGGCGCACCGAGCGGCGCGGCGCCCTGGGTATGGCCTGGGCCCGGCAAGAGATGGTCTCGGGGGAGGGAGCGATCGATGATCGCGACGTCCTTTGGACTGCGCTGGGAACCCTGCCGCCAAGACAACGGTCCGCCGTCGTGCTCCGGTACTACGAGGATCTGTCCGAATCGGAGACGGCCCGCGTACTCGGAGTCTCCGTCGGCACTGTGAAATCCCAGACGGCACGGGGTCTGGTCAAGCTACGCGACGCGTTGGGAGAGATCGACAGTGGGTGAGTTCGAAAGCGCTCTCGGCGAACGACTGCGAGGACTGGTTTCGACCGCAGAACCGTCGAACGGGTTGCGGGATGGGGTCCAGGCCCAGCTTCGCCGATCCGACGACGTCGGAAGGAGAGGGAACGGGGCGCGAGCGATGGCCGCGGTTGCTGCCGCCGTGGTCGTCGTCGCCTCGGCATTCGTTGTCCGTCAGGTGTCCGACAGTGGGCAACGGGTGGCGGCGGGCACCTCGCCGGCGGCAAGCAGCCCTGGGCCTGCGCCCGGCGCCGACGGCTCACGGCACCCCAGCACGATCAGGGTGATGACGGCAAACGCCACGGCCACGGCGGGGTTGGCCACCGTAACCCTTCAACTCCTCGAGTCCGCGGGGTACGTCGGTACCGGCGCCATCGACGCCTTTGCGCCGTCGGAAACGTCGCGGGTCCATTTCGCCCCCGGTTACGCCGCCGAGGCCCGAGCAGTGGCCCGTCTGGTCGGACTCAGTGAATCGGCTGTGGATCCGACCGAGGCCCCCGTCGCCCGGCCGACCAGCGCGGACCTCGTGGTGCTCATCGGACAGGATCTTGTCGGCATCGGACCGGCGGGGCCGCCGACGACGCGTGGCGGCGCTCCTGGCCCACCACTGTCGA
Organism: uncultured Acidimicrobiales bacterium; assembly: GCA_964479465.1. Taxonomy (GTDB): domain Bacteria; phylum Actinomycetota; class Acidimicrobiia; order Acidimicrobiales; family AC-14; genus CADCTB01. Next base: position 96,681 of record CAYZMG010000007.1, read on the forward strand.
TCGCATCACCAAGGAATGAGGCACCGATCATCACGGGGACGACGCGTGACGGTCGAGCCTGGTCTCTATTCATCGGAGGGCCGTCCAACGACCTCTGCTTCGGCGTGGAGCTGGCGCCAGGCAGCGCCACCCGCCCGGGTAGCTGCGCCGGCAACCCCGGTGGCCTCCCGCCGACCGACCCGTACCGTCCTCTACTCCACCACGAATCACGGACCCCGCCATTCGTGTTCGGGAGGATGCGGTCGGGGACGATGGCTGTCGAGGTCGTGTCATCCGTGCGCGTAGGCGGCCGAGTTCCGGTCATCGAAGGTTCGGGCGGCCCCTTCTACGCCGTGGAGCTTTCGGATCGGACGAAGCCGGTTGCGGTGATCGGTTACCGAGCGGACGGGACGTCCGAGCGGTACGCGCTGGACGAGTAGGCGCTTCGGGCCTGTGGCTGTCCGACTCCGACGAGGTCACTCGGTAAGAGCGCGCGATCAGCGATCGGCGCCCGAAAAGCCAAGCGAGATGTGCCGCTCCGTCTCGATTCGGCCGGCGTCCGCAGCGGGCGGTATCGCCGGCGCCAGGGGGTTACTGCTCGGTTTCCCCAGGGCCCGCGGGACGGAGCCGGATCGGCCTTAGCGGACTTCTGGTCATGGTGGGCCGGCGCGCGGTCGAAGGTAGAGACCGCCCTCGCCGCCGGACAGCTCGGTGCGCTCCAGGACGGGTCTCCGCCCATGTGGCGGCCGTAAGTAGGGACCTCGAGTGGGAGATCGGGACCGGCCTGCACGCTGAGCACGTCCTCCGTGTCACTTCCGCCGGCGTGATGGAGCACCGGGCCCATCGATGCCTGGTCCGGATAAGCCGCCGTCCGTGCCCGCCACTGACCGACATACTTCCGGGAACCGAATGCGGAGGCTGGGGCTCGTTGGAGATGTGACCATGAGAGAGGCGGTGACTATGGGCCAGGGGACCGAACCTCAGGCGGTGTCGCTTTTGCAGCAGCCAGCTCCCTCGTCTGAGTCCTTCGAGGACGTCTATCGGCGGGAGGCCCTGGGCATGGTGCGCCTGGCGTTCCTCATGGTCGGTTCCAGGCCGCAGGCCGAAGAGATTGTGCAGGACGCCTTCGCCAGGCTGCTTGAGCGATGGGACAGCACCCAATCTCCCGGGGCGTATCTTCGGACCAGCGTCGTGAACGGCTGCAAGCATGCCCATCGCAGGCGATCGCTTGAACGTCGAACAGCAGCGCGGGAACCCGATCCGGCCCCCGTTGGCTTGGGGGTGGACGAGCTGAGTGACGCTCTCGCCGCCCTACCTCCGAAGCGTCGAGCCGCCATTGTCCTGCGCTACTACGACGGTCTATCCGAGGCCGAGATCGCCATCGTGCTCCGAGTACGGCCCGGAACGGTGAAGTCCCTGGTTTACCGAGGTTGAGGGGACCCCGGTAAATGGTCCAGCCGCTAGGGGAGCGCTGGTTGGTTGA
>CAYZMG010000008.1:0-25210 GCA_964479465.1 uncultured Acidimicrobiales bacterium
GGCCTCCTCGGGGCTCAGAAGCTCGCAGAAACCGTCGAGGGTGGGGATGAACTCGTCGCGGCGGACGCCGTAGAGCTCGTACAGCTCGTCGGACCACTCGACGCGCTTGGTGGCCAGGTCGACTTCCCAGTTGCCGATCCGGGCCAGGGCACGGGCCTCGCCGAGCCGGCGCAAGGTATCGGCGAGCGCGTCCTCCCGGGCGCGGGTGGCGGACACGTCCTGGACGGTGCCGGTCATGCGCACCATGCGCCCGCCGGCGTCGAACTCCACCCCACCGCGGCAGGCCAGGGCCCGGACGGCGCCGTCCGGCCGGTTGATGCGGAACTCCAGCTCGAAGGGGCCCTGGCGGCGGAACGCCGACTCGATCGTCCGCTCCACCCTGCGCCGGTCCTCGTCGACCACGCACTCGAGGAAGTTGGCGTAGGTCGGGGAGAAGTTCTCGGGACCCCGTCCGTACATCTCGTAGAGCTCGTCAGACCAGATCACCGTGCCGGCGAGGGCGTCCCACTCCCAGGATCCGACATGGGCGACGTGCTGGGCCCGGGCCAGCCGGCGCTCGTTCTGCCGGAGCGCCTCGATGGCCCTGGCATCGTCGCCGGCCACCCTGCGCTGCTGGATCGCGTCCTCGACGGCCCGCGGCAACCGATCGAGCCGGTCCTTCAGGACCCAGTCCGACACGCCCCGCTTGACGTGGTCGACCGCGACGTCAACTTGGGCGCCGAGGGGCCCGCTCACCACCACGAAGGGGATGGCGGGCACGAGGGCGCGGGCGGCGTCGAGCGCCTGGAGGAGGTCGGGGCCGCCGGCGTCGTAGTCGGCCACCACCAGGTCGACCGTCGGGTCAACCGCTCCGGCGACTTGCACCGCGTAGCCGGCGCCGGCAAGGACGGCGACGACCCGGTCGGCATCCTCCGCCGAGGCGGTGAGGACCACCACGTTGAGCGGTGGCGGGCCGTGACTGGCCGCGCTCCCTCCGGACGATGTCATACCCATCTGTATCGGCGTCCGGGGAGATTCTCTTGAGGCCCGCCGGTAGAGTCGCGAGTCGTGACCAGCACCAGCGCCGAGGCTCCGCGCGGTGACTTCATCCGCGACATCATCGAACAAGACCTCCGGTCTGGCAAGCACGCCGGCCGGGTCCTCACCCGCTTCCCGCCGGAGCCGAACGGGTACCTGCACATCGGCCACGCCAAGTCCATCTGCCTGAACTTCGGCATTGCCCAGGAATACGCCACCCGCTGCCACCTCCGTTTCGACGACACCAACCCGGCCAAGGAGGATGTCGAGTACGTCGAATCGATCCAGCGCGACGTTCGCTGGCTGGGGTTCGACTTCGGTCAGCGGGCACTCTACGCCTCGGACTACTTCGGGGAGATGTACGAGTTGGCGGAGGAGTTGGTCCGGGCTGGAAAGGCGTACGTCGACCACCTCAGCGACGAGGAGATCAGGGAGTACCGGGGCACCCTGAGCGAGCCGGGCCGGCCCTCTCCCTACCGCGACCGCACGGCCGAGGAAAGCCTGGCCCTGCTCCGCGAGATGCGCGCCGGCGACCTGGCCGACGGCACCTGCGTCCTGCGGGCCCGGATCGACCTGGCCGCGCCGAACATGAAGATGCGCGACCCGCTCCTGTACCGGATCCGCCACGCCCACCACGACCGAACGGGCGACGCCTGGCCCATCTATCCCATGTACGACTACGCCCACCCCATCTCCGACGCCATCGAGGGCATCACCCACTCCCCGTGCACGCTGGAGTTCGAGAACAACCGGGAGCTCTACGACTGGGTCATCGCCGAGACCGGCGTGTCCGAGCGCCACGGCTTCACCCGCCCCCAGCAGATCGAGTTCGCCCGCCTGAAGCTGGACCACACGGTCATGAGCAAGCGCAAGCTGCTCACCCTGGTGGAAGACGACCACGTCTCGGGGTGGGACGACCCCCGCATGCCCACCATCGCCGGCATGCGCCGGCGGGGGTACCGCCCAGAAGCCATCCGGGCCTTTGCCGAGCTAATCGGAGTGGCCAAGGTCAACTCCGTGGTGGACATCGCCAAGCTGGAGTTCTGCGTGCGCGACGACCTCAACTGGGTCGCGCCACGGGTGCTCGGCGTGCTGCGGCCGCTGCCGGTGACGATCACGTCGTGGCCCACGGAGTCGGTGGAGATGCTGGACGGGCCGTCCTTCCCGGCCGACGTCGGCAAGCCGGGCTCGCGAGAGGTCCCCTTCGGGCGGGAGATCCTGATTGATCGGGACGACTTCTCGCCCGACCCGCCGACCGGCTGGCAGCGGCTGGCGCCCGGGCGGACGGTCCGGCTGCGGCACGGGTACTGCATCACCTGCGACGAGGTGGTCACCGACGGGGCGGGGCAGGTTGTTGAGCTGCGGGCCCATCACCTGCCGGATTCTGTGGGGAAGAAGCCGGCCGGCGTCACTGTTTCCGGTGTCATCGGTTGGGTGTCGGCCGCCCACGCCGTGACGGCGGAGGTGCGGCTCTACGACCGCCTGTTCAAGGTCCCCCGGCCCGACGAAAGCGACGCCGAGCTGTCGACGATGCTCAACCCGGAGTCCCTGCAGGTCGTCGCCGGCGCCATGGTGGAGCCGAGCCTGGCCGGCGCCGAGCCGGGGAGCCAGTGGCAGCTCGAGCGGGTCGGCTACTTCGCCGTCGACCAGGACTCCACGCCCGGCGCCCTGGTGCTCAACCGGACCGTGACCCTGCGCGACTCGTGGTCGGAACAGGCCGAGGGGCCGGCGCTGGCGGTCGAGGCGCGGGCCCAATCGGCCAAGGCCAAGACCCGGCCCCCCAAGAGGAGCCGCACCGAGTACCGGGCCGAGGCCCGCCTGCGCGACCCGGTGCTGGCCGAGCGGCTGGCAGCGTGGCCGGCGGTGCACGGGATCCCCGACGACGCCGCCGACCTGCTGACCGGCGACCGGGCCACCGGCGACCTGTTCCTGGCCGCGCTCGCAGGCGGGGGGCCGGCGCCGGCCGTCGCCCGCTGGATGGTCAACGAGCTGCCGGCGGCGCTCGGCGACCGCGATCTGGCGGACAGCAAGCTGACCGGCTCCGGCCTCGGCGCGCTGGTCGCCGCCGTCGAGCGCGGCGAGGTCACCGGCGCGGCGGGCAAGGAGGTGTTCGCCGAGCTGGTCGAGCGGGGCGGCGACCCCGCCGCCATCATCGCCGAGCGCGGCCTGGCCCAGTTGAGCGACGAGGGCGCCGTGGCCGAGGTCGTCGACCAGGTGCTGGCCGCCAACGCGGAGAAGGTCGACCAGTACCGCTCCGGCAAGACCGCCCTCTTCGGATTCTTCGTCGGCCAGGTGGTCAGGGCGTCACAGGGCAAGGCCAACCCCCAGGTGGCGCAGAAGCTCCTCGCCGAACGGCTCTCCTAGAGGTCGTCCTCCGCCGCGAATTTCGTTGCCTGGGGCTCCAGTAGCGTCGGCCCTAGGAAGATCTTCAGGAGGCGCCTATCCCGATGAGCACACCCGTCGAGAGTTTCTCCCAGCCCGTCCCACCCCTGACCCCAGAGCTGTTCGCCGCCGTGCCGCCCGTGATCTCGGTCTACCTGGTGACGCAAGGCGCCCGCGCCGACGCCGCCGAGCAGGTGGCGCTGCGCTGGAAGAACCTTCGACGCCGGCTCGCCGACGCCGGCGCGCCCGAGAGGACCATCGCTGCGGTGGAACCGCTCGTCGAGCGGGCCCACGCCGACGGCGAGACCCTGGTGGCGATCGCCAACGGCGACGGGCTGCTCTACGCCGCCAATCTGGCGGAGCTCTCCGAGGACGACGTGGCGACTGTTGGCCCGCTCCCGCACGTCGTACCCCTCCTCGCCGCCATGCAGCGCATGCTTCCCCACGTCGTCGTGGCCACCGACCGCATCGGAGCGGAGCTCGTCGCCGTTCTGCCCGCCGAGGCCGACCAGCGCGCCGAGGTCACCGGCAGCGAGCACCACATCACCCGCTCCGCCCCCGGAGGTTGGTCCCAGCGCCGCTTCCAGCAACGAGCGGAGAACCGCTGGGAGGCCAACGCCCGCGAGGTCGCAGACGAGCTGACCCGGCTGGTCGACAGCACCGCTCCCCGCCTGGTCGTGATCAGCGGCGACGTGCGGGCGGTGGCCTTCCTCCGGGAACACCTCCCGGCGCGCGTCTCGGCGCTGGTCTCAGAGGTCCAAGGCGACTACAACGGCATCGACGAGGCACTGGCCCGTAGCGCCCAACTGGTCGCCGGCCTGGCCGAGCAGGACACGGCCGCGCTGCTCGCCGACTACGCGCGCGAGCGGGGCCAGGGCGACCTCAGCTCGGTCGGGCCGGCGGCGACCCTCGACGCGCTCGCACTGGGACAGGTCGAGGCCGTCCTCGTCGATCCCAGCCGCACGGCGGGCCAGACCGCCTGGTTCGGGCCCGAGCTCGCGCAGGTCGCCTCCACCAGAGAGACCCTGGAGCAGGCGGGTATCGAGGCTGAGGAGGCTCCACTCGACGACGTGCTGGTCCGCGCCGCCGCCGGCACGGCGGCGAGGATTCGCATCGTGCCGCCGGGTGCGCCCGAGCTCGCTCCGACGGGCGTCGGCGGCCTCCTGCGCTACCTCCTCTGATCAGGGCGCCCCTTTAGGCCGCCTGCGACCCCCACCCGGCGCCTCCTCCCGCCCGTGGACACCGGCCGCATCGTCGCGGGCCAGTTCGTCGCAGCTCGTCAGAGGGCTCAGCTCGGTGCCCGCCCGGTAGGCGGCGCGCCCGACCATGTGCGCGCCCACCGGCGCGGTCAGGAACTGCAGGGCGATCACCAGCAGGAGCTTGGCAACGTCGCCCCGCGCCTCCATCCGGATCGCGGCGCCGGCCAGTACGAGGATCAGTCCCAGCGTTGCCGGCTTGGTTGCCGAGTGCATGCGGGCGAACACGTCCGGGAAGCGGTGCAGCCCGAGGCCGGCGGTGACGCTCAGGGCGACACCCGTGAGGATCAGGAAACCCGAGAGCACGTCGGCCACGTTCATGCCCCGCGGCTCTCGATGAACCGGGCCACGTTCACGGTGCCGACGAACCCGAGCAGGGCCGCCACCACGAGGACCTCCAGGTAGGTGCCCACGCCGGTGCGGGCCGCGTCGACGGCGATCCCGCTCACGATGACGATGAGCAGGGCGTCGAGGGCCACGATGCGGTCGGCCAACGACGGACCGCGCACGAGGCGCAGCACGCACAGGAACCCGGCGACCGCGAGACCGGCGAACGCCACCGCGGCGACGGCGGTCACGTCGGATCCTTCGGGCCACCGGGAGCCGGCGCCGCCGGGTCGGCGCCGGTCGTGGCATCGTCGAATTGCGCCTCGGCCAGGTCCACGGCCCGTGCGCTGCCGAACGCTCGGATGGCGAGAACCTCGAGATGCTGCACCTCGCGCCGCACCGCCTCGATGTCCTGAAGGTGGAGCACGTGGACGTAGAGGATGGTCGGTTGGCGCCTGATCTCGACGGTGAGGGTCCCCGGCGTGAGCGAGATGGCGTTGGCCACCAGCGTCGTCAATGTGTCGGACACTCCTTGGATTGGGACGGCCACGATGCCCTGGTTGATCCGGTTGTGGGGAGTAACGACTTCCCAAGCCACTATCAGCGACGCCTCGACGAGCTTCCAGGCGAAGTACAGGAAGAAGCGGACCGCAGCCAGGGGACTCAGGGTGCCGGGGACGCCAGGGGGTGAGAGCGGGAAAAGGGCCACCAGCGCGGACGACAGGGCGAGCCCGGCCAGGATGTTGGCAGCACTGAGATCCTCCCAGAGGGCGACCCACACCACCGTCAGCCAGGCGATGGTGAGAAAATGCGCCGATCGACGGACCCGAACGGCGCTCATGTCCCGAGCACCGCCTGGATGTAGGGCGCCGGCTCGGCCAGCGCGGCTGCCGCGTCACGGCACAGGTCATACACCGGGCCGGCAAGCCCGGCGATGGCCAGGCTGAGGACCACGAGGGCGCCGGTGGGGAGGACCATCAGGGTCGGAGCGGCCAGACGATGGTCGCCCCGGGCGGCGACGAGCGGAGGCTCCTCGTCGGGCTCACCCCAGAACACCCCCGCCCAGATCTTCGCCATGGAGTACAGCGTCAGCAGGCTGACCACCAGGCTCACCCCCACCACGACGAAGCGGTCGACCTCGAAGCCGGCCTGCACGAGCGCCAGCTTGGCGACGAACCCGGAGAAGGGGGGCAGCCCGGCGAGGCTCAGGGCCGGCACGACGAAGAGGAAGGCGATCAGGGGCGCCCGATGCAGGAGCCCGCCCAGCCGGTTCAAGGCTCCGGTACCGGTAGCGTTCTCGACCAGCCCCCCGACGAGGAACAGCGTCGTCTTCACCACGATGTGGTGGACGATGTAGAAGATCGCCCCCGCAATGCCGGCGACGGTGAACAGGCCGAGCCCCATGATCATGTAGCCGATCTGGCTGACGATGTGGAAGCTCAGGATGCGCTTGACGTCGTTCTGGGCGATGGCGCCGAGCACGCCGACGAGCATGGTGGCGCCGGCGATGGCCAGCAGGAGGAGCGAGGGTCCGTCGCCCGGGAAGAGGAGCGTCTGGGTGCGGATGATCGCGTAGACACCCACCTTGGTCAGCAGGCCGGCGAAGATCGCCGTGACGGGCGTCGGGGCGGTCGGATAGGAGTCGGGGAGCCAGAAGAACAGGGGGAAGATGGCCGCCTTCACCCCGAACACGACGAGCAGCAACAAGCCCAGACCACTTCGGACACCCTCGGGAAGGTCGGCGAGCTTGGCCGCCAGGTCGGCCATGTTGACGGTGCCGGTGGCGGCATAGACGAGGCCCACGGCAGTGACGAAGAGAGTGGAGGCCAGCAGGCTGATGACCACATAGGTCATTCCCGAGCGGACCTGGTCGCGTGTGCCCCCCAGGGTGATGAGCACGTAGCTGGCGCTGAGCATGATCTCGAACGCCACGAAGAGGTTGAACAGGTCGCCGGCCAGGAACGACGCCGACACCCCCGCGGCGAGGATGAGGTACAGGGGGTGGAAGAACATCGCGTCGTCGGCGGTGCGCGGGCTGCCGACGGCGTAGACGAAGACGGCGAGCAGCATGGCGGCCGAGACCGAGAGCATGACGACGGCGAAGAGGTCGGCGACCAGGGTGATGCCCAGCGGAGCCGGCCAGGACCCCATGTGGGCCGCCACCGGGCCCGACGCCCGCACCTCGACGAGCATCAAGACGGTGGCAACCAGGCTCGCCGTCAGCACGAAGAAGCCGAGGAACCGCTGCAGCGCGACACGGCGGTGCAGCGCCATGGAGAAGGCGGCGGCGAGGAGCGGCAGGACCACCGGCAGGGGGATCAGGACCCTCATTGCAGCCCTTCCTCCGCGGTCTTCTCCCGGGCGATCCTGCGGTCCTCCACGTCGTCTTCCACCGCGTCGTCGCGACGCAGCTCCCAGCTCCGGTAGGCCAGGGCGAGGAGGAAGGCGGCGACGCCGAAGGTGATGACGATGGCGGTGAGGGCCATCGCTTGCGGAAGAGGGTCGGCGAAGCCGCTCTCCGGCCCGGACCCGACGAACGGCGCCTGACCGGCCCGGCCCCCGGCGGCGAGCAGCAGCACGTTGGCCCCATGGCCCATGATCACCAGCCCCAGGACGATCCGGGTGAGGTTGCGCTGCAACAGCAGGTAGGTGCCAAGGGCGTAGAGCACGCCGACGACGATGGCGAGGGTGAGGATCATGGGTGGACCGCCTCGAACTCCGAATGTTCGGCGTCCTCCTCCCCAAGCGCCATGAGGATGCCGACCACCAGCCCGACGACGACCAGGTAGACCCCGATGTCGAACGCCAGGGCCGAGGTCGTCTTCACCGTCCCCAGCAGCGGAAGGTCAAGCGCCAGCTTTCCGCTCTTGAGGAACTCGCCGCCACCCAACAAGCCCGCGGCGCCCGTCGTCATCGTCACCACAAGACCGGTCCCCAGCATCCCCGCCCATGACAGGGGCGTGGTACGCCGGACCTCGTCCGTGCCGCCGTGGACGAAACGGAGGACGAACGCGGCGCCGGCGACCAGCCCCCCGACGAACCCCCCTCCGGGAGCGTTGTGCCCGGAGAAGAGCAGGAACAACGAGTACAGCATGGCGGTGTGGAACAGCACGGAGACGCACCGCTCGAGGATGAGCGATGGCGCAAGGCGGGGCGCGGTGTTCGCCACGGGCGGTGCCTTTGACCGGGCGCGGCGACCGGTCGCGACCAGGCTGGCGATGCCTAGCGCGGCAACGCTCAGGACGGTGACCTCGCCCAGGGTGTCGAGGCCACGGAAGTCGGTGAGGATCACGTTGACGACGTTGCGCCCACCACCCTCGGGCAGGGCCCGGGCGATGTGCTCCTCGGATACGGGGGTGGCGGTGCGGGCGCCGGCGGCGACCACGATGAAGCCGGCCACGAAGATGCCCATCCCGCCGGCGATCAGCCAGCGGGCGCCCTCGGCGAGACGCCGAGGTGCGGGCTCGAAGCGCTCCGGGAGGTGGCGGAGGACGAGCACGAACACGACGAGCGAGAGCGTCTCGACGAGGAACTGGGTGAGGGCCAGGTCGGGGGCACCCTGGACCATGAACAGCACGGCGACGCCGTAGCCCACACCGCCCACGAACAGCACGGCGGCGAACCGGCGGCCGGCGAACGTCGCACCGACGGCCGCGGCGACGACGACCGCAGCCACGGCGACCTGCAGGGGCGATTCGGCGAGGCGGAGGTCGTAGCCGACGCCGCTGACCTGGATAAGGGCAACGGCCGGCAGGGCCAGGACCGTGATCAGGATGACGGCGATGTAGATGGGCAGCGACCCGTTCTGCACGACACCGGTGGACAGTCTGGCCACGTGGTTGAGGCCGACGACCAGCGCCTCATAGGCACCGAGTGCGCTCGGCACGGCCGGCATACGGTCCTGCAGCCGCTCGAGCCGGGCCCGACCGGCGAACAGAAGTGCGCCGGCGGCGACGGTCAGGGCCGAGAGGCCCAGAGCCGTGTTGACACCGTGCCAGAGCGAGAGGTGGAGGCCACGCGAGGCGGGGTCGAGGTCGCCGGCGGCAGCCTCCACCACGCCGGCAGCCAGTGCCGCGACCACGCCGAAGGCCACGGTGAGCACGGCCAGCACGGCGGCGGGAGCGAGAAACGGCCACGGCGGCGCCGCCACCTCGGCCCCCACCAGTTCGTGGCCGGACGTAGCCGCCTTGGTGGCGAATGCGCCCCACAGGAACCGCGCCCCGTAGGCAAAGGTGAGGGCTGATCCGACGACCACGCCGGCGAGGACCGCCACGTCTCCGATCCCCGAACCTGCGTGCAGCAGTCCTTCGTAGACCGCCTCTTTGGAGATGAAACCGAACAGGGGGGGCAGCCCGGCCATGGAGGCGGCGGCGACGGCGGCGACCGCGAACGTCGCCGGCATCCGCCGGCCGAGGCCGCTGATGGACCGCAGGTCGCGAGTATGGGCCTGGTGGTCGACGATGCCGACGACCAGGAAGAGGGCGGCCTTGAAGAGGCTGTGGGCGAGTAACAGCACCGCGCCGGCAAAGGTCAGGTCGGGGCGGCCGGCGCCGAGGAGGACCACCAGGAGGCCCAGCTGGCTCACCGTCCCGTAGGCCAGGACCAGCTTGAGGTCGTGCTGGCGCAGGGCGCGGTAGCCGCCGAGCAGCATGGTGGCCAGCCCCACACCCATGACGAGGGGGCGCCAGAGCACGACCGAACCGGCGAATGCCGGCGCCAGGCGGGCGATCAGGTAGACCCCGGCCTTCACCATGGTGGCGGAGTGCAGGTAGGCGCTGACCGGCGTGGGCGCCGCCATGGCCCCCGGCAGCCATGAGTGGAAGGGCACCTGCGCCGACTTGGTGAAGGCCCCCAGAAGCACCAGGACCAGGGCCGGGGCCACCAGGGCTCCCGACGGGGGGTCGGCGATGATGCCGGACAGCGAGTAGGTACCGGCCGCCTGCCCGAGCATGACGAAGCCTCCGAGCATCGCCAGCCCGCCGGCGGCGGTGATGAGCAGGGCCTGACGTGCCGCGTCGCGCGCCGCGCCCTTCTTGTCCTCGAAACCGATGAGGAGGTACGACGTGATCGACGTCAGCTCCCAGAAGACGTACAGGACGAAGAGGTTGTCGGCGAAGACGACGCCGAGCATGGCGGCTGCGAATACGGTGAGCGTCCCCGCGAACCGCCCGAGGCCGGGCCGGTCGGAGAAGTACCACCGGCTGTAGACGAAGATCAGGACGCCCACGCCCGAGATGAGGCCGGCCATGAGGAGCGAGAACCCGTCCAGACGGAGGTCCATCCCAAGGTTGAGATCCGGCACCCACCCGACATGCTCGACACGGGGACGCAGGTCGAGCACCCCGGCGGCGCTGATGACGACCCAGACGAGCGCGGCCGCCGGTGCCACGGCACACAGCCAGAAGACACGGGGGCCCAGCCGCCGAGCGGCACTCGGCGCCAGCACAGCGATGATCAGATGTAAGAGGAGAACAGTGATCAAGCGCGCCGCTCGTGCTGGGGAGCGTCGGCGACGACGAGCACCAGCGGCTCACGATCCCCGGGGTTCGCCGGATGCCGGCGCTTGGGCAGGCCGCTGCCGCCGGGGTCACCGACGACGATCACAGCGTCGAACCCCGCCGTGGCCGCATACTCCCGTGGGGCCTCCAGAGGGTGGCCCGGGAGCAGGAGCAGTGACGGGTCGTACTCGACGAGGAAGAGCGACGCGCACGACAACTCGGCTTCGGCGGCCGCCCGATCGTCGTCGTCCTGGATCGACTCGAAGTCGAGGACGCGTGCCAGGGTGACGCGGCCCACGCGGTGCCCGAGAAGCTGCAGCACCGGAAGCGCCGATGCCGCTCCCGCAGGGGAACCCTGAAGGCCGATCAGGATGTCGACCGGCCCCGACCCGCTGTGGCCCTCTGACACCAGCACCGGCTTCACCGCCCGTTCCTCTCTCCGCAGCCTCATAGCGAAGGGAATGTACAACGGACCGAACACCAGCCCCACCGCCCCGTTCGAGCGCAGGTCGTGACCATGGCGGCTCAGGATCACCGCCGTGACCAGGCCGGCAGTGATCCAGAGCGCGAAGAAGACAACGCCGACCATGGGCGCGGGGCCGAACAGCCCGACGTCGGCCGGGGTGGCGATCTCGGCCGAACCGGCGTCGGCCGCCAGCCGGTCGCGAATCATCCATGTGAGATCGCCTCCGGGGAAGCTCACTGGCCAGCACCTTCTTCGCGTCGAGGGGACACTGCCGACCAGGCTTCCCGGCACTCCTCCACCGACGGTACCTGTGCCCGCAACCTAAGGACGGGTGCCGTACGCCGGTTTCTCGCGACTGCAATGTTCGTGCGCGCTTACTGTCATCTTGCCGTCATGAGACTGACTTTGAGGCCGTGCCGCACCATGCTCGGCGTGGCGCTCCGACATCTCCGGCCCGGAGGGGCATCATTGGAGGGTGGCAGCGGAGATCCTCGTCGTCGAGGACGACGAGCGCATCCGCAAAGCGCTCCGCCTGGCTCTCGAGGAAGAGCAGTACCAGGTGGTGGAGGCCGGAAGTGCCGAGGAGGCACTCGAGGCATTCGGGCGCCGGCCGGCCGAGCTGGTCCTGGTCGACGTGATGCTGCCTGGGCTCGACGGTTTCGACCTCTGCCGCAGCCTGCGGCGCCACAGCGACGTACCGATCATCATCGTGACGGCGCGATCCGACAGTCACGATGTCGTCGCCGGCCTTGAGGCCGGCGCGGATGACTATGTGACGAAGCCCTTCATTCCCAAAGAGCTTTCGGCACGGATCCGCGCCTTGCTCCGACGGGTGAGAATCGTCGAGGCCCCGGGCGAGGCCCTGCGCTTCGGGACCCTTGAGATCGATCCCGACGCCGGAATCGTCCGCCGGCAGGGCGAGGTCCTCTCGTTGACCAAGACCGAGCTCATGTTGCTGTGCGAGCTCGCGGCCGGCGCCCCCCGCCTCATGACCAGGGAGATGCTTCTGGGCCGAGTCTGGGGATACGACTACTTCGGCGACGGCCGCCTGGTCGACGTCCACATCCGGCGGTTGCGCCGCAAGATCGAGGACGACCCCGCCCATCCCAATCACCTCGTGACCGTCCGGGGCCTGGGCTACAGGCTGCAGGCCTGATGTGGCGGGGCGTCGGGCTGCGACGGCGGGTGACAGTCGCCTTCGCCGTGGGCGGCCTCGGCCTCAGCGCCGGGCTCGCGTTCATCACCTTTGAGTTGGCGAGGACGTATCTCCTGGATCAGCGGAAGCAGTCGATCGTCCGCCAGACCTACACGGCGGTCGCTCTGGTGGAGACCGAGCTCCTGGCGCCCGAGCCGGACATTCCCCGGGTGCTCTCGTCTCTGGTGGTCCCCGTAGGGGGCCAGTCGGTGCTCCACCATGATGAACAGTGGTACGCACTCTCGCTCCAGGTGGGTCGGGACGACATACCACAGTCGCTCCGGGACCGCGCCGAGGCCGGGATTCCGGCCACCCAGCGGTTCCGCCTCAACGGCACTCCCCACCTGGGCGTCGGGGTGCCCCTGGGCGGCGATCGGGGCGCCTTCTTCGAGGTGTCGTCACTGGAAGAGCTCGAAAGGACTCTGGCCGTGCTCCGGCAGGCCCTCGTTGCGGCGGCGGCCGTCACCACGCTCGCCGGCGCGGCAATGGGAGCGTGGGCCGGCAACCGGTTGCTCCGGCCGCTCGCGAAAGCCGCAGCCGCCGCCGCCGCGGTCGGATCGGGCGGGCGCAACGTACGGCTGGAGAAGACCGGCGATCCCGACCTGGACACGCTGACCGAGGCGTTCAACGACATGACCGCCGCGCTCGGAGAGCGGATGGAACGCGATGCCCGCTTCGCGTCGGCGGTGAGCCACGAGCTCAGGTCGCCGCTCACGACGCTCGCCACATCGGTGTCGGTGCTCAGGGGCCGGCGGGAGGAGATGCCGGAGCCGGCCCGGGCCGCGCTCGATCTGCTCGATGGCGACGTCGGCCGCTTCCAGCGACTGGTCGAGGATCTCCTGGAGATGTCACGCATCGGCGCGGGCGTGGCCGAAGTGACCTTGGAGCCCGTCCGGCCCGCAGAGCTGGTCGCGCATGCCCTGCGGTCAGCCGGTGCCACCCATGTGCCTGTCCACCTCGATGCTTCGGCGGCGGGCTACAGCGTGCACGTCGACAAGCGGCGGATGGAGCGGGCGATCGTCAATCTCGTCGACAACGCAGAGTCCCACGGAGGCGGGATTCTGCGGGTGGTGATCGAGGCCGCCGACGATCGGATCCAGGTGGCCGTGGAGGACAAGGGCCCCGGCGTGACGGCGGACGAGCGGGCGCGCATCTTCGAACCGTTCTTCCGAGGACGTGCCGCGGGGAGCCGGGGCGCCGCGGAGGGCACCGGCCTCGGCCTCTCGTTGGTCGCCGAGCACGTGCGCCTCGTCGGCGGACGGGTGTGGGCCGAGGACCGCGCCGGCGGCGGTTCCCGGTTCGTCGTCGAGCTCCCGGCCAGGCGACGATGACCGCCCGAGGAGCCGCGGCCATCGTCCTGGCGGTAACCGTGTTCGCAGGCTGCGGCATTCCTATCGATGACCAAGCCCGGCCCCTCGCCGGCGACGAGATCCCCGCCTCGGTTCCCGGCGCCGCGCCCCAGCCGCCGGCACCGGCGGGCGAGCTGAGCCTCTCCGTCGAGGTGTTCCTGCTCCGCGATTCACGACTGGCTGCGGTCAACCGCCAGGTACCCGCGCCGCTCACGGCGGACAAGGCCATCACGGAGATCGGGAGAGGGCCGACGCCGCTCGAGCGCAGCCGAGGGCTTCGATCGGCGCTGCCGGGGAGCGTCCGGTTGCTGGGCACCGTCGCCCATGACGTCCCCCTCATCGACGTGACGGAGTCGCTCGCCGGCGTGGACGGAGAGGAGCAGATACTGGCCCTGGCCCAGCTCGTGTTCACCCTCACCGGTCTGCCCAGCGTGAACGGAGTGTCCTTCGCTCGGGACGGGCGACAGGTCGAGGTGCCGACCGGAGACGGCGAACTGAAGCGCGGGCCGCTGCGGCGCCAGGATTTCGCGGCCGTCGCTCCCCTCTGACATCTGCCGGCGACGTGTCATGGAACTGCAATGTCGCCGCCACGGGGTCGTCAGCGGCGTAGGGCAGCATGTCTCAAGTATTGGACCGGCACTGAAGCCGCGACATCTCAACAGGAGGCCAGCCCCATTGCTGTCGTACATGGACCCCGGTTCCGGCAGCCTGCTCGCCCAGGCCGCCGTCGCCGGCGTCGCCGGCGCAGCAGTCGCCTTCAAGATGGGCTGGCGGAGAACGGCTGCCCTGCTCGACGGGAAGCGGCGCCGCGATCGCTCGGACCGTGAGGGCGAGGAAACCGTCACTGACCGGTAACGGCTCGACCGGGCCGCCCCCGTCCCGCGCCGACGCGAGTTCCTTCAGGGACCCGACAAGCACGGTCTTCTACGCCGACGGTCGGGTGCTCCGGGGACTGACCGAAAGCGGCGCGTCGGACCTGTCGGCCGTGGAGGGCACCGGGCTGCTGGAGCGGCTGACCCTGACCCGCAAGTTGGTTCCGACGACGAAACTCCACGGGGTACTACCGGCGGCGCCGGCGTCCGCCGTGGAGGACTGGACCGTCATCCTCGAACACGAGAGAGTGCCCTTCGTCTCCTACCCGTTCGAGTGGTGCTTCGGGATGCTCAAGGACGCCGCCATCCTCCATCTCGAGGTCCTGATCGAGGCCCTCGCACACGGGGTGGCCACCAAGGACGGGCACGCTTACAACGTTCAGTGGTGGGGCAGCGTGCCCCGCTTCATCGACGTGCCGTCGTTCACCATGCACGCCGCCGGCCCCTGGGCGGGATACCGGCAGTTCTGCGAGACGTTCCTCAACCCGCTCTTTCTCCAGGCTCACCACGGCGTCGATTTCCAGCCGTGGTTGCGCGGGCGCCTCGCTGGCATCCCGGTCGCCGACATGCTCCGGATGGTAAGCGTTCGCGACCTTGTCCGACGCGGAGTGCTTCGCCACGTCGTTCTTCACGGGCTGATGGAACGGCAGAGCACGGGGCCGTCCCAAGCGACCGCGCGCGCCATGACCGAGGCCGGATTCGACGCCAGCGTGGCCAGAGTCGCGGGGGTAAGCCTTCTCAAGCTCGTGCGGTCCATGTCGTGGCGTCCCCAACCCTCCGCCTGGTCGACCTACTCCGCCACGAACACCTACGACGGTGCCGGCCACGCCGAGAAGGTGGCCTTCGTGGAGTGGGCCGTCCTCGTCGACGGGCCCGCGAAGCTGGTGTTGGACCTCGGATGCAACGACGGGACGTACTCCCGGATCGCAGCCAGAACCGCGGACTACGTCGTCGCCGTCGACTCCGACCACCCGACTGTCGAGCGGCTCTACCAGTCCCTCCGCGCCGCTCAGATCGGGAACGTCCTCCCCCTCGTGATGGACCTCGGCGATCCGACACCCGCGCTGGGGTGGCGGAACGTGGAGCGACGGGCATTCTTCGACCGCGCCCGGCCGGAGGTGGTCCTCTGCCTCGCGCTCGTACACCACCTGGCCATCGGGTCGAACGTCCGGCTGCCGGAGATCGTCGCCTGGCTGAGGTCGTTCGGTTGCCCCGTCGTCGTGGAGTTCGTCCACCGGGACGACCCGATGGTTCGGCGGATGCTGGCCGACAAGCCGATAGACCACAGCGATTACAACACCGAGGAATTCGAACGTAGCCTCGCCGGCTGCTTCCGGATCGCACGGCAGCAGCCACTCTCCTCGGGCACCCGCACGTTGTACCTTGCCCTGCCCACATGACCCTCCTGCCCGGGAGCAGCCAACGCCCGCGGCCACACGCATCCGGATTCCTCGACCTCGCAGCATTGAGTGGCTTCGCCGTTTCCCAGCCGGTGTTCGCGGAGTTGTCGCGTGCTACCGACTACCTCGTCTTCGTCGACGCCGGCCCGCCGCAGGTACTCACACTGGCCATCGCCCTGGTCGTGGTCCCGCCGGTGGCGCTCTGGGCCCTGGAGTTGCTCGGCGCGGCAGTTCTCCCCTTTTCCCGTGCCGGGCTGCACCGTTTCCTGGTGAGCAGCATGCTCGGAGTGGTGGTGCTCCAGGCCGTCGGCGCTGTGACCGCCCTGAGGCCGTTGGCGCTGATTGCCGCCGCCGCGGCCGGTGGCGCCCTCCTCGGCGCGGTCCATGCGCGCTGGCAGCCGGCGCAACAATGGATGCGACTGGCTTCGCCCGCGCCCGTCGTCTTCGCCGCCCTCTTCTTGTTCTTCAGTCCGGTGGCAGGCGTTCTGCGCCAGCCCGGTTCCCTGCCGGAAATTCCCGCGGTGGAGACGGCATCCCCCGCCGTCCTCGTGGTGTTCGACGAGTTCCCGCTGCTTACGCTTCTCGACTCCGACGGCGCGATCGACGGGCAACTGTTCCCCAACCTCGCCGCGCTCGCGGGTGAGGCGACATTCTTCAGGAACGCGACATCGGTCGCGGCCCGTACCGCCCACGCCGTCCCCTCCATCCTGACCGGGCGATTCCCTCGCGCAGATGTCGCACCCACCAACTCACTACACCCGGAGAACCTCTTTTCCCTGCTGCAGTCGACCCACCGGATACACGCGTTCGAGGCCGTAACCTCCCTCTGCCCGCCCGCAGCATGTCCCGAGGCGAACGCTCACCGTGGTAGCCGATGGCAGTTGCTCGATGACGCCGCGCGGATCTGGCGCTGGTCGCTGACGCGGGCGGCGACCGGCTCGGCGCACCCCCTCGGCAGTTGGTTCTCGAAGGAGTGGGGACAGGAAGAAGCACGGTTCGAGAAGTTCCTCGCCTCCATCGACGGCGTCGGGACGCCGTTCCATTTTCTCCATGTGATCCTCCCCCACGCACCCTGGCAGTTCCTTCCCGACGGGCTCCGGTACCCGCCGCGCGACCTTGGACTTGTCGACTATGACGAGCGGACTGACGAGGAGTGGCCAGCCCTTGTGGACCGCCAGCGCCACCTGCTCCAAGTCATGTACGTCGACACCCTGGTGGGGCGGATGGTGGACCAGCTCAGAGCCGTCGGCTTGTACGAGCGGGCGACGCTTCTCGTCACTGCCGACCACGGCATCAGCTTCGAACCGGGGGTGCCTCAGGGCACCCGCAACCTCGCGCCGGAGACCGCCCACGAGATCGCGTGGGTCCCCTTTCTCCTCAAGTCCCCCGGGCAGACCGTCGGAGCGGTCAGCGATGACAACGTCATGACCGTCGACGTAGCGCCGACGCTGGCCGCGCTCGCCGGCAGCCCCCTCCCGTGGCCCGTCGACGGAATCTCTCTCGGCGACACACCGGCACGGATTGAGGCAAAGGTGTGGTTCAACCGCCCCGGAGAGGCCCTCGCCATCGACACCGACCTGTCCTACTCGAGGGTGCTCGCGGGCGGCGCCCACGCCGCGGCCCGTCCCGAAGAGGGCGCCGAAGGAATGTTCAAGGTCGGCCCGCTCGCCGGCATGATCGGAGCCACGCTCGACGAGTTCGAGGTCACGCCTGACCCGAGGGCAGCGGGTCGAGTCTGGGATCTCGCCTCCTTCGACGACGTAGACGCGGAATCGGGAATCGTCCCCGCACTCGTGTCCGGCCACGTCGAGCTACCTCCTGGCGAGGCCCGCCCCGCCGCGGTGGTCATCACCTTGAACGGAACGGTCGCAGCCGTGTCCGATCTCTACGCGGAAGGCGACCAGGCACACCGTTTCGCGGCGCTCGTCTCTCCCCGCTTCATGGCGACGGGGAAGAACAGCCTCGGGCTATTTCTTCTCGAGGGTGCTGGCAGTGAGCGCCTGCTCCGACGTATCGAAGTTCACCCAGCCCAGGGATGACCGGAAGGGGCCGACGAGTATCTGCGGAGCGCCGGCGATCAGGCGTCGCCCCCAAGTTCCTCCAGGAACTTCACCGTGGCCACGACCACCTCGACCAGCGTGGGGCACAGTGGCCCGTCCTCGGGAGTGGTCACCGCCAGTAGGTAGCGATCGGCAACCAGCGCGACGTCGACACAGTCGGCTCCCGGCACGTATCCCGGCTTGTTGAAGACTGGGACACCGTCCCCAAGGAGCTCGGCGACCGCCGGCTCGACGAAGCCCTCGGTGGCCAGCAGCGCGTCGCTCAGGCCGGCGAGGTCGGCCTCGGCGACGTCGAACCGGTCGGCGGCATCGAGGGTCACCCGCCGGACCGATTCGGCCAGCTCCAGGAGCGTCGAGCAGTTCCCCGTCTCGGGGCAGTCGTAGGTGTCCATGGCCCGCCTGGCGGCCACCTCGTGGCGCCGGCCGTCTTCGACAATGGTCATCGCCGGCGAGACATCGACGCCCCAACCGGTGTAGGAGCGCTGGATCACCGTGTCGGGGAAGCCGTTGGCCTCGGTCAGGAACACCTCGTTCAGCCAGTCGACGCCGGCGATCTGGACCAGCAGGTCGTAGGCCTCGTTCGAGCTGTCGGCGATGGCTGCGGTGTAGACGTCGGCGACGGTGAAGGTATCGCCGGCCATGGCGATCCGTGCGTTGCCGGTGAACCCCAGTTCGCCGAGGTATCCCAGCGCTCCAACCGCGGCGAGGAGCTTGACCGACGACGCCGGCCAGAAGCCGTCATAGGCGGCGCCGGCGCCGGCGTCGAAGGCGGCCTGGTCGTCGAGGCGGACGGCGTAGACGCCGGCGCCGTCGGGGAGCTCCACGCCGGCGGCGGCGAGTGCAGCCGGCAGCTCGCTGTGGTCGATTCCCGGCGTGGCGGCGGAGATGGCCAGGTCGACGGGCGCCGGCGCCGGCGTGCTCACCAGCGCAGCGTCAGCCTCAGGAGCGCCGGCCTCGACGACATGGGCGCTGGAGCCCGGGAGCAAGCGGCCGGCGCCGGCCGCCACCACGGTGACGGCGAACAAGCAGCAGAGGAACAAACGGCGGGCGAGCACGGTCTCTGCTCAGCGCCGGAAGTAGAGCTGGAACTCGAAGACGCCCTCGTCCTCGACCGATGCAACAACGGGTGCCGTGGGCGCCGTGACCCCGTAGTCGGCCAGGGCGACGGGCGCCGAGCCGACGACCACGAGGACGCCGCCCTGGAGCTGGGCCTGGAGCTCGATCGTGACCGACTTGGTGACGCCGCGGATGGTCAGGTCGCCGGTGGCCCCGACGGTGATCCGCCGGCCGTCCTCTGGCACCGACCCGACCCGGATGGGCTGGGTGAGCACGAACGTGGCATCCGGGTACCGGCTGGTGGCGAGGGCTCGCTGCACGGCGCTGTCGCGGCGTGAGTCGTCGGTGGTGATGGCGGTGAGGTCGGCGACGATCCGAGCGGCGGTGACCGTCGATCCCGACACGGTCAGGCTCCCCTCGACCGACGGAGTCCGGCCCACGGCGGTCGTCCTCCCGACGGAGACGAGAACCTCGTTGATGCGGAACCCGGTGAACGAACCGCTGCCCTGGGCGTTGGTGATGCTCAGGTCGACGTTCCAGGTGCCGTCGGCGGCGCCGGCCGCCGGCGTGGGCGGCGGCGCCGGATCGGGAGCGGTGGCGGCCGGCGCCGAGGTGATGGGGGCGGCTTCGATGCCTGCGAGCGCCCGGTCGAGATCGACCGCGGCCAGGGTGTCGTGGCGGAGAAAGAACCACCACAACCCGGCCGCGGCCAGGAGCACGGGGACGACCACCGCCAGTGCCAGCCAGCGCCACCGGCGCCGGCGCGACGGGGCCGGCGCCGGCGGCTCTGAACAAGGGGACGGGCGAGTGACGGTCTCTGTGTCCATGCCGCCATCGTCCGCGGCGGCGCTGGGAGCCACGTCGCCCGGGCCTGGGAGATACCTACGAGCGCGCCGGCTCCCGGGGCAGGGAGATCGTGAATGTCGCCCCTTCGCCGGCGGCGGTGGTGAGGCGGATGTCGCCCCCGTGGGCGGCGAGGATGTCGGCCACGATCGACAGGCCGAGGCCGGCGCCCCGCCCTGCGAAGGACGTGTCGCCACCGGCCTGCCAGAAGCGGTCGAATGCGTGCGCCGCCTCCTCGTCGGTCATGCCGGGCCCCTCGTCGGCAACGACGATCGTCGCTGTTTCCTCCGTAGCGACAACATTGACCGACGCCGGCGTCCCCGCCGGTGTGTGCTCGCGGATGTTGGCCAGGAGGTTGTCGATCACCTGGCGGAGCCGGTGGGCGTCGCCCACCACCTCCACCGGCCCCTCGCCGACGTCGACCCGGATCGGCCGGTCCGGCTCCACGGCGCCGGCGGCGGCCACCGCCTCGAGAGCGACGTTCACGAGGTCGACGGGCTCGCTCTCCAGCGGCCGGCCCTGGTCGAGGCGGGCCAGCAGCAGGAGGTCCTCGACCAGGGACCCCATCCGCACCGCCTCGTGCTCGATGCGGGCCATGGCGCGGGCCACCTCCTCCTCCGAGCGGGCGCCCTGGCGGTACAACTCGGCGTAACCGCGGATGGAGGTCAGGGGCGTGCGCAGCTCGTGGGAGGCGTCGGCCGCGAAGCGTCGGGTCCTCGCCTCCGACGCGGTGCGGGCGGCCAGCGCCTCCTCGATGCGATCGAGCATCACGTTGAGTGCTCTGGCCAGATGGCCGACCTCGCTCCTGGGCCGAGGAACGGGCGCCCGCTCGGACAGCTCGCCCTCGGCGATGCGCTCCGCGGTTCCGATCATCTCGTCGATGGGACGGAGCCCCCGGCGCACCGTCACCCACACGATGATCCCGGTGGCGGCAACGGCCACCAGGCCGGCCAGGAACACGACGCTGCGGGCGGTCCGCACCGCGTTATCGACGTCGGCCAGGGGGATGCCGGCGACCAGGGTGCCGCCGTCGGCCTGGGGGATCCCAATGGCCCGGTAGCGCAGGTCGCTGCCGCCCACACTTCCGACCGTGAAGGCCCGGTCCGTCGGCGGGTGGCCGGACACGTCCGGCAGGGGGTCGGGATCGTCGGTGGGCCCGGTGGCGACGGTGGAGGACGCCTTCCCTTGGGGGTCGAGGGCGACGAAGGCGTAGCGGCGGACGTCGAAGGGCGAGCCGGGGTCGTTGCGGGGCGCCGGCGGGGGGCGCCGGCCGAAGCCCCCACCGGCGGGAGGCGCCACCGCGACCCGCCGGGTCTCCAGCTCCCGGTCGAGACCGGCCACCAGCCGGAGTTCGAGGGTGTTGACGATCAGCACACCGGCCAGGCCGGTGACCCCCGCCACGACGGCGAGGATGGCGGCGACGAGGCGCCGGCGGATCACGCCCGGGTCATGGGGTCACGGCTCCTGGCGGAGCACGTACCCGAAGCCCCGCACGGTGTGGATGAGGTGCGGCTCGACGTCGTCGACCTTCTTGCGGAGGTAGGAGATGTAGTTCTCGACCACTCCCCCGCTCCCGCCGAAGTCGTACTGCCAGACATGGTCGAGGATCTGGCTCTTCGAGAGCACCCGCTCGCGGTTGATGAGCAGGAACCGCAGCAGCTTGAACTCCGTGGGCGAGAGCTGGATGGGCCGGTCTCCCCGACTGACCCGCATCGTGTCCTCGTCGATCTCCAGGTCGGCGAAGCGCAGCCTGTTCTCGGTGGCGCCCGAGGCCTGCGTGCGCCGCAGCACGGCCCGGACGCGTGCCACCAGCTCCTCCAGCGAGAACGGCTTGGTCAGGTAATCGTCGCCGCCCCTGGTGAACCCCGACACCCGGTCCTCGGCGGCATCCCGTGCGGTCAGAAAGATGATCGGCGTCTCGTCGCCCTCGTTGCGCAGGCGCCGGCACACCTCGAAGCCGTCGATGCCGGGGAGACCGACGTCGAGGATGACAAGGTCCGGGTTCTCACTGCTCACCGCAGCCATCGCACGGGGCCCGTCGACGGCGGTCATGGATTGGAAGCCGGCGATGCGGAGGGCGGAGGACACGAGATCCCGGATGTACTCCTCGTCGTCCACCACGAGCACCTTGCTTGCTGATGATGCCGCGCCTGTCGTCACACCGCCAGTAGAGCTCATGAACCTGGGAGAATCCTCACAGCTCACCCTGAGTCCGGCCGAAGTGCCGGCGGAGGATGCGGCTCCACTTGTTGGCGGGCAGGGAGGGGTCGAGGGCGGCCATGCCGACGCAGAACTTGCTGACGGCGACGGGGCGGGCGCCGGCCCGCCACAGGAAGCGGTCGGCGTCGGTCGGCCCGCCCGCGGACTTGGTCTCGACCAGCAACTCATCCGGCAGCGACACCGATGCGCCGGCCGGCGAGAGGCATCTCAAACCCGTGTCGCACGTCAGCCGGGAGCAAGTGGCCAGCTCGACGTAGGTGGCTCGGGAGTAGGCGGTGGTCAGGACCGGTTCCAGGGCGGCGCCGGCAGGGAGCGCGACATGGTGGCGCACGAAGGCCAGGCCGGCGGCGTCGAGCGACGTGCTTCGGCCGGCGTCGTAGGGCATCCGCTCCTTCACCGTCTCGCCCCGACCGCTCCGGGTCTTGACCTCCAGCATGCAATCCCCCGAGTCGAGGTAGGTGCGGGTGCGGACCTTGAACCGCCGGCGCCGGCCGTGGGCCGCGCCCAGGTACGAGTCGAGGGCCGGGGTGTCGAAGTACACCGACTCGTAGCGGAACCACCGGATGCCGCCGATCTCGAGCACGCCGAGGCTGGCGCCCAGCTCGTCGACCAGTTGGGCGAACACGTCGGGCCGGACCACGTACTTCCGGTCGGTCCGGCTCTGGAGGTCGGCGACGGCCAGAACCTCCCGGAGCGACAAGGGTGCCGGCGGCTGCCGGGCGTGGGCCACCACGCTCACCGGACGGACTCCACCAGGCGATGGGCCGGCGATTCCCGCAAGGCGTCGCCGGCGGGGCGGAGGCGGAACCTCACGTCGACCTCGGTCATGTCCCGGACCAGGTCCACCTCGTTCACGATCAGATGGGTGACGGTGGCGTCGAGCAGCTCCTCGAGCCGCCTGGTGAGCTGCACCTCGTCGGTGTAGGCGGCATCGAGGGTGATGATCTGGCGGCGGTTACGTGCCAGCAGCTTCGGGTGGTCGGCCACGTACACGACCGCCACCAGCAGGCTGCCGAGCACAGGCGCGACCCACAGGGGCGTGGGCTGGAAACCGATGATCAGGCCGAGGGCCAGCGACACGAAGTAGTACGCCACCTCCTCCTGGGCGATCTCGGCGGACCGCAGCCGGATCAGCGACAGGACGCCGAAGAGGCCAAGGCCCAGGCCGGTCCCCACGCTGACCGTGGAGAGCACGGAGGCGAGGGTGAGGACGCCGACGTTCAGGCCCACGAAGGCCAGCGGCATGTCCCGCCGGCCATGACGCCGGAAGTACAGGCCGTAAGACAGTACGGCGATGGCGACGATGTCGAAGGCGAAGATCCAAAGGTTCGGCATGGCAAGCACTTGTATGTGCCGAACCTCGCAACCGGCTGGGAGCTGGCTCCGAGAAGCGCAGGACTTGGACTCCCAGGCGGTTCCCAGCCGCTGCCCATCGCTTTCCGACCGCCGTCCGGTTTGGTAACGCCATATGAGAAGAACCCGATCTGCCGTGGCCGCCGTCTTTGCCGCCGTCGCCCTCCTCGGCTCGGCGTGCTCATCGGGGGGCAGTTCCGGGACCGCCCCGGCGGCGGAGGCCAGCACCGCCGGCGCCGAGAATGTCGCGTTGTACGACAACAGTGTCGTGCACGAGATCGCCGTCACCTTCGACCAGGCCGCCTACGACACGATGGTCGACGCCTACGTGGCGACCCAGGACAAGAAGTGGATCGAGGCGACGATCACCATCGACGGCGTGGTCCTGGAGAGGGCGGGAATGCGCCTGAAGGGCAACTCCTCGCTGCGAGGGCTGGCCCGGGCCGGCGCCGGCGGCGGGCCTCGCGGTGGGGGCGGGGCCATGCCGGACGGTGTGACCCGCAGCGAGCCGGAGTCGCTCCCGTGGCTCATCCGTTTCGACAGGTACGTGGACGGCCAGACCTACCAGGGCCGCACCGAGGTGGTCATCCGGGGCAACAACACCCAGACGTCGCTCAACGAGGCCGTGGCTCTGGAGCTCATCGGCCTGTCGGGCGCGGCCACCCAAAAGGCCTTCTCCACCCGCTTCACGGTGAACGGCAGCGCCCCGGAGCTCCGGCTGGCCATCGAGAGCCCGAACGACGACTGGGAGGAGTCCACCTTCGACAGCGAAGGGATCCTCTACAAGGCCGAGAGCACGGGCGACTACAGCTACCGCGGCACCGACCCCAAGTCCTACGACGAGGTCTTCGACCAGGAGAGCGACACCGACAACGAGAACCTGGGGCCGCTGATCTCCTTCCTCGACTTCATCAACAACTCGACCGACGCCACATTCGCGTCCGACCTGGGGATGCATCTCGACGTCGCTGCCTTCGCCCGCTACTTGGCCCTCCAGGATCTCGTCGGCAACTGGGACGACATCGACGGCCCGGGCAACAACTCCTAC
This sequence comes from uncultured Acidimicrobiales bacterium, assembly GCA_964479465.1. GTDB lineage: Bacteria > Actinomycetota > Acidimicrobiia > Acidimicrobiales > AC-14 > CADCTB01. The sequence goes on from CAYZMG010000008.1 coordinate 24,343, forward strand.
CTCCGCTACGACGAGGCGGCAAAGCAGTTCACCGTCCTGTCGTGGGACCTGAACCTGGCCTTCAGCGGGACCGCCGGCCCGGGCGGCGCGGGCGGCCCCGGCGCCCAGCCGCCGGGCGGCGGGCTCACCGCCCGCCAGGCACCGCCCGGCGCTCAACCGCCGGCCGGCGGCCAGCAGGCCCGTCCCGGCGGGCCCGGCGGCCGGACCAACGTCTTGGTGGCGCGCTTCCAGGCCAACCCCACATTCGCCGCCATGTACAACCAGGCCAAGACCGACCTGACGGCCCAGCTCTACGCCAGCGGCAAGGCCGGCGAGGTGCTGTCCCGATGGAGCGGGGTCCTCACCGCCCACGCCGGCGACTTGGTCGACGCGGCAACCGTCGAGCGGGAGGCGGCGAACATCAGCCGGATGTTCGCCTGACGGCGAGCCGGTCGCTACACGGGCTCCGGCTCCGGCTCCGGCCGGGGCGGCTCGATCGTCGGTTGGAGAGGGCTCGGGGACGGATCGAGACCGGGCGGGTCGATCGTGGGGCTCGGCTCCGGCAGTGGCGCCGGCTCTCCCGGGAACGGGTCGCCGGGGAACGGGTCGGGGGGAAGCTCGTTGGGGGGCACGGTCGCCATGGGTACTGCCTCCTTCATCGGGTTACCGGCGACTCCTACCCAGTGACACCCGCGAACGTGCGCGCTCCGTCGAGGCCTTCTGCGGGCGACCGATCACCGACCGCCGGACGACAGCCCGCTGCCCAGCGACTGGAGCAACCTGGAGATCACGTTGACGACGGCGCTCAAGGGGTCTTGGGGTGCGGTAGGCGCCGGCGCCAGGTTCGTGGGCGGCGGGCATCCCGGCGGCAGGCATGGTGCCGAGTGCT
>CAYZMG010000008.1:25220-51617 GCA_964479465.1 uncultured Acidimicrobiales bacterium
TGCGCGGTGGCGTTGTCGACGAGCACGTCACGGGTGCAACTGTCGTCGAACGTCCACGGGGGATTGCAGCTGACGACCCGGCAGACGATGGGCCCGTAGCACGCGATCTCCTGGTGGCACTGGCCGTAACGGAACACGTTGCAGCAGACCTTGCGTTCATCGCAGGTGCCGCTCGCGCATCGGCACTGGCACTGACCGCCGCACTGCATGTTGCAGTCGATGTAGTAGCGGGCTGCATTCCCGCAGCACAGGCCGGAGTTGTCCGCTTTCCACCACCCCGCCGCGAACGATCCGGGCGGGCAGCGGTTCTCGCCCGTGACGGTGCAACACATGGCGGTATACCCACCGCCGCATGAGGAGTCCGGGCCACAGACCGCTGCATATGCGGAGCCCGGCTTGAGAACGAAATGTAGCGGGGCCACCGTCAACGCCGACCCGGCCACCGCCATGCGGACCAGGAAGCTGCGCCGGCTCGTCCTCGCACCGAGGCGTGATGCCGCGGCGTCCGCCAATTCCCTATTCACACCAGCTCCGCCAGGTCAGGAGCTACGTGCGGCGAGATCTCGACGGCCGACAGGACGGCGTTCACCCGAGGGACGACGTGATGACGGTTGGCCATGCTGCCCAGTACGACATAGAGGCAGAAGGCGCGTCCCCCGTCGACAAAGAACCTCTGCGTCCCAGCCTGGCCCCGCAACGTGCGCTGGAGCTGGCGCGAGCTGAACTCGTCGGCGCCCACCTCGAGCGGCTTCGCGACCTTCGACGAGAACAGCGCGGTGCCGGCGCTGCTGGGGTCGTACTCGATCAGGGCGACGAATGCCTGGGACGGCCGCATGCCCTCGACTGCACCGCTGCCGAAGTCACCACGCTCCTCAGGCAGCGCGAAGTCTGCGGCGTGGAGGACCGGGTGGTAGCGGAACCCGTCGCCGGCCGTTTCGAGTGCCGGAGGACTACGGCGGATGCGCGCTTCCCAACCCGACGGGGCATCCACCGCGAGGCCGAACGCGGAGATCCTCACCTGCCGGCCACGTCGTCACCGGGAGGAACCGCCGGATAGAGGCTCGGGTCGCCGGGGAGGATGCCCGCCGCGGCAAGCTCCTGGTCGATGCTGCTCTCGGCATCGAGACGCGCTCCCACCCGTGACCGTGTCGCATCGGCGGCCGCCCGGCTCACCAGGCTGACCACCTGTTCCCATGTCGCCGCGGTGCCCTCACCCGACACCCGGCCGGTGGTCGCGTTCACGTGGACGAAGTACGGGGAGCCGGGCACCTCGTAGTCGAACCACGCCCGGGTGGACATGACCACCGTCTGCCCGGACGCGAGCGCGCGAATGGCGGATTCACTCTCCTCGCCCGGATCCTTGGTCACCGCCACCACCCGCATGGGTGCCGGCAGACCAAGGTCACCGCCGGCGCCCAGCGCCTCCCAGAAGCCGGCGCACGTCAGGCATCCGCTCGACAAGAACGCCAGCAATGTGTCGTCGGCCGCGCCCAGCACGGCAACCAGTGCCGCCTCGCCGGCGGGAGTCCGGCCGGCGACGTCGTGAGCGGCGGCGCCACTGGAGCCTCCGACCGCGAGCCCGACCGGGACCGCGTGGTCGGTCTCTTCAGCTCTGCCTGCGCCCAGCTCATGGAGCTGGCGCAGGATCTCGGCGTGGCTCTTCAGCAGCCCGATGACGAGCAGGCCCAGCAGCGCGATCGCCGCCACCAGGACACCATCCAGCGCAGTCATCTCAATCGTGCTTCGCGAAAGCCACGGTCCTCGGAACCACGGCGACGGCGGCGTACGCGAACCACACGCAGCAGCCGGTGACGAAGAGGAAGGGAAGACCCAGTAGAGGCATGTCCGCCATGGCCACGAGCAACGGGCCCGGCGGGTGAAAAGCCGTGGCAAACGCCACGGCGGACGCGGAGATCGTCACCAGGACATGGACCGATGTCGGTGGCGTGTCCGGGGCTCCGAAACACCCGCAGGAGCTCACCGCCCCTCCCCGCGACATGGCGAGGACGACGAAGCACGCGAAACCCAGGTAGGCCCCGGCAACCAGCAGCCACGCCTGCCGACCGCCCCCGGCCAGGGCTCCCACGGCGACGCCGATCTCGGCGACGGCGAGCAGGCGAACGCCGGCAGGTGCGGCGGGAAGCCGGAGACCTCGCAGCGCGTGCGAGGTATTGGCAGGACGCAGGACCTTCGCGGTCCCGCCGATGGCGAGCAGGATTGCCGACGCATAGGCCGGCCCGCCAAGGGCGTTCACGAGCGGAGTCTATGGGGTTCCTCGGAGACGCCCGTACCGGGGTGATTGAATCTCTGGTCGTGAGCCTGCGCCCCGCGGTCATGGGCACATCGGTGCTCATCCTGGTCGTGGTCCTCGGTTCCTGCTCGACGGAGGAGAAGCAACCGGTACCGGGTATCGCCCCGCCCGCTTCGACCGCGCCGGCGGCGACAGGTACGACCCTGGTCACGTCAACTTCGGTGACGAGGCCCACTCCTCCATCGACGGAGAACATCCCCGGTGGCTGTCCGACTGGCGTCGGGGTGGCTGCGCAGAGCGCGCAGCAAGCGGCGCGCTGCCTCTTTCAGGCGTGGGAAGCAGACGATCGGGCGCGGGCAGCCGCCTTCGCGTCGCTCGACGTCGTCGAACTCCTCTTTCAACTGCAACGGACCCCACCCACCGCTACGTTCAGGGACTGTTCGGCCACCCCGGTCACCGGCGGGCAGACATGCACCTTCGAGCACCACGGCGGGCGTTACCTCCTCGACGTCCGCCGGTCCGAAGGGGGTTGGCGGGTGACGCAGCTTCAGCGCCCCGCGTCGTGAGGCAGGTGTCCAGAGATCCTGGCCTGCTCGAACCGGCTGCAGTTACCCGTCACATTCGCGGGTAACTGCAGCCAGAACGAAGGCGGGAGGAGCGCTACGGGAGGTGCTGGACGGTGGCGGTGTAGGAGCCGCTGGTGCCGGTCATGACCAGCGAGTAGGTGCCGCTCACGGGACCGTTCACCGTCATCGTTCGGGTGCCCGTGCCCGACGTCTGGCCGAGAACGGTGCCGTTCGGCGCCCGCAGGGTGGCGGTCACCGACTTCTTCGCCGGGCCGTTGACAGTGACGGTCATGGCGCCGGCGCCCGAGCTGAAGGCGTGGGTAACCGACCGCCGCTTGTTGGTGAACGAACCGGTGAAGGTTTTCGTCACCGGAGCGTTCGGATCGGCGACGGTGACGGTGACCGTGTCGCTGGCCGACAGCTGGGTGTCGCTGGCGGTCAGGGACAGGATGTAGGTGCCGGCGGCGGAGAAGCCCGCGGTGGTGTCGACGGCGTTGGGAGCGGCGAAGGTCACCGTGCCGGGGCCGGCGGCCTTGGCCCAGGCCACAGTCACCACCGCTCCGGCCGGCTTGCCGTCGTCGGTGACGGTGCCGTCGAGGGTCGCCTGCTGGCCGAGCTGGATCGAGCGGTTGGGGCCGGCGTCGACAGTTGGCGCCACGTTGACCGGCGCACCCAGCGGGCCCCGCACCAGGAAGCGGCTGTTGTAGGTGTTCCAGTGGGTGGCGAGGTAGGAGCCGGCCGCCGGCACGCCGGCGAGGAAGTAGTCGTCGTGGTTGCAGTCGAAGAGTCGACCGTCCCGGCCCGGGCACACCGACTGCATCACGACAGGTCCGGACCCGTCGTCGTCGTAACACATCTCGTCGTTCTCGTCCCGGCAGTGGAAGTTCGGCGTGGCGTTCGGGGCGTCGGGCTGGACACCGCCGAGGTTGTGCATCAGCTCGTGGGCCTCGGCGTAACCCCAGCAGCCGGCGTCGACCCGGCCGAAGGCGGTGTAGTAGCCGTTGTTGGCGTTGGTCTGGCCGGGCTGGCTGTCGCGGTAGACCTGGCCGATGCCGCAGAGGACGTTGGCGTCCATCCACACCAGGTAGCGGCGGTCGGCGCGGTTGTAGCCCCGGGCCTTGAGCTCGGTGATGGTGTTGGAGAAGTTGTCGTCGGCAGTGGAGGGCAGCACCTCCTTGCGCACGACGAGCGTGCACGAGCCGGCGCCGTCGGACACGGTCACGAACGGCACGTGGACCTCACCGCCGGTTTCCGCCGCCGACATCCGGTACTGCCACTCCACGTAGGGCGCGAAGCTGCTCTGGATGAGCGGGGCGACGGTGGCGTAGCGGTCGGTGCCGGCGGTGGCGTAGATGGCCTCCACCCGGAAGCCAGAGGTGCCGTCGCCGGTGCAGGCGATGCCGTTGCCGTTGGTGCCCGGCCCGGGCGCCGGCGCCGGCAGGGCCGCCGCCGTCCCGGCCAGGGTCTCGGACCCCACGGGGACCCGGACGTCGACGTTCGCCGGCGCCGGGTCAGGCCCGTGGGTGCAGCCCAGGACGTCGTTGGCCCGGCCGCGGATCTCGAAGCCTCCCTGACACCGGTTCTCGGCCCGGCCCGGGGCCAGGCCGTCCCACACCATGCCCCGCGCCCGGTCGGTGGGCGGCGTGGCCTGGGCGCCGGCGCCGGGGCTGGTGCCGGCGAGGGCGGCGGCGGAGAGGACGGCCGCGGCGATGGCCTTCCAGAACGAGCGCTTGCGCGGGCGGTGTCGCATTGGGCCGTCGTCGGCGCATCGCCCGGCCGGCTTGAACGAATTGGTCCGTTCACACCACCACGGTGAGCGCGTCAGGCTGGGCGCGCACGGAGATCACCCGGGCCAGGCCCACGCCGGCCCCGTCCAGGCGAACCTTCAGCGGCCGCTCCAGCTCGACCTGGAGGGCTGCGGTCCGGCGCTCCTTGATGCCGGGATGAGGCAGGTGGGTGCCGTGGCGCAGGCGGGCCCGGACCGGGAGCAGCTGGTTGCGGGGCAGGTGGACGTCGTAGGTGTCGAGCAGGCCGTCGTTGGGATGGGCCCGGGGCCCGAGGTTCCAGTCGCCGAGGTACTGGGCGTTCATGGCGACGAAGGCCCGGGTCCACAGGCGGGTGCGGGCGACCAGATGGGAGACGAAGAGATGCAGGCGGCCGTCGAGGAGCGCCTCGCCCAGGTCGACGGTGAACCGCACGCCCTGGAGCTCCGTGCCGCCGGCGCCGCCGCCGAGGGTGCGGCACAGGTCGCCGCCGAGCAGGCCGAGTGCGGGAAGGGGCCGCCGGTCCCGGCGGGCGGCGTTGAGGGCGGCACCGGCCTCGGCGTCGGAGCGGACGATGACGCCTCCTTCCGGCAGCTCCCCAGGCTCGCCGTAGGGGTCACCTTTGCCGATAGGCAAGGCGGCTAGCCGTCCCGCTCAGAGGGCCGCTCGGGCCACGGCTCGATCGCTTCGCTCACTCGCCTCAGCCGCCCAGGACGGACGAGGCCGCCACCACCCCGCGGAACAGCCGGTCGCTGGCATCGCCGGCCGCTTTGGCCGTCGCCGGCTCGGGCGCCATCTGGCCCAGCTGGCGCACCAGGTCGATGAGCTGCTTGATGTTGCGGACGAAGTCGCCGCCCGACACCCCCTCGTCGACGATCACCTCCGACAGCTCCTCGCCGGCGGCCCAGCCGTGGGCGTGAGCGACGAAGCCCGGGTCGGGCCGGCGGGTCAGGGGCAGCCCGGCCTCCTCCTCGGCATGGTTCAGCTCGGTGGCCATGGCCGCCACCTGGGCCCAGCGCCGCTTCAGTCGCGACGACGGGAACCACGGCTCCTCGATGCGTCCCTCGGGCCGGCGGGCTTCGTAGGTGAAAGTGGAGGCCAGCGCCGCCACCCCGGTGGCGTCGAGATCGTCGAACAGGCCGCCCCGGAGCGCCTCGGCCACCAGCAGATCGCACTCGTGGTAGATGCGGGCCAGCGTGTCGCCGGCCTCGGTGAGGGACCAACCGTCGGTGTAGCCCCACGTCTCGAGCACCCGCAGCACCCGGTCGAACTGGTGGCCCAACGACTCGGTGCGGCCCTGGATCCGCCGGTCCAGCCGGCGCCGGTCCTTCTCCAGCCGCTCGGCCCGCTCGGCGGCGCGGAGGTGCCGGCGCAGGTCCGGGCAGTCGGTCACCGGCAGATTGTCAGCGACAAGGCCTTCGGCCGAGCCGGCGACGTGGCGGCCGTGCTTCTCGGTCACCGGCTGGGTCGGGCGGAGGCGAGCCAGAGCGAGGGCCACCTCCCGCCGAAAGGTGGGACTGCGGGGAGCGAAGGGCACGGGGAGCTCGACGCGCCCGACAGTGCGGGGCGGGAAACGGAAGTCACGCGCCGACAGGGTGAGGTAGCGCCGCTCCGGGGTGATGGCGCCGACGCGCACGTCGTCGCCCCGGCGGTTGGCGGTGGAGATGACCGCCACCCGGCCCCCGGACTTGCCGCCGGAGATCATGATCACGTCGCCGGGCTTGATCCGCTCCAAGGCGGCGACCACCCCGCTGCGGGCCGTGTGGCGGCGGGGGCGGCCGTCGTCGTCATCGCGCAGGAGCCGGCGATACTCCTCGACGTCGCCCAGCTCACAGGCGGCGTCCTTGCGGGCCATGGCCAGCAACTGGTCGGTGCGCTCCACCTGAGCTTCGAGGCGGACGACGTCGCGGTCAGAGGTGAACTGGGCGAAGGAGAGGTTGAGCAGGTGGCGGGCGGCCTCGGGCGGGTAGCGGCGCACCAGGTTGGCGGCCATGTTGTACGTCGGCCGGAACGACGAGCGCAGAGCGTACGTGCGGGTCGAAGCCAGGCCCGCGACCTGGTCGAACGGCACGTAGGGCGACCAGAGCACGACCGCGTAGCCGACCTCGTCGATCCCCCGGCGGCCGGCGCGCCCGGTGAGCTGGGTGTACTCCCCCGGGGTGAGGAACTCATGCCGCTCACCGGTGAATTTGGAAAGCTTCTCGATGACCACTGTGCGGGCCGGCATGTTGATGCCGAGGGCCAGGGTCTCGGTGGCGAAGACGGCTTTGACCAGGCCGGCGGAAAAACACGCCTCCACAGTCTCCTTGAAAGGCGGGACCATGCCGGCGTGGTGGGCGGCGAGGCCGGACTCCAGGGCGGCGAGCCACCGGCCATAGCCCAGGACGGCCAGGTCGGCCTCGGAGAGAACCTCGGTGCGGGCCTCGGCGATGGCCCTGATCTGGGCCGCCTCCTCGGGCGTGGTCAGGCGCAGGCCGGCGTCGAGGCACTGCTTCACGGCGTCGTCGCAGGCGGCCCGGCTGAAGATGAAGTAGATCGCCGGCAGCATGCCCTCGTCCCAGAGGCGGTCGACGACCTCGGCCCGGCGCGGCGTGTGCAGGCGGGCGCGGGGGCTGGTGCGCCAGCGGTCCCCGGGGTGGGCGGGCCGCGACTCCAGGCGCAGGGCCTCCGGATTGGGCTTGCCATCGACGAAGGTGGGCATGAGGCGCAGGTGGTCGGCTTCCCGATCGCCGACCAGATACAGGTGGTTGAGGGTGACCGGCCGCTTCTCCTCGATAATGGCCGTCGTCGCCCCCCGGACCGTCTGGATCCAGTCGGCGAACTCCTCGGCGTTGGAGACGGTGGCCGACAGGCAGATGAGGTCGACCTCGGGCGGGGTGTGGATGATCACCTCCTCCCACACCGGGCCGCGGTAGCGGTCCTGGAGGTAGTGGACCTCGTCGAGGACGACGTAGCGCAGGCCGTCGAGGGAGGACGACGCCGCGTAGATCATGTTGCGGAGCACCTCGGTGGTCATGACCACCACGGGGGCGTCGCCGTTGATCGAGTTGTCCCCGGTGAGGAGGCCGACCTTCTCCGGTCCGTGCCGGCGGGAGAGGTCCCCGAACTTCTGGTTCGAGAGGGCCTTGAGGGGCGTGGTGTAGAAGGTCTTGCCCCCTTCAGCGAGGGCCTTGGCCACCGCGTACTCGGCCACCACCGTCTTACCCGAGCCGGTGGGGGCGGCCACGAGCACCGAGCGGCCGGCGTCGATGGCGTCGAGGGCCTGGAGCTGGAAGTTGTCGAGGCCGAAGGCGTAGGTGGCCGCGAACTCGTCGCGGGTCACTTCTTGAGCAGCCGGCCAACGAGGATGGCGCCCTCGTAGAAGAGGTACATCGGCACGACCATCATGAACAGCGAGTACGGGTCCTGGCTGGGGGTGATCACCGCGGCCACGGCCACGATGACGACGATCGCCGGCCGGCGCCAGCTGCGCAGCCTGCGGCTGGTGATGACCCCGGCCAGCTGGAGGAAGACAAGGAGGACGGGGAACTCGAAGGCGATCCCGAAGGCGATGATCATCAGGATCATGAAGCTCAGGAACTTCGACGCGCTGAACAGCGGCGTGAGCTGGTCGCCGCCGACTCCGACCAGGAAGCGCAGGGCCGTCTCGAATGTGTAGATCGCCACCAGCGCACCGAGCATGAACAGCAGGATCGACACCACGATGAAGGGGATGGCGTAGCGCTTCTCCTTCTTGTGGAGGCCGGGCGTGATGAACCGCCACAGCTGCCAGAGCACGACCGGTGAGGCGAGGAAGGCGCCGGTCCACGCCGCCACCTTGATCCGGGTGGCAAACGCCTCGAGGGGGTCGAAGAAGACGAACTCGGTGTTGTTCGTGGCCTCGGTGTAGGGCTGGATCAGAAGGCTCAGGATCCGGTCGAAGACGATGAAGCCGACGATTGCGCCGACGACTAGGGCCACGACGGAGATGATGAGGCGCCGGCGGAGCTCCGACAGGTGCTCGACCAGCGGCATCCGCTCGCCGAGATCCTCTCCGTCATCCCACTCAGAGGGCCGCTCGGGCCCTCCATCCCACTCAGAGGGCCGCTCGGGCCCCGGGCTCTTGTCGGTGATGGCGATGATCCGGCCCTAGGACTGCGGTGCGTCCCCAGCGGGGGGCCCGTCGGTGGGAGTGGTGTCGGCCGGCGGCGGACCGCTGACCAGGCCGTGGCTGCCCGTCGTGACGGTCCCGTTCCCATGCTCCGCCGGCGGAGCGGTCTCGGTCGGGATCATGGGGATAGGCGGCGGGTCATAGCCGGGCTGGGGTTGGGTGTAGGACGGGCGAGTGGGCTCAGGATCCATGGTGGCCTTGATCTCGTCCTGGAAGCCCTGCGACCACTTCCGCACCTCGGCGATGGCCTTGCCGACCTGCCGGCCGGCCTCCGGCAGCTTCTTGGGGCCCAGCACGATCAGGGCGACGACGAGGATGACCAGGATCTCCGCCGGTCCCAACGAGGTGGGCAATGTCTTCCTTCCCGGCGGGACCCTAACCCGCCTCCTCGCCGAAGGTGGGGCCCCTGCCCCACCCGGCGCTGTGCGGAAAGCCTACTGGCGGCGGTGCTCGTCCACGGTCGCGCCGAGTTTGGCCACCTCGGCCTGGACGTCGTTCAGCGCCGCCCCGGCCTCAGCCAGGTCGTTCATCGCCGTGCGCAACTCGCCGATGGACTTCGACAGCCGCATGAACGAGCGGATCATGAAGTACCCGCCGATCAGCAGGACGGGGATGAGCAAGAGCCAGAGGGCCTCCATGGGTTCAATCCTACCGCCGCCCGGTACGTAGAGCTGGTCCCCTCTAGAGTCGGTCGATCGTCGAGCCCCTCCGAACCCCGCCGATCGCCTTCGCTCACCGGGGCGGGCGGGCGCATGCCAACGACAACACCATCGAGGCCTTCCAGCTGGCGCTGAGGCTGGGCGCCACCGGGTTGGAGAGCGACGTTTGGCTGACCGCCGACGGGGTCGCCGTCCTCGACCATGACGGCAAGGTGAGGTCCGGCCTGCGCAGCCGGCCCATCGCCGGCCTGGACCGGAGCTCGCTGCCGGCGCACGTGCCGACCCTGGAGGACCTCTACGCCGAGTGCGGCACCGACTTCGAGCTGTCCCTGGACATCAAGGACCGGGCGGCGGCGTCCGCGGTCGCGGCCGTTGCCCGAGCCGCCGGCGCGCCGGAGCGCCTGTGGCTGTGCCATCCCGACTGGGAGCTGCTGGCCGAATGGCGCAAGGACCTCGATGACGTCCGGCTCGTCAACAGCACCAAGATGCGCGAGATGCGCAAGGGCCCGGAGCGGCGGGCGGCCCAGCTGTCAGCCGCCGGGATCGACACCGTCAACCTGCACTACGACGAGTGGACGGGGGGTTTGACGACGCTGTTCCACCGCTTCGGCGTGCTGGCATTCGGTTGGGACGCCCAGCACGAGCGCATGCTCACGAACCTGCTGCGGATGGGGATCGACGGGGTCTTCAGCGACCATGTCGACCGGATGGTCGACGCCCTCAGGCTGGGCTAGACGTCTCGGGCGCTGAGGTCACAGAGTCCAGATCGGCCACCTGCCACTCGACGACGAACTCCGCCTCGAGGGAGGCCAGCATCTCGGGAAGCGGACCCTCCGCGGGTCGCGGTCGGAACCTGATAGCGCCGTCAGTGCCGGTCAAGCGAGTCACTCCTGGAATGTGGTGCGGGGAAATGCGATGGGGCTTGGAGTCTCAACCTTCCCCGCAGTATACGACGTTCTAACGTCGGAATGTCACGAAATTCAGCAGCCGGTCGGGGACGTGGACGACTCTGTGGACCTCCCGTCCGCTGAGCTGGCCAGCAACCTCGGGCAACTCCTCCGCCCACCGGCGGGCCTCGGCGGGAGTCAGCCCGTCGGGTACCGGCAGCCGGGACCGCACCCGACCGTCGACCTGGACGACAAGCGTGACGGTGCCCGCCGGCGCCGGCTTGGCGGCAGCCGGCGCCGGCCACCGCTGGGTGTGAACTGAGTACTCGCCGCCGGTAGCGGCCCACAGCTCCTCGGCCAGGTAGGGGGCCAGTGGCGCCAGCAGCAGGATCACGGTCGGGGCTTCGGCGGGCGACGCCCGGTTCGCCACCTCCCGAAGGGCGGACATGGCGTTGTTGAAGCGCATGGCCTCGATGCCCACGGCCACCCGGTTCGCGGCCCGGGCAAGCGCCGGCCCGCCGGCCCCAACACCGCCGGCCTCACCGTGGGCCAGCCGCCACAGACGGGTGAACAGCCGCTCGACGCCGGCGATTCCGCCCTCGCCGAAATCCGCAGTCCCCGACCAGCGACCGCTGGACAGCAGGTGGACGCGTAGGACGTCGCCCCCGTGGCGGTCGACGTACTCGTCGGGGTTGACGACGTTGCCCCGGCTCTTGCTCATCTTGGCCCCGTCCTTGGTGATGGTGCCGTGCAGGCGCAGTCGAGGGAAGGGCTCCTCGAAGCCGACCAGCCCCAGGTCATACAAGGCCATGGTCACGAAGCGGGAGTACAGGTGGTGGCGGGCGACGTGCTCCGGGCCGCCGGCGTACAGGTCGACGGGCACCGCCCGCACCGGATCCCAGGCGACGTCGTCGCGGTCGGCCGACGGGTGGCGCAGGAAGTACCACGACGAGTCGAAAAAGGTGTCGGAGACGTCGGTCTCCCGCCGGCCGGGGCCGGCGCACGACGGACAGGTGGTCTCGACGAACGAGGCCACGGCGGCCAACGGCGACCGGCCGTCTCCCGGCGGGCGGATGTCGGCCACATCGGGCAGCAGCACGGGCAGCTGGTCCTCGGGCACCGCCACCGGCCCGCAGGTGTCGCAGTGGACGACGGGGATCGGCGGGCCCCAGTAGCGCTGACGAGAGATCAGCCAGTCGTGCAGCCCGGCCAGCCACCGGCGCTGGGTGTTCTTGGCCCGTTCCGGCCAGTCCAGGGCGTCGAGGCCGGCGGCCAGGCGGGCGCGGTAGGCGGTGATGCGCAGGAACCACTGGCGCATGACCCGCTCGGTCACCGGCGTGGCACACCGCTCGCAGAGAGTGTCCTCCACCTGCTCGTGAGCCAGCACGGTGGCGCACGAGGGGCACCACACGACCGGCGCCTCGGCCTGGTAGGCCAGCCCGGCCCGGAACAGCTGCACGAACAGCCACTGGGTCCAGCGGTAGTACGACGGGTCGCTGGTGACCACGCCGGTCCAGTCCCAGGCGCAGCCCACCCGGCTCAGCTGCCGGCGGTAGTTGGCGATGGTCCGCCCCGTGAGGGCCTTGGGATGCACACCGCGCGTGAGCGAGTAGTTCTCGGTGTGGATGCCGAAGGAGTCGAACCCCATGGGCTGGAACACGGCGCAACCCTGCATGCGCCGGTAGCGGCCGACCACGTCGGCGCCGCAGTAGGTCATGGCGTGGCCGACGTGCAGCCCCTCCGCCGAAGGGTACGGGAACTCGACCAAATTGTAGAACGGCTCGCCCCCCGCCGCCGGCGGCGCCGGCTCGGCGTCCCAGCGCGCCTGCCAGCGCGTCTCTACTTCTGCGGGGTCATACGGCAGCCCGGCCACCGGAGTGGCCCCTCCCCGCCCCGCCGATCTGGCTGCACTGACGTGCGCATACGACCGTCACTGCAGCCAGAACGGGAGGGGGTCACGGCCCGACCTCGGTGTGGCGGGGCTCGGCGCGCGCCCGCACCCGCAGCACCTTGTTGACCGCGCTCAGGAACGCCCGGGCCGAGGCCTCGACCACGTCCGTCGACACGCCTCGCCCCGAGACCCGGATGTCGCCGGCCTCGAACTGGACGATGACGTCGCCGAGGGCATCGACGCCGCCGGTCACTGCCGAGACGTTGAACCCGGTCAGGGTCCCGTCGACGCCGGTGGCGGCCTTGATGGCCTTGCATGCGGCGTCGATCATGCCGTCGCCCTCGCCGGCGGCCTCGATCTTCTCGCCGGCGCGCAGCACGACCACGGTGGCCCGGGGCACACCGACCGTGCCCCCGCTGACCTCCAGCGACTCCAGGGAGTACAGGTTCTCGACCCGCTCGCCCATCTCCTCGGCGACGATCGCTTCCAGGTCGGCGTCGGTCAGCTCGACCTTGCGATCGGCCAGCTCCTTGAACCGGGCGAAGGCGGCGTTCAGCATGTCGCCGGAGATGTGGATACCCATCTTGGCCAGGGTGTCGGAGAAGGCGTGGCGGCCGGAGTGCTTGCCGAGCACGATCTGACTGCCGACCTGGCCGACGCTGCTGGCGTCGATGATCTCGTAGGTGCTGCGGTCGGCCAGGACGCCGTGCTGGTGGATGCCCGACTCATGCGCAAAGGCGTTGCGGCCCACGACGGCCTTGTTGTACTGGATGGGATAGCCGGTTAGACGGCTGACCAGGCGGCTGGTTCGGGCCAGCTCCTCGGTGCGCACGCCCACCTCGATGCCGGGGAACTGGTCGGGCCGGATCTTGATGGCCATGACCACCTCTTCCAGGGCGGCGTTGCCGGCCCGCTCCCCGAGCCCGTTCACGCACACCTCGACCTGCCGGGCGCCGGCCTGCACGCCGGCGAGGGAGTTGGCGGTGGCCAGGCCCAGGTCGTTGTGGCAGTGGGTGGAGGTGACGTAGTCGCCCTTCACCTCGCGGCGGATGTACTGGATCAGGGCGCCGAAGTCCCAGGGGATCCCGTAACCGACGGTGTCGGGGATGTTCAGCGTGGTGGCCCCGGAGTCGACCGCGGCCTGCAGGACCTCCAGCATGAAGTCCAGCGGGGTGCGGGTGGCGTCCTGAGGGCTGAACTCAACGTCGGCGGTGTGCTCCCGGGCCCGGGCCACGCCGCTGCGGGTGGCGGCCAGCACCTGGGTCGCGTCCATCCTCAGCATGTGCTCCATGTGCTGGGGGCTGGTGGAGATGAAGACGTGGATCCGGCCCCGGTCGGCGTCACGGAGGGCGTCCCAGCACCGGTCGACGTCGGTCACCTGCGTGCGGGACAGGCCGGCGATGACCGGGCCCCGCACGGTGCGGGCGATGGTGCGGACGGCCTCGAAGTCGCCCTCGCTGGCGACGGGGAACCCGGCCTCGATGTAGTCGACCCCCAGCCGGGCCAGCTGCTCGGCGATCTCCAGCTTCTCGGCCGCGTCGAGCGAGATGCCGGGCGACTGCTCGCCGTCGCGCAGCGTGGTGTCGAAGATGACCAGCCTGTTGGGATCCGGGTTCATAGCTGCCTTTCAGGGAGCAGAGTCTCTCTGGGAAAGAAAAAAACCTCCCGGCCCGAAGGTCGAGAGGCGTAGGCGAGCACCGGAAGGCGCCCGCCGCTACGTAAGGAGGAGGGTGGAAAAAGTGCGCGAAGTATCGGAGGCGGGGTACATCTCCGTCGAGAATGACAGTTACGCCACAGACCGTCAAGTAGGGTCGAATGCACATGATTCGGAAGACGATGCGCCTCATGATCCGGCTCGGCCTGCTCGCCGGCCTCGGCGTGGCGCTGTTCAAGTTCGTCCAGGGCCGGAGGTCGGCCGACGACGGCCGCCCCTCCACCGATTGGGCGCCGGCGCCCGCGCCGGCCGCCAACCCCAACCTCCCCAAGTCGCCCCCTGACCCTCCGCTGATCCAGCCGGCGATGCTGGAGGAGATCATCGAGAAGAAGAAAACGGTGGTAGAGGCGCCGGCGCCGGCGCCGGCGCCCGTCGAGCCCGCCCCGGTCGCGAAGAAGGCGCCGGTGAAGAAGGCCGCGGCCAAGAAGGCGCCGGCGGCCAAGACGGCCGCGCCCGCGGTCCCGGTGAAGAAGGCGGCCCCCAAGAAGGCGCCGGCGGCCAAGACGGCGCCAGCGGTGAAGAAGGCCGCCCCGGCCAAGAAGGCGGCCAAGAAGCAGCAGCCGTAACCGGAGCAGCCGGCGGCTTTACTCCTGGTCCACCGTCGCCACGTGGAGGATGCCTTCCGCCGCGCTGAGCTCGGCGTGAACCTCGGCCGGCAGAGCCTGGTCGGTCGACAGCACCATGAGGGCGGCGACTCCCGACGGCGAGCGGCCGACGTCCATGTCGGAGATGTTGATCCCCGCCCGGCCGAGGGTGACGCCGACGAGGCCGATCATGCCGGGGCGATCGTCGTTGCGGACCACCACCATGTGGCGGGCCGGCGGGATGTCGACGGTGTGGTCGTCGACCATGACGAGGCGGGCCTCGTCGCGCAGCCCGAACAGGCTTCCGGCCAGCGAGTGCCCGTCGCCGGAGAGGGTGATGAGGTTGGCGTAGTCGTGCGCCGCTGCGGTGCGCGTCTCCTGCACGTCGAGGCCCCGGGCGTCGGCCAGCTGGGGTGCGTTCACATAGGACACCGGGTCGGTTCCGCCGGCTCCCAACACGCCCTTGAGGACGGCCAGGGTGAGAATGCGGGTGTCGTAGTCGGCGAGCTGGCCCTGGTAGTCGACGGCCAGGGACTTGGGCGCGCCCTCACCCAGCGACGCCCAGATACGCCCGAGGCGCTCGGCCAGGGGCAGGAACGGCCGCACGGCTTCGGCGGCCTCGCTGGCGTCGATGTTGACCGCGTACGGTACGAAATCGCCGGCCAGGGCCAGAGAGACCTGCTCGCCGATGGTCTCGCCCGCCTTGTCCTGGGCCTCGACGGTGCTGGCACCCAGGTGCGGGGTGACCACCACGGACGGCAGCCCGAACAGGGGCGACTCGGTGGTCGGCTCCTTGGCGAAGACGTCGATGGCGGCGCCGGCGATGCGGCCGCCGGCGATGGCCGCGGCCAGCGCGGCTTCGTCGATGATGCCGCCGCGTGCCACGTTGACGATTCGAAGGCTCGGCTTGGCGTGGGACAGCAGCTTCTCGCCCACCAGGCCGACGCTCTCCGGCGACTTGAGCAGGTGGATGCTGATGAAGTCCGCCTGTCGGACGACCTCCTCGAGATCGAGCAACTCGACCCCCAGCTTGCGGGCCCGGTCCGGCGACATCCACGGGTCCCACGCCACCAGCCGCATGCCGAACGCGTAGGCCCGCTGGGCCACGAGCGTGCCGATCCGGCCCAGGCCCAGGAGGCCAAGGGTCTTGCCGTGCATCTCGACGCCGGTCCACTTCGAGCGCTGCCACTTCCCCTGCTTGAGGGCAGCGTCGGCCTGGGGCACGTTGCGAGCCGCCGACAGCAGCAGCGCCATGGTGTGCTCGGCGGCGGTGACGATGTTCGACAGCGGGGCGTTGCAGACCATCACGCCCCGGCGGGTGGCCTCGGCCACGTCGACGTTGTCGAGGCCGATGCCGGCCCGGCCGACGACGACCAGGTCGGTGCCGGCGGCGAGGACCGCGGCGGTGACCTGGGTCTCGGAGCGGATGACCAGGGCGGCAGCGCCGGGTACGACCTCGAGGAGCTGCTCGTGGCTGAGCCCCAGGCGCACGTCGACCTCGTGGCCTTCGTCACGCAGGCGCGTCAGGCCCCTCTCGGCAAGTTCTTCGGTGATCAGTACGCGGGCCATAGCGGCCCATGCTCGCAGGTCTCCGCGACCCGCACCTACTCCGGGTCGCTGTCCCCGTCGACCCACGGCCGGTAGATGGCCTGCCCGTCGCGGGGGCTGCTGTTGAGGTGGATCTCGTAGCGCTGGGGACCCACGGGCTCGCCCGGGGCCTCCTGCTCGATGGCGATCGTGTCGCGCTTCTTCTCGGGGTCGAAAATGTCGCGCAGGCCCAGGGCGATGCCGGTGAGCAGCGCCCCGGTGGCCGTGCGGGCCTTCTTGGCCGGCGGGCGAGGAAGGGGCGCGGTGGCAGGTTTGAACCCGAAGATCTCGTCGCGCCCGTAGAACTCCTCGAGCGGCTGCCCGTCGGGGGCCGGTTCCGGTGCCTCGCCATCCCGCTCAGGGGGCCGCTCGGGCCCCTCGGGCCGCTCCTCCATCCCTCTAGGTTAGGCGAGGAGCGCGCGCAAGCGGCCGAGCCCCTCCTCCAGCGCCTGGTCGGCCAGGGCGTAGGACAGGCGGGCGTAGCCGGGGGCGCCGAACGCCTCCCCGGGCACGATGGCCACCTTGGCCTCCTCGAGGGCGATCTCGGCCAGCTCCAGCGTGGTGTTCGCCGTCCGGCCGCCGGCCAGCGGCCGGCCCAGCACGCCGGCGAAGTTCGGGAAGGCGTAGAACGCCCCCTCCGGCTCCAGGCACTCGACGCCGGGCATGGCCGAAAGGAGCTCGAACATCCGCCGGCGCCGGCGGTCGAACGCGGCCCGCATCTCCCCCACGCAGGCCTGGTCACCCGTGAGAGCGGCGATCGCCGCCCGCTGGGAGACGTTGGCCACGTTGGAGGTGGCGTGGGACTGGAGGTTGGTGGCGCCCTTGACCACGTCGGCCGGGCCGATCATCCACCCCACCCGCCACCCGGTCATGGCGTAGCTCTTGGCCACCCCGTTGATGACGATGGTCCGGTCGGCCAGCTCGGGGACGAGCGCCGGCATCGAGGAGAAGGCGTGCTCGCCGTAGACCAGGTGCTCGTAGATCTCGTCGGTGACGACCCACAGCCCCCGCTCGGCGGCCCAGCGTCCCACCTCGGCGGTCTGCTCGGCCGTGTACACCGCGCCGGTGGGGTTCGACGGCGACACGAACAGCAACACCTTGGTCCGGGCGGTGCAGGCGGCCTCGAGGGCGTCCACGGTGGCCCGGAACCCGGTCGATTCGTCGGTGGGCACGGCCACGTCGACCCCGCCGGCCAGCCGGATGCTCTCCGGATAGGTCACCCAGTACGGCGCCGGCATGAGGACCTCGTCGCCCGGGTCCAGCAGGGCGGCGAAGGAGTTGTAGACCGCCTGCTTGGCCCCGTTGGTGATGACGACCTGCGACGCCGCCACCTCATAGCCGGAGTCCTTGGCCGTCTTGACGGCCACCGCCTCCTTCAGCTCGGGGAGGCCTCCCGCCGGCGTGTAGCGATGGTTCTTGGGGTGGGGCGCGGCCTCGATGGCGGCGGCCACGATGTGGGCCGGCGTCGGGAAGTCGGGCTCGCCGGCGCCGAAGCCGATGACGTCGTGGCCGGCGGCGACGAGCGACTTGGCCTTGGCATCGACGGCCAGCGTGGCCGACTCCTCGATGGCGGCGATGCGGCGGGACAGGCGGGGACGGTCGGAGGTCTCAGGCACGGGTTCGATCGTGTCACACGGCCGGGCCCGGCCGGGACCGCCATCCACATTGCCGGCCGACACCCGAAAAGGTTCCGAGGTCGCCCCGCCTGGCAGCGCTGAGGGATAGTGGCTGCACGATGACTTCCACCTCTCCCGACATCACCCTCCCTCCGGACCTGCGCCCCGCCGACGGGCGATTCGGCAGCGGTCCGTCGAAGGTGCGGGCCGAGTCGCTCGCCGCCCTCATGGCCACCGGCGAGACCTACCTTGGCACCAGCCACCGCCAGTCGCCCGTCCGCTCGGTGGTCGGCCGGCTCCGAGCCGGCATGGCCGACCTGTTCGCCTTGCCCGAGGGCTACGAGGTCGTCTTCGGCAACGGTGGCGCGGCCTATTTCTGGGACGTCGCCGTGCTCTCGCTCATCGAGCGCCGCAGCCAGCACCTGACCTTCGGCAACTTCTCCGAGTCGTTCTCCCTCACCGCGGCGGCCGCACCCCACCTCGACGCCCCCGACGTCATCGAGTCTCCCGCCGGCACCCACCCGGAGGCCAACCCGAACCCCGATGTCGATGTATACGCCCTGACCCACAACGAGACGTCCACCGGCGTGGCCATGGAGATCACCCGGCCGGCGCCGGCGGAGGAGGGCCTGGTCCTGGTCGACGCCACCTCCGCCGCCGGCGGCATGCGGGTCGACGCCGGCCAGTACGACGTCTACTACTTCTCCCCCCAGAAGTGCTTCGGCGCCGACGGCGGCCTCTGGATCGCCATCTGCTCGCCGGCGGCCCTGGAGCGGGTCGACCGGATCAAGGCCACCGGCCGCTGGATTCCCGAGTCGCTCAGCCTGGCCACTGCGGTCGAGAACGCCAAGCTCAACCAGACCTTCAACACCCCCGGCCTGGCCACGCTGTTCCTGATGCTCGACCAGACCGACTGGATCCTCGGCAACGGCGGGCTCGAGTGGGCCGCGTCGCGCTGCGAGACGTCGACCAACATCCTCTACGGCTGGGCCGAAAAGACTGACTACGCCACACCGTTCGTCGCCGACCACGCCGACCGCAGCCCGGTCGTCGCCACCATCGACCTCGACGAGACCATCGACGCCAAAGCGGTCGGCAAGGTGCTGCGGGCCAACGGCGTCGTCGACACCGAGCCCTACCGCAAGCTGGGCCGCAACCAGCTGCGGGTGGCCGTCTACCCGAACGTGGAGCCCGACGACGTCACCATCCTCACCGGCGCGATCGACTACGTGGTCTCGGCACTGTCGTGACGAGGCTGGGCCCTTACGTTTTCCTCACATTCCCGTCGGGACTGCCTCACATCGGTTGGCGATGATGAAGTCGACAACCGAGACAAGGAGCTAGATGAGACGTTTTCTTGCAGTGCTGGTGGGTGCGGGCATTGCCGTGGGCGGCGGCGCCGCGGCGTGGGCCCAGACCACCGGCCCGGACGGGACCAAGCGGGAAGTGGCGCGGGCATGCCTGGCCCAGGCCCGGGAGGCCACGCCCGCCGCCGGCAAGCCGGCGCTGCGGGAGGCGGTCAAGGCGTGCATGGCCGACGCCGGCGTCGAGGGCCGCACCCGGACCCCGGAGCAGCAGGCCAAGCGCGACGCGGTGAGGGCGTGCGTCGACGCCGCCCGGGCCGAGCACGCCGACGACAAGACCGCCGCCCGCGCCGCGGCCAGGACGTGCCTCACCGACGCCGGCGTCACACCGGGACGCATCCGGGCCAAGCTCGCCGGCGCCCGGGAATGCCTGGCCGAGATGCGCGCCGCCAACCCCGACGCCAGCCGGTCAGAGCTCCGTGGCCTGGTCAAGGAGTGCGTGGCCACCAAGTAGCGGTTCGCGAATCGAGAGGGGGGTGGCCGCGCCGGCCACCCCCTTTTTTTGTGCTTCAGAAGGCGTGGCTGCCTGTCGACAGGCTCTCTATGAGTGAGCGCCGGCGGCCGGCTTTCGAGGAGGTGTTAGTGGCGGCGCGCCAGGGCGCGCCGTGGGCCGTCGGCTGGCTCTACCGGCGATTCCAGCCCCGGTTGCTGCGAATGTTGGCGGTCATCGCGCCTCACCACGCCGAGGACATCGCTGCCGACGTGTGGCTGGAGCTGGCCGGCGACCTGAGGTGCTTCTCGGGCGACGAACGGGCGTTCCGGGCCTGGCTGGCCAGCACCGCCAGGTACCAGGTGATCGAAGCCACGCGACGCAACGGACGGCGCATCGGACGGGTCCTCGACGACGAAGCCACCGAACATCTGGCCTCGACCGCTTTCGCCGCCCGGGTGGTGGCCGTGCTCCCTCCCGACCAGGCCGACGTCGTCCTCCTGCGGGTGGTCGAGGGTCTCGACGTGGAGGAGATCGCCAAGGCTCTCGGACGCTCGCCGGCGTCCGTGCGGTCACTCCAGCACCGGGCGTTGCGCCGTCTCGGCCGCGAACTGGAGCCTGACGCGCTCACCGCCTGAGCCCTCTCACCAGCACTTTTCCGACCCGCGCCGACCCTCGGCCCTTCCATTTCCGGCCCGAGCGTGTCTCAATGAGGGAATAGGGGAGCGATCCCCGGGAGTTGCAGGTCTCAGTACCCGGCATCGGGGGTGACTGGTGAGCACGGCAGTTTTCGAGCCCGGCCCGAACGTGAAGGCGGCCGGGCCCGTCGTGACTCTGGACTCCGCTGCGGCGCTCGACCCCGCGGTGGCCGGCGCCAAGGCCGCCGCCCTGGCCCGGGCCCGGCGGCTGAGTCTCCCGGTCCTGCCCGGTTGGGTGGTCACCACGAACGCGTTCGGGACATCGCTGCCCGTCGACGCCGAGCTCCGGGCCGCCTGGTCGGCGGCGACCGACAACGGCCGGCGGCCGGTGGTCGTCCGCTCGTCGTCGACGATCGAGGACGGCAACACCAGCTCGATGGCCGGCATGTTCACTTCTGTCCTCGACGTGGTCGGCTGGCCGTCGTTCCGGCAAGCCGTCGATTCGGTGCTCCACTCGGCCAAGGTGGTGACCGCCGACCCGGCGCCGATCGCCGTGCTGGTCCAGCCCCAGCTGATGCCCACCGTGGGCGGGGTGCTGTTCGGCGTCGATCCGGTGACAGGGCGGACCGACCACGTCGTCGTGTCGGCCAGCGAGGCGGGGCCGGCCGCCGTGGTGGGCGGCACCGTCGACGGCAGCCGCTACGTGCTCGCCCGCCGGCGCTTGGTCGAAGGGCCCCGGCAAGGCCCCCTGTCCCCCGACCAGCTGCGCCAGCTCCGGGCTCTGGCCCACCGGGCCGAGCGGGTCTTCAGCGGGCCGCAGGACGTGGAGTGGGCGTTCGGGCCCGACGGGCGCCTGTGGCTCCTCCAGAGCCGGCCGGTCACCGCCGTCGGCAGCCGGAAAGGAACCGGCCCGACACTCGGCCCCGGCCCCGTGGCCGAGACCTTCCCCGAGCCACTCTCGCCGCTGGAGGAGGACCTCTGGGTCGAGCCACTACGCGACGGGCTCCGGGCTGCCCTGACCCTCGCCGGCACCACCAAGCGCCGGCGTCTCGCTGCCTCCCCCGTGGTGACCACCGTCGCCGGCCGGGTCGCCGCCGACCTCGACCTCCTGCTCGGTCCCGAGGGGCCGAAGACCCTGGCCCAACACCTCGATCCCCGCCCCCCGATCCGCCGGCTGGTGGCCGCCTGGCGGGTGGGTCGCCTGCGCGCCGCCCTCCCCGCCCTGGCCAAAGACCTCCTCTCCCGCGTCGACGCCGACCTGCTGGCGGTTGACGCGGTTGAGAGCCTCTCTGACCGGGAGCTGCTCGGCCTCCTGGAGCGGTCGGGCCAGGGTCTGACCGCCCTCCACGGCTACGAGGTGCTCCTGGGCTGGCTCGTCACCCCCGACGCCGCCCCCACCAGCACGGCCGCCTCCGTGGCGCTGCGGGCGCTGGCCGAGGGCCGGGCCGAAGGCCTGAGCGACGAGGATCTCGTCGTCGCCCACCCCAGTGTGCTGGCGCTGGTGGCGCCGAGGATCGGCGCCACCGTGGTCCTCCCGCCGGCTCTGGGCACCACCGCGCTGCCGGCCGCCGGCGACGAGCCGCCCGACCAGGCCGCCGTTCTACGGGAGGCGCTACGCCTGCGGGCCCGCTGGCTTCAGGAGCTGACCGCCCGGGCCGCGTGGGAGCTGGGCGAGCGCCTGGCGGCACGCGGCGCTGTCGCCTCCGCCGGCGTCGTCCGCTGGCTGCGGAAGCCCGAACTGATCCAGGCAGTCGCCACCGGCGAGGTCCCCGCCGACGCGCCGACCCGGTCCGGCGGCCGGGGCGTCGCACCGCTTCCCGCCCGCTTCCGTCTGACCGCTGACGGCACCGTCGCCCCGGCCGGCCGACCGCCTCATTCGGGGCGTGTCCGCCGGCACGGGCGCAACGGTCCCGGACGCTCGGGCACCGGTGCCGGCGGGGGCCGGGGCACGGGCCGCGTCCACGGCGGCGGCGCCCCTCCGGAGCCGGGCACCGTGCTGGTGGTGCGGACACTCGACCCCGACCTGGCGCCGCTCCTGCCACGGCTCGGCGGCCTGGTCGCCGAGACCGGGAGCTTCCTTTCCCACTTGGCCATCCTGGCCCGGGAGTTCGGGGTGCCCACCGCGGTGGGCGTTGAGGACGCGGTCGCCCGGTTCCCCGCCGGCGCCACCGTGGTGGTCGACGGGACCACCGGAGAGGTCACCCTTCTCGACGAGGGGGAAGGGGGGACGGCATGAGGCCCGGGCGCATCCCCGCCGTCCTCGGCGGCGGGGTCATGTTCTTCACCGCCCTCTACTTCTTCGTCTACCTGTGGCGCTGGGAGTGGAACCGGGCGCTGATCGCCGGCGTGCTCTTCGTCGCCACCGAGGTGGCGATGGCCGCCGCCTTGGTCCTCAACCGGCTGCGACGGGTGGAGGACCGGATGCCGACGCCCGATCCCGCGGTCCTGGCCCGCATCCGGGAGACGGCCCCGCCGGCCCGCGACCACTTCGAGTGGCTCTCGCCCAGGTCCGGCCGCCTCGGCGTGTTCGTCCCGGTGCTGATCGGCATGGGCGTGGTGGCTTCGGGGCTGGCGTGGCTGGTCGAGCGGCTGGCCCGGGCCACCGCCGGCCCCGCCCTCGAGCGGGGGCTGGCCTCCCGCCTGGCCCCGCTGGCCTGGCCCGCCGGCGGGCTCGTGCCAGAAAAGGACGACGACCCCCTCACGATCCTCGAGCGGCCTGGCCCACGACAATGAAGCGGGCCCTCCTGCTCCTCGTGGCCGCGCTGGCGCTGGCGATGGGCGTGGACAAGCTCGCCGACCTCACCCAGGACCGACCGGACCGCATCCTCGCCGGTACCCGCAGCGAGATCGTGCTCGACCTGCAGTCGCGCGACCGGGGCGGGTCCGCCCTCCTGTCCGCCCAGGGCCTGTGGGGCGCCTGCCAGGGAACGGTCCGCCACCGCCTGGCCGAGCCGGGCGTGATCGAGATCGCCGACGGCCGCTTCCGCCTGGTCACCGAGCCCGCCCTGGGCGAGCACTCGTGGCGCCGGCTCCAGGGCTGCCTCGAGGACACGACCCTCGACAAGGTAAAGGCCCACGTAGTCACCAAGCGCGACATCCCCCCAGCAACGCTCCCGTAGCGCGCCGCGGTTGGCAGTTGACGCCGCCGGCCGCCCGACGCCGCCGCAGGCGGCCCCGTCGGCTGGCGGCCAGAAGGAAACGGCGGAGGCGTCCCGGCTTCGCCGGGTCGCCGGAGCACGATCAACTCGGGGAGGAAGCTCCGCTTCCGAACCCGATTACATCCCGTAGCGGCTCCACATGCGGCGGGGGGCGTCGAGGAACCGGCTGACTGCGGTGAGCATGGCGCCGGGCTTCTCCGGGACACCAGGGCCCATCTTGGCCACGAAGGCGATCTGCTCGAGGCTGGGCGGCCCGACGGCGAGGTTCCGGCGGAGGGCGGCACTGCTCGACAGGTCGCCCTGGTTGACCAGGTAGGCGCCGACCATGGCCCCGGTGCGGCCGACGCCGGCCCCGCAGTGGACGAACACGGTGCCCGTGGACTCCCCGGTGGCGGCCAGGAAGGCCTCGACCTCGCCGGTCGACGGCACCTGGCCGTCGCGCATCGGGATCCTGACCATCTTCATGCCGAAGTCGGTCACCGTCTTGATGTCGCCCTCGATGCCCTCCTCGGCCCGCAGGTCGACAACCGTCGTCACGCCGGACAGGGCCAGGTTCCGGTAGCCCTCGATGGTGGGCGCCCCGCCCCGCCACACCTTGTCATCGACAGCTCGCAGGTTGTCGATGCCTTCGATCGAGGATGCCGGCTTGACCGCATCGGTCGTGCCGCGAGCCCAGAACGATGCCGCGAGGATGGCCAGGTTCCCCAGCACGAGGAAGGCCACGACCCCCGCCGCGCCCTTCAAGAAGAGGGCCCCGGCGCGACGCACCGTCAACTCACACGCTCCATTCTCGACAACACGGTCCCAAATCCGACGACACACATGCAAAACGTCGGCACGCGCGCACCCTGTCTGTACCCGGAACTGGTGCCGGCGACCCGCCGATACGATGAACTACCTCGCCACCATGGACCGGACCACAGTCGACGTCTACGAGCGGCGGGCCCGGGAGTGGGCCTCCAAGCGCAGCTCGCCCCACCGGGAGCGGGCGGCCCGCCTCGCCGGCCGGTGCCTGCCCGGGCTGGCGGTGGCCGACCTCGGCTGCGGCCCCGGCAGCTACGTCCCGGAGTTGGCCGGCGCCGGCCCGGTGGTCGCCATGGACGCCGCCGCGGCCATGCTCGACCTGGCCCGGCCGTCCGGCGCCCGCCTGGTCCAAGCCGACATCGAGCACCCGCCGCTGCGGGACCGCAGCGTGGGTGGGGCGTGGGCGTCGAACTCCTACCTCCACGTGCCCCGCACCCGGCTCCCGCTGGCGCTCGCCCGCCTGCACTGGGCCATGGCCGTCGGGGCCCCGCTGACGATCTCCGGGATCGCCGGCGAAGGCGAGGGCGGCCTGCCCACGGACGACTTCCCAGGCCGCTTCTTCGCTCTCTGGCAACCGGAGGAGATCGCCGGCCTGCTCGCCGGCGCCGGCTTCGAGGTCGACGACGTCTCGATCGAGGGTGAGCGGGTGTGGGCGGACGCCCGCCGGGCTCGAACCCTGCCCGACACAGTGGCCGCCGGCCTTCGGGTGCTGGTGTGCGGGCTCAATCCCAGCGTGGTCGCCGCCGACGCCGGCTACGGGTTCGCCGGGCCCACCAACCGGTTCTGGAAGGCGGCGGTGGCCGCCGGACTCGTCACCCGGCCCCGGGACCCGCTGGGATGCGTGCTCCAAGACCGGGTGGGCATGACCGACCTCGTGAAGCGGGCCACGCCCGGCGCCGGTGAGCTGCAAGCGTCGGAGTACCGGGGCGGTGCGGAGCGGGTCCGGAAGCTGGTCGGGTGGCTGGAGCCTGGGCTGGTCCTGTTCGTCGGCCTCGCCGGCTGGCGGGCCGTCGTCGACCGCCACGCCCACGCCGGCCTCCAGCCCGATCCGTTCGCGGGCGTCCCGGCCTACGTCATGCCCTCCACGAGCGGCTTGAACGCCCACACGAGCATCGCCGAGCTCACCGCCCACATGGCTGACGCCGTGGGTGCCGCTCCGCCCGCCTAACGTTGCTCACCGTGCCCGAGGACGAAACCCCCGCCGACGAGCGGCCCAAGCCGTCCCGGCGCACCCTGATCCTGCTGGTCACGCCCATCGTGATCATCACCACCATGGGTGCGGTCGCCAGCGCTTTCACTCCCACGCTGGCCACCAAGTACCCGCTGCTGATGATCGCACTCGACGCCCGGAACCGGTTCCTCGTCCTCGCCCGCGACGTGGACCTCGTGCCGTTCGTCATCGTCGCCGTCCTTCGGCGCACCTTCAGCGACCCGCTCTTCTACCTGCTCGGCCGGTTCTACGGCGACAACGCCCTGCGCTGGCTCCAGAGGAAGGGCGGGCTCGGGGATATCGTCCCCCTGACCGAGAAGGCGTTCAAGAAGGCGGGCTACCCGATGGTGTTCGCCTTCCCGGGCGCCATCGTCTGCGCCCTGGCCGGCCAGACCGGCATGTCGCCGGTGGGGTTCATGGTCGCCAACCTGGCCGGCACCCTCACCGCGGTGTTCGCAGTCCGCCGGTTCAGCTCGACCATAGCCAGCCCGGTCGAGGGGCTTCTCGACTTCTTCAGCCGCAACCTGGTCGCCACCACGGTCATCAGCGTCGGCCTGGTGGTCCTGTCGATCCTCGTCAACCGCGCCCAGGGCAAGCTCGACATGGACCTCGAGGAGCTCGAGGGCGACGCCGCCTCAGATGTCGAGAAAGGCGTCAAGGCCGACGGTGACGCCGGGGTGCGACCCGACCGACTTCACCGCGAGCACGACACCGGGCATGAATGACGCCCGGTCGTAGGAGTCGTGCCTGATCGACAGGCTCTGGCCGGCGGTGCCCAGCAGGACCTCCTGATGGGCCACCAGGCCCCGCAGGCGGACGGAGTGGATGCGGATACCGCCGGGAGACGCGCCGCCGCGGGCGCCCTCGATCACGTGCTTGGTCGTGGGGTCGGGGGCCCAGTCCGACGATCGGGCCGACATGCGCTCCGCGGTGTGCATGGCCGTGCCCGAGGGCGCGTCGACCTTCTGGTCGTGGTGCAGCTCGATGATCTCCGCGGTCTCGAAGTAGGGCGCAGCCAGCTCGGCGAAGCGCATCATGAGGACGGCGCCGATGCCGAAGTTGGGCGCGATCAGCACGCCGACGCGGGGCTCTGCCGCGCACCACTCGCGCACCTGCTCGAGCCTA
>CAYZMG010000008.1:51627-53969 GCA_964479465.1 uncultured Acidimicrobiales bacterium
GCGAAGTTGGGGGCGATGAAGCAGTTGCTGCGGGTGAAGCGGGTGGCCAGCTCCTCGTAGTCCGCCGGTGTGAAGCCCGAGGTGCCGACGACAGCGTGGACGCCGTTGGCCGCGCACCACGCCAGGTTGGCCCGGGCCGCGTCGATGTGGGTGAAGTCGACCGCCACCTGGGCCTCGGCGCGGGCCAACGACTCCAGGTCGGGCGAGACCTGGAGCCCGCGGAGGTCGGCGCCGGTGACGCCCCGGAGGTCGATGCCGGCGTGGAGGGGGTCCACCGCGGCCACCAGCTGCAGCTCGGGATCGGCCACGACGGCGCGGCAGACGGTCGATCCCATGCGCCCGCCGGCTCCGAACACCCCGACACGAATCACGGGCAGAACTCTGTCAGATTGCCGGGTCGATCACCCGGCGTGGCAGATAGCCGGCGTCATCGCCCAGGGTGCCAGCCCTCGGGCGCCAGCTCGAAGCCCTCGAAACGGAACGCCGGCGAGACGGTGCAACCCACCAGCGACCACTCCCCCCGGGGCCGCGCCGCCTGCCACACGCCGGCGGGCACCACGGCCTGAGGCCGCTGGCCGGCGGCGAGGTCGGGGCCGAGGGTGTGGTGGGCGGCCTGCTGGCCGTCGGGCGAGGTGGCCAGGCCCATCGGGGCGCCGGCGTAGTAGTGCCAGATCTCCGTGGCGTCGACCCGGTGCCAGTCCGACCGCTCCCCCGCTTTCAGTAGGTAGTAGATGGCGGTGGTCGCCTCTTCCCGCCACGTCTCGCAGTACCAGCCCCCCTCGGGGTGAGGCGCCAGCCCGAGGGCCTCGATCACTTCGTCGGCGGTCACCGCTACATTGTGACCAAAGGGCGCTGAGAGAGGGGCAACGCGATGGGACTGCCGGTCACCGCCAAGCAGGACGAGGTCTCGGGGATCCCGATCCCCGCCCTGCGGGGGTTCTACGAGGCCATCGGCGACGGCCCGATCATGCTCGACCTCGAGGCGTTCGTGGAGTGGCAGGGCAAGGGCACCCGGGCCACGGGCTACATCGGGCCCTTCAGCCTCATGGGCGAGCGCAAGGAGCGCCTCACCCGCAAGTACTCGATCCAGTACGACGACTGGGCCGAGATGCCCGGCTGCGACGACGCCGGCCCCGAGGCGGTCGAGACCGTCCTGTCGGCCCTGGGCGCCTGCATCATCAACCAGACGGCGTGGCACGCCGCTCGGATGGGCATCGTCCTCGACGCCCTGTCGGTCAAGGTCAACATGAGCTTCGACGCCCAGGGCTTCTTCCAGAACACCGACCAGACCGACAAGTTCAGCGCCGTCAACTACGAGATCCACATCGCCTCGACCGGCACCAGCAAGCGCAAGCTGACCGAGCTGGCCAATGTGGGCCGGAACTGCCCGGTGTGCCGGATGCTCAGCAAGCCCATGGTGCTGAAGTCCAAGGTCCTGGTCCACTAAGTGCCTCGACCTCATTCGTTCGCTTCGCTCACTCCATTCGGTCGAACTGATCGTGCTGCGGCGGGCGAGCAAAGCTCGCGCCGCCTCCGCCCTGTTCTTCCTTGGCGCCCGCAGCCGGAGGGGCCGCCTACGGCGGCGGGTGCGGCCGCGGGCATCGGCGTTCGCCTTCGCGGCGAACGCTTGTGGTCGGGGCACTAGTTGCAGTTGGGCAGGGGGCCGGCGTCGTTCTTCGACGACGTCGACCGCAGCTACGTCGTCGCCCAGCTCGAGGGGCGGATGGACGCGCCGGTCGACCTCACCGTCGTCGCCCGGCGCTCGTCGCCCCTGTTGCTGGCGCCGGCCGAGGGCGCCGAGGAGGCGGCCCGGGCCGAGCGGCTGGCCGTGGAGCTGGCGGCGCTGGAGCCCCTCATCCGCGTCACCGTCATTCCCGACGGCGCCGGCGACGTGCCCGTGCTCACGGTGGCCAGCCGGGCGTCGGCCGGCGCCGTCCGCTTCGTGGGCGTGCCCCGCGTCAAC
Source organism: uncultured Acidimicrobiales bacterium (assembly GCA_964479465.1). Taxonomy (GTDB): domain Bacteria; phylum Actinomycetota; class Acidimicrobiia; order Acidimicrobiales; family AC-14; genus CADCTB01. Next base: position 53,591 of record CAYZMG010000008.1, read on the forward strand.
CTGTTCCGGGCCCTGCTGGAGGCGGTGCGGCGGGCCTCTACTGGCGATCACGGGCTGGCCGGCGGCTGGGCGGAAGCGCTGGCCGCGCTCCCCCGATCGGTCCACGCCCGGGTCTTCGCCACCCCCACCTGACCGGGCTGCCCCCCGGTCGTGGTCACGACCGTCGGGATGGGCCTGGCCAGCGACCGCCTGCACGTCGATGTCGTCGATGGCTTCGCCGGCATGGATCTGGTCCGCGAGTTCGGCGTCTCCGGCGTGCCCACCGTCGTCCTCGACGATCGGCTCAGCCTGGAGAACCCCTCGCCGGGCGAAACCCTGCTCGAGTTCGTCCTCCACGCCGGCGACAGCTCGCGGCCGGCGCCGGCGGCGGTGACGGTGC
>CAYZMG010000008.1:53979-92138 GCA_964479465.1 uncultured Acidimicrobiales bacterium
CGGTGCCGTTCATGGGCTGCGGTCGCCTGACCTGACGAAGCGGCTGCTGAAGCGGTGACGATGCCCCGGTTGGTCTCGGTGGGCCTCTGGCTCCTCGCCACCCTGGTGTCGACAGCCATCGTGTGGACGGCCACGTCGACCGTCGCCGCCGACGTCACCGACCGGCCGGCACCGGTCATACCCCGACGCGACGTGGTCAGCGCGCTGGCGACCGTCCCCCCCACGACGACGACGACGGTGCGGGCGACCACGACGACGACCCGGGTGGTCCGCACGACCGTGGCCCGCAACTCCCCGACCACCGCTCCCCCGCCGCCGACGACCCAGCCGGCGGCGCCGGCCACCACCGTGGCCGCACCCCCGCCGGTGACCGCGCCGCCCACCACCCAGGCGCCGGCGGCCAACACGGCGACGTATCCGACCGCCGGCGGGGTGGTCCGGGTGGCGTGCGACGGCTTCCTCATCCGTCTCCTGTCAGCCACGCCGGCCGACGGGTGGTCGGCGGTGGTGGTGGCCGGAGGGCCGCTCAACGTGGAAGTGCGCTTCCTGCGGCTCGCTCAGGTGGCGACGGTGAGGGCGTTCTGCCTCGGCCAGCCCATCCGCTACTTCGGAGAGTTCCCCCGACCCTGACCCACCGGGGGGCCGAAAGTCACCTCGATGCGGGCGCCGCCCTCGGCCGACCGCCCCGCCGACAGGTGGCCCCCCGACGCCTCCGCCGTCCGGCGCACGATGTCGAGCCCCAGTCCCGTGCCCGAGCCGCCGCTGGCGCCCCGTTCCGGGAGGCCGCCAGCGGGCAGCCCAGGTCCGGCGTCCGCCACGAACAGCACCCACCGGCCCGCCGCCCCCGGCCTGACGTCGACAGAGAACGAGGTCCCGGCCGGCGTGTGGGTGAGGACGTTGTTCAGCAGGGCGTTGAGGCAGACGTCGAGGTCTCGACGTGACACGCCCACCGCCTGGGCGCCGCCCGGCACGTCCAGCGCCCACCGACGACCCTGTTCGTTGGCCAGGATGGACCAGAAGGCCATGCGTTGGCGGACCGCGTGACCCAGGTCGGCGCTCGGAGACTCGGCGCCGGCCCGCGCGTCCTGCCCGCTCGCACGAGACTCGTTGATCACGCGGGTCACCACCTCCTCCAGCCGGTCGATGTCCCTGGCGATACGCCGGCGGTCCTCCGGCGACGACAGGTTCTCGGCATCGAGGCGCAGCACGGTGAGCGGCGTACGCAGCTGGTGGGACAGGTCGGCCGCCGCCTCCCGCTCGGCGGCGAGGAGCTCGCCGATCCGGTCGGCCAGCCCGTTGACGGCGACGTCGACCTCGGCGACTTCCGGGGGCCCCGACGGTGGGACCCTTGCGCCCAGCTCCCCGCGCTGCAGCCGGCGGGTCACCGCCAGCAGCTCGCCCATGGGGCGCACGACCGACAGGGCCAGGCGGTCGGCGAGTGACACCGCGACCACGACAACCAGTACACCCACGGCGGCCACGATGGCCCACGTCCGCGCCACCCCCCGGCGCAGCAGCTCGGCGGCCACCCGGACACGCACCACCGTCGTCGCCTGCGGGTCGGGGCCGGCGATCCCGACGAGGATGTCGCGCCCGCCGCCCGGTCCCGCGGCGGTGAATGACCGGCCCTTGCGGGCCAGCTCCACCTCGGGGTCGATGGGGACTGGGGCACCCAGCACGGTGCCGTCGGGCAGGTAGACCGTGACCGGCCGGGGGGTGCCGGCGTTGGCCTGCTCGACGAGCTGGGCGATGACGGCGGACTGGCCGGACACCGCGCTGATGGCGCCGGCCAGCGAGCGCGACTCCAGCTTGGCCGCGTCGAGCGCCCGGGTGGCGGCCACGACCTGGGTGAGCCAGCCGAGGGGGACGCAGAAGGCGATCACGATCATGGCGGTGACCGCAGCGGCGGTGACTGCCAGCCGGGTCCTCACGGCTCGTCAGGGTCGACGAGCATCACGCCCACACCCCGCACGGTGCGCAGGTAGCGGGGGGAGCGGGCCGATTCGCCCAGCTTGGTGCGCAGCCAGGAGAGGTGGACATCGATCGTCTTCTCCGGGCCGCCGTAGGGCTGGCGCCAGACGGCGACCAGCAGCTCGCGTTTGGTCACCACCTCGCCCCTTCGGCCGGCCAGGTGCCAGAGCAGGTCGAACTCCTTGCGGCTGAGGTCGATCGGCGTGCCGTCCACGGTCGCCACCCGCCGGCGGGCGTCAAGGGTGAGACCACCGACCCGGACCGGCTCGTCGCCGTCTTCGGGACGGACCCGGCGGAGCACGGCCCGGATGCGGGCGTCGAGCTCGTCGGCGGAGTACGGCTTGACCACGTAGTCATCCGCGCCGGCGTCAAGGGTGCGGATGATCTCCCGCTCGTCGTCGCGGGCCGTCGCCACGATCACCGGGACGGCACTCACCGCCCGCAGCATCCGCAGCAGCTCCAGGCCGTCGATGTCGGGAAGCCCGAGGTCGAGGACGACCACGTCCGGACGCCCTTCGACGATGCCGGCCAGTCCGCCGAGCCCGGTGCCGGCGCCGGTCACCACGTGCCCGCGCTCGGTGAGGCCCCGGTTGACGGCAGCCAGGATCTCGGCGTCGTCCTCGACCACGACCACGGTCGCCACGGCTCGCGACGCTACCGCCGCCCGGCTCAGGCGACGCGGGCGGAGAAGTCGTCCTCGCTGAAGGGGCCGACCACGGCCAGCACCCGCTCGTTGCCGAAGATCCGGTCGGCCACGCGGCGGAGGTCGTCGTGGGTGACGGACTCGGTTCGGGCCACGACCTCGGCGTAGCTGAGAACCTCGCCGTGGATGAGATGGCCACGGCCGATGCGGTTCATGCGGCCGGCGGAGTCCTCCAGCGACAGGGCCAGGCTGCCCTTGATGTGGCCCTTGGCCACCGCCAGCTCCCGGTCGGTGATGGGCCCGGTGGCCAGCTTGTCGAGCTCGTCGTCGATCAGCGCCAGCACCTCCTGGGCCCGCCCGGGCGCAGTGCCGGCGTAGACCGCCAGCGCCCCGCTCTCCAGGTAGGCGGCCCGGTAGGAGAACACCGAGTAGACCAGGCCTCGCTTCTCGCGGATCTCCTGGAACAGCCGGCTCGACATGCCGCCGCCCAGGATCTGGTTGAGGACCGCCAGGGCGAAGCGGTCATCGTCGTGGCGGTCGATCGAGCGCATACCGACCACGATGTGGGCCTGCTCGGTGCCGCGGTGCTGCACGACCAGCGGGCGCACGGGAACCAGCGCCGGCCGCTCGCGCGCGGGGGCGGTGCCGGGCTCGGTGACGCAACGCCGCTGGATGCCGGCGACCAGGCTGTCGTGGTCCAGGTTGCCCGCAGCAGCGACCACGATGCTCGGTGGCTTGTAGCGGGTGCGGAAATAGTTGGCGATCTGGTCGCGCGTCATGGCCGTGATCGTCGACCGCTCGCCCAGCACCTCGCGCCCGAGCGGGTGGGCCGGGTACAGCGCCTCGTGCAGCAGCTCGTGGACGAGGTCGGACGGCTCGTCCTCGTGCATGTTGATCTCTTCGAGGATGACCTGGCGCTCGGCGTCGATCTCGTCGGGCCGGAACGCCGGCGCCCACATGATGTCTGAGAGGATGTCGAGGCCGAGCTCGAGGTCCTCGTCGATCAGGCGGGTGTAGAAAGCCGTGTACTCCTTGGTGGTGAAGGCGTTCATGTCACCCCCGACCGCCTCGATGTCCTCGGCGATGGAGTGGGCGCTGCGCTCCTCGGTGCCCTTGAACAGCAGGTGCTCGAGGAAGTGCGAGGCCCCGGCCTCGACCGGGGTCTCATCACGGCTGCCGGCGTCGACCCAGAAGCCGATGGTCACCGAGTGCGCGTCTGGCATCGCCTCGGTGACCACCCGCATACCGTTGTCGAGCGTGTCCGCCCGAATCGTGTCTGCCATCTAGCGGGAGCGCCGCCGGTCACGGTCACGGTTCCGCCGGGGGGCGTCGCTCTCCGGGCGGCCGGCGGCCACGTCGGCCGGGCCGAGGTCGCCGAACTTCTCCTTGGCCTGAGCCTCGAACTGCGCCTCGAACGACACGAACTCGCGGCCCTCGCCGGCGGTCTCGGCGGCTGCCGCAGGTGCGCGGTCCCGCGACCGCTCGCGGGCCGGCGGAGCGTCGCCACCGCCGCCGGCCGGGGCGTCGCCGTCCTCACCAACAGGCGACAGTGCGACCTTCCCCTGGGGGTCGATGTCGTCGACCCGGACGGTGATGTCGCTGCCGAGGCTCACGACGTCCTCGACCCGCTCGACCCTCTTGCCGCGGCCGAGCTTGGAGATGTGGAGCAGGCCGTCACGGCCGGGGAGGATGTTGACGAAGGCTCCGAACTTGGTGATGTTGACCACCTTGCCGGTGTAGACGTCGCCCACGTTGGCCCGGGGCGGGTCGAGGATCTGCTCGATCCGCTTCTGCGCCTCGGTGACGGCGGCGCCGTCCTTGGAGCCGATGGTGACGGTGCCGACCACGCCGTTGTCGTCGACGTTGATGTCGGCGCCGGTCTCCTGCTGGATGGTGTTGATGACCTTGCCCTTGGGCCCGATGACCTCGCCGATCTTGTCCATCGGGATCTCGAAGCTGATGATCTTCGGGGCGGTCTCGCGGACCTCGGAGCGGGGCTCGGCGATGGCCGCGTTCATGACCTCGAGCACCTGGAGGCGGGCGTCACGGGCCTGGGTGAGGGCCGCGGCCAGCACGTCGGCGGGGATGCCGGCGATCTTGGTGTCGAGCTGGAGGGCGGTCACGAACTCAGCCGTGCCAGCCACCTTGAAGTCCATGTCGCCGAACGCGTCCTCGGCGCCCAGGATGTCGGTGAGGGTGGTGTACTTGCCCTCGGCGAAGACCAGGCCCATGGCGATGCCGGCTACCGGCGCCTTGATGGGCACGCCGGCGTCCATGAGGGAAAGGGTCGAGCCGCAGACCGACGCCATGGATGTGGAGCCGTTGGACGACATGCAGTCGGACACGGTCCGGAGGGTGTAGGGGAAGTCCTCGACCGGCGGGACGACGGGCAGCAGGGCCCGCTCGGCCAGCAGGCCGTGGCCGATCTCCCGGCGCTTCGGGCCCCGCATGAACCCGGTCTCGCCGGTGGCGAAGGGGGCCATGTTGTAGTGGTGCATGTAGCGCTTGGAGTCGTCGATGCCGATGGTGTCGAGCATCTGCTCCATGCGGGGCATGCCCAACGTGGCGACGGTGAGGACCTGGGTCTCGCCCCGCTGGAACAGGCCGGAGCCATGCGCGGTGGGGATGAGGCCGACCTCGGCCGAGAGGGGCCGGATGTCGGTGGGGCCCCGACCGTCGATACGGGCGCCGTCCTCGACGATACGCCGGCGGACGATCTTCTTCTGCAGACTGCGGACGGCGGCCTTGATCTGCTTCTCGGCCCCCTCGAACTCGGCGCCCAGCTCGGCGATGATGGCGACCGACGCTTCGTCCGTGGCCGCGGTGCGCTCGGCCTTGGACACGATCGTCGACGCCTCGGTGACCGGGCCGGTGCCGACCGCGACCACCCGGTTCCAGATCTCGTCGGAGTAGTCGACCTGGGTCTCGAACGGGATGGGGTCCTTGGCGCCGAACTTGGCCACCAGCTCCTTCTGGAGGTCGATGGACTCCTTGATCGGGCCCTTGGCCGCCTCGAGGCCGGCGGCGATGACCTCCTCGGTCACCTTCGGCGCGCCCGCTTCGTAGAAGCTCCAGGCGTCCTCGGTGCCTCCCGCCTCGACCATCATGATGGCCACATCACCGTCGTCGAGGGCCCGGCCGGCTACCACCAGCTCGAAGGTCGACAGGTCGCCCTCCTGGTAGGTGGGGTGGGGAACCCAGGTGCCGTCGGTGGTGAACGCCATGCGCACGGCGCCGATGGGGCCCTCGAAGGGGATACCCGAGAGCATGAGGGCGGCGGATGCGCCGTTGATGGCCAGGACGTCGTGGGGGTTCTCCTGGTCGGCGCCCAGGATGGTGGCCACGATGTGGACCTCGTTGCGGAAGCCGTCGGGGAACGACGGGCGCAGCGGGCGGTCGATGAGGCGGCAGGTGAGGATGGCCTGGTCGGTGGCCCGGCCCTCCCGGCGGAAGAACGAGCCGGGGATCTTGCCGGCGGCGTACATCCGCTCCTCGACGTCGACGGTGAGGGGGAAGAAGTCGACTCCCTCTCGGACGCCCTTGGAGGCGCAGGCGGTGGACAGGACGACGGTGTCGCCGATCCTGGCCACGACGGCGCCGTTGGCCAGCTGGGCCAGCTTGCCGGCCTCGAACGAGAGGGTCTTGCCGGTGTCCGCAATGGGACCTGATACGGATACGGGATCCGTCATATGTTGCTCCTTTATGTGTCAGCCAGGAGCAGCAACGGTCAGTTCCCAGTTGTCGGCCACCCGAACTCGTGTGTCCGAGGAGCTGGCGACTGGCAGCTGACTCTTGCGCCACCCTGCCTGGTGGTATGGAACGAGCGGCCCGCAGGCCGCTCGAAGAGACTCTGTTACCGGCGGAGTCCGAGGCGGGCGATCAGCGCCCGGTAGCGCTCGACGTCATTCTTGCGCACGTAGTCGAGCAGGCGCCGCCGGCGACCGACGAGCATGAGGAGGCCTCGCCGGCTGTGGTGGTCCTTCTTGTGCGACTTGAGATGCTCGGTGAGGTGGTTGATGCGCTCCGTGAGGATTGCGATCTGCACCTCGGGCGAACCCGTGTCAGTCTCGTGGAGGCGGTACTCGCCGATCGTGGCTGCTTTGTCGGGCATTGCGGAAGCGCTACCTCGAATTTCAGGGCTCGATGGACTCTGGACGCGCCCAAGCGGTCGCCGTGGCGCTGGAACGATGGTACCAGCCCGGTACGCGTCGGGGCTGCGACCGGCCCGGTAGGCCGGTCCCGGCAAGCATCACTGGTACACCATCGTGAGATGGTGGACTGGTGCCCGAGGACCGCTGGCTGGTGGTGAGCCGCAGCTGCCGCATCCCGCTCGAGGAGCTGGAGTGGCGGTTTAGCGCGTCCGGCGGGCCGGGTGGCCAGCACGCCAACACCTCCAACACCCGGGCCGAGGTCCGCTTCGACGTGGAGAGCTCGCCGTCGCTCGGCCCCCGCCAGCGGGCCCGGTTGCTGGAGCGGGTTGGGCCGTCCGTGCGGGTGGTGGCGTCCGACGAGCGCTCGCAGGCCCGCAACCGCGACCTGGCGCTGCAACGGCTGGCCGCCCGGCTGGCCGAGGGCCTGCGCATCGAGACACCGAGAGTGGCGACCCGCCCCAGCCGGTCAGCGAAGCGGAACCGGGTCGACGAGAAGCGCCGGCGGGGCGAGACCAAGCGGCTGCGGTCCCGGCCCTCCGACGACTAGGCCGTCGAGTACCAGCCGACGACGTCGATGACGACGTGGAGGGTGCCGGTGTTGTTATAGACGCTGACCTTCCCGTCGGGTCCCACCTTGGCCACCACGAGGTTCGGCACGGTCTGGCCGGGGAGCACGTTGAGGTTCGACGCCAGCGGAGGCGTGGCCCCACTCGGGAAGACGGTGAGGTAGGTCCCGGCCGTCGGCTGGGTCACGGTGACGTTGAGGACGACGGCCGCCACGCTCCCGAGCGGTACCCCGCCCTGCCCGGCGATGATGGGAAAGATCGTGGCGCCCGGGGCGACGGGGCCTCCGAGCCCGCCGGTCCCGTTCCGGGTGTCGAGGACCCGCGCCGGCGCCAGCGGATGGAGGCGGGAGCCGGCCGGCGCGCCGTCGGCGCCGAACCAGCCGACCACGTCGAAGATCACGTGGGCCCGGCCGGAGTGGTTGTACACCGACACCCTGCCGTCAGTGCCCACCTTGGCGATGACCAGGTTCGGCACGGTCCGGCCGGCGATGGCATTCAGGCTCGACGCCAGCGGGCGGGCGGTACCGCTTGGGAAGACGGTCAAGAACGTCTCCGCCGTCGGCTGGGTGATCGTCACGTTCAACACGACGGCCGTAACGCCGGCGGCGGGCACGCCGCCCACACCGGTGACCAGGGGCGAGATGGTCGACGCCCCGCCCACCGGCGCGCCGAAGCCGCCCGTGCCGGTTCGGGTGTCCAGAACGCGCGCCGGCGCCAGCGGATTGAGCCGCGATCCGCCGGGCGCCCCCACCGCGCCGTACCAGCCGACCACGTCGGCGACGACGTGGACCGCGCCCGAGTGGTTGTACATGGCCACCTTGCCGTCGGCACCGAGCTTGGCCGTGACCAGGTTGGGGACGGTCTGGCCGGCGCGCACATTGAGGTTGGAGGCGAGCGGCCGGGGGGTGCCGTTCGGGAAGACGGTCAGGAAGGTCTCTGCCGTCGGCTGGGTGACGGTGACGTTGAGCACGACGGCAGAGGCGCCGGTGGCCGGCACGCCGCCCCGCCCGGCGACGGGAACGGCGATGGTGCCCGCCGGGCCGACGGCGGTGGAGAACCCCCCGGTACCGTTGCGGGTATCGAGGATCCGGGCCGGCTCGAGGGGCCGGTAACCGGCGCCCGACTCGGGCACCGGCGGCTGGGCCTCGTAGGCGCCGGCGTCGATCGTGGCCACGCCGTCGCCGTCGCCGTCGACGATCCTGGGCGCGCCGGCAATGTCGGTGCCGCCGGTCGGCGGCGGCTCTGCGCCGGCGTCGATCGCCGGCGAACCCCGTCCCAGTCGGTAGTCGCCGGCGCCGGCGTCGACGAACCGGGGGTCGGCGGTGGAACTCCCGTCGGCAGCAGGGTCGCCGCAGCTCAGGTCTTCAGCGGGAGCGCCGCCGGCGACAACGTTGTGGGAGAACCGCGGGACGACGTTCTGGTAGGTGTGGTCGCACGCGACGACGGCCACATGGGCCGGACCGGAGATGACGTTGCTGACCAGCTCGGCCTGACCGTAGGTGAGCCGCGTATGCATGCCGGTTGCCCGCCACGCCGCGTTGTCGGCGATGGTGTTGGCGACGACACGGGGCCCGCTCTCCATGTCGTTGCTGAGCTCGATCCCGCCGCCCGTACCCTGCGTCGAGTTGCCGACGACCAGGTTCTGCGCCACCAGCATGCGGCTGTCGCCGCCGACATACATGCCCCCGCCGGCGCTGTAGGAGCGGTTGCGGCGAACCACGTTGTCGACCACCGTGGCCGGCCCGACGATGTAGGCGCCCCCGCCCTGGCCCGAGGTGGAGTTGTTCTCGATCACGTTCCTGCGCACCGCGGCACCGGCCAGCGCGACCAGGTAAAGGCCGCCACCGTTCCCTCCCGTCGGGCCGTTGTCACGAATTTGGTTTCCCTCGATCAGCGGCGCACCGAGGGAGACCTCGATGCCGCTGCCCAGGTTCCCGCTCACGATATTCCCGACGAGGGACGGCGAGGCCTTCTCGGCGCCGATGCCCCCGCCGCTCGTGTCGTACCCGTTCCGGACCGTGAAACCCCGGAGCGTGGAGGCGCGGGTCTCGTTCGTCTGGAACATGACGACGGTGCTCACCCCGTCGCCGTCGATGGTGGTGACCTCGGGGCCGCCCGCGCTCCTGACCTCGATCGCCTTGCCGTGGAAGTCCAGCCGCTCATGGAAGACCCCGGCCGCCACGACGATGGTGTCGCCGTCGATCGACGCATCGATCGCCCGCTGGATGCTCGGATGGTCGCGTGGCACCTGGAGCGTGGAGGGCACCGTGCGCGCCGGTGGGACTGGCGGCCGCTCGGGCACCGGCGGCGGGGCGACCACCGGCGGCGGGCTCACCCGGGGCGTGAAAGCGCGCAGCCAGTAGGTGTCCGCCACGTAGACCCTGCCGTCGAGGACGACGACGTCGGTTGCCCCGCCCCCGGGCGCCTTCCACAACGGTTGGCACACCGGCGCCCCGCACCCGCTCGCTGCCCACGCGTAGACCATGCCGTCGCTGACGCCGTAGACCAGCCCGTTGGCGACGGTAGGCGGCCCGATGCCCTCGGGGATGGGCGATGAGACGCTGTCCGTCGCTCCCCTCCAGAGCAACTGGCGGGACGACAGGTCGAGCGCGCCGATGTACCCCGCGCCGACCGCTCGGTACAGCACGTTCCCCGCTCGGGCGGTAACGCCGCCCGGCGGCGACGCCTGCCAGCTCCAGACCGGCCCGCAGACCGCCGCGCCGCAGCCGCCGATGGCGTAGCCGAGAAGGCTGCCCGGCAGCAACGGATCGCTGTTGTCCACGATGACCAGCCCGTTCCACACCGTCGGCGACGTCCCGGCATCGGCTTGGCGGGCCTTGGACCGCCAGAGCGTCTCGCCCGTAGCCGCTCTGATGGCGTACACGACCGGACTCCAGCTCGGCGCTTCCAGGTACAGCACACCGTTGACGACCGTCGGGGCCGACCGCACGCCCAGGGGGAGCGCCCACCGCTGGATGCCCGTGGCCGCATCCCAGGCGAAGAGATGCTGCGACACCGCCGCGATCACCAGCCCGTCGGCCAGGACGACATAGGGGGCGAAGTCGGCGCCCGGTCTGTTGCTCACAAGGGTCTTCCAGACCACTGCGCCGGTACCTGCGTCGAGGGCGTAAAGGACCGGTGGCCGGCTGGCGCCGACGATGACGACATTGCCGGCAAGGGCGGCGGCGCGGGGTGCTTGGGTGCCGACGACCGTCTTCCACCGGACCGCGCCCGTTGCCGTGTCCACGGCACAGAACGCGTTCGGGGCACAGCCGAGATAGGCCACGCCGCCGGCCACGACCGGTGACGCGTGGTGGTACCCGAGGGAGACAGACCAGTCCTCGGCCAGGCTGGCGACGTTCGCCGCCGACAGGTGGGTCTCGGAGGGGTTGAAGCCGGTGTTGGCGCCGTCGAACCGGACTTTCGGCCAGGCAGCCGGCGCCGCGGCCGCGGCCGGGGGGGCGGCCACAAAGGTTAGCGACGCGAGGAGGAGGCCCGCGGCGATCAGCATCCGGATCATCACGCGGGCGCGTCGAGCCGCCATGCCGTGATGATCGGTACGGTGGGTGGTCGACTTGAGCGAGGAGCACCGGGCGCCCTGCCCTGCGGAGGCTGGTCAGTGGGTCAGGGGTTGCAGCCGCCCAGGTTGGTGTCGCCGGGGTCGAGGATGCACATGTCCCCGTTGACGTGCGTACCGCCGACGACGAAGTCGCCGCCGGCGCCATTGCCGGCGTCGATCAGGTCGTCGCCGGCGTCGCCCGTGAGACGGTCGATGCCGGCTCCGCCGTAGAGCTGGTCGTTGCCGTTGCCGCCGGATATGCGGTCGTTGCCGGCGTCGCCGTACAGGATGTCGTCCCCGTCGCCGCCGGAGATCTCGTCGTTACCGGGGCCTCCACAGATGATGTCGTTGCCTCCGAGGCCGGCGATGCGGTCGTTGCCCCCGAGGCCGAAGATGACGTCGTCGCCGGGCGTACCCACGATGTCGTCGTCGCCGGGCGTGCCCATGATTGTCGCCACCAGGCCCGCGGGGCAGGAGAGCGGGGTCGGGCCGGCGAGGACGTCGAAGTAGATATCGGGGTCGGGCCGGCCGGCGGGCCAGTTGGCGTTGGTCACCGTGTTCCGGTTGTCGCCCCACATGTAATAGAAGAGCGCGCCCGACCCGTCGATGGCGATGTACTCGCCCATGTAGCACTGGGCCGCGCCGGGGTTGAAGTTCGGGTTGAGCTGGGGGACGCCGAAGGAAACGTCGGTCACCCGCACGATCGGCAAGAAGCTGGCGCCGCCGTCGGACGAGAACGCGGTGTAGACGTCGATGTTGGTGTTGTTGGCCACGTCGTTGCGGCGGTCGTACCAGACGACGGCCACGTCGCCGGTGTCGTTGACGGCGACGTTGGGCTCGAACTGGTCGGTGGCGCCACCGCCCCCACCGATCTGGGCCATGGCGCTCCAGGTGGCGCCGTCGTCGGTGGAGCGGCTGAAGAACACGTCGGAGTTATCCGGAGTGCCCGCCGGGTCGCTGCCCCACACGATGTAGAGGTTGCCGTCGTTGGGCCCGCCGGAGGTGTCGGTGGCCATCCACGCCTGGTGGAGCATGCGAATGTTGCCGGTGAGCGTCGGGCGGTTCCCCCCGCCGCACACCACGATGGTGTCGGTGCCCGGCTCCCTGGTGGCCCCGGTGTTGACCTGGACCGCGGCCCCGAAGGTCTGGCCCGCATCGGTTGACCGGCGGAAGACGATGTTGTCGGTGTCGCGGCGCGCCCACGTGACGTTGACCCCTCCGTCGGAGCCGACCTGGACGTTGCAGCCGAACGGCGCCGTCCCGTTGGCCCCGATGATCTGCTCGTTCGTGTAGGTGGCGCCGCCGTTGGTGGATCGCATGAACCGCAGCTCGCTGGCGTCGGCCGTGCCGTCCGGAGGCATCGTCGTGTCGAAGAACCGGGTGAAGCAGACGTAGACGTTGCCGTCGTTGGCCCCGCCATTGTTGTCGACCGCGATCCAGGGCTTGTCGGCCAGGGTGGTGGTGTTGCCCGAGACGTTGAACAGCGTCGACGCGTTCACCGCGGCGCCGAAGGTCTGGCAGCCGTCGGTGGACCGGTTGACGCGGATCCGGGTGGTGCCGAGGCTGGCGTAGAAGTAGGTGTCGGACGCCTCGTGGTAGGCCAGCACGGGGTCGCCGCGCTCGTTGAGCCCACCGAGGTCGGTCCAGGTGGCGCCGAAGTTGGTCGACCGGGCGAACCCCGAGAGGCCGTTGGGCCCGAAGTCGTTGAAGCCGGCACAGACCTCCCCGTTCGGGCCGACGACGAGCGACGTCTCGCTCTGGGTCGTCTGGTCGCCGGCGGCGTTGTCGGTGGTGGGATCGTTCACCCGCACGTCGACGCCGGCGAAGGCCGCCACCGATGACGCAAGGCTGACGGCGGCGGCGCCGACCGCCACGTAGAGCCGGCGCTTTCCCGATCCTCGGTGCATGGGGTTCTGCTCCTCTGACTAGCTGGGAAGGGTGAGTGATCTCAGGATGCGGTCGACCTCGCCGAGTCGGGTCGCCTGGAGCGCGGCAGAGGCAGTGACGGAGGTGACGACCTGGTACCGGCGCGCCGACGTGTCGACGAAGTACGTGGACGAGGTGCCGGCGCGGGAGACATATGCCGGCCGGCCCGCCAGCGTGGTCGTCTGGAAACCGCCCACGGAGCCGTAGGTGGCGGCCATGAACGCGGCGAGCGACTGGCCATCGAGGGCTCGCCAGCAGACCTGCACGTATGACTGCTCCACGCGTGCCCCCGGCCCCGAATCGTTCGGCGGGGCACGGTCGATGATGACCGCCGACCCGCACGTGGCCCCGTCGGCGAACGCGGTGGCCTGCAGCTGTGCACCAGGACCCCAGCCTGGCGGGTACTCCACGGTGAAGTCGCGGGAGGCCGGCGCCGTGGTGCCCGTGGTGCCTCCCGTCGTCGGCGTGGTCGGCGCCGGGCCCGTCGTGCTCGACTGCGGCCCCGGCGTTGTGCTCGACTGCGGTACCGGCGTGGTCGAGGACGCCGGCGCCGGCATCGACGTCGACGTCGACGTCGGCTCGTCGCCGCGGGAGACCGACGCCCTGTCGGCGTCGCCACAGCCGACCAGCGCGACGCTGCCGAACACAGCCGCCACGCCCAGCACCACCCTCCGCTTCGTCATAAGCCAGCCCCGGAGGACCTTCTAGCACTCCCAGCCGGGCTTTGCGCGGACCCGCCCTGGCGCTATCAGCCGCACGCCGCGGTCAATAGCCCAGGCGGTCCAGGGACTTGGGCTGGCGCTGCCAGTCCGGGTCGACCTTGACCACCAGCTCGATGTAGGCGCCCTCGCGCAGCTGGCCCCGTACCGCCTGGCCCACCTGCTTCAACACCAGGCCGCCCTTGCCGATGACGATGCCCTTCTGGGAGTCCCGCTCCACCACGATCTCCACCCGGATGCGCGGCCACTCGTACTCGGTGACCCGGCAGGCGATGGAGTGAGGCAGCTCTTCCCGCACGACGGCCAGCAACTGCTCCCGGACGAGCTCGGCCACCCACACCTCGTCGGGCAGGTCGCTGACCATCGCTTCTGGGTAGTACTGCGGGCCATCGGGCAGGCGGGAGACGATGGCCTCGACCAGCTCGTCAACCCCCTGCCGCGTCTTGGCCGAGATCGGGAAGTACTCCGACAGGTCCAGCGCCGCCGCCCGGGTGAGCTGCGCCAGTACCTGGTTGCGGTCGGCGACATCGACCTTGTTCACCACGCAGATGGCGTCTTTCGGCAGCCGGCTGGCCACGAACCGGTCGCCCTTGCCCAGCGGCGCGGTGGCGTCGATGACCAGACAGACCACGTCGACGCCGGACGACGCAGCCTCGGCCGTGGCGTTGAGACGCTCGCCCATGGTCGTCTTGGGCTTGTGGATGCCGGGGGTGTCGACGAACACCACCTGGGCGTCGGGGCGGGTGAGCACGCCGCGGATCTCGGTACGGGTGGTCTGGGGGGAGGCGGCCACAATGCTGACCTTCTCCCCCAGGATGGCGTTCAGCAGGGTCGACTTCCCGACGTTGGGGCGGCCGACGAAGGTGGCGAACCCAGACTTCATGCCCGTTCCACTGTCATTCTCGATCCACTGTCATTCTCGATCCGAGACCGGCTCGAGCTTGCTGATGCGGACCCGGCCGATGCGCCGGCCCTGGACCCGCTCGGCCCGCAGGCGCCGGCCGTCGTAGTCCACCGTCTCGCCCTCGGCCGGCACGTGACCGAGGAGGAAGTAGACCAACCCGCCGACGGTGTCGTAGTCGCCCTCGGGGAACTCGGCCTCCAGGAGCTCGTTGAGCTCGTCGATCGGCATCCGGGCGTTCACCCGCACGTCGCCCCCAGGCAGGGGCTCGATGGGAGGCTCCTCCACGTCGTACTCGTCGACGATCTCGCCCACCAGCTCTTCGATCAGATCCTCGAGGGTGACCAGGCCGGCGGTGCCGCCGTGCTCGTCAACCACGATCGCCATGTGCGACTTCTGCTTCTGCATCTCGGGCAGGAGCTCGGCCACCCGCTTGGTCTCGGGCACGAAGTTGGCCTTCCGAGCCAGCTCGCGCACCTGGACCTCGCCCCGCTTGTCGCGGACGGCGCGCATCAGATCCTTGGCGTACAGGAGGCCGTTGATGTCGTCGATGCCCTGCTCGTAGACGGGGATGCGGCTGAAGCCGGCGGCCATCACGACTTCCATTGCGTCGTTGACCGTGGCCCGCGCCTCGATGGCCACCATGTCCGGGCGGGGGACCATGACTTCCCGCACCACGGTGTCGCCGAACTCGATGATCGAGTGGATGAGCTGGCGCTCCTCGCGCTCGATCACGGCCTCCTCGACGGCGGCGTCGGCCATGGCCAGGATCTCCTGCTCGGAGACATAGGGCCCTTCCTTCAGGCCCTTGCCCGGGATGATGAGGTTGGTCAGGCCGATGAGGCCACGGGCCAGCAATCGGATCGGCGGGAAGCCGACGATGGCGCCCACGATGGGCGCGGTCAGCAGCGACGCCCGTTCGGGGTGTTGCACGGCCCACGTCTTGGGCAGCGACTCGGCGAAGACGAAGACCACCACCACCTCGAAGACGATGGCGATAGTGACGCCGACGGGACCGAAGAACCGCTCGGCGAGGACACCGACGAGCGTGGCTGCAACCAGGTGGCAGAGCAGGACGAGCAGCAGCACGGGGTTGAGGAACCGTTCGGGATGCTCCACCAGTCGCACGAGCGCAGCGGAGCCCCGGCGCCCCTCCTCGGCCATGGTCATGGCCTTGATGCGGTTGATCCTGGTCAGGGCGGTCTCCGACATGGCCAGGATTGCGGCAGCACCGATCAGGACGAAGACGGCCGCCAGCATCAACGTCTCGGGGGATCTCATCGGCGGCCCGGGAGGTCGGCGCAGGTCATGGTTTGTGGAACTGCTCCAGCAGCTCCCGCTCCCGCTGCTCCATGGCTTCGGCCTCCTCGTTGTCGACATGGTCCATGCCCAGGATGTGCAGGATTCCGTGCACGACCAGGAGGGCCATCTCGTCCTCATAGGTCCCCGCGTGGTTCGGGGCATTGCGCGCCGCCACCGCCGGGCAGACCACCACGTCGCCCAGCAGGTTCGGGGGGTCGGTGTTCTCCAGGTCCACGCCCGAGCCAGGACCCAGCGAGTCGGGTGACCGCCCGCCCTCAACCACGTCGTCGTCGTCGATCGGGAACGCCAGCACGTCGGTGGGGCCTTCCTTGCCGAGGAACCGCTTGTTCAGCTCGGCCATTGCCTCTTCGTCGACGAAGAGCATCGACAGCTCGCTGTCGGCCTTGACGCCCTGGGCGCCGAGAACCGCCTTGGCCAGCCGGACCAGGCGCATGGCGTCGACGGGTTGGGCGGACTGCTCGTCGGCGGCGAAGACCTCAGCGCTCATGCGGCGCCGGGGCGGTGGGTTGTGCCCGTTCGTAGGCGTCGACGATCTGCTGGACGATGCGATGTCGCACGACGTCCTTCGACGAGAGATGCACGAACGAAAGCCCGTCGATGCCGGTGAGGATCTGCTCGAGGCCGAGCAGGCCGCTGCGCCCGGCCTGGAGGTCGACCTGGGTGACGTCGCCGGTGACCACGGCCTTGGAGCCGAAGCCGATCCTGGTCAGGAACATCTTCATCTGCTCGGGCGTGGTGTTCTGGGCCTCGTCGAGGATGAGGAAGCTGTCGTTCAGCGTTCGCCCCCGCATGTAGGCCAGCGGCGCCACCTCGATGGTCTCCCCCTCGAGCAACCGCTTGGCGCCCTCGGGGCCGAGCATGTCGTAGAGCGCGTCGTAGAGGGGACGTAGGTAGGGGTCGACCTTGGCCAGCACGTCGCCGGGCAGGAACCCGAGGCGCTCGCCGGCCTCCACCGCCGGCCGGGTGAGGATGATGCGGTTCACGGTGTGGGTCTGGAGGGCCTGCACGGCCAGGGCCACGGCCAGGTAGGACTTGCCGGTGCCGGCGGGGCCGATGCCGAAGGTGACGGTGCTGGAGGCGATGGCATCGACATAGCGGCGCTGGCCGCTGGTCTTCGGGCGCACGGTGCGGCCCCGGGAGGACCGCAGGACCTCGGCGGCGAGCACCTCGGAGGGGCGCTCATGGGCTTTGACCATGTCGATAGTGCGCCCGACATCGGCGGCGTCGAGACGCTGGCCCCGCTGGAGCAGGACGACGAGCTCTTCGAAGAGGTGGCCGACCTGATCCGCGTTGTCGCCGCTGATGCTGATCTCGTTGCCGCGGACCAGGATCTCGGCGCCGCCGAAGGCCTTCTCGATGAGGCGCAGCAACTCGTCGCGCTCGCCCAGGAGATCCACCATGAGGTGGTTGCCGGGCACGAGGATCTTGATCTGGGTCGGGGACACGGCGGCGTTCAGTTCTCAGGCTACCCGGGCCGGATGGCCCAACGCGGATTTACCCTGGCGGCCAGTCCATCGGGCGCCCCCCGACGAGGTGCATGTGCAGGTGGGCGACGGAGTTCTGGGCGTCCTCCCCGACGTTGAACACCAGCCGGTAGCCCCGTTCGGCCAGGCCCTCCTGGCGGGCCACCACCTGGGCCGTCTCCATCATCTCGGCCAGGACGTCGGCGTGGTCGGCCTCCACGGTGTCGGCCGAGGAGATGTGCTCGCGTGGCACGACCAGCACATGGACGGGAAGCGCCGGCTTGATGTCGCGGAAGGCATAGGTCCGCTCGGTCGACGCCACCGCCTCCGACGGCAGGTCGCCGGCGACGATCCGGCAGAAGATGCAATCGCTCATGAGATGAGGTCAGGCTATCGACGTGACGGACGGCGCCGGCGACCTGGAGCGGTGGGCGGCCGACGCCCGGGCCCGGGAGGCGGCCGACGCCCGGGTGCGGGAGCGGTGGCTGCGGGCCCAGGCCGAGGAGGAGTCCAGCCTGGCCGGCGTCCTGCTGGCCCTGGCCGAGCGGCGCGAGGTAGTGGTGGTGACCACGGTCGGCGGCCGGCGCCACCGGGGGGTGGTCGCCGGCGTGGGCGTCGACTTCGCCGCCCTCCAGGCGCCGGCGCGCACCACCACGCTGGTGGCCCTGGCCGCGCTCGGCGACGTGCGGGTGGTCGACGGCGGCCGGCGGTCGGCGACCACCACCGGCGATGGCGCCGTCGAGCTCGGGGTTCGTTTGGGCGAGGTCCTGGCCCAGGCCGCCGGCCAGCGCCCGCGGATCTCCGTGCAGGCCGGCGTCGCGACCGTGGTCGGCGACCTCCGGGCCGTGGGCGGCGACGTGGTCACCGTGCGGGCCGACGGTGAGGCCGGTGCGGTCTACGTGCCGCTGGCCTCGATCTCGGAGGTCTCCTTCTTGGCCTCCGGGTAGAGGTGCTCCAGGTCTCCCGGGGTGATCCGGGAGGCCGTGATGAACGCCTCGACCTCACCCTCCTGGAGCCGGATCACCCGGCCGAACTTGTAGGCCGGCAGCTCGCTCTCGTCGATGAGACGGTAGAGGGTACGGACGGTTACCCCCAACCGGCGCGCTGCTTCACCGGTGCTCATCCAGCGGATGTCGTCGTCTGCCATGACCGCATCATAGCCGGAATCGTCATTCCTTGTGGTTCCTCATGAGATCTCATGCGTACATAGTACGGACGGGTTTTTCACAGCTTTTCCCCGAGAAATCCATATGTTATCCCCTTGTGTTCTTCCAGTGCCTTTCATAATCTCGTGTTCGCCGGCCCCAGGGGGTGGCGGGCGGAAGGCGGGAGGCGTACGGCGTGGCGGCACGATCGGGAACGATGTCTCGGCGGACGGCGGCTTCCGTTGCCCCCGACGGTTCGGAGTCACCGGCGCGCACGGTCCGCCGCCGGCGCGGCCTGCCGGGCAGCAGGGCGGTCGTCGGCGGGCTGCTGGTCGCCGCCGCCGCGGTAGGCATGTTCGCGGCCGCAAGCCGGTCCGCGGGCGGGCCCGCCAACTCCTACGTCGTGGCCCGCCAGGAGCTGCCCGCCGGCACGCGGCTTCAGGAGTCAGACCTGGAGCTGGCGCCCATGGAGTTGGCCCCGGCGGTCCGGGCCCGGGTCTTCGACAGCGCGCAGGCCCTTGTCGGCGCCACTCTGGTGTCGCCCCTTGGCGCCGGCGAGCTGGTGCAGTCCAGCGCGGTCGTAGCCCGCACGGGCGATACGGCCAGCCGCGAACTGTCCTTCACCCTGGAGCGGGGGCGGGTCGGCGCCGGCATCAAGCAGGGGGAACGGGCCGACCTGCTGGCCACCTACGGCACGGGCAACGACGCCTTCACCGTCGTGGTCGTGCGCCAGGCGCTCCTTGTGGCCATCGACCGGCCCCGGTCCGCGTCGGGGGAGAGCGGCCCGTCGACGGTCACGGTGGCCGTCGATGATCCCGCCGATGCCCTGGCACTCGCCCACGCCGTCAATCTCGGCAAGGTCACCCTCGTCCGGGCCACCGGGGCGCCGCCGTTGGCCGGCGTTCCGCCGACCTACCGGGTGGGCCGCACCTGATGGCGGCCGAGCGTTACGTCGTCCTCGGCCTGGCCCCGGCTCGCTCGGGCTGGTTCCGCTCCGTCGGGCTGTGGGCCAACAGCGGGGCGTTGCCGGCGGAGTTCGTGCGCTGCATCTCGGTCGAGGAGGTGCGGGCCCGGCTGGCGTCGGGCCGGGCGTTCTCGGCCCTGGTCGCCGACGCCGGCCTTCCCGCCGTCGACCGTGATCTGGTGGCCGCGGCGCGGGCCGCCGGCTGCGCCGTACTGGTCGTCGACGACGGCCGGGCCACGCGGGACTGGTTGGAGCTGGGCGCGGCCCGGGTCCTGGCGCCGGCGTTCGGGCGCGACGAGCTGGTCGCCGCTCTCACCGCCTGCGCCCACCCCGTCCGGCGCGGCGAGGTCGACCCGTCGGATCTGCTGACCCGGCCGGCGCCGGCGGCATGGCGCGGCTCGGTGGCCGCCCTCACCGGCTCGGGCGGCACCGGCGTGTCGACCCTCTCCATCGCCTTGGCCCAGACCCTGGCCGACGACACCCG
Source organism: uncultured Acidimicrobiales bacterium (assembly GCA_964479465.1). GTDB lineage: Bacteria > Actinomycetota > Acidimicrobiia > Acidimicrobiales > AC-14 > CADCTB01. The sequence continues at coordinate 73,795 of CAYZMG010000008.1, forward strand.
CCACGGCGGCATGGTGCTCCTCGCCGACCTTCGGCTGCGGGCCGAGCATGCCGTCCTCCACGATGCCGGCGACGTCCTGCCCTGCGTCCAGGAGCTGGTCGAGGCCCACCGCTCGGGTCAGCCCACGGCCGAGGATGTGCGGGCGCTGGCGTTCTCGGTCCCGGCCCGGCAGTACCACCTGCTGCTGGGGCTGCGCCGCTCACGCCACTGGCCGGCCATCCGGCCCCAGGCTTTCGAGGCCGCCTTCGACGCACTGCGCCGGGCGTGGGGCGTGGTGGTGTGCGACATCGACGCTGACCTGGAGGGCGAGAACGACGCCGGGTCCATCGACATCGAGGAGCGCAACGTCATGGCCCGCACGGCGGCGGCCCAGGCCGACGTGGTCTTCGTCGTCGGCCGGCCCGAGCTCAAAGGCATCCATTCCATGGTGCGGGTACTCGAAGAGGTGGTGGCCTTCGGCACCGACCCGGCCCGCATCGTGCCGGTGATCAACAAGGCGCCCCGCCCGGCCCGGGCCCGAGCCGGGCTGGCTGCGGTGGTTGCGGAGCTCACGGCGCCCTTCGCCGGCGGCCGCCTGATGAACCCCATCCACATCCCGGATCGCCACAACGTCGAGGCCGACGTGCACGACGGCGCCCGCCTCCCCGCCGGCCTGGGCACGCCACTGGCCGGCGCCTTCCGGGGGCTGCTCGACCGTCCCCGCCTGGAACCGGTGGCGGCGGCACCCGAACCGGTGCGCCCCGGCAGCCTTGGCCAGTGGACCGAGGGGGCCCTCGGATGAGCACCGGGAGGCGCTCGCATGAGTGAGGTCTCGCCCCTCCAGGAGATCGAGCGCAAGGTGCAGTTGCGGGCCAAGGAGATCTCCCTCGACATGGCCGGCGAGGGCGGCAAGCCCAAGCTGCGGTCGCTGATCGCCGAGGAGGTTGTCGCCTGGTCCGACGCCTACAAGCGAGGGCTTCGCGCCTTCGACCTCGCCGACCCCGACGTCGTCGCCGAACGGGCCTACCGCAACCTGGCGGGCTACGGCCCGCTCGAACCGCTCCTGGCCGACGACGACGTGTGGGAGATCATGGTTAACAGTCCCGACCAGATCTTCGTGAAAAGACACCGGGGCACCAGCGGCTATCACGATGAGGCGTTCAACGACGACGACCACGTCGTGCGCACGCTCACCAAGATCCTCGACGAAGCGGCCGGCTCCCACCGCAAGCTGGATCCCGCCGAGGGGCTGCAGGACGCCCAGCTCGACACCGGCGCCCGGCTGCACATCGTCCACGGCGACGTCGGCCGCGACGGCCACGTGCTGGTGAACATCCGGAAATTTACGGGTGTTGCCTATCGAAGTCTCGACGAGCTCGTCGACCGGGACATGCTCGACCCACGCGTCGCCACCTTCCTGCGGGCGTGCGTGCGCGCCCGGCTGTCCATCGTCTTCTCCGGCTCACCGGGCTGCGGCAAGACCACGCTGTTGTCGTGCTGCGCGGCCGAGCTCGACCCCAGCCTGCGGGTGGTCGTCGCCGAGGAGGTCTTCGAGGCCGACCTTCCGTTGCCGAACGTGGCCAGCATGCAGACCCGCCCGGCGCGCCCCGACCGGCGCGAGGTCGACCTGCGCCGTCTGGTCTCGGGCTTCCTGCGCATGGCCCCCGACATCGCCGTTGTCGGAGAAGTCAGAGACAGAGAGGCCTTGCCGCTCCTTCTGACGTTGTCGAGCGGGGTCAAGGGGTACACCACGATCCACGCCGGCTCCGCCCGACAGGCCCTCACCCGCCTGCGCTTCATCTGCCAGCTGGCCGACACCAACGAGCTGCCGATGACCGCCCTCAGCTCGCTGGTGAGCGAGGCGGTCGATGTCGTCGTCCATTGCAGCCGGGTCGCCGGCAGCCCCCGGGTCACCGAGGTCATCGCCGTGGAGGAGCCGCAGACCGGGCCGGACGCGGTGCAGTTCACCGCCACCGAGCTGTTCAGCCGTCCCCGTCCCGACGAGGGCCTGGCGTGGAGCGGAAACCTTCCCCTTCGCGCCGCCCGGGCCCTGGAGGAGGCCGGCTACGACCTGCGCGAGCTGCTCGACGGCGGCGGCAAGCGGGTGCGCACCGTGCGGGCCGTCTCCGCCAACGGCACCGGCACCGGCGAGTCGCCGGCGCCGGCCCGGCCCCGAGCACCACGCCGGCGGGCCACCACGTGAACGTCCTGGCACTCGTCGTCGCCCTCGCCGCCGCCTACGGGGTGTTCCTCCTCTACACCGCGCTGGCGCTCGGGTGGCAGGGCCTGGGGGTGGGCGACGGGCGCATCAGGTCCCAGGCGCAGGTGCGGGCCAGAACCCAGCAGTGGCTGGCCCAGGCCGGGTTGGAGGGCGTGAGCCCCGGAGAGTTCCTCGCCGTCATGGCCGTGCTTTTCGTCGTCGGCACCGGCCTCACCTTCGCCGTGCTCGGCGCCCCCCTCCCCGCCCTGGCCGTCGGCGGGTTCGCAGCCACGTATCCGGCGGCGTCGTACCGGGCGCGACGCCAGCAGCGGCGGGCCCGGGCGGCCGAGTGCTGGCCGCGGATGATCGAGGAGATAGCCCGGCTTGCCGGGTCGCGGGGGCGCTCGGTCCCCCAGGCCCTGTTCGAGGTCGGCCGGGGCAGCCCCGAGGAGATGCGGCCGGCGTTCGAGGCCGCCCACCGGCAGTGGCTCATCAGCACCGACTTCGAACGCAGCGTCGCCGTGCTGAAGGCGGGCCTGGCCGACGCCACCGCGGATGCGGCCTGCGAGACGCTGCTCGTCGCCCACGAGGTCGGCGGCACCGACGTGCAGCGCCGGCTGAGCGCTCTCGTCGAGGACCGGGTGGCTGACCTCCAGGGCCGAAAGGACGCCCGGGCCCGCCAGGCCGGCGCCCGCTTTGCCCGCCGGTTCGTCCTGCTGGTCCCTGTGGGTATGGCCCTCGTCGGCCTCTCCATCGCCGGCGGCCGCAACGCCTACCGGTCGGCTGAGGGCCAGCTCGCCGCCCTGGCGGCCATCGCCATGGTCGTCGCCTGCTGGATGTGGGCCGGTCACATCATGCGCCTCCCCGAGGAGGAGCGGGTATTCAATGGCTGACCTCGACCGGGTGCGGCTGGCGGTCCTGTGCGGACTGGCGCTGTGGGCCGGGGTGACGTTGGTGCTCTCCCAGGTCCGCTGGTTCTCCAGACCACCGCTGGTCGAGCGCCTCAGGCCGTACAGCCCGGCGGGCATGGGTGGCGCCGACCGTCGCGGCGCCATCCTGTCCGTCGAGTCCTTCCGTGAGGTCATCCGACCGCTGTGCCGCTCCCTGGGCGAGCGGGTGGCCCGCCTGTTCGGGGTGAGCGAAGAGCTGGGCATCCGCCTCGAACGCATCCACTCCACCGACGACGTCACCGGGTTCCGGGTCCGCCAGGTGGGATGGGCGCTGGCGGGCTTCGGCACCGGGGCGCTCCTCGCCGTCGCCCTGCGGCCGCCGGCGCCGGTCGCCCTCCTGTTCATCCTGAGCGGACCCTTGCTCGGCTTCTTGGTCCCCGAGCAGCAGGTCGCCTCCGCGTCCGACGCCTGGCGCCGGCGGCTCAACCTCGAGCTGCCGGTCATGGCCGAGCAGCTGGCCATGCTCCTCTCCGCCGGCTACTCGCTGGGCGCGGCGTTGAACCGCCTCGCCGCCCGTGGCAGCGGCAACGTGTCGCGTGACCTGGCCCGGGTGTGCGGACGCATCCGCCAGGGCCTCACCGAGATCGACGCCCTTCGCGAGTGGGCCACCGTCGCCGACGTCGAGGGCCTCAACCGCCTGCTCCCCATCCTGGGCCTGAACCGGGAAGCGTCCGACCTCGGGCGCCTCATCTCCGAGGAGGCCCGTTCCATCCGCAAGGACACCCAGCGCCGCTTGATCGAGACGGCCGAGCGCCGCGCGCAGCAGGTGTGGATCCCCGTCACGGTGGCCGCATTGGTCCCCGGGGTGATCTTCCTCGCCGTCCCGTTCATGGAGGCGCTCCGCCTCTTCTCGGCAGCATGAAAGGAAAAACCTGATGGACATCACCCTGCGGGCCTACGTCTGGGCTCGGACAATCGCCGTCAGCCTCCGGCGCGACGAGGCCGGCGAGGGAGTCATTTCCACAGCTATCGCGGTCTTGATCATGGCCGCCCTCGGGGCGGTGATGTGGGTCGGCTTCCAGGCCCTGTGGAACAACACCAACGCCCGGACGACCACCCAGGTCAACACCATCGGGGGCCCGTAGGCGCCAGCGCGCCGGCGCCGATGGACGAGCGGGGCGGAGGGCTGGTCCAGCTGTGGGCCGGCTTCTTCGTCTTCTTGGCGATGTTGCTCTTCGCCGTGCAGGTGCTGTTCAACCTGTACGCCGCGTCGGTGGTGACCGCGGTGTCCTACGACGCGGCCCGCCGGGTGGCGGGCAGCGACGGCGGCCCGAGCCACGTGGCCGACGCCGAGGCCCAGGCCCGCCAATCGCTCGGCCGCTACGCCGGCCGGGTCACCTTCGACTGGAGCGCCAGCAGCCCCGAGGAGGTCGTGCTGCGGGTGCAGTCGGACAACCCCAGCGTGCTGCTGCCCGTCGTCGCCGGGCCGGTGGCCTTCGACAAGCTCGACCGCACGATCCGCATCCGGGTGGAGAAGTTCCGGTGAGCCGGCTCAGGCGGGGCGAATCCGGTCAGGCCGGGATGGAGGTCATCCCTTTCGGCGTGCTGACGTTCGTGGTCGGCGCCCTGCTGGTGGCCAACGCCTGGGCCGTCATCGACGCCAAGATGGCTGTCTCCGCAGCCGCCCGGGAGGCCACGCGAGCGTTCGTGGAGGCGCCGGTCGACGGCGACCCGCTGGCCCTTGCCGAGACCGCCGCCCGTTCCGCCATCGCCGGCGCCGGCCGAAATCCCGCTCGACTCGTGCTCACGCCGATGGAAGCGGTCTTCGCCCGGTGCGAGACGGTGCGGTTCGAGGCCAGCTACCGGGTGCCCGCTGTCCAGGTTCCGTGGGTGGGCGGGTTCGGCGCCGGCTTCACCGCTGTCGCCCGCCACGCCGAAGTGGTGGACCCCTACCGGTCCGGCCTCCCTCCAACGGTCAACGGCTGTGGCGGCTCGCCCTGACGGCCAGCGGGGCAGCACGCTGCTGCTGTTCCCCGCTGCCCTGCTGATCATGCTCGCCATGGCCGCCGTCACCGTCGACAGCGCCATCGCCTTCATGGCCCAGCGCCAGCTCGTCAACGCCACTGCGGCGGCAGCCAACGACGCCGCCACCCAAGGGCTTTCCGATCGCGCCTTCTACGAGGGCGACCGCATCGAGCTGACCCAGTCCGAGGTGGAGAGCGTGGCCGTCGACCGGGTCTTCCAACTCGTCGACCCCGCCCGCCACCACGGCCTCACCGTGACCGCCCAGGCGTCGGCGCCGGCGGGGGTCGGGTGCTCGTGGACCGTGCGGGTCAGCGCGTCCTCCCGGGTCGACGAGTTGTTCGGACGGGCGATGCCGGGATCGAGCGGCCAGGTGGCCGTGCACGCCCAGTCGACGGCCTCGCCGAGACAGGCGGACGGAGGTTGCTGAAATAACTTGAAATAGCATTCAATATGCTCATAGGATGTCGAACAATGCGAGAGCGGACGTCGATGACCACGGACGCCACCGGCCGGCGGGTGATGGCCAAGGTGGGTGCCAGCGCCGAAGAGACGGCCCGGCTGGAGCGCGAGGCCGATCTGCTCGAGGCCGCCCGCCACCCGGGCGTGGTCGAGCTGGTCGGAGTCGACGGCACCGGGGTGGGTTCAATGCTGTTGACCACCCACGTCGAGGGGCCGGCGCTCGCCGCCGTCGGCCCCCTGCCTCTGGAGGAGGCCGCCGGCCTTCTCGCCGCCCTGGCCAGCACCCTTGCCGACCTCCACGAGCTCGGTCTGGTCCACGGTGCCGTCTGCCCCGAGCACGTCATCGTGGGGCCGGGCGGCCGACCCGTGCTCTGCGCCCTGGGGTACGGCGGCCGCACGGGTGAGCCGGCTGGTCCTGCGCCGGCCGTCGGCAAGGCCTTCGCCGATCCGGCGCGGGCGGGCGCTGAGGCGCTCAGTCCGGCCTTCGACGTCTTCGGCGTGGGCGCCCTCGCCCGCTTCCTCGCGCCCAACCCTCCGCCGGGCCACGCGCTGGCGAGGGTGGCCGAGGAGGCGATGGCCGACGACCCCGACGCCCGGCCGCCGGCCCGGGTGGTCGCCGAGGCCCTCCAGGAGGAGGTCCCGGCGGCCCGGCTGCCGCGCGGCCTCGCCGATGCGGCGCCGGCGCCGGCTCGCGCTGCTCCCGCCGACCCCCTGGCCGCGCTTCGCCGGGCGGGAACAGGCCCCCGGCGGCCGCCGCTGCGGCCCCGCTTCTCCATGGCGGTGGCGGCGACGGCGGCGGTCGTCGTGGTCGGGGGCGCCATCGCCTTCGCCAGCTCGGCCAACCCGCCGACGGCAGCGCCGGTGGTCGAGCTGAGCGCAGTTCCCCCCCACGAGGTCCAGCCCGGCCCGACCACGACCCGGGCCGGGCTGGCCTCGCCCGCGGCGTCGCTGCCGACGACCTCGACGTCGACCACGGTGGCTACCGCCCGGCGCGAGTGCCCGCCGGCCTCCGCCGTGCTCCAGGCCGACGTCGACGGCGACGGCTGCCCCGATGCGCTCCGCTACACCGACGGGCTCCTCGAAGCCGGCGGCGTTCGCTGGGCGCTCGGCCAGGCCGGAGACCAGGTGGCGGCCGGCGACTGGGGCTGCCAGGGCACCCGCACCCTGGCGCTGTTCCGCCCATCGACGGGAGAGGTCTTCCGCTTCGACGGCTGGGCCACGCCCGGTCAGGACATCACGGCCACCGCCGTCGTCCGGGTACCCGGGGGCGTCGCCATCCGGGCCGCCGACGTCGACCGGGACGGCTGCCACGAGGCGGTGGTCGAGCGGGCCACCGGCGCGGCCGAGGTCATCCGCCTGCCGAGGGTGTCACCATGAGGCGCCTGGCCGTGGCGAGCCTGTGGGTCGCCGGCCTCGGCATGGCCGCGGTGGCCCTGCACTGGGCCGGCGCCGGCCCACTGGCCGGTCCGCCCCTGACCCGGCCCGGCAAGTGGGCGGCCTGGCTCGACGGTCGCGACCCGTTGACGGCTGCCTTCAGCGTCCTGCGCCTGGCGGCCCTGGGCGGCCTCTGGTACCTCGCCGCCATCACCCTGCTCGGCGCCGGCCTGCGGGCGGCCGGCGCTGTTCGCCTGGTGCAGGTCACCGACCGGATCACCATCGGGCCCGTGCGCCGGATGCTGGCCGGCAGCGTCAGCCTGGGGCTGGCGGCGTCGGGCGTGGTGGCCGTCGCCGGGCCGGCGCTGCGCCTACCCGCCGCCGTGGCCCAGACGTCGACCACCTCCACCACCGCAGTCCCGCAGGCCACCGTCACAATGCAACGTTTGGGGCCGGCGGAGCCGCCAGCCGGGTCGCCCGGTCCCGAGGTGACCCCGGTCTCCACGCCGGCGCCGGCGCCCGACCGCTGGACGGTGAAGCCCGGCGAGTGCTTCTGGACCATCGCCGAGGACGTGCTGGCCCAGCACCTGGGCCGCTCCCCCACCGACGCCGAGATCGTCCCCTACTGGGGGCGCCTGATCGAGGCCAACCGCTCGGAGCTCGCCCACCGTGACAACCCCGACCTCATCTTCCCGGCCCAGGTCTTCGTCATCCCAGCGCCGTAGGCTTGGCTCCATGGCGCTTCCCTGGGGTGCGGTGCTTACCGAGGACGACCTCGCCGCCATGCCCGACGACGGCCACCGATACGAGCTCCTCGACGGGACTCTGCTCGTGACGCCGGCACCGAACGAAAATCACCAGACGTGTGTGACCTCCCTTGTCGTTCTGCTCCGCGTCGCTCGCCAACCCGGCCAGAAGGTCTTGGTGGCCCCGTTCGACGTGCGGCTCTCGCGGATCACCGTCCTCGAGCCCGACGTGCTCGTCGCCGACAAGGCCCACATCACGCCGGACCGCCTCGAGGGCCCGCCCCTGCTCGCCGTCGAGGTGCTCTCCCCCAGCACCCGCCGCATCGACCTCGGCTCCAAACGCCTGGCCTATGAGGCAGCCGGGGTGCCGGCGTACTGGCTGGTCGACCCCGAAGTCCCGAGCCTCACCGTGTTGGAGCTCGAGGCCGGCGGCTACGTCGAGCGGGCCACCGTTGCCGGCGACGAGGCCTTCCACGCCACCGTGCCGTTCGCCGTCACCGTCGTCCCCGCCCGCCTGCTCGACGACTGACTGCCTCGCCGCTGTGAGGCACAGCGAACACTGCCTCGCCGCTGTGAGGCACAGCGAACACGCGGGCTCAGCCCGCCTTGGTGTCGACGATCTCCACCACGAACCAGAGGGTCTCGTCCGGGGAAATGTCGGGCGGCGACCCGGCGGCGCCGTAGCCCTGGTCGGGCGGGATCCCGAGCAGACGCCGGCCGCCGACCTGCATGCCGGGGATGCCGTCGGTCCAGCCCTTGATGACCCCGCTGAGGGAGAAGGGGGTCGGCTGGTTCCTGGAGTAGGAGGAGTCGAAGATGGTGCCGGTGGAGCACGACACGCCGATGTAATGGGCGGTCACGGTGTCGTTGGCCCCGACGGTGGCACCCGTCCCGACCGTGAGGTCCTCCTTGATCAGCTGCGCCGGCGGCGGCCCCAGCTTCACCGGCACCTCCGGCGCCCCCGCCGGCAGAGGGTCGGCAACGGGGACACACGGCTTGCCGGCGGCGGAGCCGATCGTGTCGCCGGCAAGCGTGGTGGTGGTTCCCTCGGTGGCGACGTCGGTGCTGTCGTCGTCGCCGCCGCGACTGAGCACGAACACCACCGCCAGGGCCACGACCACGCCAGCGCCGATCCGGATGGCCCGCCGGCGCCGGGCCCGGGCTCGGGCGAGCGCCAGTTCCTGGGCCCGCCGGGCCTCGCGCATCGCCTTCTGTCGGTCTCGCTTCGCTCCGGCCATGTGGCAAGGTACCAAGCCCCGCCGACCCATTAGCGTTCGCCCATGGCGAATGTGCGGGTATGGGAGGACGACCCCCTGGCGGGTGCGGTGACGGTCGAGCGGGCGCAAGCCAAGCTGCCGAAGACGCCGCTGGGCATCACCATCGACGTGCCGGCGCCTCCGGCCAGCCTCTACGACCCGGGCACGCCGGAGTTCCGGTACTGGCAGGCGGCCGACGCCCTGGCCCGGGGGGTGGCGTTCTGGAAGGCGGTCGTCCCCAAGGGCACGTCGTGGCAGGCGGGCAAGACCCTGCCCGTCCGCCTCGACGCCGGCGACAGGCTCAACGCCGTCTACACCCGGGGCGACCTGCGGTTCTTCCACAGCTCGGTGGCGGGCACGATGGTCTTCACCGGCGAGAGCCCCGACGTGGTGTGCCACGAGATGGGCCACGCCGTCCTCGACGCCTTACGGCCCCAGCTCTGGGACGCCATGAGCCACGAGGTCGCCGCCTTCCACGAGTCCTTCGGTGACATGAGCGCCATCCTCGTCGCCCTCCAGCAGCCCTCCATCCGGGAGGAGGTGCTGGCCGAGACCGGCGGGGCCCTCTACCGGTCGTCGCGCTTGTCCCGGGTGGCCGAGCAGCTCGGATGGGGCCAGCGCCAGCGCCAGCCGTGCTCGGCCGAGGGCGACTGCCTGCGCAACGCGGTCAACTGCTTCGCCTACCAGCGCCCCACGACGCTGCCCAACACCTCGCCGGCGGTGCTCCTGTCCTCGGCGCCGCACTCCTTCTCCCGGGTGTTCACCGGCGCCTTCTTCCAGATGTACGCGGGCATGGTCGTGCTCCTGCGCCGGCCGCCGACCGCCGACGACCTGCTCCAGGCCAGCATCGACGCCGGCCGGCTACTGGTGACCGCGGTGCAGGCCGCCCCCATCGTGGCTGACTACATGGCCCAGGTGGCAGCCCACATCCTCGAAGCGGACAAGGCCCTCTTCGAGGGTCGCTACGCCTCGGCCATCGAGTTCGGGATGGCCGGCCGGGGCATCCTGTCGCTGCCCTCGGCCCGGGCCGTCACCTCCTCGCCGGCGCCGGCGCCCAACCTGGCGGACTTCGGCGCCCTGGCCGGCGCCGACCTGCCCTCCGCCGCCTTCACGGGCAGCGAGTTCGGCCTCGACCGGCCCGTGATCATGCGGGTGCCCGGTCAACCCCGGCGGCTGGCGGCGTTGGCCGTCGACACCGACGGCGGGTCACTGGCCGGGGCCCCGGCCGAGGAAGTGGCGGCCGGCTTCCTGCGCGAGTTGATGCTGCGCCAGCGGGTGGTCCTGCCCGCCGACGGCGACGTCGACCCCGACGGGCCGGGGCCGCTGAAGAGCCACCGCCTTGTCGACCAGGACGACCATTTCAGAGTCGAGCGCGTGCTCGTCGACTAAGGGCGTTCCGGCTGCGTTTGCCCGCGATATGCGTGGGCAAGTGCAGCCAGTTCGCAGGTTACGCCGGCTGCAACCTCAGTTGGAGGTCGTCGAGGCGGCGCAGGAGAGCGTCGGCGTCGGTGCCGAACAGGCCGGCGATGGCCCGGATGTCGTCGGCGCGGATGGTGAGCACCCGACCATTGAAGTCCTGACGGCGCACCTGGATGCTGCTCAGGTACCGGTACACCATCGCGAGCTCGGGATCACCGTCGACGGCCTGGAAGCGGGCCAGGTCGAAGGTGACCTTCGACGGCCACACCGGCGTGGTCGGACCCACCTCTGCGGGCTCGACGCCTGCCGCCGGCGGTTCGGTGGGGACCTCCCCGTCACGGGGCAGGAGCTGGTCGACCGGCACCCGGTAGAAGTCGGCAAGGCGCTGGAGCCGGGGCACGGAGATGACCCGCTCACCGCGCTCGTAGGCACCGAGAACGGAAGCCTTGAACTCCTGGGTTGACGCGGATTCGACCTCTTGCAGGGACAGGCGCTTCTGGCGCCTGATCGCCCGCAGCCGTTGCCCAACCCGGCGGGCATACGTCAACGCAGGCCCAGCCAGCTCGGTCTCGTCGCTCAAGGCCGAGCCCCCCCTTCTCCGTCCGGCACTTCAGTCACTTACTGTGGTTATTTAGTCTACCTGACTATCGCCCTGCGTGCCGGAGTGCTTACCCTCCGGGGTCAGCCGGGGCGAGACCGGCCCGGGAGGCCGGTCCAGGAAGCACTCACAGGGGGCCATCGGAGATGGCCCCCGTGACGACGCCGGCCCGTAGCGCGCAGAGCAGGGTTCCGGCGACGAGGGCGGCGGTTTCCGTACGGAGTACCGAGGGCCCCAGGCCCACCAGCGCCGGCGCCGAAGCCAGCTCGGAATCGTCCCAGCCCCCCTCGGGCCCTATCAGTACCACGGGGTGGGCCAGCGCCGGCGGGCCGGCGCCGGGGTGGGCCAGGGCGGCGCCGGCCTCGCCGGCCACGGCCGCGAACGGGGTGACGCCGGCGATGGTGGGCAGCCACACCCGCCGGCTCTGCATGGCCGCCTCCCGAGCCACCCGGCGCAGGCGGGCCAGCTGACCGCCGGCCTCGCCAGGTGGCCAACGGACCACGGAGCGTGCCGTCAGCAGGGGAACGATCCGGTCGATGCCGACCTCGGTCAGCTTCTGGACGGCCCACTCCGGGCGCTGCCCTTTGACCACGGCGAACGCCACCGTGACCTCCGGACTCGGGCGGGGAACCCGCTCGACTTCCCCCGCCGGCTCCAGCGCCGGCCCGAACCGGCACCGCAGCCGGCCGCCGGCGCCGTCCGAAACGGTGATCTCCTCGCCGGCCCGCAGCCGGAGCACCCGTTCGAGGTGGTGGCGGTCGTCCGGCGACAGCGCCGGCGCGCCGAGATCATCGACGAAGGCGTGGGCCCGAGCGGCCGAGGTCGCCAGAGCCGCTACTTGAACGCCCATCTACTTGAAGGCACTGCGGACCTTGGCGAAAAAGCCCGACTCCGCCGGCGCCACGTCCTCGCCTCGCGCCCCGGCGAAGAGCCGCAGGAGGTCTTCCTGCTCCTTGGTGAGCTCGGTCGGCGTGTCGACCACGACCTGCACCAGCAGGTCACCCCGGCCCCGGCCGTTGACGTCGGGCACCCCTCGGCCCCGGAGGCGGAAAACCTTGCCGGGCTGGGTGCCCCGGGGGATCACGAGATCCTCGGTGCCGTCGAGGGTCTCGTAGCGCAGGTGGGCTCCCAGCGCGGCCTGGGCCATGGGCACGTGCAGCACGTGGACCAGGTCGTTGCCCTGGCGCAGGAAGCGGTCGTCGGCCTTGACCCGCAGGTGGACGAACAGGTCCCCGGACCGTCCACCCCTTGGGCCGGCGGCGCCCCGCCCGCCGAGCTGGAGGGTGTTGCCGTCGTCCACGCCGGCGGGGATGTCGACGGTGTAGGCCTTCTCCTCGCTGCGCCGGCCCTCGCCCCGGCAGTCCGGGCACGGCGTCTGGATCTCCTGGCCCATCCCGTTGCACCGGGGGCAGGGCCGGGCGGTGACCATCTGGCCGAGGATCGACTGGCGGACCTGGCGGATCTCGCCGGCGCCGGCGCAGACCGAGCAGGTGGTGGCCGACGTGCCGGGCTTGGCGCCGGTGGCGTCGCAGGTCGAGCACGGCACCGGCACCCGGACGCGGATTTCCTTCGACGTCCCGAAGACCGCGGAGCGGAAGTCGATCTCGACGGTGACCTCCATGTCGGCGCCCCGGGGCGCCCCGGCCTGGCCCCGGCCCCGGCCCTGGCCGAAGCCGCTGGCGCCGCCGCCGAAGAAGCTGTTGAACAGGTCGCCCAGGCCGGCGCCGAACAGATCCTCGAAGCCGCCGGCACCTCCCGCGCCGCCGCCGGCGCCACTTCCCCGCAGGCCCTCGGGGCCGAACATGTCATACCGGCGCCGGCGCTCGGGGTCGCGCAGGGTTTCATAGGCCAGGGTCACCAGCTTGAAGCGCTCCTCGGCCTCGGCGTTGCCGGGGTTGGCGTCGGGGTGCAGCTCCCGGGCCAGTTTGCGGTAGGCGCGCTTGATCTCGTCCTCGGTGGCGCTGCGGCCGACGCCCAGCAGCTCGTAGAAGTCGCCGATCTCGGGGGGCATTGTTTCTTTAGCCTTCGCGGAGGTGACGCCCGAGGCGGGCGCTGACGATGGCCACCGCCGCCATGGCCTGGGGATAGTTCATCCGCGTCGGGCCCAGTACACCGATGGTGCCGGCGTGGGAGCCGTCGACCTCGTAGGGGGCGACGACGATGGAGCACTCGGCCAGGGAATCCACACCGTGCTCGGCGCCGATGGCGACGGTGAGGCCCTCCTGGTCGAGCGCCTCCCGCAGTAGGCTGACCAGCACGTACTGCTGCTCGAGGCCGGCGAGGACCTGGCGGACGGTGTCCACGGCCTGGAAGGTGGACGCCATCCGGGCCGCGCCCCCCACGAAGACCTGATCGGCCTCGCTGTCGTGGGAGTCCCAGATGGCCTGGCGCGCCGTCCTGACCAGAGCGTCGACGGCCTCGTCGCCGGTGGGCGGGATGGGGCTGCCGTCGGCCAGGGGGTGGCCGATCATGTGGGCGGAGAGGTGGACGGCAGCGGCCGCCACCCGGTCGTCACCGGTGCCCTCGGGCAGCTCGATGTGGGCTTTCTCGACACCGCCGTTGGCCAGCACACCCACGACAACGGCCACCCGGGTGCCCAGCGGAACGACGTGGACCGCCCGCACTGGGGCGCCCTCATGCGGCGGGGCCACCACCAGGGCGGCGTAGGTGGTCAGGTTGGAGAGCAGCTTGGAGGTGTCCGAGAGCATGCGCTCCAGCTCGCCGTGGGCCCGGGCGAAGAAGTCCTGGACCTGGGCCCGATCCCCTTCGCCGAGGGTGCCGGGGTCGGAGCGGAGGTCGTCGACGAAGAACCGGTAGCCCTTGTCGGTGGGGATGCGGCCGGCGCTGGTGTGGGGATGGGCCAGGAAGCCCTCCCGCTCGAGCTGGGCCATCTCGTTGCGAACGGTGGCCGGCGAGACCTGGAGGTCGCCCATGCGGGCCACGTGGGCAGAGCCGACCGGCTGGGCGGTGTCGATGTACTCCTTGACCACCGCCCTGAGGATGGCGGCCTTCCGTTCGTCCAGCATCTTGGGTCCCCATGATACCGGCGGTGCCAACATGGCGGCATGTGGGCCGAGCGCGACGCCGCCGTCGTGTGGCACGGCTTCACCGACATGGCGGCCTACCTGGACCACTGCCCGGTGGTCGTGGAACGGGCCGAGGGCCACGAGCTGATCGATACCGAAGGCCGGCGCTACCTCGACGCCATCTCGTCGCTGTGGGTGAACACGCTGGGCCACCGGGTGCCCGAACTGGACCAGGCCGTGCGCGACCAGCTCGACCTGGTGGCCCACTCGACCATGCTCGGCAACGGCAACCGGGTGGTGGTGGAGCTGGCGGAGGCGCTGGCGGCGGTGGTGCCGGTCGTCGACCCCCACTTCATGTTCTGCTCCGACGGCGCCTCGGCCGTGGAGCAGGCGCTCAAGCTGGCCTTCCAGTTCTGGGCCTTGGCCGGCGTGCGGGGGCGAACGACGTACCTGGCCTTCGGGGCCGCCTATCACGGCGACACGGTCGGGTCGCTGTCGCTGGGCGCCGACGACGGGTTCGGCGCGTCCCTGTTCTCGCCGCTTCGGTTCCCGGTGCTGCGGGCGCCGGGATACGACGACCCGTCCTGCTTCGACATCGCCTGCCGGATGGTCGACGCCAACGCCGGCCGCCTGGCCGCGGTGGTCGTCGAGCCGCTGGTGCAGGGGGCGGCCGGCATGCGCGTGGCGCCCCGTGAGGGGTTCGAGGCGCTGGCCGCGGCGTGCCGGGCGGCCGACGTGCTGCTGATCCACGACGAGGTCGCCACCGGCTTCGGCCGCACCGGCACCCTCTTCGCCACCGAGCAGTGCGGCCGGGGCGTGCGGCCCGACCTGCTGTGCCTGGGCAAGGGCATCACCGGCGGCTACCTGCCGCTGGCGGTCACGGTGGCGGGCGGGCGGGTGTTCGACGCCTTCGCGGGCACGCCGTTCGCCCACGGGCACTCCTACGGCGGCAACGCGCTGGCCGCCGCGGTGGCGCTTCGCCACCTGCGCCTGCTGTCCGAGCGCGACGTGCTGACCAACGTGGCCGAGCGCTCGGCCCAGCTCTCGGCCTCGCTGGCCGAGAGGCTGGCGCCACTGGCCGGCGTGTACGGCATCCGGGTGAAGGGCCTGCTGTGCGGGGTCGACGTCGAGCGGGGCGCCGGCCGCGACGTGTGCGACCTGGCCGTCGCCGCCGGAGTGCTGCTGCGGCCCATCGGCGACACCGTGATCATCGTGCCGCCGCTGAGCATCACCGCCGTCGAGATCGAGCGCATCGTCGACGTGCTGGCCGGGGCGATCCGTGCCCGCCTGGGCTGACTGGGTCGACGGCGAATGCCGGGCCGTCGCCGCCGCCGGCCGGTGGCGTGAGATCCCCGAGCTCGACGACCGCCTGGTCTCCTTCGCCTCCAACGACTACCTCGGCCTGGCCAGGCATCCGGCGGTGGTGGCGCTGGCCCACATGGCCCTCGACCGGTGGGGCGCCGGCGCCGGCGCCGCCCGGCTGGTGGCCGGCGCCCTGCCCGTCCACGCCGAGCTCGAGGCCGCGCTGGCCGCCTGGAAGCGAGAGCCGGCCGCCCTCCTGTTCCCCACCGGGTACGCGGCCAACCTCGGCGTCCTGTCGACCTTCGCCGGCACCGGCGTGCGGGTGCTGTCCGACGAGCGCAACCACGCGTCGATCGTCGACGGGTGCCGCCTGTCCCGGGCCGAGATCTGCGTCTACCGCCACGGCGACGTCGACCACGTGGCGGAGCTGCTCCGCGCCGCGCCCGGCCGGACGGTGGTCGTCACCGACACCGTCTTCTCCATGGACGGCGACGTGGCGCCGGTGGAGGCGCTGGCCGAGCGGTGCGCGGCGCACGGGGCCCTGCTGGTGCTCGACGAGGCCCACGCCGTACTCGGCCCGGACCCCGACCTCGCCGTCGTCGACCACCTCCGGGTGGGCACGCTGTCGAAGTTCCTCGGGTCCCTGGGTGGCTTCGTCGCCGGCCCCCGGGCCTTCGTCGACCTCCTGGTGAACCGGGCCCGGCCGTTCGTCTTCACCACCGCCTCCTCGCCCGCCGACGCCGGCGCCGCCCTGGCCGCGGTGGGCGTCCTGCGCTCGGAGGAGGGCGCCGTGCTCGTCGCCGCCCTGCGGGCCAACGCCGACCTCGTCAAGCCGGGGCATCCCTCCCCTATCCTCCCCGTCGTGGTGGGCGACGAGATGACTGCGGTTGCAGCGTCGGCCGCCCTGCGCGAGCGGGGCCTGCTCGTGCCCGCCATCCGCCCGCCCACGGTCGCCCCGGGGACGTCCCGGCTGCGGATATCGCTCTCGGCCAAACACACGCCCGGCCAGATCGCCCGCCTGCTCGAAGGGTTGAGGGCGGTCGGCTGTGCGCCCTGAGCGGCTCGTCGTCGTCCTGGGCACCAGCACCGGGGTGGGCAAGACGTGGGTCGCGGCCAAGGTGCTGGCCCGGCTCAAGGCCGGCGGGACCACCGTCGCCGCCCGCAAGCCGGTGCAGTCCCACGCCCCGTGCGACCCGGAGACCGACGCCGATGTACTTGCGCGGGCCACCGGAGAGGCGACGGACACCGTCTGCCCCCCACACCGCTCCTACGGGATGGCCATGGCGCCGCCGATCGCCGCCGCCTTCGCCGGTACGGCGCCGCCGGCGTTGGCGGAACTGCTCGCCGAGCTGGACTGGCCCGAGCAGCAGGTCGAGGTCGGCGTGGTCGAGACCGCCGGCGGGCCCCGGTCGCCGATCGCCGCCGACGCCGACTGCGCCGCCCTCGCCGCCGCCGTCGGCGCCGACCTGTCCGTCCTCGTCGCCCACGCCGGCCTGGGGGCGATCAACGCCGTGCGCCTGTGCGCCCCCATCCTGCCGGCGCCGTTCGTGGTCTTCCTGAACCGCTTCGACAACAGCGACCTCCACGACCGCAACCGCCGCTGGCTTCAGGCCGACGGCTACGAGGTGGTCGTCGACCTGGCCGACCTCGCCCGCCGGGTGGGCGCGAAAAAGCCGCCGGCAGAGCCGGCGGCTCGGTAAGGGTGAACCCCTAGATCACTCGGACGTTCTGTGCTTCCTCGCCCTTTCGACCGGGAGCGACGTCGAACTCGACCCGCTGACCCTCATCGAGCGACTTGTAGCCATGGCCCTGGATGTTGGAGTAGTGAACGAAAACGTCGTCGCCCTGCTCACGCGAGATGAAGCCGAAGCCCTTCTCGGCGTTGAAGAACTTGACGGTACCTGTTGCCACGGAAACTCTTTTCTATCTGAAACAGCACCCCACCTGAGGCGCTTACCGCAGCCTATGCGCTTTCGACCCACGCTGGCGCAGAAACCTTCGAAAACTGGCGGCCGGAGCCTGCCGGCCAAAGATCCGAGAAACTTTGCCGGCGATGTCGATCCGGGCGATGGGCGTTCGTAGACAGGGTGAGGGACCGGCAAGGCGCCGGCCCGGCGAGAGGAGATTCCGATGACTCAGTACCTGCTTTCCGTCTACATGGTCGAGGGCGAGCCCGTTCCCGCCGAGGACGTGATCCAGACGATGTACGCCGACGTCGAGGCGTTCAACGAGGAGGTCAAGGCCGCTGGGGCGTGGGTGTTCGCCGGCGGGCTGCACCCGGCCGATACCGCGACCGTGGTCAAGGCCACCAACGGCGAGGTCGTCACCACCGACGGCCCCTTCGCCGAGAGCAAGGAGCAGATCGGTGGGTTCTGGGTTGTCGAGGCCGCCGACCTCGACGCCGCCCTGGCCTGGGCGGCCAAAGGCTCGGCCGCCTGCCAAGGCGCCGTCGAGGTCCGCCCCTTCCAGGACAGCTAACCGCCGGTGCCCCCCGCCGGCCTGAGCACCGTCGAGGAGACCTTCCGCCGGGAGTTCGGCCGTGCCGTCGCCACCCTGGTCCGCCTTTTCGGCGACATCGATCTCGCCGAGGAGGCGGTCCAGGAGGCCTTCACCGTGGCCGTGCAGAAGTGGCCGGTGGCCGGCGTGCCGCCCAACCCGGGCGGCTGGATCGTCACCACCGCCCGCAACCGGGCCATCGACCGCCTGAGGCGGGAGTCGTCGCGCGACGACCGCCACGCCCAGGCCGAGCTCATCGGAGACCGCGACAAGCCCCCGGAGGAGGTGGGACCCTTGCCCGACGACCGTCTTCGCCTCATCTTCACCTGCTGCCACCCGTCGCTGGCCCCCGCCGCCCAGGTGGCGCTGACCCTCCGCCTGCTGGGCGGGCTGGAGACGGGAGAGATCGCCCGCGCCTACCTCGTGCCCGAGGCCACCATGGCCCAGCGACTGGTCCGGGCCAAGCGCAAGATCCGCGACGCCCACATTCCCTACCGGGTGCCCCGCGACGCCGAGCTCCCCGACCGCCTGCGCCCCGTGCTGGCCGTCGTCTACCTCATCTTCAAAGAGGGCT
>CAYZMG010000009.1:0-85729 GCA_964479465.1 uncultured Acidimicrobiales bacterium
CGGCCGCGTGCGGCTCTATGGCAGCTACGCCCTGGATCAGCGCCGCCGGTTCGCCGACGAGGGCCTGGGCCACGCCGAGGCGCTGGCGCATGCCCAATGAGTAGGTCCCCACCCGCTTCTCGGCGGCATCGGCTATCCCGACCAGGTCCAACAGGTACTCGATCCGCCTTATGTCGACGTCGGCCAGCCGCGCCGCGATGGTGAGCGTGGCCCGCCCGCTGCGCCCGGGATGCATCGCGGAGGGGTCGAGCAGCGTCCCGACCACCCGGCTCGGGTTGGGCAGTTCGACAAACGGCCGTCCGTCGATCGTCGCCGTGCCACGATCGGGCCGCGCCAGCCCGACGATCATCTTCAGCGTGGTGGACTTCCCGGCGCCGTTGGCCCCGAGGAAGCCGGTTATGGTCCCGGGTTCGCAACGCAGCGAGACGTCGCGAACGACCGGAACCTTGTTGTAGCTCTTGGTGAGAGCGGTTGTCGTGATCATGTGGCCAGCCTGAACCTCCCGAGGCGCCGGCGCATCAGGCGGACGGCCACGATCCGATGTCCGAAAGGACGCCGCCGTCCCCCCACTTCTCGCCTTTCGTTGGTTGCAATGTCGACTTTCGTCGGTGTCGCACGGGCGTCCGGCACCCTACGCTCGGGTCATGTCCTGGCTCCGAAGGTGGTGGGCGCAGACCGCTCCGACCGCGATACAGGCACCTGACGACCCGGCCCATCCCGACACCGTGGGGCCCAGGACAGCGCGCGACTGGTCCGTCGACGCCGCTGCGTTCGTCACCGCCGTCGCTCTCGGCGCCATCCTCCTGAGCGTTGCAGTCGACGACACCGCCAATCGGATGACCTCGGGGCGGGTAACCATCGACGCCGCGTTCGGAGCGCTGAGCTGTCTCTCCCTGTGGTGGCGGCGGCGCTGGCCGTTCGGGGTGGCGCTGGTTTGTGTCCTGCTGGGCGCGTTCTCGACGTCGGGCACGGTCGCCGGTCTGCTCGCTCTCTCCTCGCTGGCCGTCCACCGCCATGTCAGGCCCGCCCTGCTCGTCGCCGCGCTGTTCGTTCCGTCCGCAGTGGTGTGCTCGATCTGGCTCGGGCGGACCGATACCTGGTCGGTGATGCTGCCGACGGCGGCGCTTGCGGCCGCCGCAACCGCATGGGGCATGTTCATCCGCGCCCGGCGTCAGCTCCTCTCCACCCTGCGCGACCGAGCGCAGCGTGCCGAGGCCGATCAGCTCGTCCGCGCCGAAAGTGCGCGCCTGGCTGAGCGAACCCGCATCGCGCGGGAGATGCACGATGTGCTCGCCCACCGCATCTCCCTGGTGGCGCTCCACGCCGGTGCGCTCGAGGTCGCACTCGACTTGCCTCCCGCCCAGGTGCGGGAGAGTGCAGCGCTGCTGCGGTTGACGGCCCACCAGGCGCTGGAGGAGCTGCGGGACGTGATCGGTGTGCTGCGGGAGGAGCCGGGGCAGGAGCGGGCGGCGACGGTGCCGCAACCGACGTTGGCGGACATCCCACGCCTGGTGGAGGAGACTCGCCGAGCCGGCGCCAAGGTCGACTTCGAGATGGAGGTGGAGGTGGACGATGCGGCTGGCGCACCTGGCCCCTTGGGTCGTGACGCCTATCGCATCGTGCAGGAGGCCCTCACCAACATCGGCAAGCACGCCCGTGGCACCCACGCCCGGGTGCGGGTGGCGGGAGCGCGGAACCGCGGGCTGCACGTGAGCGTTCGGAACCCAAGCGCACTGGGCGCCCACGCCCGTCCGCCTCTGCCGGGCTCCGGAACCGGCCTCCTCGGTCTGCAGGAGCGGGTGACCCTGGCCAATGGCGTCCTGGTGCACGGACCGGACGCATCCGGTGACTTCGTCGTCGAGGCTGACTTGCCGTGGTGAAGGTCCGGGTGCTGCTGGTCGACGATGACGCGTTGGTGCGCGCCGGTCTCCGGATGATCCTGTCGTCGTCAGAGGAGCTGGAGGTGGTGGGCGAGGCGGCCGACGGCGCCGACGCCGTTGCCGCTGTGCGGGAGCATCGACCCGATGTCGTCTTGATGGACATCCGCATGCCCGGGATGGACGGCATTGCCGCCACGTCGGCCCTACGCCGGCTGGCGACCCCACCGCACGTGATCGTCCTGACCACCTTCCAGGCCGACGAGCAGGTCATGAGCGCGCTCCGGGCCGGCGCCGACGGGTTCCTGTTGAAGGACACCGCGCCCACGGAGATCGTCAACGCCGTGCGCCTTGTTGCCGCGGGAGAAGCCATGCTCTCCCCGTCGGTCACCCGCACACTTCTCTCTCACCTCAGCGACGACGAGATCGCAGATCGCCGCCGCGTCGCAGCCCAGCGCCTGACGTCACTCACTGACCGGGAGCGTGAGGTGGCGACGGCGGTGGGGTCCGGCGCTTCCAACGCCGAGGTTGCCGCATCTCTGTTCATGAGCGAGGCCACCGTCAAAGCGCACGTTTCGCGCCTTCTCACCAAGCTCGAAGTCACGAACCGGGTGCATATCGCGATTCTGGTGCACGACGCGCAGCCGTGACCGTCAACGAAAACTCTCGTGCAGTGGCGGTGTCGACGTGGGCCACGACGTCGATCCCGAACCAGGCCAGGTGCCCTTCGTCGAGCCACCGCCGGTTCTCCGGCCAGGAGATGACCGCGGTCAGGCGCCGATGTAGGCCGCGAGGTGCTCGCCGGTGAGGGTGGAGCGGGCGGCGACGAGGTCGGCGGGGGTGCCCTCGAAGACGATCCGGCCGCCGTCGTGGCCGGCGCCGGGGCCGAGGTCGATGATCCAGTCTGCGTGGGCCATGACCCCCTGGTGGTGCTCGATGACGATGACCGACTTGCCGGACTCGACGAGCCGGTCGAGGAGGCCGAGCAACTGCTCGACGTCGGCGAGATGGAGGCCGGTGGTCGGCTCGTCGAGGATGTAGACGCCGCCCTTCTCCCCCATGTGGGTCGCGAGCTTGAGCCGCTGGCGCTCGCCACCGGACAGGGTGGTGAGCGGTTGCCCGAGGCTGAGGTACCCGAGCCCGACGTCGGCGAGCCGCACGAGGATGGTGTGGGCGGCCGGCGTGTGCGCATCGCCGGCGCCGAAGAACTCCGCGGCCTCGGTCACCGACATCGCCAGCACCTCGCTGATGTCGCGGCCGCCGTAGTGGTACTTCAGGACCGACGCCTCGAAGCGCTTGCCCTCGCAGTCCTCGCACGTGGTGGAAACCCCGGCCATCGTCGCCAGGTCGGTGTAGATGACGCCGGCCCCGTTGCAGGTGGGGCAGGCGCCCTCGGAGTTGGCGCTGAACAGCGCCGGCTTCACGCCGTTGGCCTTGGCGAACGCCTTGCGGATCGGCTCGAGCAGCCCGGTGTAGGTCGCCGGGTTGCTCCGCCGCGAGCCGCGGATCGCACCTTGGTCGACCGCCACCACGCCCGCGTCGGAGGGGATCGCCCCGTTGACAAGCGAGCTCTTGCCGGAGCCGGCGACTCCGGTGATCACGCAGAGCACTCCGAGTGGGATATCGACGTCGACCTTCTGCAGGTTGTTGACCGTCGCGCCGCGGATCTTCAGCACGCCGGTCGAGGTCCGCGGCGTCTCCTTGAGGGCGGTCCGGTCGTTGAGGTGGCTCCCGGTCAGGGTGCCGCTCCCCCGCAGGCCGTCGATGGTGCCCTCGTAGCAGACGGCGCCGCCCGCGGTACCGGCACCCGGGCCGAGGTCGACGACGTGGTCGGCGATGGCGATCGTCTCCGGCTCGTGCTCGACGACGAGCACGGTGTTGCCCTTGTCCCGCAGTTGGAGCAGCAGGTCGTTCATCCGGGCGACGTCGTGGGGATGCAGGCCGATGGTGGGCTCGTCGAAGACGTAGGTGACGTCGGTCAGCGAGGAGCCGAGGTGGCGGACCATCTTGGTTCGCTGCGCCTCGCCTCCCGACAGTGTGCCCGACGGCCGGTCGAGGGAGAGGTAGCCCAGCCCGATCTCCACGAAGGAGTCGAGGGTGTGCAGCAGCTTGGCCAGCAGCGGGGCGACGGATGGCTCCTTGAGGCCGCGGACCCACTCGGCGAGGTCGGTGATCTGCATGGCGCAGGCATCGGCGATGCTGACCTTGCCGATCTTCGAGGAGCGGGCCGCCTCGCTGAGCCGGGTGCCGCCGCATTCGGGACAGGCGGTGAACGTCATGGCCCGGTCCACGAAGGCGCGGATGTGCGGCTGCAGCGCGTCGAGGTCCTTCGACAGGAACGACTTCTGGATCTGTGGGATCAGCCCCAGGTAGGTGAGGTTGATGCCCTCGACCTTGATCTTGGTCGCCTCCTTGTACAGGAGATCGTGCAGCTCCTTCTTGGTGAACTTGCGGATCGGCTTGTCGGCGTCGAAGAAGCCGCAGCTGTTGTAGATGCGGCCGTACCAGCCCTCCATGCTGTAGCCCGGGATCGTGATCGCACCCTCGTTGATCGACTTGGAGTCGTCGTACAGCTGGGTGAGGTCGATGTCCTCCACCCGGCCCATGCCCTCACATCGCGGGCACATGCCCCCGGTGCGGCTGAAGCTGGCCCGCTTCGTCTCGCCCTTCACCGTGATCGTGCCTGCGGCGCGAACCGAGGCGGTGTTGAAGGAGAACGCGTTGGGCCCGCCGATGTGCGGCTTGCCGAGGCGGCTGAACAGGATGCGCAGCATGGCGTTGGCGTCGGTGGCGGTGCCGACCGTGGAGCGGACGTTGGCGCCCATCCGCTCCTGGTCGACGATGATCGCCGTCGTCAGGCCGTCGAGCACGTCGACATCGGGCCGGGCCATGGTCGGCATGAAGCCCTGCACGAAGGAGCTGTAGGTCTCGTTGATCAGCCGCTGGGACTCCGCCGCGATCGTGCCGAACACCAGCGAGCTCTTGCCCGAGCCGGACACGCCCGTGAACACGGTCAGCCGGCGTTTCGGGATCTCGATGCTGACGTCTTTGAGGTTGTTCTCCCGCGCGCCCTGGACGCGGATCATGTCGTGGCCGTCGGCGACGTGCGGTGTGACCATGCTCAGGCGCGCTCCTGGATGCGGATCAGGTTGCCGGCGGGATCGCGGACGGCGCAGTCGCGAACGCCGTAGGGCTGGTCGGTGGGCTCCTGGACGACCTCGACGTCGCGGGCCTGCAGCCGCTCGAATGTTCCGTCGACGTCCTTGGCGGCCAGGTTGATCAGGGCGAAGGTGCCCTTGGCCATCATCTCGGCAACAGTGCGGCGCTCGTCGTCGGTGATGCCAGGGTCGGCGCCCGGCGGGTACAGCACGATGGACGTCTCCGGCTGGTCCGGGGGGCCGACGGTGATCCAGCGCATCCCCTCGTAGCCGACGTCCAAGCGGACCTCGAAGCCGAGGACGTCACGGTAGAAGGCGAGAGAGGCGTCCGGGTCGGTGTGCGGGAGCATGCTCGAGTGAATGGTGATGTTCATAGCGGTCACCCTAAGGAATGCTCGGTGCCGAAGCTTCTCGATTCCTGACCGGTCTGGTGACCTGTGTCGCCACGCAGGAGGGCAT
Source organism: uncultured Acidimicrobiales bacterium (assembly GCA_964479465.1). GTDB lineage: Bacteria > Actinomycetota > Acidimicrobiia > Acidimicrobiales > AC-14 > CADCTB01. The sequence continues at coordinate 5,495 of CAYZMG010000009.1, forward strand.
TCCCTCCGTGGCCTGGGCCGCGACCTGGCGCCGGTAGACACTGGGCGGCACCCCGACCAGCTCGGTGAAGCGGGTGCTGAAGGTGCCCAGCGAAGAGCAGCCGACGGTGAAGCAGACCTCGGTGACGCTGAGGTCGCCACGACGCAGCAGGGCCATCGCCCGCTCGATTCGTCGTGTCATCAGGTAGGAGTACGGCGACTCGCCGTAGGCGAGCCGGAACTGGCGGCTCAGGTGCCCGGCCGACATGTGCGCACTGCGGGCGAGCGCCTCGACGTCGAGCGGCTGGGCGTACTCCCGGTCGATCCGGTCGCGGACCCGGCGCAGCAACGCGAGGTCGCGCAACTGGTGGGCTGCGGCGGGCCGGCTGGTCATCCGCGCGATCGTGTCACGTCGCACAGGAGTTGTCCGACACCGCCCTGCGCCGGCGCTCAGGCGGTACGGCCGCCTTCGGAATCCGATGGCGCCTGCGCCACCTCCGAGGCGACGATGTCCCCCAGGACCCGCCCACCAGGCGATGCCATCAGCTGCGACGCGTTCCGCCACGCCGAGATGACCAGGTCGTCGACCTCGCGCTGCCGGGGCAAGCGCGGAGCGGCGGTTGACGCCCGGCAGTTGATGACGGTGGCCACGGCATCGACGTAGGCCAGCTCGGCCAGGAGGAGCTGCTCGGGGCGGCTCGCGTGCTGGTCGCAAACCCGACGGAACGCCTGGGCGTCATCCTCGTTGTCGAACGTGCTCAACCTGTACGCGCAAAGGAGCTCGAAGTCGTACTGCGCACTGATGTCGTTCCAGAGGTCCTCGAGCGCCACCGCCGAGGCGGCGTCGCCGCCTTCCCAGAGCAGAGCGACCATCTCCCCGTAGATCCGTAGGGGGTGACCGGCCGCCGTCATGGCCTTGAGGACGCCACCGACTTCACGCTGGAAGCCCGCCTCGTCGGGTGCGCCGCCCACCATGAAGGTGGACAGCAGCTCGGCTGCGTCGAAGGTCATGTAGCGGCCGGCAGCCATCTCGCCGGCGATGTCGACACCGGCGCCGGCGAGGGCCACCTCGAAGGCGGCGCGATGGGCGGGCGTGGCGACGACGACGGCCGCTCCGGAGCCGGACATGGCGGGGGCGAGGAACCGGGCGACGGAGCCGGCAAGGTTGGCATCCGTCTCGTAGAACTCGACGAGGTGACGGCCGGCGCAGCCCGGGGGGTGGTTCGGATCCGCTGGCGCAACCGCCGCGAGGCTCATGCCCCCATTGTCGGCGCGGCGATGAGAAAGAGCGATAGTCCCTTCGCATCAGTTCCGACCGAGCAACCTCAGCGCACCGAGCGGCCGGCTCGCTCGGCCAGCCTGAAGTGGATCTGGGACCGCAGCTTGGTCAGCTCAAGGGCGCCACGGAACCGCACGAGAGCGTGCTCCTCGATCCGCCGGCGGACGGCGGCGATGTCGGCGTCGTCGTGCACGTCGACGGTCACCGAGATCTCGGGCACGGGATCGTCGCCGATCAGGCGGGCCGACGCGCTCCGCACTCCCGGGTGCTCCTCGACGTCGCGGGCCAGGGCCGCCGTGGCGCCGGATCCGAGGAGCTCGGTGCGGCCCGGCCCGTCGGCCTGGACCGGCAGGGGCCCGACCGCAGTGGTGCTGAGCTGGGCGACCAGCCACCGCAGTCCCAGCCACGCAACCAGCAGCGCGACGGCCGCGGCCAGCGGCCAGAACCAGTCGCTGTTGCGCGTCACGAAGTCGCGGATGTCGTCGGTAAGCACCGGGTCGCCGGCCCGGGCGTCGCCGAACGCTCCGTAGCCGCGGGCCAGGCCGTAGGCCCCCAGGCCCAGGAGGACGAGCGCCAGCAGGGTGAGCACGGCGGCGTTCAGCCGGTCCGGACCGCGCCTCACCGGTCGCTCCTTCCCTGGACCTTCACCCGGAGCGCCGGCGGTCGGGCCAGGCCGATGGCGGCCATCCGCTGGTCCAGGGCCTGGGAGATCACAGGCTCTAGGTCGGCGGTCTGGCGCCGGTGGGAGCTGGCCACAACGGCGGCCTTCTCTTTCCCCACCTTGGTCTTCGCCGCGGCAATGCCGTCGATTCTCGTCGTCTCCCGTGTGAGGGAGCGCTCCAAGCTCCGCCGGCCCACGTCCGCCGGCACCGCCCCCGGGGTCAGGGCCAGGGTGGTCGGGCGCCGGCGGGCGAGCTGGACGCAGAGCAGGAGGAGGCCGGCGGCGACGAGGCCGATGAAGATCCAGCGGGGCGGGGCTGAGTCCCAGGTACGCAGGCGGGCGCTGCGGTACCAGTCGTCGTGGGAAAGGACCCACGGCCGGCGGTCGAAGCCGGCCACCACGATCTCGACCGCGACGATGAGCCCGCCCACGAAGAGGGAAAGCGCCAGGACTGCCGCTAGCACCCGGTTGACGATGCGCACGCCCGCCTACTCCACCCGCCGGCGGCCGCTGCGAGGCGGCGTCACCAGAGCAGGCACGGCGATGTTGACCTCTGTGGCCCGCAGGCCGCACAGTTCCGAAAGGCGCCGGATGACCTGGCTGCGAACCTCGTTGGTCACCGCAGCGACGGGCCGGGGATACAGCACGTTGACCGTCAGGTCGACAGTCACCGTGTCGGTACCGACCTCGGCCGAGGCGCGGGCGGGAGCGTCAGCGCCCACCGACCACGGGAGCAGTCGGGAGAGGCCCGCCTGGACGATACCGCCCACGCCGTCGACCTCAGCGGCGGCCCGGGTGGCGATCTTCTCGACCGCGGTCGGACCGATGATCGTCTCCCCCCGGCTGGTGACGAGTGGGGATCTGGGCAGCTCGGCGGTGGCGGGGGCGCTCACCGGCGGATCTTCCCGCTGCCCCCGAGATAGGGCGTCAGGTCGATCTCGCCCTGGACCACCTTCATGACGACGTAGCCGACCGCCCCGCAGAAGGCGACGATGAGCATCGAACCGAAGCCGTCGAAGGCGAGAGCCAGGCCGAGGAGCAGGCCGACGAACAGTCCGACGATAGTGGGTTGCATGAGGTTCCTCCTGGTTTACGGGCGGGGTCGGAGCGACGCCAACCTGCGGGTGGCGGCGAGCACGAGGGACCCGACGCCGGCCCGGCGCCGGCGGTGAAAGGTGACATTCGCGGGCGCCCTGCCTCTGAGCCGGCGGTAGGCGTCGACGCCGGCCTGGAAGGTGTCAGGGTCGCCGCCGTGGTCGGGGTGATTGCGGAGGGCGAAGCGCCGGAACGCCTCGGTCACCTCCGCGGGGCCGGCGTCGGGCCGGACGCCGAGCACCTCATGGGGCGGCAACCGAAGCCTCCGTCAGCTGGGCGGGAGAGCCATCGCCGGGGAGCTCGATGTCATCGACGAACACGGCGACAGGCAGGCCGCCGGCGAAGGGGGCGACCGCAGCCCGGACCACGTCGGCCAGCTCGGGAAGCGGTGTCCCCCACCGGGCGACCACATGGACCTCGACCGCCCCGCCGGCCTCGCGCACGCCGACGATCCGCCGCCCCGGTCCGTACGTGGCGACCTCGCCGTAGCGGCCACCGGTCAGGCCGGCGACGAGCGGGCAGCCCTGGGCGGCGGCCGCCACCGCGTCGACGTCGACGGTCACTGGACCCTGGGCGGCTCTGGCGTGCTGTCGTCGCCGAGGTAGACGTCGTCCACGGACACGTTGACCTCGGTCACCTGGAGGCCGGTCATGCGCTCGATCCGCTGGATGACGTTGTCTCGAACCGACTGGGCGACGTCGGGGATGGAGACCCCGTAGTCAACGACCAGGTCGATGTCGATGGCCGCCTGGCGCTCCCCCACCTCGACGCTGACCCCCTGAGTCACGTTGGGGGCGGCGCCGCCGCCGGGCAGCCTCTCCTTGATCGTGCCGAACGCCCGGGCCGCCCCGCGGCCCATTTCGTGGACCCCGGAAACCTCCCGGGCGGCCACGCCGGCGATCTTTTCGACCACCGAGTCGGCGATCGATGTGCGGCCCTGGCCGGTGACGAGCGCGTTGCCGTCAGTCGGTCGGAGGTCGGTGGTCGTCTGCTGGGCCATGGGGCTCACCTCGTCACTCCTCTGCCGTCGCCGGTCGCGAGGTCGTCCTACCTTTCGTGCACGTCGGGGAAACCTCACCCAATGAGCGGCCCCGGGAGCCGGTTCGATAGGTTGGGCCTCTCTATGCCCCGCATCGACATCGAACTGACCAGCTCGCGCCCCGACGGCACCTGGACGTGGCGCGCCGCCGGCGCCCGCCAGCCCAAAGGCGTTCTCGAGAGCTCCGTCCTCTACCAAGGCGCCAAGGTCGGTGACGTGCTCAAGGCCGAGGCCGACTTCGACCTCGATGGCATCAACGTGACGTCCGTCGTCCCGCCCAAGGCCAAGAAGGCAGCGCCCGAGGTGCTGCCCCTGCTCGGGTCGGGCAAGGAGGAGGCTCTGGTCACCCACAGCCCGATCAAGCCAGAGCGCGAGGGCGGCGACCGCGGCCGGCGGGGCGAACGGGGTGATCGCTTCGGTGGGGGCGGCTTCGGAGGGGGAGGCTTCGGCGGCCCCGGCGGCGGTGGCGGGCGAGGTGGTCCTGGCGGGCGGGGCGAACGGGGACCGGTCGGTCCGGACGGGCGTCCTCTGGGACCCGGGGCCACTCGTCCCCGGGCGACTCCGGCGCCGGCCGCCGCCCCCCGCGACGGTGCCCGGCGGGAAGGTCGCGGTCCGGGTGGTCCGGGCTCGCGTGAGCGGGCTCGTCCCGACCGGCCGGAGCGGCCGCGTTCGGAGCGGCCTGAGGGCAGCCCGCCGAAGGAAGGCGCCCCCGGACGGAGCGGTCAGCCGCGGGAGGGCGGCGGTCCGGCGCGCGAGGGCGCCCGTCGTGACCGTCCGCCCCGTGAGGGAGCCGGGCGTGAGCGTTCGTCCCGGCCGCCCTCCTCCGCTCCCCCGGCGCGTCCCCGTCCCCCGGCCAAGCGGCTGTCCCCCGGGCGCGCCCACCGTGACGCCATGCTCGCCGCACTGGCGCCGGAGCAGCGGGCCATCGCTGAGCAGGTCATGCGCGGCGGGTTGGCCGGCGTGCGCACCGCGGTCGACGAGCAGAACAAGCAGGCCCGGGCGGCCGGCGGCCCGGAGATCCGCGCCGAAGCCATCCTGAACCTGGCCGAGGAGCTGCTGCGTGGGGTTCAGGCTGCGGAGTGGCGGGACAAGGCCGAGGCCGCCGACGCCATCGTCGACGAGATCAGCCTCCGGGACCTGCGAACTGTGGTCGCCGGGGCCGACGCCGGCGGGCGCGACGAGGAGAGCCGGGCCCTGGCCGGTCGCCTGCGTGAGGGCCTGGAGCGCCGGAGCGCGGCCGAGCGCCAGACCTGGATGGACGAGATCGCCACCTGCCTGGCCGAGGGCCGCGTCGTGCGGGCGCTTCGGGTCAGCGGCAGGGCGCCCGAGCAGGGCCTCCGCCTGCCGCCGGAGCTGAGCACCGGCCTGAGCACCGCCGCCGGCGAGGCCATGTCGGCCGAGGCGGCTCCCGACCGCTGGCTCGCCGTCCTCGAGGCGGTCCTCGCCTCGCCGGTTCGCCGCACCATCGCACCGAAGGGTCTCCCCGGCGGAGCTGACGAGGCGGCGTTGAAGACTATCCGGGCCGCCATCCAGAAGGTGCCGGCGCTGGGGCCGCTGCTGGGCGAGAGCCCGTCGGCCCGCCCCGTGCCGCCCCCGCCGCCCCGCCGGCCACCGCCGGCGCCCTCCGCCGCGACACCTGCGCCACTCGCTGAGGCGCCGCCGGCGCCCGCCGCCACCGCCCCTGCTGGCGACGCACCGGAGGTTGCTGCCCAGGACGCGGACCCCGAACCCGCCGCCGCCGGCGCCGGAGCGGAATCGGTCACCGAGGCCGCTCCCGCCGACACCGACACTGCGCCGGACCCCGCGACCGTCGATCCCGAGCCGGTCGCCGGTGACGCCGGACCGGGACCCCTCGCCGCCCAGCCGGAGCCGCCCGCCGACGCGGCGCCAGCCGACGCTGTGCCCGACGATGCCGGCGCAGACCAGGTGTCCGCCGGCGAGCCCGCCCCGGCGCCGGAGCCGCCGCTGCTCATCCCGGCCGAGCCCCCGCCGGCGTCCGGCGCCGAGCCGCCGCTCCTCGTGCCCGCAGACCCGCCGCCCGCCATGGGCGTCCCGGCCGCCGAGGAGCCCGAGGCCCCGCCCGCCTGACGCCGGCGTTTCATTGTCGGCTCATGTACCCCAGCGGTACATGAGCCGACAAAGAACCCGCCTGCCCCCAGAACAGCCTCAGGCGATGACGGGCACGATGCCGTGCTCGTGGAGGAACTCGGCCAGGCCGTCGGCCAGCCGGAGGTGGGTGATCGCGTCGAGGGGCACCCAGGCGGCTTCGGCGGCGTCGGCGCCGGCCTCGGGGTGGGTATCAGGGTCGTCGAGCACCGTCACGAAGAAGTCGAAGATCACGAAGTGGTGGTCGTCGCCGATGCGCTCGACCCAGCCGATCAGGTCGTCGCACATCGCCTCCAGGCCCGTCTCCTCGGCCAGCTCACGCACGACCGCCTCGGCCAAGGTCTCGCCGCCCTCGACCCGGCCTCCAGGGACGCTCCATTCCCCCGCCGCCGGCCCGTGACCCCGCCGGACGAGCAGGATGCGGTCGTCGAGGACCGCCACCGCCCCCACACAGACCTCCGGTCTCATGACATCGACCTCCGGTCTCATGACATCGACCTCCGGTCTCATTCGCCGTCCTGCGGGAAGCGGTGGTGCATCACGAGCTGGCGGGCGGTGAACCCCGATTCCTCGAAGAAGTTTTTGGTGGCCCGGTGGCCGGGCAGCGCCATGGCGTCCATGCCGACGCATTTGCGCTCCTCACACCAGGACATGAGGTCGTTGATCATCAGCTCGCCGAGGCCGACCTGGCGGGCGCCGTACTCGACGAAGATGTCGTCGATCACCCCCAGCACGCTGCCGTCGGTCAGGTGCTCGAGGTGGGCGACGGCGTAGCCGACCACGGTGCCGTCGATGGTGGCGACGAGCACCCTGGCTTCGGGATCGTCGAGCAGATCCTCCAGCCGCTCCTCGACGGGCTCCTGGCGGGCCTCACGGGCCTTCCAGATGCCGCCGCCGCGCATGGGGCTCAGCTCGTCGATGACGGCCCGGTTCAGCTCGGCCAGGCGGGCGACGTCGGCAATCCCGGCCGGCCGGCACGCTTCTTCCACTCAGGCGCCGCGCAGCTGGTCGATGCGGGTCAGCACGGTCTTGCGGCCCCGGGTGGCGACCTCGTAGGCCCGCACGGCATCGAGCTCGCTGCGCGTGAGGCCCTCGAGACGGGGAACGACCTGCGAGGCCGACAGGGTGTCGTAGGCGGGGATGGCCAGGGCGGCGGCGTCGGGGGCAGGGGCCGGCCCGCCGGCGAGCGGGGTGGAGTCCACCGGCTCGGCAGCGGCCGACCGGTGGCCGTTTGTCTCGTGGGCCGCGCCGGCGTCCGGGTGGCCGGCGCCGGCACCGGATGGCTCCTCTCGCAGCCGTTTGAGGACCGACTCGGCCCGGCGCTGCCCCTGGCGCACGGCCATCTCACCGATCATGCGGGCGACCGTCACCTGGCCGCCCATACGCTCGCGCCCCTTCGCTGCCAGCTTGGGTACCAGATCGCGCGCCTCCAGCAGCAGGCCGAGTGGCGCGTACACCAACAGGTCGAGAAGCTGCTCGCCAGGCTCGTCGCGGGGACTCATGGACGCAGCCTACGACGGGCGCGGAGGTACTTAGACGCAGATCTCTGATCTCAATCAGACACAGTCGCGGCAGTACTGGCGCGCGGCGTCGGCCAGCTGGCTGGGGTGCTTGACCAGGAAGCAGGACTGGCACACGAACTCGCCCGGGCGTTTGGGCAGGACCTTGCTGGAGCCCTCGGCCCTGTCCTCGGCGTCGGGGACCTCGTCCTCCTCGTCCTCCTCCTCGTCGACGACGACGAGGCGGTCCTTCAGGATGACGTCGAGCCCGGCCTCGACGTCATCGGGGTCGATGTCGTCATCGTCCTCGTCATCATCGTCGTCGTCGGCCACCACGACGACGCCGACCGGCACCTCGGTCTCCTCATCGACGTCGACATCAACGTCGACCTCATCGAGGACATCGACGTCGTCCTCGATGAGATCCTCCTCGTCCTCGTCGTCGAGCGACTCGAGATCGACGATGTCAGGGTCGTCAGGGTCCTCGACGTCATCGAGTTCCTCGTCAGGTTCGTCAGGCATTCCGGCGCGTCCGTTCCAAGAAGGGGGGGCTTCGGGGGCGGCAGCATAGACGACCCGGCGCGGCTAGCAGCGAACCCGAAAATGAGACGTCGAGACTCGAGAGGCCGTTGGTACCGCTCGGTGGCCCTCCCTCGGGAACGGTGGCCGGCCCGGCCCCCCGTGGTGGGTTATCAGAACGTTCTCTACTTGGCCCCTCGAGTCCCGCGCCTGCCCTCAAAGCGCCCCCACCGCGGCACTGCGGATGCAGCGCCGTGGCCCACGACCCGGGGGTGTGGGGCGTCAGGGACTAGGGGAGCATGGCGCGGCGACGCCAACCGTGCAAGGGGCCGGACGATGCCTCTGACCAGCCTCTTCGCGCGTCGGCGCAGGTCAGACGTAGTAAAATTCTGCCCTCGACTTTAAGTCGAGGCTTTGCCCGGCGCCGGCGTCGGGCCAAGCACACTGCCTTCCCCGGGCGCCGCGGCCCGGCGGGCCTCGGCCCGACGCTCGCCCGAAAGGCGCTCGAGGCCGGCGCCGGCGTCGGTGTGGTCGACGAAGCGCATGAGGTCGGCGACGATGCGGTGCCCGGCCTGGGTGGCGATGAGGCGGTGCATGTCCTGGCAGATGCGCCGGTAGGAGGGGTGCCCGGCCGGCGAGGTGCGCAGCTCCAGCATGTGGAGGGCGGCCCGGGCGTTGACTTCCATCGAGTAGCGCAGGCGGTAGGCCAGGGAGACGGCGTAGGAGGCCTGGGCGGGGAACTGGGGCTCCAGGGCGTCGTAGAGGGCGGCAGAGGTCGCCATGGCCTCCTCGAAGGGCACAGCGGCCCCTGCGGCCCCGTCACCTGCCTCAAGGAGATCGTCGGCCATGACGTAGCCGTGGCGGGGACTGAGGGTCTGCCACTGGATGGTCAGCATGCGGTGGCGCTGGAGGTCCCGGAAGGCCCCGTAGTCGGACAGGACGTCGAACCGGTAGCCCAGGTGCTCGAGGGCCCGGCCGGGCTTGTGGCGCCGGTTCCGGCGCTCGCCCACGTAGGCGTCGGCCACCGCTTGGCGCTCGTCGGTCGACATGTTCCGCACCCGGGCCAGGATCTGGTCGTCGGGCAGGTCCAGGTGGGGGTAGAGCATGGCGGCCAGGAGCTTGTCCTCGCCGTCGGGATCAAAGTCGACCAGTGTCACCGCCGGCCGGGGCTCGGGCTCGACGCCGGCGAACAGGCGCTCGGCCAGCTCGGCGGTGGCTTGGCCGGTGCCGGCCAGGTACGCGGCCCACTCCCCTCCCCGATCGGGCCGGTCGAGGCGGGTCAGGAAGGACGGGATGACCTTGCGCAGCTCGCCGACCATCAGGTCGGCGTACGCCCGCACCTCGGGCAGGGCGTGACCACGCATCCGCAGCAGGAGGAGCTCATAGGCCTGACCCGTCCCGTAGATGCCGACGTTAGAGAGGGCGGCGGCCGGAAGCAGGCCCCGAAGGGCATCGAAGGCCTTGGCCTTGATCGACTGGCGGTATACGAAGTCCGAGTCGGCGGGGTCCTTTGGATGCCGGGCCCGGTAGTGGTCGCTCAGGACGGGGACGAGGGCGGCGTAGGTGTCGAAGAGGTGGTCGAGGTCGGCTACGTAGCGAGTGCCCAGAGGCGACGCCAGCACGGCCGGGTCGCGGTGGTAGCGGTAGCGGCCACCGAGGCGGGCGTCGTAGGCCACGTAGCGGGTTGACTGCTCCAGGTAGGCCATGAGCCGGCCCCACTCCAGGACTTTGGTCAGCAGGTTCGAGGCCTGCTCGCAGGCGAGGTGGACCCCGCCGAGCTGGGCCACCGAGTCGTCGCCGTACTCGGTGAAGACCCTTTCGTAGAGCTCCTCGGCCCGCTTGACCCCCACGGTGGCGTCGATAGAGGCGTCGCCCGCGGTATCGAGGTCGCCGACGAACTCGTCGAGGAACAGCCGGCGGAGGCTCTTGTGCGACCGCGAGTACCGGGCGAACAGGGCACCCTTGACGACCTCGGGGAGGTTGGTGAGCGCGAAGACCGGGCCGTCGAGGTTGGTGAAGTAGCGCCGGAGGACGTCGGCCTCCTGGTCGGTCCAGCGCTCGACGACGTAGGGATGCATGGACGAGCGAGACTAGGGTCCCGAGCCGAACGCAGCGCGGACCTCCCCCGCAACCCCCTCGGTCAGCCAAAGGTCCATGACGGTCATGGCCATGGCCTTGGCCCCGTCGAGCACGGCCCGGTCGCCCTCCTCCGACGCCGCCCACCGGGCGAACTCGGCGGAGTGGAGGGGCACATCGGGGGGGCCGGCGGCGATCATCGGGTGGATCGACGGCACCAGATAGCTGACGTTGCCCATGTCGGTGCTGGCGATCACGCGGGTGGCGGGGGTGGGCTCGTAGACCGGGCGGCCGAGGGCCTCGCTGTTGGCCCGGTAGAGGTCGATCAGCACCGGGTTGGTGCGCAGGTCGGAGTACTCGGGGCCGATCGGCTCGCGTTCCATGCGGCAGCCGGCGGCGGCGGCGCCGGCCTCCAGGCAGGCCATCACCCGGTCCTTGAGAGGCTGGAGGCTCTCCAGCGTCGCCGAGCGGATGTACCACTCGGCGACCGTGTGGTGGGGGACGATGTTGGGCTTCTCACCGGCGGAGAGGAACACCCCGTGGACGCGGTCGGTGGCGGCGATGTGCTGGCGCAGCGCGGCGACGGCGTTGTACCCCTGGACCATGGCGTCGAGGGCATTGCGGCCGAGGTGGGGCGCGGCGGCGGCGTGGGCGCCCTGGCCGAAGTACTCCACCCGCCAGCCCGAGATGGCGATGATGTCCGCCTCGGTGAGATCCGCGCCGCAGGGGTGGACCATCATGGCCGCGTCGACGCCCTCGAAGGCGCCCCGCTCCCCCATCAGCACCTTGCCCCCGCCGCCCTCCTCGGCCGGCGTGCCCAGCACGACCAGGCGCCCGCCGGTCTCCTCGGCCAGGGCGCCGGCGGCCAGCGCCGCACCCAGGCCGGCGGCGGCGATGACGTTGTGGCCGCAGCCATGGCCGATCCCCGGGAGAGCGTCGTACTCACAGATCACGGCCACGGTGGGACCGTTGCCGGATCCCGACCGCTTCTCGAAGGCGGTGTCGAGGCCGTAGGCGCCGGCCTCGGTGCCGAGGGCCGACGCCAGCACGTCGGCGGCGTACGTCTCCGCGAAGAGGAGCTCCGGATGACCGTGGATCCGGTGCGAAACCTCGAGGAGGAGGTCGGCCCGACGGTCGACCTCCTCCCTCACCCGCGCTTTTGCGTCCTCCAGGTCCATCCTCGGAAGGGTAGGCCCCTCCCGGGACGGGCGGGGCCTAGCTCTTGAACTTGTCGGCGACGTCGTCGACGAACTCCTTGGCCTTGCCCTTGCCCTGGTCGATCTTGCCCTCGCGCTTCAGCTCGTCGTTGTCGGTGAGGTCGCCGGCTGCTTCCTTGGTCCGGCCCTTCAGGTCATCGAGATTGTCAACCATGGTTCGACTCCTTGGTGGTTGTAGGTGAGGAAGTTGTTCCCCTCTCGACCCGTTTGCTAACGGTCGCTGACCAGGGTCAGTCCTCCTCGCCGGACCACTCCCGATCCTCCCGCTCCCACTCCTCGTTGCGGGCCTCGACGCGGTCCTTCCAGTGCTCCGCGGCATCCCGGGACTCATAGGGGCCCATCCGGTCCTCCGGTGCGCAGTCGCCGTCCGATTCGGCCCGCCCGTGCTTCAGGCACCAGTACCAGGATGCGGTCATCGGCCCACTGTGACCCAGTGCAGCGTCGCGCTCAAGGTGTGGGCGCTTCTTGCCGATAGGACCCGGGAGAACCTGGTTTCCACCTGCCGTAACTCGACACAGCCGGGGGGGTGAACGCCTCGCCCACATCAATTCCGTCCGAGCAGGACCGGCCCCGCCGGTTCGGCACGCGCTTCCGGGCGACGCGCGTGCTCAAACCCGGCGCGGTCGGCGAGACCCTCCGTGGCATCGACACCGTGGACGGCCGCGAGGTCGTGATCCGCACGATGTCCAACGCCGACCACGCGGCCGGCGACCGTCTCGACCAGGAGTTCGCCACCCTCACCGCCCTCGACGGCACCGACCTGATCCGTCCCATCGAGGCCGGTCGCCAGGGCGGGGTTCTCTATTGGGTGCAGCCGTACGTGGCCGGGGTGACGCTCGAGGCCCATCTGGGCGCCTCGCCGGCGCGCCTCACCACTGCCGAGGCCCTGGTCGTCGGCCGGGGTGTCCTCGCCGCCCTGGCCGAGGCCCACGAGCACGGGTTCCTTCACCGCGATGTCCGGCCGTCGAACGTCGTGGTCGGCCTCGTCGGCACCCAACCCACCGGCGCCGTCGAACAGGCGACCATGGTGGACTTCGGGGTGGCCCTGCTTCGCCGGGCGGTCGGCTCCCCACCCGAGGCCGGGTTGCGGGCCGCCCGCTATGCCTCACCCGAGGCTGCCGGCGTGGTCGACCACGACGTCGACGAGCGCTCCGACCTCTACGCCGCCGGCGCCATCCTCTTCGAATGCCTGGCCGGGCGCCCGGTCTTCCTGGGCGACACCGTCGGCGAGGTCCTCCGCCAGCACGTGACCGAGCCGGTCCCGGGCCTGCGCAGCCTCGGCCACGCCGTGCCGGGCGCCCTCGATGACGTCGTCCAGCGCCTCCTCATGAAGGAGCCCGCCGACCGCTACGCCTCCGCCCGGGCCGCCCTGGCCGACATCGACCAGATCGCCGCCGCCCTGGAGTCCGGCGACGCGGATCCGCACGTGGTGGTCGGCGCCCAGGACACCCGCCACACCCTCACCCAACCCTCCTTCGTCGGTCGTGAGGTGGAGCTGGCCACCATCGAAGCCGAGGTCGGCCGCGCCGCAATGGGACGCGGCGGCCTCGTGCTGGTCGAGGGTGAGTCGGGCGGCGGCAAGACCAAGCTGCTGGAGGAACTGGCCCAGCGCAGCGCGGAACGCGGGGTGTGGGTACTGCGGGGCCAAGCCGTGGACCAGATGGCCCACCGGCCGCTGCGCATCCTCGACGGTGTGGTCGACTCGGTTCTGCGGCGGGCCCATGCGGACGACGCGTTCGCCGCATCCGTGCGCCACGCCGTGGGCGCCCAGCTCGATGCCCTCGTTGACGCCCTTCCCCGCCTGGCCGACGCCTTCAGCCCGACCGAGTCCGGCTCCCTCGGCCCCGAAGCCTACGGCGAGGCCCGGTCGCTGCCCGCCCTGACCGCGTTCCTCGACGCCCTGGCGTCGGGTGGGCAGCCGGCGCTGATCCTGCTCGACGACTGCCAGTGGGCCGACGACCTGACCGTCAAGCTGATCAGCCACTGGTCGGCGCACCAGCCCCAGGCCGGCGGGCGGGGCGCCGTCCTGCTGGCGGCCTTCCGGTCCGAGGAGGTGCACGGCGGCCATGCTCTGCGGCGCCTTGGCCCGGTGGCGCACATCGTGCTCCCCGCCCTCCGCAACGACGAGTTGCAGCGGATGCTCGTGTCAATGGCGGGGCCACTGCCAGAGGAAGCGGTCGAGGTGGTCGAGCGGCTCTCGGTCGGCAATCCGTTCATGGCCACGGCGGTCCTGCGAGGCCTGGTGGAGACCGGTGCCCTGGTCGAGGAGCGCGCCGGCTGGCGGGTCAACGCCGGCGCCATGGCCGACGTCCAGACGTCTCGACACGCGGCTGCCTTCCTGGCCCGTCGGCTCGATCTGCTGCCGGCGCCGGCCGGCCGGCTCCTTGCCGTCGGCGCCCTGCTCGGCAAGGAGTTCGACGCCACGATGGCGGCATCCCTGGTCGGCCAGGATGCCGAGGCGGCGGCGGCGGCCGTGGCCGAGGCCCGCCGCCGGCACATCCTCTGGACATCCGGCGACCGCTGCACCTTCGTCCACGACAAGCTCCGTGAGGCGCTCCTCGGCCAACTCGAGGCCGACGACCGCCGGGCACTGCACCGCCGGGCCGCCCTGGCCTTCGAGGCCCAGTCCGACGACCGCATCTTCGAGCTGGCCTACCACTTCGACGCTGCCGGCGAGGCCGCCCGCGCCCTGCCGTATGCCCTCGCGGCCGCCGACCGGGCTCGCGCCCAGCACGCCCTGGAGATCGCCGAGCGCCAGTACCGGATCGCCGAGCGGGGGGTGGCCGGCGCCGATGAGACTGCCCGCCGGCACGTCGCCGAGGGCCTGGGCGACGTGCTCATGCTCCGCGGCCTGTACGAGGAGGCCGCCGCCCAGCTGGAGATCGCCGCCAGTCTGGCCGCCGACGTCGCCGACCGGGCCGAGATCGAGGGCAAGCTCGGCGAGCTGGCCTTCAAGCGGGGCGACGTGGCCACCGCCGGCGAAGCCGTGGAGCGGGCCGTGCGCCTCCTGGGCCGGCGCATGCCCCGCAGCAGCGCCGGCTTCCTCGTCTCGGCGATCGGCGAGATCATCGTCCAGCTCTTCCACACCTTGGCGCCGCGGGTGTTCCTGGCTCGCCGAGATCCGGCCGGCGCCCACGCCGAGCTCCTGACCGTACGCCTCTACAGCCGGCTGGCCTACATCTACTGGTTCCAGCGGGGCCGGGTGCCCTGCCTGTGGGCCCACCTGCGGGAGATGAACCTGGCCGAGCGCTACCCCGCGAGCGCCGAGCTGGCCCAGGCCTACTCCGAGCACGCCCCGGTGATGACGATGGTCCCCTGGTTCTCCCGGGGACGGGCCTACGGCGAGAAGTCGCTGCGCATCCGCACCGATCTCGGGGACCTCTGGGGCCAGGGCCAGTCGCTGAACTTCATCGGGACCGTCCTCTACGCCGGCTCCCGGTACCTGGAGTGCATCGACCACTGCACCCGCGCCGTCGCCCTACTCGACCGCACGGGCGACTGTTGGGAGTCCAACACGGCCAAGTGGCATATCGCCCTGTCGCTGTACCGCCTCGGCCGCCTCGACGAGGCCGTCGAAGCCAGCCGGGTCGTGCGGCGAGCGGCGACGGAGATCGGCGACCACCAGGCGGCGGGCATCGCCCTGGGCGCCTGGGCCAAGGCGTCCGCCGGCGACATCCCCGCCGAGCTGATCCACGGTGACCTCGATCGCCTCGGGGAGGATGTCCACACCGCGGCCGAGGTCCTCCAGGCCGAGGCCATCCGCCTCATCGCCCTCGGGCGCCCGGCCGACGGTGCCACGGTCCTGGAGCGGGCGGCGGGGATGATCAAGGCCAAGGGGCTCAAACAGGAGTACGTCGCCCCCGTCCAGCCGTGGCTGGCCACGGCGCTGCGTACCGAGCTGGCGTCCTGCCCGCCCTGGTCGCCCCGCCACCGCCAGCTGGCCCGCCGGGCCCGCCGCGCCGCCTCGCGCTCCCGGCGCGTCGCCCGCAGCTACCCCAACAACCGCCCCCATGCCCTTCGCGAGAGCGCGCTGCTGGCGGCGATGGCCGGCCGACCCCGCCGGGCCCGCCGTCTCCTGGTCGCCAGCCTGGAGGCCGCCGAACGCCAGGGCGCCCGGTACGAGCACGCGCAGACACTGCTGGCCCGAGGGCTCACCGGCCTGGACCTCGGGTGGCCCGACGCAGCGTCGGAGGTGGCCCAGGCGCGCCAGGCGCTGGCCCTTCTCGCACCACGTGCCGGGCCTCGGTCGGCGGAGGACGCCGAGGTCACCCTGTCCCTGCTCGACCGCTTCGACTCACTCCTCAGCGTCGGCCAGCAGATCGCGTCGGCGCTCACGCCGACGGCCGTCTACACCGCCGTCCGGGAGGCGGCCCTCACGCTGCTCCGGGCCGAGGACTGCGCCGTGGTCGGCCTTGACGACGGCGATCCGCCGGCCTCCACCGTCCTCGCCGGCCGCACGAGCGAGCCCCTGAGCAGCGACTTGGTGGCCCAGGCGTTGGTTACCCGGCGGCCCGTGGTCCTCGAGACCGCCGACGATGCCGGCCCGGAGAACATCGTCCGGTCCGCCCTGTGCGCTCCTGTGTACAACCGGGGGCGGGCCGTCGCCGCCTGCTACCTCACCCACGCCCAGGTTGGCGCGCTCTTCGGCGAGGAGGAGATCCGCCTCGCCGAGTTCATCGCCACCCTCGCCGGCACCGCCCTCGAGAACGCCGAGGGCTTCGCCGAGGTCCAGGGGTTGAGCCGGTCGCTGGAGCGTCGGGTGGCCGAGCGCACCACCGAGCTGGCCGAGACCAACCGCCAGCTCACCGAGCGGTCCGAAGCGGTGGCGCTGCTGAAGACCATCGCCGTGGCCACCAACGAGGCGTCGTCGGTGGAGGCGGCCCTTCAGATCGCGCTCGACGAGGTGTGCCGGCACACGGGCTGGCCGGTCGGCCACGTGTTCCGCATGTCCGACGACGTCCCGGGCGCCACGGTGCCCTCGGAGATCTGGCACCTCGATGACCCCGAGCGCTTCGCCGTCTTCCGCCGGATCACCGAATCCATGCCATTCGCGGTGGGCGCCGGCCTCCCGGGACGCGTCGCCGCCACCCGGACGCCGGCGTGGATCCCCGAACTGGCCGCCGACCCGAACTTCCCCCGCTCCCATGTCGGCGAACCGATCGGTGTCCGCGCCGGGTTCGCCGTCCCCCTGCTGGCCGGCCAGGAGGTCGTCGGGGTCCTGGAGTTCTTCTCCCCGGAGCCGGCGCCGGTGGACCAGCGACTGCTCGACCTCGTGGCTCAGGTGGGCACCGAGTTGGGCCGGGTGGCCGAGCGCAAGCGGGCGGAGGACGCCCTGCGTCACAGCGAGGAGCGGACCCGGTCCATCCTGGCCGCCGCCAACGACGCCTTCATCGGGATGGACGAAAACGGCCTGATCACCGACTGGAACCACACCGCCGAGGTCACCTTCGGGTGGTCGCACACCGACGCTGTGGGCCGGTCCCTCGCCGAGACCATCGTGCCGGCGGGGTTCCGTGAGGCACACACCGAGGGTCTGAAGCGGTTCCTCGCCGGCGGGGAGGCCCCGGTGCTCGGCCGGCGCATCGAGCTCATGGCCCTGCGCCGGGACGGCCGGGAGTTCCCAGCGGAGCTGTCGATCTGGCACATCGCCACCGGCCGGAAGCATCTGTTCAATGCCTTCGTGCAGGACATCAGCGAGCGCAAGCGCACCGAGCAGGCGCTGGCGGTCGCCCGGGACCAGGCCATGGAGGCCTCCCGGATGAAGTCGCAGTTCCTGGCCACCATGAGCCACGAGATCCGCACCCCCATGAATGGCGTCATCGGGCTGGCCGAGCTCCTCCTCGGTACCGACCTGCGGCCCGAGCAGCGGCCCTACGCCGAAGGGCTGCGCAGCGCCGGCGAGGCCTTGCTGGCGGTCATCAACGACATCCTCGACTTCTCCAAGATCGAGGCTGGCAAGCTCGAGCTCGAGGAGGTGGGCTTCGAGCCCCGTCACCTCGTCGACGAGGCGGTGCGCCTGATGGCGCCGGCGGCTCACAACAAGGGCCTCGAACTGGTGGTCGCCTACTCGCCGGACCTTCCGACCGCCCTCGTCGGCGACCCGGGACGGCTGCGCCAGATCGTCGTCAACCTCGTCTCCAATGCCGTGAAGTTCACCGAGCGCGGAGAGGTGGCGGTGCGGGTCGGGACGGCCGGCGCCGGCGCCGGGGACTGGTGCACCGTCCAGTTCGAGGTGGCCGACACCGGCATCGGGATCGCACCCGCCGACCAAGAGCACATTCTGGAGGCGTTCGCCCAGGCCGACGCGTCCACGACCCGCCGCTACGGCGGCACCGGCCTGGGCCTGGCCATCTGCCGCCAGCTGGCGGAGGCCATGGGCGGGACGATGACCCTGATGAGTGAGCGCGGGAAGGGCAGCCGCTTCCGTGTGACAGTACCCCTCGGCCGGGTGTGGGAAGCGGCCGACGCGCCGGCCTCCGCGCCGGCGCTGGCCGGTCTGTCCGTACTCATCGTCGACGACAACGCCACTACCCGGGACGCCCTGGAGACCCAGCTTCGGGCCTGGGGCGTGCGCGTCGAGTCCGCGCCCGACGGCGCCTCCGCCCTGGCTCTGCTGGCGGCCGGTCCAGTCGACGTGGCGGTGCTCGACGGCGCCATGCCGCAGATGGACGGAGTAGAGCTGGCTCGACGTCTCGCCGAGACGCCGGAGCTGGCCGCCACCAAGGTGGTGCTCCTCACGACGGGCCAGACCCTCGGCCCCTCCGACGTCTCCCGTCTGGGCGTGGCCGCGACCGTTGCCAAGCCCGTGGGCCACGCCGAGCTGCGGGAGACCCTCATCCGGGTGGTGACCGGCGGGTCTGCCGGCACACCCACCGGGACCGGCGGCGTGGAGGCCAAGACGACGCCCGCCCCGACGCCCGCCCGACCGGCCTTGGGGCGGGTCTTGATCGTGGAGGACAACACCACCAACCAGATGGTCGCCATGGGCCTGATCGCGCGGGTCGGCTTCGACGCCGAGGTGGTGTCGAACGGCCGGCAGGCGGTCGAAGCGGTGGCCAAGTCGAACTACGACGCCGTCCTCATGGACTGCAACATGCCCGTCATGGACGGCTACGAGGCCACGGCCGCCATCCGCCACATGGAGGGCGACGGTGCCCGCGTGCGGATCATCGCCATGACGGCCAGTGCCCTGGCCGGCGACCGGGAGCGCTGCCTCGCCGCCGGCATGGACGACTACGTGGCCAAGCCGGTCAAGCTCCGGGACCTGGAGCGGGTGCTCATCCCCGGCAGCGGCCGGTCCACGCCGGCGGCGTCGGCGACCGCGCTCGACGGCCGGCAACTGGAGAGCCTACGGGCGCTCGACGGCGGCGACGGCCTCTTCCTGTCCAGCGTGGTGGAGTCCTTCGCCGCCTCCTCCGTGCAGGCCTTGCTCGCTCTGACCGCCGCCGTGGAGGCCGGCGACATCGACGCCCTGGCCCGGGAGGCGCACCGGTTCAAGGGCGAGGCGTCCACCCTCGGCGCCGGCGGCGTCGCGGGCGTGTGCGCGGCCCTGGAATCGATGCGGGCCCCGCTCGACATCCACGTCGCCCGCCAGCTCGTAGCCCGCGTCGAGCGGGAGATGGGACTGGTGCGGGCGACGCTTCAGGCCGAGGCCGACGCCGCCGGCGTCAAGTAGATACCGCCGCCGGCGTCAAGTAGATACCGCCGCCGGCGATCAGTGGCGGCTTAGAAAGACATCCCGCAGGATGTCGGCCTCCAGTTCCATGTCGTCGAGGCGGTGCTTGACCACGTCGCCGATGCTCACGATGCCGCAAAGGCGTCCGTTGCCGTCCACCACCGGCACGTGGCGGTGGCGGGTGCGCGTCATCTGGTCCATCACGTGGACGAGGGAGTCACCGGGCGAGCACACCGGCACCGTCCGCGACATGATCGCTACCACGCTCATCTCCAGGAGATCGGCCCCGTGACGGGTCAGGCCGCGGACCACGTCGCGCTCGGACAGCACGCCCTCGACCCTCTCGCCGTCACGGGAGACGACGAGGGCGCCCACGTTCTGCATGCGCATGCGATGGACGGCGATCAGCACTTTGGCGTCGGGACGGATGGTCTCGACGTCGGGGCCCTTCGTCCGCAGGACTTGCTCGACCTTCATGCCGCAACCCTTCTGGCGACAACGGTGGTCACCGGCAGCTCGAACCACCGGTGGATCCGATGGGGTAGATCCTGGTGCAGCCAGCGGGAGACGCCGGCGGGCAGCGTCGACAGGATGATCTCGTCGAACGGGCCGGCGTTGCGGATGGCGTCTCTGACCGCGTCCATGGCCCGGGCGTCGCCGACTTCACCCTCGACGTCGACCCCCAGGGCGCGGAAGCGCTCGAGGCCCAGTTCCAGCCGCTCGGCGGCATAGGCATGGTCCCGGTGCTCCAGCTGCCAGGCCGGGCCTGGCGCATGGGTGGCCGGGACGACCAGATGGAACGAACACGGGCCGGCGGCGAGGCAGTTGCGCACCTGGCCGAGCAGCGGGTCACCCAGAAGCGTCTGGTTGGCCACGATGAGATAGCGCCGCATACGGACCCCTCTCTCTCTGTATCGAGCGTACGCCTGGGGTCCCGCTACGTACAGGATTCTTTGCATCTATATGCGATTGAGCCGGCGGTACGACCGAGCGGGCGGTCGAGGCCGCCAAGGCCGGCACCTCGTCCGCCGGCACGCGGAGGAGCACCACGCAGCAGTCGTCGATCCTCGATCGGTCCCGGAGGCATCCGGACATCAACAGGTCGCATCCCGCAGCGAGGTCACGTTCGCTCGCGGCCGCCTCCGCCACCGCCGCCATTGCGTCGATCGACTGGTCGATGGCCACTGTGGAGGTTTCGACGACGCCGTCGGTGTAGAGCACGACCAAGTCGCCGCCACCGAGGTAGAGGGTGTGGGTCGTGTACGTGGCGTTGGCGTCGGCACCCAGCGGCGGCCCGGGAGTGTCGTACAGGGCCTCGCCGTGGCCGAAGGAGACGTGCACCGGCGGCAGGTGCCCGGCGCTCGCCCACCGGAAGCTGCGATCGCCGGGGTCGAACACGGCGTAGAGCGCGGTGGCGAAGCACTCGTCGTCGCGCTCGAGGAGCGCCAGCCGGTTGAGCCGGGCGAGGAGGGAGCCCGGATCGGCGTCGTCCAGCACGCATCCCCTCGCCGCATGGCGGAACAGGGCCATCCGCGTCGCCGCGGTCAACCCGTGCCCGGCGACGTCGCCGATGCCCACGAGGAGTCGCCCGTCGGGGAGCGACCAACTGTCGTACCAATCGCCGCCGATGTCGCCGGCCTCGATATCGACTGGGAGGTACCGGGCGGCGATCTCGGCGCCGTCGGTGTGGGACGTCACCCGGGGCAGCACCGCCTCCGTGAGGGTCGTAGCGATCCGTCGTTGGCGCTGGTAGCGCGTGGCGGTGTCGATGGCCTCCGCGGCACGGGCGCACAGGTCCTCGACCAGCTCGACCAGCCGGGCCGAGTAGGTCCGCGCCGGCTCGCTGAACGCGAGGGTGAGCACGGCGACGGGCGTGCGGTTCCCGTGGGCTCGGACCGGTACGGCGATGGCCGAATAGATCGGAAGGGCCTTGAGCGCAGCGGCGAACTCGGGGGCGGCGTTCGTGGCCGCGACGGTCGCGGGGGTGATCGCGGCGATCTCGGTGGCGCCGCTCCGGATGGCGCGCGCCACGGGGCTGTCGCTGTCCATTCCCACGGGGAACCTGCCCACGAGGCCATCGGCGACATCCTGGTGATCGCGCACGGTCAGGGCGCACCGCTGCAGCTCTCTGTCGACGGGTGTGTACACCGCCGACCAGTCGGCCAGTCGTGGTACCGCCAGGCGGCTCAGCACCGACAGCACGCCCGCCGGATCGAGCGTCGTCGTCAGCGCCCGGCTGGCGTCGGCCAGGAACTCGAGGAGGCTGCGAGCCTCCCGTTCGGCGGCGAAGAGCCGGGCGCGGTCCACCGCGATCGCCGTCTGGTCAGCCAGGACGGACAGGAACTGGAGGTCGGACTCGTCGATCTCCCTGACCTCGGCGAAGCCGATCGACAGGCATCCCGTGGTCATGCCCCCGACAATCAGCGGCAGGGTGGCGACCGCCTCCACGCGGCTCGGCGTCCCGGAGAGGTACGGCCAGCGGCGGTCGCGCTCGGCGCGGCTGCTGACGGTCATCGGGATCCCGGTCCGCACCACGTCGGTGGCCGGCAGTCCCGACGACATGGGAATGAGGGCGAAGGCCGCGGGAATGGCCGACTCGACGCCGGCCCCGCCGGCCCATCGTAGGCCGGTGCCGTCCTCGTCGAGCAGCCAGAGAGCCCTGCTGGCCGCCCCGACCGCGGCCAGCGACCGCTCGAACAGGGCGGAGACGGCCTCCTCGGCGGTGGTGGCGGCCGCGAGCGCACTCGTCGCCGCCTTCAGCTCGGTGAGCCGGGCGGCGGCCCGGGACCCCTCTAGCGGCCGGAAATCACGGTGCGGCACCGGCTGCTCCGGAAAGCGGCAACGGCGTTCGCACCGCGCCTCCGAACGCGCCGGACGGGGTCCTCCCGAAGCGGCAGCAGCTGGCCAAGTGGTGTCGTCCCATGCGTCCTCGCCGGCACCGACCCGACGGTTGCCGGCGAGCCCAGTAAAGCCCTTCCGAAGGCCTGAGTCCAGTCACCAGCACCCGCAGTACAGACAGTCGGCATCATCCGGAAAGAGGACGGGCCGTCCTGGTCTGCCGCCGTTCGGACGTACCATCGAGATGGTGGACCAGTGACCGACACAACAGGGCACCCGCTTCAGGAGCTGGAGAAGGTCGTCATCCGCTTCGCCGGCGACTCGGGCGACGGCATGCAGCTCACGGGCGACCGCTTCTCGGTGTCCAGTGCCCTCTTCGGCAACGACCTGTCGACCGTCCCTGACTACCCGGCGGAGATACGGGCGCCGGCCGGCACGCTGGCCGGCGTCTCCGCCTTTCAGATCCACATCTCCGACCACGACATCCTCACGCCCGGCGACTCCCCCAACGTCCTGGTGGCCATGAACCCGGCCGCACTCCGGGCCAACGTCGGGGACATGGCCGCGGGCAGCACCCTCATCGTGAACGCGGACGCCTTCGTCGAGCGCAACCTGGCCAAGGCCGGCTACGCCACCGACCCTCTCACCGACGGCTCCCTGGCCGGCTTCGTGGTCTACGCGGTGCCGATGACGTCGCTCACCATCGAGGCCACCAAGCCCAGCGGGGCCAAGACCAGGGACGCCGAGCGGTCGAAGAACCTCTTCGCCCTCGGGCTGCTGTCGTGGATGTACAGCCGCCCGGCCGACCTGACGCTGAACTGGATCGAGCAGCGCTTCGCCAAGTCCCCCACCGTCGCCCAGGCCAATGCGCTGGCCTTCAAGGCCGGGTACAACTTCGGCGAGACCGCCGAGCTGGTGGGCGGCCCCTTCACCGTGCGGGCCACCCACTTCGACCCCGGCACCTACACCAGCATCAACGGCAACACCGCCCTGGCCTGGGGCCTCGTCGCCGCCGGCCAGCTGGCCAAGCTGCCGGTCTTCCTGGCTTCCTACCCGATCACGCCGGCATCCGACATCCTCCACGAGCTGTCCAAGCGCCAGAACTTCGGCGTGCGCACCATGCAGGCCGAGGACGAGATCGCGGCGGCCGGCGCCGCCCTCGGGGCGTCCTTCGGCGGCCACCTCGGCGTGACGACCACCAGCGGTCCGGGCATGGACCTCAAGTCCGAGACACTGGGCCTAGCCATCAGCCTCGAGCTCCCGATGGTCATCATCGACGTCCAGCGGGGTGGCCCCTCCACCGGCCTGCCCACCAAGACCGAGCAGGCCGACCTGCTCATGGCCATGTACGGCCGCCACGGCGAAGCGCCGCTGCCCATCGTGGCCGCCCGGGCGCCGGGCCACTGCTTCTATGCCGCCATCGAGGCGGCGCGGATCGCCCTCAAGTACCGCACACCGGTGATCGTCCTCTCCGACGGCTATCTCGCCAACAGCGCCGAGCCTTGGCGGATCCCGGAGGTCGGTGAGCTCCCCGACATCTCGGTCGACTACGCCCGCGGCCCCAACGCCACCGCGGAGGACGGCACCCCCACGTTCCTGCCCTACCTGCGCGACACCGAGACCCTCGCCCCACCCTGGGCCATCCCCGGCACCGCGGGCCTGGAGCACCGCATCGGCGGCCTGGAGAAGGCCGACGGCACCGGGGCGATCTCCTACGACGCCGCCAACCACGAGCTGATGGTCCGCACCCGGGCGGCCAAGATCGCCGGCATCGCCGGCGACATCCCGCTCACCCAGCTCGACGACCCCGACGGCAGCGCCGAGGTGCTCGTGCTGGGCTGGGGGTCGACGTACGGGTCGATCGTGGCGGCCGTGGAACGGCTGCGCCGGCGGGGGAAGAAGCTGGCCCGGGCCCATCTCATCCACCTCAACCCGTTCCCCACCGACCTGGGCGAGGTTCTCTCCCGCTACCGCATGGTCCTCGTGCCGGAGAACAACCTCGGCCAGCTCACCGCCCTGATCCGGGCCCAGTACCTCGTCGATGCCCGGGCCATCACCAAGGTCCAGGGCCAGCGCTTCCTCTTCTCCGAGATCGAAGCCGCCGTCCTCGCCCTCATGGACGCCTAGGAGCACGAAATGACCGACGTCAGTGTCCCCATCACCACCAAGAAGGACTGGGCCAGCGACCAGGAAGTGCGCTGGTGCCCTGGGTGCGGCGACTACTCGATCCTCACCGCCGTCCAGATGCTGATGCCCAACCTGGGGATGCGCCGCGAGAACACGGTGTTCGTCTCCGGCATCGGGTGCTCCAGCCGCTTCCCTTACTACATGGACACCTATGGGATGCACTCCATCCACGGGCGTGCGCTGCCCCTGGCCACCGGCCTGGCCGTGGCCCGGCCCGACCTCGACGTGTGGGTGGTGACCGGCGACGGTGACGCCCTCAGCATCGGTGGCAACCACCTGATTCATGCCCTCCGTCGCAACGTCAACCTCACTATCCTGTTGTTCAACAACCAGATCTATGGCCTCACCAAGGGCCAGTACTCCCCCACCAGCGAGGAAGGGAAGGTCACAAAGTCGACCCCGTTCGGGTCTGTCGACCACCCGTTCAACCCCGTCGCTCTCGCCCTCGGGGCCGAGGCCACGTTCGTGGCCCGCACCCATGACCTCGACCGGGCCCACATGATGGAGATCTTCCGCCGGGCCCATGACCACCGGGGCTCCGGGTTCGTCGAGATCTACCAGAACTGCAACGTCTTCAACGACGGCGCCTTCGCGAAGATCACCGGTCGCGAGGTGCGGCCGCAGATGCTCATCCCGCTTGTCCACGGCCGGCCGGTGCGCTTCGGCGCTGACAACGAGCTTGGCGTCGTGGTCGACCAGCAAGGGCAGGCCTGCATTGTGAACGTGGCCGACGTCGGCGAGGACGCCATCCTGGTCCATGACGAGCGCCGGGAGGACCCCGGCCTGGCTTTCCTGCTCTCCCACCTGGCGACGGGCCCCTCCGAGCCCACGCCGGTCGGGGTGTTCCGGGCCGTCGAGCGGCCCGACTACGGGTCGCTGGTCAACCGGCAGGTCGTGGCCGCCGGCGAGCGTCTCGGCCCGGGCGACCTGGGCGAGCTCTTCTCCTCGGGCACCACCTGGCAGACCTGACCGCTCGGCTGGCGGCCGCCGGCTGCGTGGCCGCCGAGGAGGAGGCGGCCCTGCTGCTCGCCGCCGCCACCGACCCCGAGGTCCTCGAAGCGCTCGTCTGCCGGCGAACGGCCGGCGAGCCGCTGGCATGGGTGGTCGGGGGCGTGGACTTCTGCGGGCTGCGGATCAGGGTCGACCCCGGCGTCTACGTGCCCCGAGGGCAAACCGAGGCCCTGGCCGAGCGGGCCGCGTCGCTGCTGCCGGCGGAGGGCGTCGCCGTCGACCTGTGCACGGGCGCGGGCGCCGTCGCCGCCGTGCTCCGGGCCCGCCGGCCGGAGGCCACGGTCCTCGGCACCGACATCGACCCGACAGCGGTCGGCTGCGCCCAGGCCAACGGCGTCGAGGCCCTCCTCGGCGATCTCGACGCTCCCCTGCCGCCGGCGCTTCGCGGTTCCGTCGACGTGATCACTGCAGTGGTCCCGTACGTCCCCACCGACGAGCTGGCGTTCCTGCCCCGCGACGTCGTGGCCTTCGAGCCCCGCCGGGCGCTCGACGGCGGCCGCGGCGGCGTCGAGGTGCTGTCGGCCCTCGTGGCACGCGGCGCCTCGTGGCTGCGGCCGGGCGGTTGGCTCCTTCTCGAGATCGGTGGGCGGCAGGCGGTGGCGGTGTCCGCGGCCTTGGAGGCCGCCGGCTTCGGGGAGATCATCATCCTGCGTGACGAGGAGGGCGACGACCGGGCCATGGTTGGACGGAAGATTTCGAACTTCGGGCTGTAGCCCCACCCGGCAACTGCCGATGATCTCTCTATGGCGCCGGCGTTGGCCCTCTCCGTGCGGGGAGCAAACGCGTGAGAGCATCCGCGCGAATGCACCATCAGCGCCCTGCCGGCGGAGGTCGATGATTCTCCCATGTTCGCCGGCGTGGTCTACCTGGCTCTCGGAGCGCTGGTGTCGGTGGCCTACTTCTGCGTCCCCGGCCTGAAAGGCAACGGCCTCGTCTTCAGCCTGATCGGCCTCTCGGCCGCAGTGGCGATCGTCGTCGGTGCGCTCCGCAACCGGCCCCGGCAGCTCCTCCCGTGGATGCTCTTCGCCGCCGCCCAGGTCTCCTTCGTCATCGGCGACCTCCTGTACTACGCCTTCCACTTCGACTTCCCGTCTCTGGGAGACGTGTTCTACCTGGCCGTCTATCCCCTCCTTGTGGCCGGCTTGCTCATTCTCATCCGGGCCCGGAGCGCGGGACGGGATCGGGGCAGCCTGCTCGACGCGTTGGTCATCACCGTCGGTCTGGGGCTGCTCGCCTGGGTCTTCCTGATCGAGCCCTACACCGAGCTGGAGGGGCTCAGCTCGCTCCAGCGGCTCATGTCGATCTCCTACCCGCTGATGGACGTCCTCCTCCTGGCCGTCACCGCCCGCCTGGCCATGGGCTCGGGCACCCGCTCGCCGAGCTTCTACCTCATCGGGCTCGGCATTCTCAGCCTGCTGGCCACCGATTCGGTGTACGGCTACATCGAGCTGCACAGTGGCTACGGGCAGGGCGGCCTCCTCGACGCCGGCTGGCTGGCCTATTACCTGCTGTGGGGTGCCGCCGCGCTCCTCCCCGGGATGCGAGACCTCGACGAGCGCTCGCCGGACGTCCGACCCATGCTGACCGGCCGGCGGCTTCTCCCCTTGGCCGGCGCCACCTTGATTGCGCCGGCTGTCGCCATCGTCCAGTCGATGAAGGACCCCAGTGCTTCCTTCTCGGTCTCCTCTGTCGCCTCGGCCGTGCTCTTCCTCCTCGTGCTGGCCCGCATGACCGGCCTGGTCAAGAGCCTGCGGCGGAGCGTGGACGACGAGCACCGGGCCCTGTTCCGGGAGGGTGTGCTGCGCCGGGCGGCGGTGGCCCTCGGGGGCGCGCCCGACCGCGATGCCGTCGAGCAGATCACCCTCGAAGCGGCTCAGGCGCTCACCGCCGATGCCGGCGGGGCCGATGTCCGCGTCCGCCTAACGCCCCTCCCGGCCTCGTCCACCGGTGAGGCAGTGGCCTCCGGCTCAATCTCCTCGTCGCTCCGAATCCCCATCGCCACCCAGGCGTCGCGCCACGGCTCGATCTGGGTGTCGGGGGCCGGCGCATTGACCCCTCCCGTTGTGGCTTCCCTCGAGTCGCTGGGCGCCCAGGCCGCCGTCGCCCTGGAGCGCGCCGCACTGGCCGAAGACCTCTTGCGCCGGCGCAGCGACGAGCGCATGGCGGCCATCGTGGCCCAGGCGTCCGACGTCATCACGGTGCTCGACGCCGACCTCGTCGTCCGCCACCAGACGGCGTCGGCCGGCCGCTTCCTCTGCTACGAGGCCGGCACGCTGAGCGGCCGCCGGCTCCTCGAGCTGGTCCATCCGGACGATCTCCCGGCGGCCGAGGCGTTCTTCGCCGAGCTGGCGGGACAGCCGGGCGTCCGTCCCGAGACCGAGTTCCGCTTCCGCAGCGGCGACGGGACCTGGGTCGACATTGAGGTTCTGGGCAACAACCTGCTCCAGGACGGCCGGGTGGGCGGCATCGTCGTCACCATCCGCGACGTGACCAAGCGCAAGGCGCTGGAAGCGGGCCTCCAGCTCCAGGTCGCCGAGCTGACCGAGCTCGACCGGATCAAGTCCGACCTCGTCTCCACCGTCTCCCACGAGCTGCGCACGCCGCTCACCACCCTGGTGGGCCACGTCGAGATGCTGGCCGACGGCGACTTCGGCGAGCTGTCCGATGACCAGCGGTGGGCGGTCCAGGCCATCGACCGCAACTCCCAGCGCCTGCTGACCCTCATCGAGGACATGCTGACCCTTGCCAGGATCGAGAACGGCGGCCTGGGCCTCGACGTCGCCCCCACCGACGTGCAGGACCTCCTCGCGGACATACAGGCGGCGGCCTCCCCACTGGCTCGGGCCAAGTCGATCGAACTGGGCCTGGAGATCGGCGCCGGACTTCCTGCCGTGCTGGCCGATCGCTCGGCCCTGGAACGAGCGATCTTGAACCTCCTTTCGAACGCGGTGAAGTTCACGCCCGAAGGCGGGAACGTCCGGCTGCGGGCGACCCACGACGGGGCCAACGCCGTCTTCTCCGTCTCCGACACCGGCATGGGGATGTCGGCTGAGGACCAGAGTCGCCTCTTCACCCGGTTCTTCCGGTCGCCGGCGGCAATGTCCATGGCCATCCCGGGGACCGGCTTGGGGTTGGCCATCGTGAAGACGATCGTCGACGACCACGGCGGTGCCATCAGCGTCGAGTCGATGCCCGGCGCCGGCACGACCGTCGAGTTCACCATCCCCCTTTCAGCTCCCGCCCTCCGCAGCGCCGACCGCAGCCACGGCGGCAACAAGGAAGAGGCCGCAGCCGCCCTCGCGTAGCGCCGGCCACAGGCCGGCGATGTCGATTGCCGGCCCCAGGCCGGCGATGTCGATTGCCGGCCCCAGGCCGGGTTTCGCGTATGGTCCCAGGGTGCGTGCGGGCGTCGCGGTGGCTCGGCATGCATCGACGCCCGTGCTGGGCGTCCTGCTCGCCCTGCTGACCTGGCGCCACACCAACTTCGTGCCCGTGGACAGCCTCGACCCGTCCTGGCAGGCGGCGCTGCACATGGTGGCTCACGACCGAGGCCCCTACAACCGAATCGTGTTCACCTACGGGCCGCTCGGGTTCCTGGCCCAACCCGAGGGCTTCTACGCCTCGACGGTGGTGCTGAGCGCGGCCTACGTGTTCGCCGTCCAGGCGTCGCTGTGCGCGGCAATGGTCAGTGTCCTGCGCCGTACCATCGGGCTGCCGGTCGCCGTCGTCGCCACATTCCTCCTGGTCGCTGTGGCCCACACCCTCGGGGTGGTCAACGCAGCCGTCGTCGCGGTCTTCGTGGCCGCCTTCGGGCTCCTTCGGGGCGACCACTCTGTCGGCACCCAACGTGTCCTCGTCGCCGCCGGCGGCGTGGTCGCCGGCACCCACCTGCTCCTCAAGCTCAACACCGGTGTCACCATCTTCGTCGTCGGCGCGGTGACCGCGCTGTTCCTCGAACGCAGGGCATGGCAGCCGGCGGCCATCTTCCTCGTCACGGCCATCGGGTCCACCGTCGCCGGTTGGCTCATCACGGGCAACGCCTTGTCGGACCTCCCCACCTTCTTCGACCGTTCCTGGCAGGTGGCGTCGGGCTACTCGGAGGCGATGACGGTCGAAACCGCCTCCCGCGCCATCCTCTACCCGGCAGCCGCGGCGGTGACGGCGATCGCGGTGGCGCTGGCATGGGGGGCCACCCGGGGCTGGCCCTTGCATCGGCGGATGGGGCTGACACTGGCCGGTGGTATGTGCCTCTTCGCCGCCTTCAAGCTCGGCTTCGTCCGCCACGACGGACACGACAGGGAGTTCTTCGGCGAGGTCCTCCTGGTGGGCGCGGTGCTTGCCGCCTCGCTCGCATCGCTGGCGGCCGGCTGGCGCAACGCCGTTCCTGCGGCGGCGACGGCTGCCCTGCTGACCGCCCACCTCATGGCCAGCGGGGCCAATGCCCTCACCGGCGTCGACCCGGTCGCCGAGCTGGCGCGCGCCGGTGAGGACATCTCGGTGCTGGCCTCCCCGGACCGCCGCGAGCGCGCCGTCCAGCAGGCGAGGACGAACCTCCGCTCCCGCTACTACCACCTGACTCCCGCGATCGTCAGCGTCCTGCGCGGCCACACCATCCACATCCGGCCCTGGGAGGCGGGCATCGCGTGGGCCTACCCGGAGTTCCGCTGGCAACCGGTCCCGGTGTTCCAGGAGTACACGGCCTACACCCCCGCCCTCGACGACCTCGACGCCGGCTTTCTCCGCACTCCCGACGCACCGGAGCGGATCCTCACCCAGGCGCTGACCATCGACATCCGCAACCCGGACTGGGAGTCGCCGGCCGCCATGGTCGCCATGGTCTGCCACTACCGGGAGCTACTCGCCGACCATCCGTGGCAGGTGCTCGGCCGGGTCGCCAACCGGTGTGGGAGCGAGCGCAGCCTCGGCGTGGTCAGGACGCGGGTGGGTGAGACGGTGTCCGTGCCCGATACTGCGAACAGCAACGAGCTGGTACTCGCCCGGATCAACGGGCTCGACGACTCGATGCTGTACGACCTGCGGTCGACCCTGTGGCGGGCGCCCGAGGTCCACGTCAGACTCGACGGTGGGCGCCGGAACCGCCTCGTACCCGGCACCGCCGGCAACGGGCTGATCGTGCGGGCGCCCAAGGAACGGCTCGGGTTCTCCCAACCCTTCGCCCCGGACTCGGCCAACCTGCTGCGCGTCGAACGGGAGAGCGGCATCGGCCTCAACGAGAACCTCACCATCGAGTTCGTGGCCGTCCCCGTGCTGAACTGATGCGTCATGGCCCTTCCTTTCGACGAGCGCCCGGTGGACGACACTCCCGTGCACACCACCGAGCTGCCCGATACACCGCAGCGCGACCGGCGCATCCCGGCCGGCGCGTGGATCGAGGCCCCGCCCGAGCTGCTCCGGCTTGGCGAGGACATCGGCGGAGGTGAGGCCGGGTTCATCCGCCGCATCCACGGCTGGCTGCTGTGGCGGTCAGGACCTCCGGCCGGCGGCGACGCCCGCTACCTTGCCGTTGCCGCCGACGCCGTCGGCGTCCATCACGCCTTCCGGCTGTTCCCCGAGGGGTCTGGTGAGGGAGCAGGGCCGAGCGGGGCGGTGCACGACCGGTTCCGGGCCTGGAAAGAGGATCTCCGTGACCATGCCCGGGGAGAATCCGGGGCGTGATCGTCGACTGTTCCGTCTACGACAAGGGGGTCCGGCGCGAGGGCACGCTGCCGATCGAGGAGGCCCTCGAGGCGGCCCGTATGCCGGATGCGTTCGTGTGGATCGGGCTCGTCGAGCCGAGTGAGGACGAGTTCAAGGCCGTGATCGAGGAGTTCGACCTTCACCCGCTGGCGGTGGAGGACGCCGTTCACGCCCACCAGCGGCCGAAGCTCGACGCCTATGGCCAGACGCTCTTCATCGTGCTGAAGCCGGCCCGCTACGTCGACTCCGAGGAGATTGTCACCCTCACCGAGCTCATGCTCTTCCTCGGTGACGGCTTCCTGATCACGGTCCGTCACGGCGAGAGCCCCATCCTGGGCGATACCCGCCAGATGCTGGAAGCCGATCCGTCACGCATGAAGCTGGGCCCCTTGGGGGCGCTCCACGCCATCATCGACCGGGTGGTCGACGACTACGCCCTCGTCGTACGGGACCTCAACACCGACATCGACGAGATCGAGCGCCAGGTGTTCTCCGACGAGCGCAAGAACCACGCCCGGCGCATCTACCGGCTCAAGGTGGAGGCGGTCGAGTTCCGCCAGGCGGTCGTCGGCCTCGAGGACCCGCTCGACGACCTGGCCACCGGAAAGGTGACGGAGGCCGACCCCCTCCTGCTCCACTACTTCCGCGACGTTCACGACCACCTGCTGCGCGTCGCCCAGCGGGTCGAGGCCATCGACAACCTCCTGAGCAGCGCCCTGACGGCGAACCTCGCCCAGCTTGGAGTCCGCCAGAACGAGGACATGCGGCGGATCTCGGCGTGGGTGGCGATCGTCGCCGTGCCGACGATGATTGCCGGCGTCTACGGCATGAACTTCGAGCGCATGCCTGAGCTGGGTTGGGTGCTGGGCTATCCCTTCGCCCTCGTGCTCATGGCGGTCCTGTGCGTGGGCCTGTACATCATGTTCCGCCGGCGCAACTGGCTCTGAGTAGGACTTTCGGCCCTAGCCGGGCCCGCGGGGACACACTCAACTGGGGGACATGGATCCGGGGGTGTACCTCTACTGGATCCCGCTGGGCGCCGGCGCCCACGTGGTCCGGGTGTGCGGAAAGGTGTTCGAGACCCTCTCCGCTTGCGTACAGCGGCGCCGGCCCTGTGACCTGTACCACTCGGCACTCGAGATCGTGGCGCGCCAGGACCGGTTCATCATCGAGCTCACCCCCATCCCCGCCGGCGCCGGCGGCGACCGCGGCGTGGTTGCCGAAGGCCCGGTGGGTGACCGGTTGCTCGGGCACTTCCGGCTGTTCCGGTACGAGGTCCGGCGGTGGCCTCAGGGAGTGATCCCCGACGTGTCATTCGCCGTCGAAATGGCGAGGGTGGCGGACGAGGCGCCGGCGCTGCGCATCCTCGACCTGGTGCCCTCCGTCCCGACGCTTGTGTGGGGCCGCGACGAGCTCGGCGCCGGCGACATGTGGAACTCCAACTCGGTCATCTCGTGGCTGCTGGCGCGCGCCGGCATCGACGTCTCGGCGCTCGGGCCGCCGGCGGGTGGTCGTGCCCCCGGATGGGACGCCGGCCTCGTCGCCGCCCACCGACCCGGGAACTATCGCCGGTCCCGGGGCGTCGAAGCTGCGTGACAAAGCGCGGGATCCTGAGGTCGGCACTGGCGGTGCTCTTGGCTACGGGCGGGGTGCTCGCCGTCGGGGCCGGTCCGGCGTTCGCCTGCAGCTGCCGGGCCGGCGTGGCGGTCGAGGAGTCGTTGGCGGAGAGCGATGGCGCCTTCGTCGGCGTCTTCACCGGCCGCGACGACCCCCTCGGCCAGGGCGACATCGTCAGCTCCGGGCGGCGCGTGCTGAACCACTTCCAGGTCGAGCGCCCCGTGAAGGGCGACATCGGCGAGCGGGTCGATGTGACGGCAGCCGCCAGCGGCGCGTCATGTGGCCTCGAGCTCCAGGTCGGCCAGCGCACCGGCCTGCTCCTGCGCCGCGACGCCGGTAGTGGAAGCTGGACCTCGGGGCTCTGCTCCCAGGTCGAGCCCCAGGCGTTGCTGGCGTTCGCTCCGGCGGCGGCCACCGGATCGGACGCCGGCGGCGGTGCCGACTGGGGCCTCATCGTGCTGCTGGGCCTCCTGGTACTGGCAGTTGCCGGCGCGGTGGTGCTGGAAGTGGTTCACCGGCGCGCTCCCTGACCGCGCACACCCCGACCACCACCAGTGGCAGGGCGATGGCCCAGAAGTTCATCCGGTGGACGGCCACCCCGCCGAGGCCGGCGCCGGCGGCGAAGGCGACGACGGCCCGGCCCAGCGTCCGGACCTGGGCGCGCAGGCGGGAGCGGTCATCGCTGGAGTGCTGGCGGAACAGCACCTGGGCCCCGTCCATGCCGAGAAGGGTGAGCGTCCCCGTCACCATGGTCGTCGGATAGGCGTAGCCGGCGAGCCGGCTGACCACGCTCTGGGCGGCCATGGCGAGCACGCCGGCGCCGGTCACGATCGTCTGGGTGACGAGGGTGGAGCTGTCCGGCCCGGGGATGAGGCTGACTCCGAGGACCAGGAACCCGCCCAGCAGAACCGCCTCCACCGCCAGGACGGTCGGAAGGACCCGGGACGGATCACGGCGACGGACCTGGCCGGCCACGCCGGCGACAGCCACCACTGCAGCCAGCCACAACGGCACCATGAGGAGCGCCGGCAGGGCGTGCAGGCCGCCATGGGCGGCGGCGATGGGCAGGTTCCCGGTCACGTGGTTCGGGAACAGGCCCCGGAGCATGACGTAGCCGACGGCATCGACGTAGCCGCCCACCAAGGCGAGGGCGACCGCCCTCTTCGCCGGCGTCATGGCCGTGCGTCCGCCGGCTCGACCGCGTCCGCCGGGCGCATGATCAGCTCGATCGCCACCCAGAGCGTCTTGGAGAAGGGGTAGAAGACCAGCGGCGCCAGCACCGCGCCGGCCACGCCGCCGGCGATGACCGGCAGGAGGCCGGCGTCAGGGTTCCCGGCGAGCAGGACGATCGCCGGCACGATGGCGAGCAGCACCACGAAGACCTGGGCGATCACCAGGTTCATCACGTAGGCGCCGAGGAAGAAGCCCTCCTCGCGCTCGAAGCGGTAGCCGCACCCCGGGCAGGTCGGGGCCATCCGGACCCACCCGGTGAACAGCCCTCCTTTCCCGCAGGAGGCACAGCGCTTGGCCGCACCCCGCAGGACCATCCGGGTGGGCGAAAGCCCGACCCCACTCCGAACGCTTCTCTCGATCGTTTCCATGACCGCATCGTCGGAGCCGGCATTGCGTACCCGTTGCGTGGCCGGCGGGGAGCGGCGCAACGGCCCTGCAACGGCCCTTCGTAGAACTGGGTCGGCAAGCGAACGTCACCCGCAACCACTCCGGAAGGAACCGCACATGAAGCTGTCCCGAATCTCCAGGCCCGCCCGCACCACGGTCGCCGCCGTGCTCGCTCTCGGCCTGACTGCCGCCGCCTGCGGTGGCGCCGCCTCCGACAACAGCAACGCGACCAGCAGTCCCACCACCGTCGCCGGCCCCACGACCCTCCGGGTCGCCTACGTGCCGGCGACCACCGTGCTGCCGCTGCACGTCGCCCAGGCCCAGGGCTTCTTCGCCCAGAACAACCTAAACGTGACCCTCACCGAGGCGGCCAACATCTCCGACATCCCGGCCACCCTGGGCCGCCAGTTCGACCTGGCGCTGGGCGTTCCCACGGACCTCATACGGGCCGGCGCCGCCGGCGTCGACGTCGTCCAGGCCGCCGGCAACACCAACAGCACCAAGGAGAACCCCTTCGTCAAGCTGATCGTCAAGGCTGACTCCGGCATCACCGACGTCTCCCAGCTCAAGGGCAAGACCCTCGGCACGCCCACGCTCAGCGGCGTCATCCACGCCGCGGTCAAGTACTGGGCCCAGCAGAATGGCGTGAACCCGGCCGACATCGGCGGGGTCGAGGCGCCCACGCCGAACCTGCCCGACCAGCTCAAGGCGGGCAAGATCGACGGTGTCGAGGCTCTCGAGCCCATCGCCAGCACGATGATCAGGGCCGGCAACGTCTCCATCGGCGCCCCGTTCGACTCCATCGCCGACACCCTGGCTACCAACTTCTGGCTGGCGCAGGGATCGTGGGCCGGCAAGAACCGTGACGCCGTCGACCGCTTCGTCACATCCCTGAAGCAGGGTCAGGCCTTCATCGAGTCCAACCCCGTCGAGGCCCGCCGCATCCTGCAGGAGTACACCAAGCTCCCCGAGGCCGTGGCGTCGACCGTCCCCCTGCCCACCTACAACTTCGACATCCGGGCCGGCGACCTCGACATCTGGGTGAAGGTCCTCAAGGACATCGGCGAGTTCAACGGCCAGGTCGACACCCGCAAGCTCGTCCTCTCCGCCGGCAAGTGACGGCTCCGGTGCTCGCTCCGACCATGACCGGCACGTTCCAATGTAACGACGCACTCAGCTACGACGCTCGGGCCGTCGGCGCCGTCATCGACTCCCGCCCCATCCTCGACGACGTGAACCTGCAGGTCCGTGCCGGCGAGTTCCTCACCATCATGGGCCGGTCCGGCACCGGAAAGACCACGCTCCTGCGGGTGCTCGGGGGCCTGCTCGACCCGACCCCGTCGTCGAAGGTCACCTTCGACGGCGCGCGGGTGGACGGTCCTCCCGCCGGCGTGGTGTTCGTGTTCCAGAACTACGCCGCGTCCCTTCTCCCCTGGCGGACCGTCGCCGGCAACGTCGGCCTCGGCCTCGAGGGCCACACCTCCAAGGAGGAGCGCAAGGACCGCATCGCCGAGGCGCTGGCCATGGTCGGCCTGGCCGACCGGGCCAAGGACTACCCGTGGCGGCTCTCGGGCGGCATGCAGCAAAGGGTGCAACTGGCCCGGGCGCTGGCCATGCGCCCGTCCGTCCTGCTCATGGACGAGCCGTTCGGGGCCCTCGACGCCATGACCAAGGCGACCCTCCAGGACGAGCTGCTGCAGGTGCAGGAGCGCACCGGGGCCACCGTGGTCTTTGTCACCCACGACGTCGACGAGGCCGTGTACCTGAGCGACCGGATCGTCGTCCTGGAGGGCGTCCCCGCCACCGTGGCCCATGAGCTCGAGGTCGACCTCCCCCGCCCCCGCCACCAGCTGGCCACCAAGGAGGAGCCGGAGTTCCTCCGGCTGCGCCGGTCCGTCTACGACGCCATCACCGACTCCGATGGCTAGGCGCGTGAACTGGTCGGGGCTGTTCACCATGCTCGGCTTCCTCGGGCTCTGGGAGGTCGCGGTGCGGACCGGAGCCGTCGAGTTCCAGTACCTGCCGGCGCCCTCCGCGATCGGCGGGGGCATCGGCGCCGTCATCTCCTCCGGCGAGCTGGCGACCGCCACGCTGCACACCCTGCGGGTGACGCTGCTCGGCTGGCTGCTCGCCTCCGTCCTCGGCGCCGGCCTGGGTGTCGTGCTCGGCGTGTCGAACACCGCCTGGCGCTACTCCATGGCCAGCATCGAGGTGATGCGGGCCATCCCGCCGGTCACGCTCGTGCCCGTTGCCCTGCTGGTGTTCGGGTTCTCTGTGCGAATGGAGCTCACGATCATCCTCTTCGTCAGCGCCTGGCCGGTGCTGGTCAACACCATCGACGGCGTGCGCGGCGTTCGCTCGGAGCTCCTCGACGTGGCCCGGATGTTGCGGCTGGCGCCGACGGTTCGCCTTCGCAAGATTCTGCTGCCGGCGGCCCTGCCTTCCATCGTGGTCGGGCTGCGCCTCGCCCTTTCGCTGTCCTTGGTCCTCGCCGTGGTCGCCGAGATGATCGGCAACCCGAGCGGCCTGGGGAACGCCCTCGTCCGGTCCTCGCAGGCGCTGCGGCCGGAGGAGATGTTCGCCTACGTCTTCGCCATCGGCGTGCTGGGCGTCGCTCTCAACGCCGGCCTCCAGCGACTGGTCGCCAAGGTGCAGCCATGAGCACCCGCCGGTCCTTCCCTCCGTTGCGGGGCCTACTGCCCCTGGGGGTGCTCCTGGCCCTCTGGCAGATCAACGGCTCGGAGCAGTCGCCCTACTTTCCGCCGCCGTCGACCTGGGTGCGGGGCCTCTACCGGCTCTGGGACAACGGCTCCCTCCGACCGGCCGCCACCGAGACGCTGTGGACCTTCGCCGTGGCCCTCGTCGTGGCGACGGGCCTGGGCGCCGCTCTCGGCCTCCTGGTGGGCGCCAGCCGGAAGGCCGACCGGGCGCTCGGGCCGGCGCTCGAGTTCGCCCGGGCCATGCCGCCCTCGGCCATGGTGCCGATCGCCGCCCTGCTCATCGGCTACGACGGGACGATGAAGGTGGCGGTTGTCGCTTTCGCCGCCATCTGGCCCGTCCTGCTCAACGCCCGGGCCGGCGTGCGCTCGCTCGACTCCGTCCTGATCGACACCGCCCGATGCCTCCGGCTCAACTGGTTCGACCGCACCCGGAAATGCATCCTGCCGGCGCTGATGCCGGCAATCCTGCTCGGCGTGCGGGTGGCGGCGCCGGTGTCGCTCGTCATCACCCTCCTGGTCGAGATCCTGACCAGGGTGGGTGGGTTGGGCGGCCTCATCGCCCTCAGCCAGCGCAACTTCCAGGCGGCGCAGGTCTACGGGCTGATCCTCGTCGCCGGCCTGTTCAGCTTCCTCGTCAACGGCATGGTCGCCTCGCTGGAGGCCTACCTGTTCCGCCACCGGCCCAGATGACGCACACCACAGATGTCCAAACCACCAAGAGCAAGGAGAACACCGACATGACTGACGTTTTGGGGTACCACCACATGAGCCTGAGCGTGACCGACCTGGGCAAGAGCACCGAGTGGTACCAGCAGGTGCTGGGCCTCGACGTGGCCGCCGAGATCGAGGGCGACGGGTTCCGCCGGACCCGGCTGCGTGCGGCCGGGAGCGGGGTCACGCTGACCCTGACCTCCCACGACCAGGAGTCGGGTGAACCGTTCAGCGAGCGGCGGCCCGGCATGGACCACGTGGCCTTCAAGGTCGGCGGGGTCGAGGCCGTCGAGGCGCTGAAGACGCGCTTCGAGCAGCTCGGCGTCACCCACTCCGAGGTGAAGTCGAGGACCACCGGAACGGCAATGATCACCCTCCGCGATCCGGACAACATCCAGATCGAGGTCTTCGGAGGACCGGTCGACCCGGCCATCGCCGCCGGTCGTTGAGCCGGCTCAAGTGATCCGGAGGGGATGCCGACGACAGACCCAATGACATCTTCTCTGACTCGACGGCAGCGCACGACGGGGGCGGTCGCCCTCGTCGTCGCCGCGTCCGTGCTCCCGTTCGCGCCGGCCAGCGAGGCCCGTCCGGTCCCCGGCGCGCCGGCGTGCCCGATGACGCCGGCGGACTCCTTCTGGCATGCCGACGTCTCGGCCCTCCCGGTGCACGGCCAGTCGTCGACCTGGGTGGCCAGTATCGGGACCACCGCCGGCCTTAAGGCCGACTTCGGCAGCGGCACCTGGAACGGCGGCCCCATCGGCATCCCCTACACGACGGTGGCGGGCACACAGCCCCGCGTGCCCGTGAGCTTCCAGTACGACGATGAGAGCGATCCCGGTCCGTATCCGGTCCCGCCGAACGCCCCGATCGAGGGTGGGCCGGCGTCGAGCGGTGACCGCCACGTCCTGGTCGTCGACCGTGACGCGTGCCGGCTGTGGGAGCTGTACAGCGCCTACCCGCAGAACGGCGCCACGTCGTGGACCGCCGGCTCCGGCGCCACGTGGGACCTGCGCTCGAACGCGATGCGACCCCTCGGCTGGACGTCGGCCGACGCCGCCGGCCTCCCGATCCTTCCCGGGCTGGTGCGCTACGACGAGGTCGCCGCCGGCGAGATCGACCACGTCATCCGCTTCACCGCACCCCGGACCGCCGGCGCCTACGTGTGGCCGGCGAGCCACAAGGCCCAGACCGGCGGCGCCTCCGATCCCCCCCTGGGCGCCTTCTTCCGGCTGAAGGCCAGCTTCGACATCAGCGGGTTCTCGGCCCAGAACCAGGTGATCCTCCGCGCCCTCAAGAAGCACGGCATGGTGCTGGCCGACAACGGCTCGTCGTGGTTCATGAGCGGCGCCCCCGATCCGGGGTGGAACGACGACGACCTCCACCGCCTGCGCTCCGTGCCGGGCTCCGCCTTCGAGGCGGTCGACGTCTCCGCGCTCAAGGTGTCGTCGACCTCCTACGCCGTCAACGGCACCGGTCCTACCACCACGACGACCGCCCCGCCGCCGCCCACGACGACCGTCCCGCCGCCCACGACAAGCACGACGGTGCCGCCGCCCACGACCACCACGACGACAGTCGTGCCGCCGCCGTCCGGCAACCTCGTCGCCAACCCCGGCTTCGAATCGAGCCTGACCGGATGGGGTACGGGCGACAAGGCCACCAGCCTGGTCCGCACCTGCGCGATCGCCCACAGCGGAGCCTGCTCCGCCGAGATCGGTCGCAAGAAGACGACCGGCACCGCGGTCATGGACGACTCGCCCAACTCGGTGAGCTCGTCGACCGCCGGCGCCGTCTACGCCGGCTCGGCGTGGGTCCACGCACCGGCCGGGCGCAGCGTCACCCTGCGGATCCGTGAGTACCGCGGCTCGAAGGTGGTGCGGTTCCGAACGGCGGTCGTCACCGGAGCAGGCGAATGGCAGCTGGTCACCGTTCAGAGCGCCCCCACCGCCGCCGGCAACTCGATCAGCCTCGACGTTCTCGTCTCGCTGACCTCCACGATGTGCGCCCGCATCGACGACGTCTCCCTGCGCAAGATCTGACGACGCGGTCGGTACGGTCGGCCCGGTTTGGGAAGATAGAAACCATGCCTTTCAAGAAGAGCCGTACGTATCAAGAGCAGGAGCCGGAGAAGGAAGACGAGCTGGCGCCGGAGGTGCCGACTTCCTTCGCCACCAAGGGCGTCGGCTGGTCCGGCCGGGAGAAGGAGGACCTCGACGTGGTTGACCTGAACGAGGACAAGGAGAAGTAGTCAGAGCGCCAGAGATTGGTATCCGACGAGATCTGGACTTACCCCAGCATTGGCATTAGGCTCCCGATGTGCCCAGGGAGAGGTCGCTCGAGAACGGCGCGCTTCTCCGCCGGCACGGGCTCCACGTCACGGCCCAGCGCCTGGCGGTCCTACGGGCGGTGGCCGACGGACCGCACACCGCGGCGGACGACATCTACAAAGCAGTGCGAGCCCAGATCGGGGCCATCTCCCGCCAAGCCGTCTACGACGCCCTGGCGGTCCTCTCCGACCGGGGGCTCCTCCGCCGCATCCAGCCGGCCGGTTCGCCGGCCCGCTACGAGAACCGGGTCGGTGACAACCACCACCACCTGATCTGCCGGACGTGCAGCAGGATGGTCGATGTCGACTGTGCGGTCGGCGACACCCCATGCCTGACGGCTGCGGACGATTCAGGCTACGAAATTGACGAGGCCGAGGTCATCTACTGGGGCCGATGCCCCGCGTGCCTCGCGGCAACGTAGGTCACAACGATCCCATGGAAACAGCGAGACAGGAGAACGACCGACTTGACTGAGAGCGTCAGCGAAAGCGAGAACCCGGCAATCCCGGCCCCGACCGTGAAGAGCACCCGGCCCAGGACGAACCAGGACTGGTGGCCGAACCAGCTGGACCTGTCGGTGCTCCACCAGCACTCCCCCCTGTCGAACCCGATGGACAAGGGCTTCAGCTATGCCGAGGAGGTCAAGGCCCTCGACGTCGAGGCACTGAAGCGCGACGTCTTCGACGTGATGACCGCGTCGCAGGAGTGGTGGCCCGCCGACTACGGCCACTACGGGCCGCTCTTCATCCGGCTGTCGTGGCACGCCGCCGGCACGTACCGCATCGCCGACGGCCGGGGCGGCGCCGGCAGCGGTGAACAGCGCTTCGCCCCCCTCAACAGCTGGCCGGACAACGCCAACCTGGACAAGGCCCGCCGGCTGCTCTGGCCGGTCAAGCAGAAGTACGGCCGGAGCATCTCCTGGGCCGACCTCCTGGTCTTCGCCGGCAACTGCGCCATGGAGTCCATGGGGTTCAAGACGTTCGGGTTCGCCTTCGGGCGGGAGGACATCTGGGAGCCGGAAGAAGTCTTCTGGGGGCCCGAGGACACCTGGCTCGGAGACGAGCGCTACTCCGGCGACAGGGAGCTCACGGGTCCGTTCGGCGCCGTGCAGATGGGCCTGATCTACGTCAACCCCGAGGGCCCCAACGGCAACCCCGACCC
The DNA here is from genome assembly GCA_964479465.1 of uncultured Acidimicrobiales bacterium. Classification (GTDB taxonomy): domain Bacteria; phylum Actinomycetota; class Acidimicrobiia; order Acidimicrobiales; family AC-14; genus CADCTB01. The sequence goes on from CAYZMG010000009.1 coordinate 46,531, forward strand.
GCTGGCCTCGGCCCGGGACATCCGGGAGACCTTCGCCCGCATGGCCATGAACGACGAGGAGACGGCGGCTCTCATCGTCGGCGGCCACACCTTCGGCAAGTGCCACGGCGCGGTCAGCCCCGAGTACGTCGGCCCCGAGCCCGAAGCCTGCCCCGTGGAGCATCAAGGCCTGGGCTGGAAGAACACCTTCGGCACCGGCAAGGGCGTCGACAGCATCACCAGCGGGCTCGAGGGTGCGTGGACCAACGACCCGATCAAGTGGGACAACGGGTATCTCGACAACCTGCTCGGCTACGACTGGGAGCTCACGACGAGCCCCGCCGGCGCCAAGCAGTGGACGCCCAAGGACCCGGCCGCCCAGGGCACCGTGCCCGACGCCCACGACCCGTCGAGGCGGCACGCGCCGATGATGCTGACGTCGGACCTCGCCCTGAAGATGGACCCGATCTACGCACCGATCGTGAAGCGCTTCCACGAGAACCCCGACCAGCTCGCCGACGCCTTCGCCAAGGCGTGGTTCAAGCTCCTGCATCGGGACATGGGGCCCGTCTCGCGCTACCTCGGGCCGTGGGTCCCCGAGCCGCAGCTCTGGCAGGACCCCGTGCCGGCGGTCGATCACGAGCTGATCGGCGAGGAGGACATCGCCGACCTCATGGCCAAGATCCTCGAGTCCGGGCTGTCCGTCTCCCAGCTGGTATCGACCGCCTGGGCGTCGGCGGCGACGTACCGGGACACCGACAAGCGCGGCGGGGCCAACGGGGCGCGGATCCGCTTGGCGCCGCAGAAGGACTGGGAGATCAATGAGCCGGGCCACCTTGCCTCCGTGCTGGGCACCCTCGAGCAGATCCAGCAGGACTTCAACAGCTCGCAGTCCGGCGGGAAGAGGGTCTCACTCGCCGACCTGATCGTCCTGGGCGGGTGCGCCGGCGTCGCGCACGCCGCGAGCGAGGCCGGGTTCGAGGTCGCAATCCCGTTCGTACCGGGACGCACCGACGCCACCCAGGAGCAGACCGATGTGGAGACCTTCGCCGTCCTCGAACCGAGGGCCGACGGGTTCCGCAACTACCTCTCCCCCGGTGAGAAGCTGGCGCCGGAGACCCTGCTGCTCGACAAGGCCAACCTGCTGAGGCTGACCGCCCCCGAGATGACGGTTCTCGTGGGCGGTATGCGGGCCATGAACGCCAACTTCGGCCAGACGGCGCACGGCGTCTTCACCGATCGGCCCGGAACGTTGACGAACGACTTCTTCGTGAACCTGCTCGACATGAGCACGGAATGGAGGGTCTCGGAGACAACGGAGAACGTGTACGACGGTCGTGATCGCACGACCGCCGAGGTGACGCGCACCGCCACGGCGGTCGACCTCCTCTTCGGCTCGAACTCCCAGCTGCGCGCCATCGCCGAGGTCTACGCGTGCGACGACGCCAAGGAGAAGTTCGTTCGTGACTTTGTCGCCGCGTGGAACAAGGTCATGACCGTGGATCGGTTCGACCTCTCCTAATCCCTCTCAGGTCCGGTGACCGGTTCGGCGCGAACCGGTCACCGGACTCGGCTGTCACATTTTCGATCCCGGCGGTGCTGTATCGGCATGGAGCTGATCCCACACCGAGGAGGGGTGGCGGCGGCCGTCCTGGCGAGACCCGGAGGGGTCGGCAGTGCCGAGAAGGGGCAGGTCGAAAGGATGGAGCGCGGGGCGTCAGGGGCGGGGCGCGGTGGTGTGCGCGTCGACCTGGACGCCGTCTTCCGCCGCGACTACCAACTGGTCGTGGGCGTGGCCGCCCGGGTACTGGGCTCCCGAGACCAGGCCGAGGACGTCGCCCAGGAGGTGTTCCTCTCCTTCGGCCGTTCGGCCGTGCCGGCGAGCGAGGCCCGTGGCTGGCTGTGTGTCGCCGCGGCCCACACCGCGCTGAACCTGATGCGCTCCGGACGCCGCCGCGTCTCACGGGAAGGGGCGGCGGCCGTGGCCGACACCGCCGTCGTGTCCGACGTAGCCGACGCGGTGATCACGCTCGAGGAGCGCGGCCGCGTGCGATCCGCACTCGTCCGGCTGCCCCGCAAGCAAGCCGTGGCCCTGGTGCTGCGCCACAGCGGCCTCAGCTACGCCGAGGTCGCCGCCGCGCTCGACCTCTCCCCCGCCAGCGTCGGCACGACCGTGCGACGCGCCGAATCCGCCCTGCGTAAGGAGTTGATCCGTCATGGGTCATCCGACTGAAGGTGCCCTCCGCCGGCTTCTCGACGAGCCGTCGGGAGTGGCCGATGCCGACCGCCGCCACGTCGCCGAATGCCCGCAGTGCCTCGGTGGGCTGGCGTCGATGCGCGAGGACGCCGGCCTCGTCAATACCGCCCTGGCGACCGGGAGCGGCGACGACCTCGACGTCGATGCCGCGTGGCGGCGCCTCTCCATGGCTGCGCCCGCCCCTGGCATCGGGCGCGTGGCGGCGCCACCCCGTGCCGGGCGTTGGCGCGGGATCGTGCGCCGGCCGTCCATCGCCGCCTTCGCTGTTGCCGTCGTGCTGACCGGCGCCGGCACTGCCGCCGCCACCGACTGGCTGCACATCTTCCGGACCAAGAAGATCGCTCCGGTCAACTTCAGTACCTCAGACCTCGTCGCCCTGCCCGACCTGGGGGCGTACGGCGAGGTCGTGGTGACGGGGGCCGTCGACGTGACCCCTGTCCCCGACGCCGCAGCCGCGGCGGCCGCAACCGGGCTCGACGTGCCGAAGGTGACCACGTTGCCGCGCGGGGTCAGCGGTGAGCCGGCGTACCAGGTGGGCCGCCAGGCGAGCGCCACCTTCACCTTCTCCGCGGAGCGCGCCGCCCGGTCCGCCGCCGAGTCGGGTTCGGCGCTGCCGCCTCTCCCCCCGGGTCTGGACGGCAGCCAGGTTCGCCTCGTCGCCGGCCCGGGGGTCGCCGCCATCTGGCGCCAGCCGACCGGCGTGCCCGCACTCTTCGTGGGTCGGGCCGAAGCGCCCTCCGCCTTCTCCACCGGCGTCCCGTTCGAGACGGTGCGCGACTACCTCCTGTCGCTCCCCGGCCTGCCGGAGAACGTGGCTGCGCAGCTGCGCACCTTCACCGCCGACGGGTCGACCCTGCCCCTGCCGGTGCCCGCCGACCGGATGACTACGTCGTCGGCCCGGGTGGGCGACGTGCCTGCGACGGTGCTGGCCAGCCGCGACCGGCTGCTGGCGGCCGTCGTGTGGGTGGACGACGGCGTAGTAACCGTCGTGGCCGGCTCGCTCGGCGCCGGCGAGGTCCTGTCGATCGCCAGGGAGCTGCAGTGAGCGTGGCGGAGAACCGGGCCACTGTCGACTACGACGCCGCCCGTCGCGCCGCGGCGCAGCTCGTTGCCGACCTGCCGCCGGCGCCGGCCGTCTGGTGCTCGGGTCTGCGCAAACGGTACGGCCGGCAGCAGGCGGTCGAGGACGTGTCTTTCGAAGTGCATCACGGCGAGGTCATAGGGCTGCTCGGTCCGAACGGGGCCGGCAAGACCTCGGTGATCAAGATGCTCCTCGGCCTCGTCCACCCCGACGCGGGAGAGGTGATGCTCCTCGGGCGGCCGGCGGCCGACCCGGACACCCGGACCAAGGTCGGCTACCTGCCCGAGCTCTTCCGGTACCAGCCGTGGCTCAGCGCGGCCGAGGTGCTGGTCCTTCACGTCCGGCTGTCAGGGGTCGCGGTGTCGGCCGAGGAGCGGCGTGACTGCTTGACCCTGGTGGGCCTGGCCAATCGGGCCGGCGACCGCGTCGGCGGCTTCTCGAAGGGCATGCAGCAGCGCCTCGGGCTCGCCGTCGCCCTGGTGGCCCGACCCGAGCTCGTGATCCTGGACGAGCCGACGAGCGCCCTCGATCCACTCGGCCGAGTCGACGTGCGCGACATTGTGCTTGCCCTCAAGGCCCGCGGCGTCGCCGTGCTGCTCAACTCCCACCTGATCGGCGAGGTCGAGCGGGTGTGCGACCGGGTGGTCATCCTCGACCGGGGACGGGTGGCTGCATCGGGGACCCTCGCCGAGCTCCTCGGTCAGCGAGAAGTACGGCTGCATCTGACCGACCTCTCGCCGGCGGCAGAGGCGCGCTTGGCCGTGACCGGCCTCGTCGAGCGATCCGGCGAGTCGTTCACGGTGGCCCTGTCGGCCGCTGATCACGGGACGGCCGTACCCGACCTGGTACGGGAGCTGGTGGCGATGGGAGTCAAGGTGCATGCGGTCGAGCCGGCGCGCATCAGCCTGGAGGAGCGCCTGCTCGGCATCCTGCGGGCCGGCAACGGGGGCGACAAGTGACCACGGCCCGGACAGTGATGACCATCGCTGCGCTCACCCTGCGCGAGGCATCCCGCCGGCGGGTGGTGCTCGCCCTTACCGGGCTCACCGTCGTGCTGCTCGTCCTGAGCGGCTGGGGGTTCTCGCGTGTCGCCGCGGAGGCGGGCGGCACCACGCTCACCAGCGGCGAGGCCCGGCTGACCGCCTCCATCATGCTGAACCTGGTGATGTTCGGCTTCAGCCTGATCGCCGCGCTCGGCACCGCGTTTCTCGCCGGCCCCACGCTTTCCGGCGAGACCGAGTCGGGCATCGCCCTCGCCATGCTGGCCCGGCCGATCCGTCGCTCCGCGGTGCTGCTGGGCAAGTGGCTGGGGCTGGTGGCGTTCGGCACGGGCTTCGTCGTCCTCGCCGGCCTGGCCCAGTGCATCGTCGTGCACCTGGCGGTGGACTACTGGCCACCGCAGCCGGTGGCCGCCCTCGCTTTCCTCGCGGCGCAAACCACCGTGCTGCTGACCCTCGCCCTGCTGCTGTCGACCGCGATCTCGCCCATGGCCTCTGGCGTCGTCGCCGTCGGCCTGTTCGGCGCCACCTGGATCGCCGGGGTCGTCGGCGCCATCGGTGGCTCTCTCGGCAACCCCGCCGTGGCGCGGGTCGGCACCGTCTCCCGCATGCTCCTACCCACCGACGGCCTGTGGCGTGGGGCGATGCGCGCCTTTCAGGATCCGACGGCACTCCTCGAGATGGGCGGGTCGGACGCCGAGGCCTTCCCGTTCCTGAGCGCATCGCCCCTGACGGTCACCTACCTCGTGTGGGCCGCAGTGTGGGTGGCGATGATCTGGGGACTGGCCGCGGCGTCCTTCCAACGCAAGGACCTGTAGCCGGCCGCTGGGCCACTTCGGCGACCCGACCCGGTACCGTCTTGGCGGTGAAGCACCCCTCCCAGTCAGCGCCGGCCGTGGGCCGCCGTGGGCGCGGGGGCGCGCCCGAGGTCGAGGCGACCCGCCAGCTGCGGACGGTGCGGAACCTCGCCACCATCCGGTGGTTGGCGATCGTGTGGGCGGCGATCCAGGTCTTCACCTTCTACCTGCCCTACCCGGCGGGTGTGCTGCCTTGGGCCGTCGCCGCCGTCTGCGTGCTGGCGGTCGGCAACACCGCCGTCTGGCTTCGTCTTGGGCGGGCCCGGACCGCAGCGGCAGTCCGCACGCTCGCCCTCGCCTCCGTGCTGGTGGACGGGGTCGCCATCGTGATGCTCGTGTACGTGTACACCTTCGACCCGGACACCGCCATCTGGGCCACCCTGTACATCGTCCCCCTCGGCGCCGCCGCTCTGTTCCAGCTGCGGGGTGCCCTCTGGACCATGAGCGCCGTCACCGTCCTGTACGCCGTGCGCGAGGTGTACGGGCACCTGGCCTTCGACAACGAGCTGCTGCCCGTGTCCATCACGTTCCGGATGGGGGTCGGGTTCATCATCTCCGGGTTCGCCGGCGCCATGGCCTCGGGGCTGGTCTCCCGCCTCCGCGAGCTCAGCGCGCTGAACCGCATCACCCGGACAGTCGCCGACGAGCGCGAGCTGTCCAGGGCGCTCGACGGGGTGACGAGCGAGATGCTGGACGTCTTCGACGTGCGGAGCGCAGCCATCGCGCTGATCCCGCCCCAGACAGGGGACATGTCGGTCATGGCCGAGCGTTCGATCGACGGCGCCGAGGTCCTGGGCCTCCCCGGCCGACGGTTCGCCATCGACGACAGCCCTGCGCTCCAGGAGCTCATCCAGGCCCGCGCCCCCGTGTTCGTGGACGGCCCGGATGCCCCGGGAGCCGGCGCCGAGCTCGCCGCCGTGATGCGGGCGCGGGAGGGTCGGGGGTTGCTGATCGTCCCCCTCCACGTCCGCAGCGAGACGATCGGGGCCATCCTGCTCGAGTCCTCGGCGCCGGAGCGTCGATTCACGGCCGCCGAGATATCCCTGGCGGAAACCGTCGCCGGCCAGATCGCCGGCGCCATCCAGAACGCCCAGCTCTTCGACGAGATGGTCGAATACGTCGAGCAGGTGAGCCGGGTCACCGCCGCGGCCAGTGCCGTCGAGTCCGGCGCGTTCAGGGCCGAGAGCCTCGACCAGGTCGGCCAGCGCTCCGATGCGCTCGGGCAGCTGGCGCGGGTGTTCCAAGGGATGGCCAAGGAGGTGGCGGCAAGGGAGCAGCGACTCCGCAGGGAGGTGCAGCAGTTGAAGATCGAGATCGACGATGTGCGCGCCGCCCGCCAGGTCTCCGAGATCACCGAGTCCGAGTACTTTCGCCGGCTACAGCAGAAGGTCGACGAGCTCCGAATCGAGACCAGCAGGTAAGCGTGATCATCTCCATCCACTCCTTCCGGGGCGGCACCGGCAAGTCGAACACCACCGCCAACGTGGCTGCGGTCCTGGCCGGCGAGGGACGTCACGTCGCCGTCGTCGACACCGACGTGCAGTCGCCGGGCATCCACGTGCTCTTCGGAGTCGATCAGGACGGCCTCGACGGCACCCTGAACGACTACCTGTGGAACAAGCGAAACATCAAGGACGCCGCTCACGACGTCACCCCCGCCGGCCTCCCGGGCCGGATCTGGCTGATCCCCGCCAGCATCAGGCCCCACGACATCGCCCGGGTGATGCACGAGGGGTACGACGTCGGTCTGCTGAACGCCGGTTTCCGCCAGCTCATCCGGGAGCTCTCCCTCGACGCCCTCATCCTCGACACCCACCCCGGCCTGGGCGAGGAGACGCTGCTCTCGATCGCCATGTCGAACGCGGTCGCCATCCTCCTCCGCCCCGACAAGCAGGACTTCGAGGGGACGAAGGTGACCGTCAGCGTCGCCCGCAAGCTGCGGGTCCCGAAGATGGTCCTCGTGGTGAACAACACACCGCCGATGTTCGACCTCGACGAGGTACGCGGGCGGGTCGAGCGGGCCTATGACTGCGAGGTCGCCGCCGTGCTCCCCCATTCGACGGAGATGATGGAGCTCTCGAGCGCGGGGATCTTCGCCCTGGCCAACCCCGACCATGTCCTGACCGGGCTCTACCGCCAGGTCGCCCGCTCCCTCATGTCCTGAGAGACCGATGACATCGGAAGAGTTCGGAGCGCCCGAGGGCGGCGACGCTGAGGATCTGCTGGACCCCCGCCAGTTGCTCGCCGGGCGGACGCGGCGACGAGCGCCCCATCTGCTCTTTTTGCTGGAGAGCTGGTCCGATCGCCCCGGAGACGACGTCTTTGAGCTGCTCGAGTCCACCGAGGTGTTCGCAGGGATGACCAGGGACCAGCTCGGCGACATGCTCCCCCTCCTAGAGCCCCTCCACGTGCCCGCCGGCGAGGTGGTCGTGGCCGAGGGTGATCCCACGACCAGCATCCACATCGTCGCCTACGGACGCCTCCGGGTGTTCCGCCAGGACGACGGTCGCGAGTTCGTGATCGGCGAGGTCGGCCCGGGAGACACCGTCGGTGAGAGGGAGGTTCTCACCGGTACCGCAAGCGTGGCCTCGGTTCGGGCGGCCCGCGACTCGTTGCTTCTCCGCCTGTCACCGGAGGCGTTGGAGCGCATCACCGAGTGGCATCCCGGCGTGCCCCTGCGGATGGCCAAGCGCCTGCTGCGCCGCTGGGCCGGCGGCCACGTTCTGCCGGCGCGGTCGGTGGAGAAGGTCAGGACGATCGCCGTGGTGCCCGCCGGCGGGGAGCCGGTACCTGCCGGGTTCGTCGGGGATCTGCTCGAGGCGCTGGGATCGCTCGGCTCGGTCCATCACGTCTCGAGCCGCTCTATCGACGCAGAACTGGGCGAAGGTACCTCCGAGATCCCCATGCAGGACGCCCGCAACGGACGGATCGTCGAATGGCTGCAACGGACCGAACGAGCCCATGGCGCCGTCCTGTACGAAGCCGACCCGGCGCCGACCGCTTGGACGACACGCTGCCTCCGCCAGGCCGACCGGGTCGTGCGGGTCGCTCGTGCCGGGGCGCCGGCCGGCCTGAACGCCATCGAGCAACAGCTCGCCCCCGGCAGCCCGTCCACGGCAGCACGCCAGGAGCTCGTCCTGCTCCACGACAGGGCGGGCGTGCCGACCGGCACCGCTCGCTGGCTGGCGGCTCGCCCCATCGACGCCCACCACCATGTTCTGGTCGGAGAGGCGGCACACTACCGCCGGCTGGCGCGACTGGTGTCGGGACGAGCCGTCGGCGTCGTCCTCGGCGGCGGCGGGGCGCGTGGGGCCTCCCATCTCGGCGTCATCCGGGCCCTCGAGGAGGCCGGCATTCCGATCGACGTGGTCGGCGGGACGAGCATCGGCTCGGTGGCCGCCTTCATGTACGCCATGGGATGGGACCACGAGAAGCGAATGGAGAAGCTTCCGCTCTTCTTCTCGAGACCGCTGATCCTCCAGCCCACGATCCCGCTGGTGTCGCTCTCCTCGGGCCGGCGCCTGATGCGGCTGATCCAGGACGAGACCGAACGGCGGTCGGTCGAGGATCTGTGGATCCGCTTCTTCTCGGTCTCGACCAACCTCTCCCAGGCGACGCAGGTCGTCCACCGGACCGGCGCGATCGCAACTGCGCTACGGGCGAGCGTCTCGTTGCCCGGCATCCTTCCCCCGATACGGCACGGGAACGACCTGCTCGTCGATGGCGGGCTGTTGAACAACCTGCCCGTCGACGTCATGCAGGATGTTCTGGGGGGCGGTCGGATCATCGCGGTGGACCTCCGGCGCCGGGTGGAGTTCACCATGCAGGCCGCCGTCGGTCCCACGCTCTCGGGATGGCAGGTTCTGCGCCGGCGGGCGCGCCGGGGGCCGGAGCCGTTCGACCCGCCGGGTATCGCCACCATCCTGGCCCGGTCGGTCGAACTGGCCGGTCTCATCAACGACCGGGCCGTGCTCGATCGCCCCGGGCTCGACCTCTACCTGACCCCGCCGGGAGGTGGGATCGGCCTGCTCGACTTCGACGCCGCACCACTGCTGGTCGAGGAGGCGTACCACTACACCCGCGAACGGCTCTCCGAACTGGAGGACAGCGCTTTGCGGAACCTGACGGCCGGCGTGGCGAGGGACGTATGACGCCGCCGGCGGTAGCGTCGACCGCGTGAGTGAGGGATTCGAGGGCAGCGTCTACGAAGCAGTCGGCGGCCGGCCGTTCTTCGACGACCTCGTCGACGGCTTCTACGCCGGGGTGAGCGCCGACCGCCTGCTCCGCCCCATGTACCCGGAAAACCTCGCCGAGTCCCGGCGCCACCTGGCCGGGTTCCTCACCCAGTACTGGGGCGGGCCCACTACCTACAGCGACGAGCGGGGCCACCCCCGCCTGCGCATGCGCCACGCGCCTTTCGCCATCGGCGAGGCGGAGCGGGACGCCTGGTTGCACCACATGCTCGGGTCCCTGGACGCAGTGGCCGCCGCCCGCGCCACGCCCGAGGGCGAGGTGGCCCGCATCCGGGCCTACCTCACCGACGTGGCGGATTTCCTGGTCAATGCCCGCTGAGGGGTTACAGCCAAGATCGACTCGACCCCGGCTCGATTTCGAGGGAACCGATTCGGCCTCCGGATAGTCATGTCACCGTGACCAGGGCGAGGGTGTGGTGGGACCGCGGGTGAGCCAGCCCTCCGACCGTGTCCGGTCACCTCCGCCCACGCTCGAATCGCTCTTCCGGACGCAACGGCTGCCGATGGTCCGCTTAGCCCACCTCATCACCGGTTCGAACGCTCTGGCCGAGGAGGTCGTGCAGGAGGCGTTCATACGGCTCCAGGGGCACTGGGAACGCGCCGACAACCCCGCCGCCTACCTGCGCACCATTGTCGTCAACCTGTGCAGGACCCAGGTCCGTCGGCGCGAGTACGAGCGACGGCTTACCCGACCCGCGCCGAGGCCGACCGTCCAACCGGACATCGACGAGACGTGGGCCGCCGTGTGCCGGCTCCCGTACCGCCAGCGAGCCGCCTTGGCGCTGCGCTTCTACGAGGATTTGGGGGAGGCCGAGATCGCCCGCCTCCTCGGGTGCCGGCCAGGGACGGTGAAGTCGACGATCCACCGGGGCCTTTTGCGGCTCAGAGAGGAGCTGTCATGAACGATGACCTGAGCGACATTGAGACCCGCCTACGGGCCACCTACCGCGCGGTGGCGGCGACGACGGCGCTGGACGTCGAGAATCCGGGCGACGTCGCACTCCCGCCGGGGCCAAGGCGTGCACCTCGTCTCGTCGCCGCGCTGGCGACCTTGGGTGTGGTCACCACCGTCATCCTGACGCAATGGAACGGACCACCGGTGACGACGCAGGTTGCGACGCAGCCGAGCAGGACAGATGCAGTCGGCGCAACCAGCACGACGGCAGAGGGGGCCGTCGAGCCGACGTGTGGTTCCCAGCTCCCCCGCCCGCTGGACCTTCCGGATGGCTACCAGGGGCCGCAGCGCGTCGCCTCCTCGGACCCAGGCCAGTTGATCCTCGAGTGGACGTCGGCGACGGGCAGCATCGTGGCGCGGTGGCCCCCCGATCAGCAGTTCCAGCAGCTCATGGGCCAGCCTGCCTCCACCCCGGACGGGCAGCCGAGCGTCGGGGGCTCCGGCACGTTCGAGGGCAGGCAGACCCTGAACGGGGGCTACCGACGGACCAGCGTCTTCACCCTTCGCAACGTCGCCTCCGAGTGCCGGGGCATCCAGATCGACGTAGAGGACCGCGACGCCGCACAGGTCGACGACGGCATCGCCTGGCTGTCGAACAGAGGTCTGTTCATCTCCACCGTTCCACTCGTCGTCGCGTCGGAAGCGCGGTCCGGTGCACCTGCTGCGGTCGCCTGCAATGCGCCCGCTGGCGTGGCCGAACCCCCCAACCGCGGAGGCCGGGTCGGCCCGGGCCCGGCCTTCGCCGCCCCAGCCGATGCGCTCAAGGCCTTCGTGGACGCCGACTCGCCCCTCAGCCGGAACGGGTACCTGGAGCTCCGGCTCCCCGACGGTTCCATCGCCTACGCCAAGGAGCAGGAGGAGCGGCCAGGATCGTACGTGACCGTCGTCCACGTCGTCCCCACCGGCGCCGGCTGGTCGGTGGACCGCTGGGAGGCCAGTGGCTGCTGACGCCGCGCTCAGGATCCGCTGACGGCCGGCATCCCGGCGAGCATCATCTCGAGGGCGGCGTGATCGGGGCCGACGAAGGGGTCGGCGGCCGGCGCCATGGCCAGCGAGTCGAGGAAGAGGTCGAGCATGGCGCCGGGAGCGGGCGGCAGATGGCTGCTGCACACCATGGTCGGCTCAAGCGTCCGCAGCCCGTCGAGGGCGTGGCCGAAGGCGTTGCGATCGACGCGATGCACCCAGGGCGAGTCGATGGTCGTCCACCGGACCTGCCCGGCCTGCAGCTCGTCAGTGTCGAGTTCGGCAGCGTCCTCGGGGACTGCTGGTAGCAGCGCGCCGAAGCAATCGGAGCTGAACAGTATTCCGGAGCGGTCGTCCACGAAGCCGGTGGTGATCGGGTTGTCGAAGACGGGCGGCCTCACCGCCGTCAGCCGGCGGTCGCCGACCGACACCGACTGGCCGGGGTTGATGAGGTGGACGCGGTCCATCGGCAGCGGTGCCGACGACAGTCCCATGATGCCGAGGCCGAGGAATGACGTGATCACCCGCAGCTGAGGGTTCGCCTGGAGCAGCGCAGCGAGGGAGCCGATGTGGTCGAAGTCGGTATGGGTCAGCCAGATCCAGCGCAGGTCGGCCGGGTCGATGACCGACGCCAGCGCGGTCATGAACTCGGGGGCGCCGGCCACGGTGCCGGTGTCGACGAGCACAGGCTCGGTGCCGTGCAGCACGAAGGCGTTGATGGCGATCGAGCCGAGGGCAGGGATGGCAGCGGTCGTCGAGATCACGTCGACGCCGGGCGTGGCGGTGAAGCACGTGGTCATGACCGGGCCTCCTCCTGGTTCTCGCGCTGCGAAGGTGCGCTGCGGTGGTCCGCCTCGGCCGCGGCCTTGAGGCGCTGCAGCGTGGTGCGCATGCCCCTGAGCAACTCCTTGTGGCGGTTGGTGGGGACGTCGACGATGCGGGCCCAGGTCGGGATCCATCGCACGTGGTAGGACTCGGTGACTCGTGTGCGGCCGTTCGCCATAGGCTCGAACCGGTAACGCCACTCGGTCGACTCTCGTCCGCCCTCGTCGGTGATGAAGGCGAACTCACGACCGGGATCGGCCACCAGCACCCGACCGTGGCGTGAGTAGCGGATGCGGCGCCCTGGCCCCACGGCGTTGTGCCCCATGAACGTGGTGTTCTCCACGGGCACGGTGACGTCGCCCTCCCACTCGACCCGCTCGCACTCCGGGCTCCACTCCCCGATGCGGGGCAGGTCGGAGACCATCCCGTAAAGCACGCCGGCGTCGGCCTCGATTTCGAGTTCGACGCTGTCCTCCGTCAACCACCACCGCTGGTTCCTCGGCGCCATCAGCCCTTCCCCTTTCGTGCTCCCGTGCGACACCGGGTAAGCTAAGACCATTAGCTCATGCTGTCAATAGGAACTTCTGCTACGATCATCGGTGTGGCATCGGTAGCCGTTGAGTCCAGCGCCTTCCCCCCCGATCGTCGGGCCCGGCGGCGCCAGGAGACCATCGAGGAGATCCTCGCCATCGCGGCCGACGTGATGGCCGAGGAGGGCGTGAACGGGCTCAGCCTTTCCGAGGTCGCCCGCCGGCTCGGGGTCAAGCCACCGTCGATCTACAAGTACTTCGACTCGATCATCGGCATCTACGACGCCCTCTTCGAACGGGGCCAGCAAGCGAACCTCGATGCCATGCGCGCTGCCATGAGGGGGGCCGAGCCGGGCCTCGACGCCCTCGCCGCCGGCCTCGAAGCCAGTGGGCGGTGGGCGGTCGACCACCCCGCCACGGCGCAGCTGCTGTTCTGGCGGCCGGTCCCCAGCTTCGAGCCGACCCCCGGGGCCATGGCCCCCAGCATCGAGATGGTCCAGCTCCAACGCCAGGCCCTGGCCGACGCGGTGGCGGCGAGGCAGCTCGGCGCCGGCGCCGACTCCGACGAGGCGCTGTGGGTCACATCCGTTTTCGTGAGCGGCGTCATCGGCCAGGCGATGGCCAACGAGCCGGGCTGCCCCTGGGGCGAGGGCCGGTTCAGCCCGCTGCTCCCCAAGCTCCTCGGCTTGCTTGCCGCCCTGTACCCCCCGACGCCCGCGCGCTCCCGCCGGTCGTGAGGGGCCGGCGCAAGGGCGCGTCCACCTGAAGGAGTACAGGCGGGATACACCCAGGGGCAGATGCCTCGGTGTCCGCGGGGCCGTAACGTCGATGTGATGAGACGGCTCTGGGTGCGCCTGAAGGGCACGAACCCGTTGGTCGTCGACTCGGCGCTGGCCGGGTTGCTGACCATTGCCGGGATCCTCACCCTCACGGCGCGCCCCACAGCCGAGAACCCCACACCGATCGACGTCTGGGCCTACCTGCTGGTGCTCGTGGGGTTCGGCGCTCTGGCCCTCCGCCGGCGGTACCCGATCGCGGTCCTGGTCGTGGTGACGGCGGCCGCCAGCGCGTACGTCCTGCGGGAGTACGTCGACAACGGCCTTCCGGTGATCGCCCTGATCGCCCTCTACACCGTCGCCAGCCTCGCCCCCCGGCGGCAATGGGGAGTGGCCGTCGCCGCCATCAGCGTGCTGCTCCTGGCCCTCACCCTGGTCGCAGGGGAGGATCTCAGTGCCGCCGACCTGGCCGGGAACGTGGCCATCTTCGCCATCGCCGCGGTGTTCGGCGACAGTGTCCGGACACGGCGGGCATACACGACCCAGCTCGAGCTGCGGGCCATCGACCTGGAGGCCAACCAGGAGGCCCAGGCGCAGCGGGCGGTGGCCGAGGAGCGGCTGCGCATCGCCAGAGAGCTGCACGACGTCGTGGCCCACGCCATGAGCGTCGTGGCCGTGCAGTCCGGCGTCGGCGCCCACGTCATCGATACCGACCCCGCCGAGGCCAAGCGCATCCTGGAGAACGTGAAGACGTCCAGCCGGATGGCGCTGAACGAGATGCGGCGGCTGCTCGGCGTCCTGCGCGACGAGGGCGACGGGCCGGTGTCGCGAGCGCCGGCCGCCGGCCTCGAGAGCGTGGACGAGCTGGCCGACGGGCTGCGCCTGGCCGGGATGAACCTGGCCGTGCGGGTCGAGGGGACGCGCCCGGTGGTCCCGCCCGGGGTCGACCTCAGCGCCTACCGCATCATCCAGGAAGCCCTGACCAACGTGCTCAAGCACGCGGGGCCGGCGACGGTGAAGGTCGCCATCTGCTACCACCCGGATTCGGTCACCGTCGAAGTCGAGGACGACGGCCGGGGCGCCTCAACGGCGCCGGCCGACGGTCAACCTGGCGGGGGCCACGGGCTGGTGGGGATGCGGGAGCGGGTCGCCGTCTTCGGCGGTCACCTCACGGCCGGCAGCCGGGTCGGTGGCGGCTTCCGGGTGGCGGCCACACTGCCTTTCGGAGGGCCGGCCTTTGAGCAGGTCTCCCCCAACGGGACGCAGCGGTGATACGGGTTCTGGTCGCCGACGACCAGAACCTGGTGCGGGCCGGCTTCCGGGTGCTGATCGACTCCGCCGCCGACTGCTGCGTGGTGGCCGAAGCCGCCAATGGTGCCGAGGCGGTCGCCCTTGCCCGGGAGCACCGGCCGGACGTGGTGCTGATGGACGTCCGCATGCCCGAGCTCGACGGCATTGCCGCCACCCGCGCGATCGTGGCCGACGCGCTGACGGCCGACACCCGGATCCTCGTCCTCACCACCTTCGATCTCGACGAGCACGTCTTCGACGCCCTCCAGGCCGGCGCCAGCGGCTTCCTGCTCAAGGACACCGACCCGGAGGACCTCCTGAACGCCGTGCGTGTGGTCGCTGCGGGTGATGCGCTCCTCTCGCCGCGCATCACCGGGCGGGTCATCGCCCAGTTCGTGGCCCGCCCCGGCCTGCCACCCGTGATCAGCGGGCGGGCCCTCGATCCCCTCACCGACCGCGAGCGCGAGGTGCTCGTGCAGGTCGGCCGGGGGCTGTCGAACGCCGAGATCGCCGAGGAACTCTATGTCAGCGCGGCCACGGCCAAGACCCACGTCAGCCGCATCATGGCCAAGCTGGGAGCGCGCGACCGGGTCCAGCTCGTGGTCATGGCGTATGAATCCGGGCTGATCAACCCGGGTACTCCCCCGGGATGACCGGCCGAACCATCCTGTAGGGCGACGACGCGCCGCCGGCGGAGGACGAGGGTGGAGGCATGACACTCCTCCGGAACTCTCCGCCGCCTGCTCAGCCAAATAGCCCGCCCGGAATCGCGGCACGGGCCGTGGCCGCCACCAAGGCGTACGGCAAGGGCGACAGCGCGGTGATGGCCCTCGATGGCATCGACGTGGAGTTCGCCACCGGGGCCTTCACCGCCATCATGGGGCCGTCGGGGTCGGGCAAGTCCACCCTGATGCACTGCCTGGCGGGACTCGACGACCTGACCACCGGCCAGGTCATGATCGGCGACACCGACCTCACCACGCTCAACGACAAGAACCTGACCATGCTGCGGCGGGACAAGATCGGCTTCGTCTTCCAGGCGTACAACCTGGTGCCGACGCTCACCGCCCTCGAGAACATCACCCTGCCGATGGACCTCGCCGGCCGCAAGGCCGATCAGCCGTGGGTCGATCAGGTGGTCGACACCATCGGACTGGCCGACCGCTTGAACCACCGGCCGAGCGAGCTGTCCGGCGGCCAGCAGCAGCGCGTCGCCGTCGGCCGGGCCCTGGCCGGCAGGCCGGAGATCATCTTCGCCGACGAGCCCACGGGCAACCTCGACAGCCGCGCCGGCGCCGAGATCCTCGACTTCATGCGCCGGGCGGTCCGCGAGCTCGGCCAGACCATCGTGATGGTCACCCACGACCCCGTCGCCGCCAGCTACGCCGACCGCGTGGTCTTCCTGGCCGACGGTCGCATCGTCGACGAGATCGTCGGCCCAACCGCTGAGTCCGTGCTCGACCGCATGAAGACGTTCGGGAGGTAGGACCATGTTCAAGCTGACCTACAAGGGCCTGTGGGCCCACAAACTGCGCTTCGCTCTCACCGGCCTGGCCGTCGTCCTCGGCGTCGCCTTCATGGCCGGGACCATGATCCTCACCGACACCATGGGCCGCACCTTCGACGGCCTGTTCGACACGGCCAACAAGGGCGTCGACGTCGTCGTACGCCGCGCCGCCACGGTGGACGGCGGCCTGGAAGGTGCCGACGTCAGGGAGCGGGTTGACAGCGCCACCCTCGCCCGGATCAGGGCCATCGACGGTGTCGACACCGCCGTCGGTTCGATCATGGGTATGGCCACGCTCGTCGCCCCCGACGGCAAGGCCGCCGCGGGCGGCGGCATGGGCGGGACCATGGGCACCAACTGGGTGGACGACCCCCGCCTCAACGCCTTCGCCATCGCCACCGGGCGTGCACCGCAGACTGCCGACGAGGTCGTGCTCGACCAGTCGACGGTGAACCGCGACGGCCGCAAGCTCGGCGACAAGGTGACGGTGCTGGCCAAGGGCGACCCGACGACTCTGACCCTCGTGGGCACGGCGACCTTCGGCGATGCCGACGGCATCCCCGGCTCCACCCTGGTGGCGACCACCGATGCCACCGCACAGACCCTCTTCGCCCAGCCCGGCGCCTACGACTCGGTGGTCATCGCCTCCGACGGGACCCAAACCCCCGAGGCCCTCTCGGCCCGGGTTGGCACCGTTCTCGGGACTGAGCGGTTCGAGACCCTGACCGGTGCGGCCGACACCGCCAACAACAAGGCCGACCTCAAGCAGGCGCTGGGGTTCTTCAGCACCTTCCTGCTCGCGTTCGCCTACATCTCGCTGTTCGTCGGCATGTTCATCATCTACAACACCTTCTCCATCGTGGTCGCCCAGCGGTCCAAGGAGATGGCCATGCTGCGAGCCATCGGGGCCAGCCGCCGCCAAGTGGTCAAGTCGGTGCTGTTCGAGTCCATCGCGGTGGGTCTGGTGGCCTCGGCCGTCGGTCTCGGCGTCGGCGTGCTCATGTCATTCGGCCTGCGTACGCTCCTGGGCGCCGTCGGCCTCGAGATTCCGGGTGGTTCGGTGGTCATCACCCCGCAGACGGTCGTCACCGCGTTCCTGGTCGGGTCGGTCGTGACCGTGCTCTCCGCCCTCGCTCCCGCATTGCGGGCCAGCAAGGTGAAGCCGATCGCCGCCCTGCGGGACATGGCAGTCGACAGCTCCGGCGCTTCGCTTCGCCGCACGATCGCCGGCACGGTCATCACCGGTCTAGGAGTGACTGCCTTCGCCGCCGGCGTGGTCGGCAGCGGCAGCGAAGCCCTCGCCATGCTCGGCGTGGGTGCGGTCGTCACCATCATCGGCGTGTTCGTGCTCGGCCCGGTCATCGCCCGGCCCGTCATGGGTGTCCTCGGCAAGCCGATCACCCGCCTGTCGGGCACCACCGGACGCCTAGCCGCCGAGAACGCCAAGCGCAGCCCCAAGCGCACGTCGGCCACCGCCTCCGCCCTCATGATCGGCGTGGCCCTGGTGAGCTTCATCACCATCCTGGCCACCTCGACCAAGGCATCGGTGTCGGACACGGTCGGGAGGTCGTTGCGGGCGGACTACGTGATCGGCTCCGGCGGCTTCGGCGGCACCGGCCTCAGCCCCACGCTGGGCGCTGGGGTGGCCAAGCTGCCCCAGGTGGCGGCGGTCTCGCCGGTGCGCTCGATCCCGGTCAGCATGGGGACGGGCTCCAGCAATGTCGTCGCCGTCGAGACGGCGACCATCGAGCAGCTCTTCGACCTCAAGGTCACCGCCGGCCGGATCGGTGACGTGGCCGGCGCCTCGGTCGCCGTCAGAACCACGAAGGCCGCGGATGAGGGCCTTGCCCTTGGAGACACGGTGCGGATGACCTTCGCTCGCACCGGCGAGGTCGAGCTCACGGTCCGGGCCTTCTTCGACGAGATGCTGCCGAACGTCGCCGGCGACGGCTATCTCATCGGCATCGACACCTACGAGGCCAACGTCACCGACCATTCCGACCTGCAGCTGTTCGTCAAGGTCGCCGAAGGGGTCGACCCGGCCCAGTCGTCAGCAGCACTGGAGTCGGCGCTCGCCGCGTGGCCCAACGCCGACCTGCAGGACCAGGCCGCCTTCAAGGCGAGCATCACCGGGGAGATCGACATGATCCTCAACCTGATCTACGGCCTGCTGGCCCTGGCCGTGGTCATCGCCCTCATCGGTATCGCCAACACCCTGGCCCTGTCGGTCCACGAGCGCCGGCGGGAGCTGGGCCTGCTGCGGGCCGTCGGGATGACCCGGCCCCAGGTACGAAGCTCGATCCGGTGGGAATCGGTGATGATCGCCCTCTTCGGTACCGCCCTGGGCTTCTTTCTGGCCCTCGCCGGCTCGTGGGGGATCGTCACGGCCATCTCGGAGGACCAGGCCATGAGCCTCAGCGTCCCGCCGGTGCAGATGATCGTCATCGTCACGCTGGCGGCGATCGCCGGGGTGGTCGCCGCGGTCGGCCCCGCCCGCCGGGCAGCCAAGCTCGACATCCTGGATGCCATCGCCAGCCAGTGACACCCTCCGCCGCCATGGAGAACATACCGCGAGGGAGGGGGCTTGCCGCAAGCGACCCAAACGTGCTGACCATTGGGCGTGAACGAGCACGCGGTGGTGATCGCAGGCGGGGGCCCGACCGGGCTCATGCTGGCGGGCGAGCTGGCGTTGGCAGGGATCGACGTGGTCATCGTCGAACGGCGCACCAGTCAGGACCTCGACGGATCGCGAGCCGGCGGGCTTCTCCCCCGCACCATCGAGGTACTCGATCAGCGTGGCGTCGCCGACCGATTCGTCTCGGCGGGGCAGGTCTACCCGGCTCACGGGTTCGCCCTGATCCCCTTGGACATCAGCGACTTCCCCACCCGCCACAACTACGTGCTTGGGCTCTGGCAGAGCGACTTCGAGCGCATCCTCGCCGGCTGGGTCGATGAGCTCGGGGTTCCGATCCGTCGTGGCTGCGAGGTCGTGGGCTTCGCTCAGGACGACGCCGGCGTCGATGTCGAGCTGTCCGGTGGCGCGTCGCTCCGAGCGGAGTACCTCGTCGGCTGCGACGGAGGACGGAGCCTGATCCGCAAGGCAGCCGGCATCGACTTCCCCGGGCGGGATCCGTCGACCAGCTGGATGATCGCCGAGGTCGAGATGGACGAGGAGCCGGAGTTCGGATTCCGTCGCGACAGCGCCGGCACCCATGCCATCGGTCGGAGGGCAGAGGGAGAGCCGATCCGGCTCGTCCTCACCGAACGAACCGTCGACCACACCGGCGACCCGACCATGGACGACCTTCGCGACGCACTCGTCGGCGTGTACGGGACGGACTATGGGCTCCGCAGCGCCGCTTGGATCTCCCGATTCACCGACATGACGCGGCAGGCGGCCTCCTATCGCCAAGGCCGTGTCCTGCTGGCCGGGGACGCCGCCCACATACACCCGCCTCACGGCGGACAAGGGATGGGCACCGGCGTGCAGGATGCCGTGAACCTGGGATGGAAGCTGGCCCAGGTGGTCAACAAGACGTCGCCCCAGAGCCTGCTGGACACCTACCACGCCGAACGGCATCCCGTTGGGGCCCGGGTGTTGCACAACACCACGGCGCAGGTCGCGCTCAGCAGCCCCGACGACCGTCACCAGGCCCTCCGCGACACGATGACCGAGCTGCTGGGCATGGACGAACCGCGCCGGCGTATCGCCGGGATGCTCACCGCTCTCGACATCCACTACGACCTCGGAGAGGGACACCCGCTGGTCGGTCGACGAATGCCAGACCTGGACTTGGAGACCACCGACGGTCTCACGCGCGTCTTCACGCTGCTTCATGACGCCCGCCCTGTGCTCCTCAACTTCACCGACGCCGGCGGTTTCGATATCTCGCCTTGGGCGGATCGAGTCCGGATGGTCGACGCCATTCACGATGGCCTGTTTGAGCTCCCGGTCCTGGGCGAGGTCGCCGCTCCCCCGGCCGTGCTGATCCGACCCGACGGCCATGTCGCCTGGGCGGGACACCTCACCGATCCCGAGCTGCCTCGATCGCTTGTCACCTGGTTCGGAGCCGGAATCTGAGCGAGATCAGTGATCTCATGTCGAGACGCTCTGACCGGCTCCGCTCATCAGGTGAAGGGTCACGACAGACATGGCCCAGAACACCAAGGAGACCACCATGCCGAAGTACCTGCTCCTCAAGCACTACCGCGGCGGCCCCGAGCCGTACCGTCCCGTGCCCCCGATGGACCAGTGGGCCCCCGAGGACGTGGAGGCGCACATGGCCTTCCTCAGGCACGTCAGCGAGCTGCTCCAGGACAACGGCGAGTTCGTCGGCGCTCAGGCACTCACGCCGGCGCGCACCTGGGTGCGCTACGGCGGCCCGGGCGCCGCGCCAGTCGCCACTGACGGCCCGCTGCCCGAGACCAGCGACCTCGTGGCGGGTTGGTACATGATCGACGTCGAGTCGTACGAGCGCGCCGTCGAGCTGGCGGCCTACGTCTCTTCCGAGCCGGGTCCGGGCGGGGAGCCGCTGTATGAGTGGATCGACGTCCGGGAGGTCATGTACGAGGCACCCTCGGCCGACTGACCGGCGTGATCGACGATCAGACGGCACGGCCGCGCTGCGCGCCTCCCGCCACCGCCGCGAAGAGGCGACCTACGCCGAGCCGCGGCCTTCTGCGACTGAGGAGGGCGACGACACCCTCTTCCTGCTCTTCTGCTGCTGTCACCCCGACCTCTCGCCCGCCTCCCAGGTGGCGCTGACCCTGCGCGCCGTCGGCGGCCTCACCACCCGGGAGATCGCCGACGCCTTCTACGTGCCGGAGGCGACGATGGCGCAGCGGATCAGTCGGGCCAAGCGCGCCCTGCACGGGCGCCGCCTGGACCAGCCCGGCGACCTCGCCGTCGTGCTGCGCGTGCTCTACCTCGTCTACACGGCCGGCCACGCCGGCCGGGTGGATCTGGCCGGCGAGGCGATCCGCCTCGCCCGCCAGCTCACCCTCGCCACCGAGGAACCCGAGGCACGGGGGCTGCTCGCACTGATGCTCCTCAACCACGCCCGACGCGCGGCGCGAATCGACTCAGAGGGTCGCCTCGTCACGCTCGACCGGCAGGACCGCAGCCGCTGGGACACACGCGAGATCGCCGAGGGCGTGCGCGTCCTGCAGTCGGCGCTGGCCGGTCAGCGCCCCGGCCGCTACCAGGTGGAAGCCGCCATCGCGGCCCTGCACGATGACGCGGCAAGCGCGGAGGAGACGGACTGGCAGCAAATCCTCGCCTGGTACGACGACCTCGTCGCCCTCACCGACGACCCGGTGAGCCAAGGCCCCGCTGCCGTGCTCGGGCGCGCGGTCGCGGTCGGCCACGTCCTCGGCGCCGCCGCCGGGCTGCGCGAGACCGACCGGCTGCGCGAGGTGCTCGGCGATCGGCACCGGTGGCACGCCGTCCGCGGCTATCTGCACGAGCTCAGCGGCGACCTCCCCGCGGCGGCCGCAGCGTATGCGGACGCCGCTCGTCGCGCCCCCGAGGTCGCCGAGCGCGACCACCTCATCCGTCAGGCTGCCCGGGCGCGAGCCGCCGGGTCATCAGGTTCATCGGCCGGGTCACTCGATCTTGAGCGCCGGGCGCCGGGTCCGCACCGCGCAGGTGAGCCCGCCTCGTTGGGCTCGGCGGATCAGGAAGAACCCGCGCGCGGTCCCTGCAATCCAGACGCCGGCCACGAGCAGACCGGCGAGGAGCGTATGGCGGCGCAAGAGGGCGCCCAGGGCGGTGCCTCCAGCGACGGTGCCGAGCACGCCGAGGGTGAGGGGAAGGTGGCAGGGGCAGGCCAGGAATGACCAGACCAGCCAGCGACGACCGCGCCGCTCGTCGGGGGAAGTCGTCGGAAGTTCCACTCTCGCCACTGTACCGGTACCCCTGGGGGTATATGGACGGTCAGTACAGGACATAGTCCCGGATGAGGGCGGCGACCATGGCGGCATCGGTCTTGAAGGCGAAGTGACCGTGCCCGTCAAGAACCTGGATACGAGCGTCGGGGATGGCGGCGGCCGCCCGCCTGGTCAGCTCGGCGAGGGCGGGCTCCGTCATCGAGCCGGTAAGCAGCAACGCCGGCGCGATGATCCCGTCGAACTGGCCGCCCTGATACACCCACGTGTGCTCGACCCGGCGTCCCGTCAGCAGATCGGACGGTGAGGTGCCTGGTCATCGCGTCGGTCCGGGTTCTCTGCCCCCATGGCACCACTCTTCCAGATCGGCCGCCGTAAGCAGCGAGCGGTCCCCTGGCATGATGGCCACCGATGAAGGTCTTTCTCAGCTACCGGCGTAGCGATGTCGGCGGGTACGCCGGCCGTCTCAACGACGTGCTGGTCCAGCGCCTTGGCGCCAAGAACGTGTTCCATGACGTGAGCACCATCGCGCCCGGGCGGGACTTCGCCGACGTCATCCAACGGGCCCTCGACGACTGCGACGCCGCCCTGGCCGTCATCGGCCCCGGGTGGTCGGCCACGACGCCGGAGGGCACGTCGAGGCTCCAGCACGCCGACGACTACGTGCGGCTGGAGCTGGCGACCGCCCTCAACCACGGACTCCCAGTCGTCCCCGTCCTGCTGGGAGGGGCCAAGCTCCCGCCGCCCGACGAGCTGCCCGACGACGTCAAGCTCCTCACCCGGCGCCAGGCCGTCGTCCTGCACGACGAGACGTGGCACCAGGACGTCGATGGCCTGCTGCGCTCGTTACGGGGCGAGGTGGAAGGGCCAGTCGAGCAGCCGAGCCGGCGAGGGCGAGTCGTGGCGCTCGGAGTCGGGGTGGCAGTCCTGGCCGTCGGCGCTCTGGCTGTGTCGCAGCGATCGGGCGGGTCCGGCGGTGGGTCGGACGGCGAGGTCGTCGCTGCCTGCGTGACGCCGGGCGAAAGCTGGACCTCGCTCCCCCTCAACGCCCGTGCGACCGTTGAAGCACCGGTGGAGAATGGCACAGTGGCCTACTCGGTGCGTACCGCCCGCTGGCAGGAGATCGAGCCCGGGCGGTGGCAGATCACCCTCGACACGAGCCTGGAGAACCGCACGGCGACCGAGATGTACCACGGCGACTGGCTCTACGAGTCGCTGCTCGTCGGCCAGCGGGCGTTCGAGAAGACGTGCTTCTCGCCCTTCCCCGATCTGGTGATCGCCGGCGCGGTCGGCGACGCCCTCATCGGCTACGAGACACGCTGCATGCCCGCCGGTTCCATCGAGCTCGCCGTCGACGATGCTCCGGCGAGAATCCGCGTGACCGATGCGACCGAGCCGTCGACTTGCTGAACGGCGTACCGCTACCCACGTCGTAGCAGCAGGCGTGGTGCATCAGTCGTCGTCGTCCTTGTCGTCGTCCTTGTCGTCGTCCTTGTCGTCGTCCTTGCCCTTCCCCTCGTTCTTGGTCGTTCTTGTCGTCCCCCGGGTGTCCCGCTGGCCGAGGGTGGTGGTGAGTTGGGTGGTAGGGGTAGGGGTCGGCCCCAGTTGCGCCTCGACCGCTGCGGCTGCAGCCAGCACCCTGGCGGCGCCCTCGTCACTCAACTCCCCGCTCTGGCGCAGGTCGGCGACGGTCTGGCGTACTTCGGCCAGCCTCGCCGCCGCCCCAGCCCGGTCTCCCCTCGTTGCCGCCGCCCGCACCTGCTGCACCTGGGGATCGAGCGCGGCTGCGGCGCTCTGGCCGATGCCATCAGCCTCCTGACCGCAAGCCACCAGAACAAGAAGCATGAGCATGCCGAGTCGGCGCATCACGGGCGGACCGCCTCTTCGAGCGTCTTGATGGCGCGGTCAAGGGGTTCCGGGACCGACCCTCCGGGGGCTTGCTGTGCCGTTGGCGACGTGACCCCCGCCGGCGTCGCGGGAGGATCGCCGCTTCGGGTGGCGAGAACGACGACGAGCACGAAGACAGCGACGATGACCACGGCGAGGGCTGTGCCCGGGCTGCGACGGCTTCGCTCCCAGAAGGTCGTCGCCATCGAGGCCATTGGGGGTCGGCCGACCTCGGCCGGTTGCCGAGCGGTCGGCGCCGAGAGGACCTCGGTCGAGGACGGGACGGCATTCAGCACGGTCGCCGTACCACCACCAGCGGCGGCGATGTTGACTCCTTCCAGTGCCGCGGCCATGGCCGCGGCAGAGTTGAAGCGCCGGCCCGGCTCCTTGGCCATTGCCAGCTCAACCGCCGCCACCAGCGATGCCTCGAGGCCGGGACGGGCCTCGGCCAGTGGGATCGCCTGGTGGGCCTCCACCGCGCGCATGAGGCCGATCGGCGTGTCGGCCTCGAAGGGCTTCCGGCCACTCAGGGCCTCGTAGAGGACCACGCCGACTGCGTACAGGTCACTCTGGGGTGTCGCCGGCTGTCCCGCCACCCGCTCGGGTGCCAGATAGGCGGCGGTCCCCACGATCATCCCGGTGCTGGTCAGGTTCAGGCCCTCGGTGCTCTTGGCAATGCCGAAGTCACCCACCTTGGCCCTGCCATCGGCGGCGAGCAGCACGTTGCCGGGTTTGATGTCCCGGTGCAGGATTCCGGCGGCATGGGACGCCTCCAACGCACCCAGAACCTCCATGCCGATGCGCCGGACCGCCTCGGGGTCGAGGGAGCCCAGGGCGACCTCGTCGGCCAGCGTGCGTCCCGGCAGCAGCTCCATGACCAGATAGGGGATGCCGTCGTGCTCCCCGCTGTCGAAGACCTGGACCACGTTGGGGTGACTGAGTCGGGCCGCGGAGCGGGCCTCGGCCTCGAAGCGCTCCCGGACGCCGGCCTCCGAGGCCATATGGCCGCTGAGGAGCTTGACGGCCACGCTGCGGCCCAGCCGCAGGTCACGAGCCGCCCAAACCTCGCCCATGCCGCCCCTGCCGACGACTTCGACGAGCTCATAGCGATCCGCCAGTGTCATCGCCGGGCGCTCCACGGGAGGGATCATTGCCTCATACCTTCCCAGGTTGCGCCGGCGGCGAACGAAGGGGCCCGACGATCGCCGAGATCATCGCCACCGTCGTGTTCGCGTAAGACTGCTACAGGGGGAAGTGGTCGGCGTAGATCATGCGCGGCTCGAAGCCGGGCCGCTCGACCCCGAGCGGGTCGGCGGGCAGGAACTCCCACTCCTCCACCGTCACCCGCCAGTCGGACTCGTTCCCCGGGGTGCGGGGCGGCAGGGCGGTCGGCAACTCGAGCTGCCCGGACCAGGTGATGACCGGCCCGGCGGCGCCGAGGATCGGAAGCGTCTCGTGTGCGACCGTGACCCAGCCGAGGTCGGTTCCGACCGCCGGGTCGCGGCGTTCCAGCCGGGCCCGCACGCGGCGGCTGGCGTCGACGACATCGAGAAAGGTCTCGGCCGCGGTGCGGCTCGGGAGGGTGGGCAGGCCGATCGGCCCGGTCACGATGACGCGGGCGTGTCGGTCGTCGGGACGGGTGAGGGTGGCAATGCGCTCCGGTGCGAGCTGCGCGTAGTCGCAGACGTGAACCGGCCCGAGGTGGAGACCGGGCAGCGAGCTCGGCTGGTAGCGGGCGACGGCGAGTCGCACGAAGGGCCAGAAGGCGGTCGCCGGGTCGAGGGCGACGTCCACGAACCAGAGGTTGCGGTCCCGGGAGAACTCCGGCGTGTAGCCCAGGACGCGCACCGTGGGACGACCGGTGACGTCGACGAGGGGCAACGTGACGGGTCGCCCCACGGGCCGCCCTGGGACGGGACGGTCGTCGAGTCCGAACAGGTGCAGCACGTCGATCAGCGGCAGCGCCGAGCGCGACGCCGGCCCCTGCTGGAGCCACACGGGATCGCCACCCCACTGGCTGACGGAGCCCTGCAGACCCACGTCGGTGCCCGACGCAAGAACCACACCCAGCAGCTCGCCGTTCCCCGTCGTGTACCAGGGCCGGTCGAGGTAGACGCGGAGCCCGGCCCGACGGGTCCGGCGCAGGCCGAACGGCTGAGCGGGCTCGGTGCGCTCGTCCCATCGGAACAGGGGCAGGATGTCGCGCACGACGACCTTTGCCGGCCGAGCACTGCTGGGCACGTCGATCCGGCGCACCGGCCCGACCACGGACAGGTCGTCCACCGTCGGCGTCACCTGAGGGGAGAAGTACTCGCGGTACCGGGTCGTGGCCCGGACGCTGTAGTCGACGTCGCGGTGGCGGGTGTCGCCCATCTTGTGCACGGACTGGTGCACCCGCAGCGGCCCGCCCGGGAAGGGCACGGTGGCGTCGGCGCCAGCCAGCACCACGAGATCCTCGTCGTAGCCGACCTCGGAGCCGAAGGCGGCGGCGACGACCGTGACCTCCTCGGGCTCCGGCTTGGCGACGTCGTCGACCCACTCCTTCCAGGTGGCCTCCATGTCGATGCGGTCCGTGCTCGGGCCGTGGACGTCGACCGCGCCGAACAACGTGACCTCGGTGTCGCCCTCGGAGCGGGACGGGACGAGCACCGTCGGCCGCGGCACCTCCACCGGGCGGGGCACGGCGTGCACCAGCCGCACCTCGGCGGACGGGGTCAGCCACCACATCCAGCCGTCGGCCGCAGCCTCGGCCAGCACCGGATCGGCCTGCGCCGCCGGCGAGATGGAGCGCCACAGCCCCAACAGCTCGAGCGATTCGCGGTCGAGACAGGTGGACATCCGCATACGCAGGTGCTCGCCAGGAGGGACGGTCATGCGAACGACGTGGCCCTCGACCTCCGCGCTCAGCTCGGCGCCGGCCTCCAGCACCAGTCGCAGGGGCGTCGGCGACGGCCACGCGCCGGGATAGCGCAGGGTCGTGCCCTCCATGGCCAGCAGGCCGGTGAGGCGGTGGTCCTTGCCGGCGTCGGGGAACGTCAGCGACACGCCGGCGGCGAGCGGGTCGGGAAGGTACGGGAGCACGAGCTCGTCGACGTCGTGGACGACGTACTGGCCGGGCGTGGGAGCCTTCCCGAGGGGCAGGTCCGCCGGCGTCGCATGCTCCGGTGTCTCGGCGGTCGGTGAGACGACGAAGCGCACGCCGGGCTGGGGCAGGCGCTGGCCGGGATTGGCGACGTCGGCGACCGTCTCGGAGAAGAACGTCCCCGACTCCCGCAGCGCGATGCCCAGCGCGGTGCGGAGATCTGCCGGCGATCCGCCGCCGATGGCGAAGTCGAACGCGCCGTGCAGCTCGGCCTCGAACTGGCTCGTCTTGGGGGCGGCAAGGTGGCGCTGACTGTCCTCCCGCCAGCCCAGATCCAGACCGGGGTGGGCGGCCAGCACCTGGGCCGCGTACGTCGCCGGCGGCACGAGCGTGACGGCGAGGTCGCCAGGTGCAGCCTGCTCCACGCCCGAGCGGATCACGAGCCGCAGCAGGGACTCGCCCTCGGTGTAGGGATGCCGGGGGACGGTGGCCGGCTCGACGATCGGGTCCCACCGCAGGAACGGCCGGGGGGTGGAGACGACCTGGCCGAGCAGCGCGAGGAGTTGGGCGATCGACAGGCCCCCCCGCTTTCCCACCGCCGGCAGCAGCCCGACCTGGCCCAGAGCGAGGGAGGACAGCGCGGCGCCGTAGAGGGCGGGGCTGCTCTGCACGTCGGTCCGGCGCAGGAGGTGGGGCGACTCGTCGGTGGCCCGGGCGAAGGCGGTCTCGATGCGGCCCCGCCGGTCGACGCCTGCCGCGAACGCTGCCCCGCTGCTGGCGGCCAGGCGGGTGGCCACCACATCGTCGACCTCCCGGACGCCGGTCAGGCGCACGCCGTCAAGGTCGACGCCCGGCACGCCCGTGCCCCGACCAGGGCCGTCCACCGGCCGCGGTCGCAGCACGCGCAACTGCTCGCGGACGGCGTCCACCGGGACCGGCGCGTCCTTGAGGCGGGACGACACGGTGGCCTCGTGCGGCTTCCCGGCCAGCAGCTCCTGGCCATGGGCGGCGGCGACCTTCATGTCGAACGGTGGCCGCTGCTCCTTGCGCTTCTCCGCCGGCGGCAACGCGTTGGCCGGCCCGGCGACGTCGTGGGGCGGCGAATTTCCGGCCAGGTCGGCGGCGTAGGCGCGGAAGGCGTACCGCCAGCCGTACCGCAACCGGGGCAGGGAGCCGGGCGCGACCCTGCTCGAACTGGCCACCGGGTTCACGGGAGACGGGTCGGCCGGCGGCTCGGGCAAGACCTTCTCCTCGCCCCCCTCCTCCACGACCACGTTGCCCGGGCGGGGCCCAGCCAGCGACCACCCCTCCCAGCCGGCGAGCACTTCGTGGGCGTGCCGGGGGGCGGCGGGCTGGTTGTCGGCCTGTGTCAGCG
This sequence comes from uncultured Acidimicrobiales bacterium, assembly GCA_964479465.1. Taxonomy (GTDB): domain Bacteria; phylum Actinomycetota; class Acidimicrobiia; order Acidimicrobiales; family AC-14; genus CADCTB01. The sequence goes on from CAYZMG010000009.1 coordinate 75,032, forward strand.
CCGCGCCCTGGAGGAACCCGACGTCGGGCACGCCGTCGAGCACCCGGCCGGCGCCGTCGATGTCGACGGTGAGCAGGCGCTGGTGCAGCGAGTGCCAGTCGCCGCTCTCGTCGTCCCACACCTCGAGACGGATGCCCCGGCTGACCTGCTCCAGTGTGAGCGGCGGCGCTTTGCCGGCCAGCAGCGCATTGTCCTTGGCGGCGGCGTCGTCGAGTCGGTCGTGGAGCATGGCCGCCCGATCGGGACGGGCGATCCCGAAGCCGGTGGCCCGCAGGCTCGGCGGCGCCGACGTCTCGGCGTCGCCGTTGTTCTCCGCCGCCACCAGACGGGGCACGGTGCGGACGAACTGCTCGAGCTTCAGGCCGGACGCGTCCGGGTCGAGGTCGAGGACGGTGAAGCGGTCCTCGTCGCCCAGGCGGAGCATGGCGATCTCGAAGTCGCCTGAGGCCGAGTTGGCGGTGAAGGTGGACCCGAGGACGCGGCACGAGACGCGGGGCTGGCGCTTCACCGGGTTGTCCGGTCCGGGCAGCAGCACGTCTCCCTGCAGCCAGACGAGGCCGGTCAGCAGCGCGGGCTTGTCGATCCGCAGGTCGATCACCAGCCCGAGCCGGCGCAGGAGGGGCGAGAGGTCGCCGAGCATCCCCGCCCGTTCGTGGAAGTCGGGGTCCGGCTTCCTGACGGGCGTCACCGCCGCACCCGGGCTGGGACGTTCGGCGTAGAGGCGTTGCTCCTCGGGGCGTTGGTAGTACCGGCGGGCCAGGTCGACGTCGGCCACCAGCCGGGCCAGCGGCTGGTTTCCCGTGGCCCTCGGCGTGTCGTTGAAGCCCCGGCCGATCATGGCGTCGATGCTCTTGCTGATGACCTGGTCGAAGCCGCCGTCGATGATCTGCGACAGCGGCAACTCACGCCGGTCGAGGCCCAGCGTACGGAGGAGCAACTCGACGAAGAGGTTGCCTTCGGCGCTCGGCGGCGCCACCGGGGAGGAGACGATGGACGCCCCGTGCACCAGCAGTGCGTGCTGCTGCATCCGGTGAGCCGGGAACGTGCGCCATGGCACCGCGGTGTGGTCGGGGACCTTCCACGGGCGCACCGGGAAGGACGCGGGGAACACCCGCGGCCACAGCGCGGCATCGAGCTTGTCGAGGACGGGTGTGACCGGGATCTCGACGCTCGTCCCGTCGGCCCGCCCGCCTCGGAGCCGAATCTCCGCTCCCCTGCCGGTCAGGGTGGCGGTCCAGTCCCCGACCCGCGGGAACTCGCTCATGGTGCCTTCGGCCCGGTCGGGCGTGAGCCGGTGGGTGACGAACAGGGACACGTGGAACGCCTCGTCGGCCGCCGCCGAGTACGGCAGGGCGGTCACGAGGAAGGACTCAGTTGCCACCGGACACCTCCGCGAACGCGGCGCAGTACTCCGCCCACGCCGGCGAGCTGCCGTCGGGGAGGACGCCGATCTGCTCGGCGAGCGTAGGGTCCTGGTTCGAGCCGGCGAGCCGGCGCTCGCACGACACGGTGACGGAGAACGAGAAGAAGAAGACCTCGACCTCGATCTCGATCGACGCCCGCCCGACCATCTTCCCGGTGTCGAACTCGTAGGTGAGTGAGAGTTCGAGGGTGATGGACGCGGAGATGAGGCCGAGCACGTCGACCTCACCCCGGATGCGGAAGTAGCCGGTGAGGCTGCCGGCCTGCGCCTCGAGCCGGAGGTAGATCCCGACCATGATCGAGACCGAGCCCGATGCCACCCCGAGGTTGATCGACAGGCAGGCGCCGGCTTCGAGCGACATCTCGAGCAGGACCAGGCCCTTGGGCGACAGCCGGATGCCGACGAACCCCCCGCCGCCGATCATCATCACCGTGAGGCGGAACGGCTTCTCGCGGCTGCAGAAGTGGAAACCGACGGTGAGGGCTTCGTCGCCCAGGAACGGCACCCGGACGTCGGCGCCCAGGCTGATGTTCTCCAGCGCGAAGACGCCGACCGCCACCGCCGGCAGGGCCAGGTCGAAGCCGGCGACCACGCCGTCGGTGCTGACGTCGAGGTAGGGCGGGTCGGAGAAGGCGTCGAACGGGATCAGATCCTTCAGCGTCTCGATGAAGCTGAGGACGCCGACGAACTCGATGCCGCGGAACGCCACGTCGACTTCGGGCTTGCGACCGGACGCGGCCCGGAACGCGATGCGGTCGAAGGCGAGGCGCATGAGCGGCGCGGTCGGAAACAGGTTCAGGGCGAAGTCGCGCAGTTCGGCCAGGACGTCGATGCCGACGCCGGCGGCTCCCGAAGCCCGCGCCTCCACCGACAGGAAGAACCCGTCGGGTCGGACGATGAACAGCGCATCGTCGTCGGCGACGTCGGGGAAGTTGGTGAGCGTCGGCCGCCACGTGAAGCTGGCCTTGACGGACATGCCCGAAGGGTCGATGCCGTTGACGAACTGGGTGATGAGGTTGATCGTGGCCGCGATGTCGGCCGCATCAAGCACCGGGTCGAGGACGTTGACCAGCCGTTCCAGCTCGGCCTTCACCGGCGCCGGCAGCGGCGAATCGCTGACGATGCCCTTCAGGGTGCCGACGACGCCGGCCAGTGTGTTCAGCGCGCCAGAGACCGCGGCGGTCACGTCGGCCACCGACGAGGGGGTCTCGATGTCGAGAAGGTCTCCGACCTTGTCGACCAGGTCGTCAACCGCGTCTTCGAGCTGGGTGCGGATGTTGTCGATGGCGGTGCGCGCCGCCTGGGCCTGTGCCTTCAAGGCGGTGGTCGCCCCGTTGGCGGCGTCGTCGGCCAGCCGGTCGATGCTGCGCACGACGACCCCCCGCAGCTCGTCCAGATCGGCGAGAAGAGAGGCGATGCGGTCGAGCTGCTCGGTGATGAACTTCGGCGCACCGTCGAGACCGACGGCGGCGAGGATGTCGGTGAGCTCGAAGAGGCCGAACAACTTCGGGAGCACTCCAGCCAGGAACTTGTCCGGGTTGAACTTCTGCGCCGCCGGCTTGTTGACCAGGTCGTCGATGTCGCCGACGGCGCCAAGCGCCCTGGACAGGCCCCGGATGGGCAGGTCGGGCTGCACGAACCCGCCCGCCCTATCGGTGCCCGCGCCGAAGGTGATTGTCTCCACGTTCTTGAGGGCGAGGAAGACCTGGGCCTCGGCGTTGACGCCCGAGAAGCCGGCGCTGAGGTAGGGAGCGGCATAGCTGACCTGGGTCGCAGGAGCCGCCGGCGCCAGGTGGCGCATGGCGGGCACGACCACCTCGGCGTTCTCCAGGGAGGGCGTCGACGTCAAACTGCCCGACGGGCCCGGCTCCCCGACGAAGCGCAGCACCGCCGTCTCGAGCGACGTGTCGCCCGCCTTGGTGGTGGCTGCGTACGCCACCGACTGGGCGCCGGCGTCGATGTCGCGCTCGGGGGCGTTCACGTAGGTGCTCTTGATCAGGCCGGCCGGGAAGTCCGCATCCGGCAGCTGTGCCCCGACGAACAGCAGCGGCGTCTGCACTCGCACCCGGCGCCCTGCATGGTCGATCGAGTCGAGGGTGAACGCGAACTTGCCGCTGCTGACGATCGGCCAGAAGAGGAGGTCACCGCCGGGCGAGTCCGGCGCTCCCAGTATCGGATCGAAGATGTCGGGGGTGACCAGCGGTCGCACGGACACCTGCCGGAACGGCATGCGACGGTCGTCGAAGGTGCGCACCGGCTGGCCGACGACGATGAACTTGCGCTGGTAGAGGTACGCCTTCGGATTGGCGCCCTCGAGGATCTTGCGCTCGGTCACCTTCACCAGCGAGGCGCGGAAGCCGAAGGGGAAGAGGTAGCCGGGATAGACGACCTGCACGAACTGGTCGCGCCCCATCGGCGCCTCGTGGTCCCAGGACTCGATCGATCCGACCTTCTTCTTGGCGTATGGCTGGATCTCCCAGCGGCCGTGGATGTCGAGGTAGGCGCCGAGGGAGGACAGGTACAGCCGCTTCACGTCGACGGGCTCGGGCGGGGCGATGGCAGGGTCGGCGGTCTGGCGGACGAGGATCACCCGGTCGCGCGGATTCAGCGACATGCGGAACGGCGATTCCCCGAGCGGCGCGTCCTCGTCGGGAGCGAGGAACTCCTTGTCGCGCGCCCAGATGGCGCGCACCAGCCGTTGAGGGTTGCGCGTCTCGTCGACGGACACGGTGCCGTCGTCCGGGTCGACCCGGCGCACACCCAGGCGGCTGTGCCACAGCTCCACCCGATGCGGGTCGGTCGGCGCGGACGCGACCGCCGGCGAGTGGGCGAACCCTCCCAAGCTGCTGGGCGAGAGGACGAGCCGGAACGGCGCCTCGATGGCGGTCTCGTCGTCGCCCGGGATTCGGGGCCGGGCCCGGACCGGCCGGCGCACGGGAGCGGGCATGAGCAGGTCGCCAAACCCCCGCCCGAACCGCGCACCCCCCACTTTTGTGTCGATGGGCGAGCGGGCCAGGTCCCGCCCGGACAGGTCGATCGCGGTCTCCTCCGACAGGATCGCCCGGGCGGTGCGCAGCGACGTGGCGGTGGCCAGCACCGAGGCCACGCCGCCGGCCGCCGCCGCATCTCTCTTCTTCGCTGCCCGCGCCTTCGTGGCTGGCGTGGTGAGCACGAGCATGCCCGCCGGCGTCCGGGCCAGCACGAGGCCGCCGGTCAGCTCGGCGACGGCGACGATCGGGCCGAGTTTGGCGGCGATCCCGCGCGGCGTGGCGACCGGGGCGACGAGGAGCGGCAGCCGCGACAACGCGGCCAGCACTCCCTCGATGCTGTAGGGGATTCGCTCGTCCTCGGGAACGGCGAAGACGAGTCTCGAGCCGCGGGCGGCGAAGGCGGCGATGGGGGGCGCCTCAGGTGGCTCGGGTGGGTCGTTCGGCGGTACCGGCTCGACCCGGAAGTACGCCTTCTCGCCGAGGTGCTGGAACGGGAAGCGGACCTCCAACCGGCTCTCGGCACTGGTCGGCATGAGCGCGGGACCGGTGCGAGTGCTGGCCAGGTCGACGTCCCAGCACAGCACGTCGAGGACGACCAGGTCCTCGGGCCGCAGGATGCGGAACCTGCGGGTCGCCGTGGCCAGCGTGGCTCCGAGCTCGGCGCCGAGATGCTCCGGATCGGCGTCGAACTTCAGGCGCGCCGGCTTGGCGACACGCCGCTGCTTCTTCGGACCCTGCCCTCCACCAGGCATATCCCCCCTGGGCGCTGACCGTACTCCGGGCCGTCGCGCGGGCCAACGAGTTCGCACGCCATCGGCGACGAGTGCCCGCTCACGCCGCTCCCCCGGCCGTGCGCCGAGAACGCAGCCGCGGTTGAATACGGCGGTGGGCGGCATCTACGGCGATCTCACCGAAGGCGAGCGAGCGTTCCTCGTCGCGGTCTCGGTGTTCGTCGGAGGCTTCACGCTCGAGGGGGCACGGCACGTCTCTGCCGCCGCCGACATCGGTGAGGTGGCTGCCGACGACGTGGTGGCCGACCTGGTGCGCCGCTCGGTCATCTTTGAGGCCGGTGTCCCGACGAGGTACAACCTCCCCGACGATGTCCGTGACGCGCTCGAGGATCTGCAGGCGTCGCCGAAGTACGACCACATCCGGGAGGAGCACCTGGACTGGTGCCGCTCCTACGCTGAGCAAGGCGCAGCCGCGCTCGACGGTCCCGGACAGCACGCGTGGCTCGATGCACTCGAGGACGAGCACGACAACTTCCGAGCCGCACTGGAGTGGGGGACGGCCCGACGAGACTGCGAAGCCGCTCTCGGACTTGCGGCGGCACTGGGACGGTTCTGGGAGGTGCGGAGCCATGTCGCTGAGGGGCGGAGGTGGCTGGACCGCGCCCTGGGGAAGAACCCGGGGGCGCCGCCGATGGCCCGGGCCAGGGCAGCCAGCTCGGCTGGGCTCCTGGCCTTTCGTGGCAGTGATTACAGCGCCGCCCGGACGAGCTACGAGGAGAGTCTTGCCCTTCACTGGAGTGCGGACGACCGGTTGGGCGCCACCGGCGTCCTTCATGCTCTGGGCAACGTCGCCTTCCAACGGCGAGACTGGGAAGAAGGGCGGCGGTTGTTCGAGGAGAGCCTGGACATCGGGCGTCAACTCGGCGACGACCGGGTGATCGCTGCGTCCCTAACGAACCTGGGAGCGGTGGCCGAGGTGCAGGGAGATCACGGCTCCGCCCGAGCGCTCTACGACGAGGCTCTGGGCCTTTGGCACACCCTCGGTGACAGCTACAACGCGGCTTCCGTTCTCGCCAACCTCGCCGAGGTGGCTCTGGCCGAGCGCGACCTGGCGGGCGCCCGAGCTCTGGCCTCCGACGCGCTCGATGCACGGCGGCTGGTTGGAGACAAGGCCGGGATGGCCTCCGTCCTCCGACTGCTGTCCGTCGTCGCCCTGAAGCAGCGCGACGTCGATGCCGCACGTTCGTTCGAGGCGCAACGCCGTACGTTGGTCGGAGAGACCGAGGGAAGCTGGCTGGCGCGCTTCAGACGACGCGCCCGTCCTTGAGCCTGAAGGTGACGTCGGTCTTGCCGGCGATGGACATGTCGTGGGTGACGGTCACGATCGTCGTGTTCATCGTTTGGGCCAGGCTGTGCAGCAGGTTGAAGATCATCCTGCCTGTCTGACTGTCGAGGTTGCCGGTCGGCTCGTCGGCGAGGATCACGCTCGGTCGGTTGGCGAGCGCCCGGGCGATCGCCACCCGCTGCTGCTCCCCGCCGGAGAGCTTGGCAGGCCGGCGCTGCTGCTTGAGGCCATCGAGCTCGACCCGGGCCAGCAGCTCGGCGGCGCGGGCTTTGCGGTCGGCTCGCTTGTCCCCCATCAACTCCATGGGCAGCATGACGTTCTCGAGGGCGGTGAGGTTGGGGACGAGGTTGTAACCCTGGAAGACGAAGCCGATCTTGGAGCGCCGGTACTTCGTCAGCCCGCTGGAGGGGACGGCCGTGAGATCCTGGCCGTCGACCTCGATGCGGCCGGAGGTGGGCTTGTCCAAGGCGCCGAGGAGGGCCAGCAGCGTGCTCTTGCCACTGCCGCTCTTGCCGACGATGGAGGCGAACTGACCTTGCTGGATCTCCAAGCTGACATCGTCGAGCGCCTTCACTCTGGCGTCGCCCGACTGGTATTCCTTGGTGACGTTCGTGGCGCGCAGCATCAGTCGGCCCTCAGCACTTCGGCGGGCCGTACCCGGGCCAGGAGGAGCGACGGGATGGCGCTGCCGGCGAGAGCGATGAACACCGCCGCAGCCAGTCCGTAGAGCACGACGTCCCAGCCGGCGGCGACCCGGATGTTGGCCAGGTTCAGCCGTTGGGCGACGCCGGCCCCGCCCGGCCCCGCGCCGGGGCCCGCAGCGGCCCCGGGCCCTGGGCCACCACCCCCCTGCAGGCGGGGGATGTTCGCCGCCCCTGGGAACTGGCCGGCTGGTCCCTGTCCCCCGGCGTTCGGGCCTACAGCCGTCGCCGTGGCGCTGGCCGTGCTGTTGTTGACCAGGAGCTTGGTGACGGGGTTGCCGCCCACCACCCCGATCAGCAGGCCGATGACAGCGGCGGCCAGAGTGAAGGTCACCGCTTCGACCATGAACTGGCGCATCACCGTGGAGTTTGACGCGCCGATGGCCTTCAGCACGCCGATCTCGCGGCGGCGCTCCCTGACGATCATCAGCATGGTGAGGAAGATGATGACGGCGCCGGCGCCGACCGCCCCGGCCAGGCTGTAGAGCGAAATGCTCTTGATGTTCTTGAGAGGCTCCAGCGCCTGGCTGGAGGTGTCCGCCTCGCTGGTGACGTCGGCGGCATCGCCCAGCGTGGTCTTAATGGCCGTCGTCGTCGGCTCCAGATTGGTGATCGAGTCCACCTGCACCACGGCCTGGGTCACCGCGTCGGCCTGTTCCGACACCCGCTGAATGGTCGAAAGGGGTGCCACCAGGGTGCTGTCGCCGAACCGGTTGCCGCCGGTGTCGAAGATCCCGGCCACCGTGAAGTCGGTGCCATAGGCTTGGAAGGTCGAGCCGACGGTGAGGTTGTTCTTGGTGGCCAGGCCGGCGCCGAGGAGGGCGACGTTCTCGTTCGAACCCGCCGGGAACGCCGCGCCCGCCGTCAGGCTGACGTCGGCGCCGGCGCCGAAGGTCTGCAGGTTGGTGGGGTCGTTCGTGCCGACGACCACGATCGGCGCCGAAAAGGCGCCGGCGCCGGGACCGCCGTTGGGCTGGGGAATCTGCGTAGGTGCGTTGGCGCCCCGCTGCGCGCGGGCCCCGAGGGCGCCGAGCTCGAGGGCGGACTGCAGGTTGGTGTCGGTGGCGGTGAGACGGTCATTGAGCGTTTCGGTGACCGCCACCACATGGGGCAGGGCGTGGATGGACGCGAGCTGGCTCCCGGTAAGAGGGTCGCCGCCGCCGGCGAAGCCCCGCACCCCGGCAGGGGAGATGGTGATGATGTTGCCGATCGAGGCCTGGACCGAGTCGATCCTGGCCTGTACGGCATGGCGGGCCAGGAGCATGGTGAGCGCCAGCCCGACGCTCAATCCCAGGATGACGACGATGGAGACGGTGCGGACGCTGTTGCGGAAGGCGTTCCGCACGCCGCGGGCCAAGACGCTCAATCCGCGCTCCTCGTGCCTCGACTAGCCGGGTTCATGACGGTATGGCTCCGAATGAGCATCGTGGGCGCACCTCACCAGCGCCGGCTGTGAACAGGCTGGGAGTTCAATGGAAATGGTCTCCGACTTTCCCCGGCACGAGCGCACCGACGACGACGCCGGGGTGACCGTCGATGACCTGGCCGGATTCGATCAGACCTTCGCCTCGACGACCCGGAGGTCAGAGCGCCCAGAGACATCCCACGGCCCGTAGTTGTCAAGCAGCCTGCTCGACACGGTGCGCCCAGGCGGTCTCCTCGTCGTAGATGACGCCGTGCCGGAGGCAGACCACATCGGGGGCGGCCAGCTGCGCGGCGCGCAGGGCGGTCTGGATCTCCTCAGTCCGCGCCTCGACCCGGCGCTGGCGTCCACCCCGGCGCAGGGCGGCGGCGATCTTCGAGCGGGACAGCGCCCGACCGAGGGTGGGCGTGGCCGCCACGGCCAGCACGGCCAGGGCGTCGGTGCCGTCGAGGTCATCGAAGCAGTTCAGAACCCTGGATAGAACTCCCGGAGGGTGGAGCGGAGCTGGTTCGTCTGGCGCTGGCGAGTCCAGATCATCGACTGATGGGCCCGGGCCAGCACCTTGACCGCCTCGGCCGGGTCGCTGTCGCCGGCGACGGGCCGGTGGTTGTGGGCGTCGGTGCGGGCCAGCTCGGCCAACACCCGGGCGTCGCCGGGGTCGGACTTGGCCCCCGAGGTCGAGTGGCGCTCCCGGTAGCGGGACGTCGACATTGGGTTCACGGCTAGCACCGTGTAGCCGGCGGCCACCAGAGCGCCGACGAACCGACCCCGGTCGGTCTCCGTGGCGATCACCACCTCGGCCGGCTCCTCGACCAAGGGCGCCACCAGCTCGTGGAGGCGGGCGACGCCCGCCACGCCCTCCGGCAGCCGGGCCTTGGCCAGGCGGTGCCATTCCTCGTCCTCCACGTGCACGTCGTGATGGGCGTCGGCCCAGTCGTGCCCTACGAACACCTTGCCCACCTCAACCTCCTGGTCGTCGTCGGATGTCAGAGCCCGAGGCGACCAGCAGCTCGCTCATGGTTCAGTGCTCGAAGCACGTCATCCCACCAGTTGTCGACGGTCGACCTCACCGACTGGCAAGCGCACGACCTAGGCGTAAGGGCTCAAGGCCCGGCTCCGATCCTCGAGGGGGTGGACCCCATTAGCTCGTCGCCGGCCCAGACAGGCACGCACCCACGCACAAACCGCTGGTCGGTCTCGACCACCTTCCTGGGGCTTGCAGGGCCATGCGGCTCGCCGTCCGCTTGGGGCTCCGGCGGTGGATCCGACGTTGGGTTCCGCCAGCTCAGCAGATGATCACCTGGCAGGGACGACGACGGTTTGATCACTTTGCGGTGCCCAAGTGCGCCGCTCGCTACATTGACGAAGCTCTGATCTGGACTATTTTGTGTGTGGGCGATGAGGGTCTTGATCCCCCGACCTCTGCCGTGTGAAAGCAACGCCCATGCTTGGAAGCCGGTTTTCGATAGGGCGCTTAAGGGTCATGAACGGCGCATCGTTGCAGGTCAGAGGCTGGGAGGCCGATGTCCGTCGGTCGGCCTTTCTGCCGGTGGTGGCCGGTCGTTTCGCGCCATTTCCGCGCCATACTTCACGGCAGAGGTCATCGTGCGGGTGACTGCAGAATGGACGCGGGCGCGCGGGTGCGGGGCGAACCTGCTGCGTTGCGGTGCGACTGACCGCGGCGGCCGGGCTTCGCCCCGAGGAGACCGACCGTCGCCCTGGGAGACCCAGCCCAGGGGTAGCCTGGGGCATGGCCGACGAGGACCTGTGCGGCGACATCGCCATCCCGGACACGACCGCGCTCATGCGAGCCGCCCGGGATCGCGCCAGCGAGCTCTGCGCCCTGCCGGCTGACTGGGACGGGCCGGGCGGATCGCCGGTCAGCCCGGTGAGCGCCGCCAACGCCGTGCGTCTCGTGGCCGGCGTCACCTGTGCCGAGTGCCTGCCGGCATCGCTCTCCCCCACCTCCGGCGGGAACATCCTCGTCGACTGGACCTGGGGCGACGAGCACGTGGAGGTCGAGGTCTTCGCTGACGGCAACCTCGACGTGCTGGTCCGGGTTGCGGGCCTCGACTGGGAGGGTCA
>CAYZMG010000010.1:0-19012 GCA_964479465.1 uncultured Acidimicrobiales bacterium
GTTGTGGACGAGATCGTGGCGATGCTCAAGTGATCGCCTACGCGATCGTCCGGTTCCTGATCTGGCTCGTCGCCAAGCTCCTGTGGCGGATCCGCTTCGAGGGGCTGGAGAACATCCCCCGCACCGGCGCGTACGTCCTGGCGCCCGTCCACCGGTCCTTCATCGACTTCGGGCTCGTTTCCGCCCTCACCCGCCGGCCCGCGGGCTTCATGGGCAAGGAGTCGCTCTGGAAGAACAAGTACTTCGGCGCCTTCATCTCCCATCTCGGCGCCTACCCCGTGAACCGCGGCGCGCCCGACAGGGAGTCGTTGCGCCGCACCCTGGCGATCCTCGAGGGCGGCAAGCCGCTGGTCCTGTTCCCTGAAGGAACCCGGCGCAGCGGGCCGGTCATCGAGCACCTGGCCGAGGGGGCGGCGTACGTTGCGTCCCGGGCCGGCGTTCCGCTGGTCCCGATTGGGATCGGCGGCTCGGAGCGGGCGCTGCCCAAGGGCAAAGCTCTGCCCCGCCTGGTCAGGATCCACGTTCTCGTGGGGGAGCCGCTGGTGCCGGCGCCCATCCCCGAGGGGGCTCGTCACCCGTCCCGCCGGGCCATCAAGGAGCTCACCGTGCAGCTCCAGAACAGCCTCCAGGAGCTCTTTGACCGAGCGCAACGGGTCGCCGGCGTCGACGTCGGTGTCAACCAAAACCCGTCGCCGGACGTGTAACAGGCGTGCGGGAGGACGGCAGTTTCGAGGCGGCGTTCGACGAGCTGTTCCCCCGTGCCGTGCGGCTGGCCAACCGGCTCCTGGGCGACCGGGCGGCCGCCGAGGACGTGGCCGCCGAGGCCCTGGCCCGGGCGTATGCTCGCTGGCCCAAGGTCGGCGATCTGTCCTACCGGGACGGCTGGGTGCTCAAGGTCGCCACCAACCTGGCCATCGACCGCCTTCGCCGCCGGCCGCTGGAGCTCACACCGCCGCCGGCGGAGGTGTTCGAGGACGCCGTGCACGTGCGGCTGGCCCTCCACGCCGCCCTGCTCACCCTCGCCCCCCGCCAGCGCCAGGCCGTGGCCCTGCGCTACCTGGGCGGGTTGTCGGACAAGGAAGTGGCCCTGGCGCTCGGCATCTCGCTGGGCAGTGTGAAGACGCACATCCACCGGGGCTTGAACGGCCTGCGCACCCGCCTGGGCGCCGGCCTGGAGGAGGTGGTCCCCGTTGGGGCCGATTCTTGAGACCCGCTCGCGCGACGAGTGGCTGGCCGAGGTCAAGCGGCGCGGCGGGCGCCTGCGGCGCCGGCGGCGGGTCGGCTTTGGTGCCGTCGCCGCGCTCGCACTGGTCCTGCCGGTGAGCGTCACGGCCGGCGTCCTGAGCGGCGGCGCCGAGCGCGCCGTCGAACTGTCGGTGGCCGGGCCGGCACCGGCGGGCGGCATGGCGCCGCTGCCGGCGCCCCCGAACGAGCTGGCGACCGGCGAGGTGCCAGCGGTCGCGGCCCCCGCCGAGGAGGCGCCCACGACCAGCATCGCCGAAGTGCACGAGCGGGTGGCGAGCATCAACGGCGTGCCGGCGCCCCGGTCGTCGCCGGCATCGGAACCGCCGGCCGACGAACCCGTCATTCGACCGGAAACGACCACGACGAGCCCCTCTGGAAGCAGCAGTAGCCCGGTTCGCCCGATGCCGCCGCCGACCACCGTGCCGCCGGCGACCAGCGAGCCGGCGGCCGCTCCCTGCGCGCCGTCGGAGGCCCGCGTCACGGTGTCGACCGAGAAGGCTTCCTATGGCCCTGGGGAGTCGGTCAGAGGAGCCTCGACCCTGGAGAACCGCTCCAGCTCGGCGTGCCTGCTCCCCACCCGGGCGTTCTTCCGGATCATGAATGCCGCTGGCAAGGACGTCGGCAGCTTCGCCTACACCCTCGAGCTGCGGATGCCGGTGCGGGCCGAGCCGGGCAAGGTGTTCACCAGTACCTTCACGTGGGACCAGCTCGACTGTGCCGGCTCGGCGTGCGCCCAGGTACCGCCCGGGACCTACACGGCGGTGGCGGACTGGACGGAGAGCGGCCCCTACACGGGCAGCACGACCTTCCATATCACGAGCTGAAGTCATAAGGTCACGCCCCGTGATCCCACGACGCCCGTCACGGTGGTCGCCACGACCACGACTGATGGCCGGGTCATAACCACAACGGCTCGCCGCCCGGTGACCACGGTGGCCCCCGGGTCAACGACCTCCACGCCGGCGCCGGCGTGTACGCCGGCGCAGATCCAGGTCACCGCCACCGCCAGCCGGCCCAGTTACGGCCCCGGGGAGAACGCGGAGGTGACCACCGTCTTCCGCAACCGGTCGTCGGCGGCCTGCTCCTACAACGGCTACACGGTGGAGTTCACCTTCAAGGACGTGGCGGGCAAGGCGTTCGCCGGGGCCAGCATCGTCGCCGATACCTTCGGGCCGGTCCCGCTGCCAGCCGGCGCGACGCTCACCCACACCGAAGCCTGGCGCCACATCTTCCAGCCCGCCGGGCTGCACACGGGCACCGCCGTTTGGAGCGTGGCTGGCAACCGGTACGAGGCCACGGCGAGCTTTCAACTGATGTAGGACATGACACCCACGCTGGAGGTCTTAGGATCACCAGTGGTGATACCCAGGCGGGTTACCTTTCTCGGGCTGGCGGCGGTGATCCTGGCCGGCGCCGGCATTGCCGCCGCGGCCAACTACGAAGAGGACGAGGACACCCCCGCCGCCCTCGAGCAGGTGGTGACCACGACCACGTCGCTGGTGCCCGCCGACACCACGACCACCGTCGACCTGATCTCGACGACCACCGCGCCGGCGCCGTCCACGACGGTCGCCGGCGCCACGACCACCACCCGCCGCGCCACCACTACGACCACGCGGGCCGCCGCCACGACCACGACCACGGGGCCGGTCATCGCCTGCACGAACGCCCAGATCGAGGCGGCGGTCAGCACCGACAAGGGCTCCTACGCGCCGGGTGAGTCGGTGGGGATCCACAGCACGCTCCGGAACCGGTCGACGTGCACGTACCCGAGCTTCATCTTCTCGGCCACCGTCCTCAGTCCCGGTGGCGCAATGATCACCGGCTTCGACCGCCAGGGCGACGCGCCGGGCTCGTTGGGGCCCGGCCAGGCCCACGAGGCCAGGGTGAACTGGGACCGCCTCGGCTGTGCGCCTCAGCCCTGCACGCAGAACCCCCCGGGGACCTACTCGGTCTCGGTGACCTGGCACTTCCCAGGCGGCCCCTTCACGGCCAACAAACCCTTCACCCTGACCTAGCTTGGTGGCCGCCCCGACTGCCCCCCTCACCAGGCGGGCCGGCGGGCGGCTCGGTCGCGGACCATCCTCGTCGCGCCGGGCCACCCGTGCTCGGCCCGGTCTGTTCCAACGGCCCTTCGCTCGCTCAGTGCGGCGCCGGCGAGGTCCGCTCCACGGAGGACGGCTCAGATGGAGCGCCACGCATGAGGTGCTTTGGGCCGCGCTCCTGCGAGCCTCAGGCCGCCGGCTCGTGGAAGGAGACCGCTCCGGGGTCGAGGCGCTCACCGCTGGGGTGCGACCACGCCCCGGCCGGGAGGCCGAGGTCACGAGCCACGGCCTCCACCGGCCGGCGCGGTGGCACGGGCCGGCCAGAGCTGTCGAGGCGGTTCTTACGCCGTCCGCCGGCGTCGTTCCCTCTTCGATGTACCCGGTTGTGACGCATGCTTCACCCTGGGGGTCTGTAATCAGACGGTCGTATGCCACGTAGTTCGTCGTTGAAGTCCCTACTGGGCGGAACGTGTCCGAAGGTTGTCGACTCAGTGATGCTGCGGGCCAGATCGTCGGCGCTGAGGTCGTTCGTTCCGACTCCCGGTCTTCCTAAAGCGGGCTACCCCGGACTGTCCCTCTAACCGGCAGCCAGGGCGTCGAGCACATCGCTGGCCGCCTGCTGGCGGTCCTGGGCGAAGGCCGACCGCGCCGGCGGGGGCGCACCGAGGGTGACCGACGCCACCGCGTCGAGTGCAGCCAGGAGCTCCCGCAGCTCCCGGGGCGGCGGGAAGTACTCGTCCTCGTTGGTGACGACGACCTCCTCGATGCCCTCCGCCGGGTCCAGCCGGGCGATGACCGACCGCACCAGCTCCTCGGGGGCCGAGGCGCCGGCGGTCACGCCGACCACGCCGGTGAGGTCCTCGGGCAGCTCGTCGGGGCCGTTGACCCGGTAGACGCGGGTGCAGCCGGCGCCCCGGGCCACCTTCTCCAGGGCGACGGTGTTGGAGGAGTTGGCCGATCCGATGACCACGATGGCGTCGGCTCGGGCCGCGATCTCGACGAGGGCGGACTGGCGGTTGGTGGTGGCGAAGCAAAGGTCGCTGTGCGCCGGCATCCACAGGTCGGGGAACCGCTCCCGGGCTGCGTCGAGCACGCCGGCCCAGTCCTGGTGGCTGAGGGTGGTCTGGGCCAGTAGCGCCACTGGCCCGCCGGGGTCCGGCAACGCCGCCACTTGGTCCTCAGACTCCACCAGGTGGATCGAGTCCGGGGCCACGGCCATGGTGCCCACCGCCTCGTCGTGGCCCTCGTGGCCCACGTAGAGGATGGAGAAGCCCTTGCCGGCCCGCACCTTGACCTCGTGGTGGACCTTGGTGACCAGGGGGCACACGGCGTCGACCACGAAGCCGCCGCCGGCCCGGGCCGCCTCGACTACCGCCGGGGCCGAGCCGTGGGCGCTCAGCATGAGCGGGGCCCCGGGCGGGACCTCCGACACGTCGTTCACGAACACCACTCCAAGCTCGCGGAACCGGTCGACCACCAGCCGGTTGTGGACGATCTCGTGGTAGCAGTACACCGGCGGCTCGAACACCCGGACCATCCACCCGAGGGCCTTGATGGCCATCTCGACGCCGGCGCAGAAGCCGCGCGGCGCGGCAAGCAGCACCTTCTCGACGTCCACCAGATCAGCCTACCGGCAGGTGGCACGTATCCTGGAGCCGTGTCCCTGCCCCGGGTTGTTGCCGTCGCGCCCGGATCGCCGGCGTCCAGGGCCGGCCTCCAGCCGGGCGACGAGGTCGTCTCCCTGGCCGGCCGCCGGCCTCGTGACGTCATCGAGTGGCGCCTGCTCACCGACGAGGCCGATGTCGACATGGAGCTGCGCCGGGGCGGTCTGGACTTCGACATCGTGGTGGCCAAGGCCGATGGCGAGCCCCTGGGCGCCGAGGTTTCCTCCGCCCTGTTCGACAAGGTCCGCACCTGCGACAACCACTGCGACTTCTGCTTCATCTACCAACTCCCGCCGGCGCTGCGCCAGAGCCTGTACCTGAAGGACGACGACTACCGCCTGTCGTTCCTCTACGGGAACTTCACCACCCTCACCCGCTTCACCGAGATGGATCTGGAGCGGGTCGTCACCGAGCGCCTCAGCCCCCTGAACGTCAGCATCCACGCCACCGACCCCGAGCTGCGGGCCCGCATGCTGCGCAACCGCCGGGGGGCCACCAGCCTGCGCTGGCTGCGGGCGCTGCTCGACCACGGCATCGAGGTCCACGGCCAGGTCGTGGTCTGCCCCGGGGTCAACGACGGCGCCGTCCTCGACGACACCCTGTGCGGCATCCTCGACGAGTACCCCGAGCTGGCGACGGCCTGCATCGTCCCCCTGGGCGTCAGCCGGTACAACACCGAGGCGGCCATGCGCCCGCACACGGTCGACGAGGCCCAGGCGGTCGTCGACACCGTGGAGGACTGGCAGGACGTCTTCGGCTCGGTCCTGGGCCGGCGCCTGGTCTTCGCCGCCGATGAGTACTACCTCCTCGCCGGCCGCCCGTTCCCCGAGGCCGAGGCCTACGACGGCTTCCCCCAGCACGAGAACGGCATCGGCATGGCCCGGGCCTTCGAGATGGAGCTGCACGGCAAGGTCCAGGCGGACGCCGGCATCGGCGTGCAGCCCGGCTTCTTCGCCTGGGTCGACGGTGCCCCGGCGGAGGGCTACCGGGCGCCCAGGACGGACGGGCTCATCTCCCTGACGCCCCGGCGAGAGGCGCCGGTCGCCGTCCTCACCGGCGAGTACGGCGCTGCGGTGATCGAGCCGCTCGTCGCCGGCCTGGACCGCCCCGACGTCCGCGTCGTCGCCGTGCCGAACAACTTCTTCGGCGGCAACATCGGAGTCACCGGCCTGTTGGTGGGGTCCGACCTCGCCCCTGTCCTGGCCGCCCAGCCCGAAGGCCACCGCTACCTGCTGCCCGACGTCTGCCTCTCCGGGGGCGTGTTCCTCGACGGCACGAAGCCCGAGGACCTGCCCCGCCCCGTCGAGATCATCCGGTCCGACGGCATCTCCCTACGTCAGGCACTGAACCTATGAGCCCCCCCATTCCGAACTGGCTGCAGCTGCGGTCGCATACGACCGTCAGTGCAGCCAGATCGGCGAGGGCGGGGCGATGAGCCTCCCCGTCGTCGCCATCGTCGGCCGCCCCAACGTCGGCAAATCGACCCTCGTCAACCGCATCGTCGGCAAGCGGGTCGCCATCGTCGAGGAGCGCCCCGGCGTCACCCGTGACCGCAAGGAGCTGGAGACGGACTGGCGGGGCCGGCGTTTCATGATCGTCGACACCGGCGGGTGGATGGCCGGCGGCGACGGCCTCGACGCCAAGGTCAGCGACCAGGCCGAGCGGGCCATCAAGGGCGCCGACGTCGTGCTCTTCGTGGCCGACGCCACCGTGGGCGTCACCGAGGAGGATGACCGCGTGGCCGGCGTGCTGCGCCGGGCCCAGCGTCCGGTGGTGGTGGTGGTCAACAAGGTCGACAGCGAGCACCGGGAGACCGACGCGTGGGACTTCGCCCGCCTCGGCCTGGGCGAGCCCATGTCGGTCAGTGCCCTCCACGGGCGCCAGGTCGGCGACCTGCTCGACGAGGTGGTCAACCGGCTGCCGCCGGCGGGTCCGGATGAGCTGCCGGCGGAGGACACCTCCAAGGTGCCCTCGATCGCCGTGGTGGGCCGGCCCAACGTGGGCAAGTCGACCCTTTTCAACCGCCTCATCGGCGACGACCGCTCGGTTGTCCACGACCAGCCGGGGACCACCCGGGACTCGATCGACACGGTGGTCGAGACCCCCGACGGGCCCCTGTGTTTCATCGACACCGCCGGCATGCGCCGCAAGAGCAAGATCGAGGAGGGCACGGAGTACTACTCGCTGGTACGGGCTCTGCAAACCGTCGACCGCGCCGACCTCGCCATGCTGGTGATCGACGGGACCCAGGGTGTGACCCATCAGGACCAGCGCCTGGCCGAGCGGATCGACGCCGCCGGCAGCCCGGTCCTCATCGTCCTGAACAAGATCGACCTCCTCGACGCCGGCGCCCGGGCCGACCTGGCCGAGCAGGTTGAGGACCGGCTGGCGTTCCTCGGCTACGCGCCGGTGCTGAACATCAGCGCTCTTACCGGCAAGGGGGTCCACCGGCTGCTGCCGGCCATCGGGGACGCTATCGAGGCGTACCACCGGCGGGTGCCGACCCGGGAGCTGAACGAGGTCGTCCAGGCCGCCCAGGCCGCCCAGCCGGCGGCCGGCGCCCGGGTGCTCTACGCCACCCAGGGCGCCACCGACCCGCCCACGTTCACCCTGTTCACCAACCGCAACCTGCCGGCGCCCTACCTGCGCTACCTGGAGCGGCGCATCCGGGAGCACTTCGGGTTCGGTCCCACCCCGCTGAAGCTACGCGTCCGCAGCCGGACGAGCTGAACGTGCCCGCCGGCGGCCAGGGTGTTTTCAGCGCCGCCGGATCGTTCTAGGATCCTCATTGAGCATGGCTCCGTACCCCATCCTGCTGGCTGTTTCGTTCGCCTGCGTGGTGGCCGCCGTCATCTGGGCCCGCTCCGCGCTGCGGCTGGAGCGATCCTGGCGCCGGCTTCTCGAGGGGAGCGGTCCGTCGGGGTCGATGGCCGTCAGCCTGGCCCGGTCGGCCTACCGCAAAGAGGTCCACACCACCGTCCTGTACGTGGTGGTGGCGGTGATCTCGGCCGCGGCCGCGTACGCCGGCGGCTGGCCCCGGCTCATGCAGGCCCTCCTCGTCATCCCCGTCGCCATGACGATGGTGTGGGGCCAGCGGTTCCTCGCCGAGGCCGACCTCATCGAGGAGCGGGCGAGCCTGGAGCGGCGGGCGGAGGAAGTCCTCTCCCAGGAGGATCTGGCTCCCCGTCGGTGGGCGGCCCGGCTGGCGCCCCAGGACCTGCCCGAGTTCGAGGGCTTCGAGGTGGGCCGGGCGTATGAGCCCGGCACCGGGCTCATGGCCGGCGATTTCTACGACGTCACCCCCACCGGCCCCAAGCGGGTGGCCGCGGTCATCGGAGACGTCTCCGGCCACGGGATCGAACCCTCGATCACCGCCTTCCAGGTCAAGTACCTGCTCCGGGTCTTCCTGCGCCAGTACCGCGACCCGGCCCAAGCCCTCGAGGAGTTGAACGCCGTCATCTCGGCCCAGACCCGCAACGAGGAGTTCGTGTCGCTCTGCCTGGTGGTGTTCGACCAGGCCGCCGGCACCCTGCGCTACGCGTCCGCCGGCCACCCGCCAGCGTGGCTGTGGCACGACGGTGAAGTCCGCCCCCTGCGCTCCACGGGCCCGTTGCTCACGCTGAACCCCAAGGCCTCCTACAGCAGCCGCGAGGTCGCCCTCGATCCCGGCGACCTCCTCCTGCTCTACACCGACGGGCTGGCCGAGGCCCGGGCGGGCGGGCAGCTCTTCGGTGAGGAGCGCATCGCCGCCCATATCCGCCGGGACCCCGGCGTGGCGGCCGACGTGCTGTGCAAGTCGCTGCTGGCGGCGGCCCGGGACTTCGCCACCGGGCCGATCCGCGACGACGTCGCCATCCTTGCCGTCCGCCGCAGCTGACCCTTTCAATGCCGACGTGCGAGCAGTGTGACCACTACTGGCGGCCGGCCGAGTTGGGCGAGGGCGGCACCTGCCCGACCTGCGGGCAGGCGCTCGACACCACCCCTCCGAAAACTCCCTGGCACTTCAAGCTGCTCTTCGTCTCGGCGACGGCCTACCTGGGCTGGCGGGCCGTGGAGGGCGTCGCCTGGCTGATCCACCGGATCTAGCTCAGTTCTGGGTGACGAAGACCTGCGTGCCATGCGGCACACGCTCGGGGAACCACTCGGCGGAATGCATAGGGATGCGGACGCAGCCGTGCGACGCCGGCTCCGCCGGCACCGAGGTGGACCCGTGGATGGCGTACCCCCCGATGAAGTACTGGGGGTTGTACAGACGACCGAGGTGGCTCGTCCGCCAGCCTGCCACGGAGCGGAACGTCCGGAACGTGCCGGTGGGGGTGGGTGTGGCCGCGGTACCCGTCGCGACGCTCAGGATCTTGAGCAGGCTGCCGTTCTCGTAGAGGAACAGCACCTGGCGGGCCAGGCTGATCTCGACCCGAGTCGGCTCGCCGTTGGCGAGCATCACCGGCGGCCGACCGCTCGCGGCCAGGATCCTGGCGATCACGTCGCCGTCCAGGCGGCCGGTGCGGGCAATCCCGTTGACCTTCTGGAAGGCCATCACGGCGTGGCTCGTCCTCTCGTCGATGATGCCATCGACAGGGCCCACGTCGTAGTGCATCGCCACCAGCTTCTGCTCCAACTGGAGCGGGATGCTCGCCGCAGCCGGCGCAGCCGGCGCAGCCGGCGCAACCGGCGCCGGCGGGGCCGGCGCGGCCGGGGCCGGCGGTGGGGCGAACAGCCCGGTCCCGAGCAGCCCGCCCTGGGCGCTGGCGGTGGAGGCGAGCCCCACCTGGCCGGCGGCCACCACGAGGAGGAGGGCGGGAAGCTTCCGGGTCAGCGTCGACTTGTTCATGGGCGAAGTATCCCCTTTCCCGAGCCGGGGGAAGCCTCCGCTCGCTGGGCTACAGTCAGGAACAGGTACGGGCTGTGGCGCAGCTTGGTTAGCGCGCTTGACTGGGGGTCAAGAGGTCGGGAGTTCAAATCTCCCCAGCCCGACCACAAAAGTGCAGGTCAGAGGGTGTCTCGCTCCGGCGGCTCACCCCTGGCCGGCGCCCGGTGTCAACGGTTTGTCAACGGAGGTGGCTTGGGATGGGTCGGGTCGCCAGCATCGAGGGCCGGAAGGTGGAGGCGTTGGCCGCCCAGCTCCTGCCGGTGCTCCGTGACCGAGGCTCGCTCATGGTCGACGCCGAAGACGTCGCCGACGTCGACCTGTGGCGCCGAGCGGCCCGCCTCGCCGGCCGGCGGCTCGGTTGCCGGGTGCGTACCGGGGTGGTCGGCGCCGGCGCCCGGGTGTGGGCCGTCTCGCTCGACCACGAGGTCACCGAGGGCGACCTACGCCGGGTAGGGCTCGCCGTTGACGCTGCGGTCGATGCTCACCGGGTCGGCGCCGGCCGCCTCGCTCTCGTGCGGAGGGGCCCGCCTACCCCTGGGGGTTCTTCCGCCGGCTGAACACGATGTCGTCCAGGCGCTCGCCGGCCTCCTCGATCATGGCCGGGATCACATGCTGATAGATGTCCTGGGTGATTGAGACGCTGGCGTGCCCGAGCCACCGGCTCACGACCTCGGTCTTCTCGCCGGCCTGGAGGGCAAGGCTGGCGCAGGTGTGGCGGGTGTCGTGCAGGCGGATCCGGCGCGCTCCCAGCTTGCGGACGTGGCGCTCGAAGGCCGTGGAGAGGTACTCGGGGTGGAGCGGTCGCCCGTCCTGGCGGGTGAACACGTAGCCCGTGTCCTCCCACGCCTCGCCCCATGCCATGCGCTCCTCGAGCTGGCGCCGGCGATGAGCTCGAAGGGCGGCGACCAGACGGGGGCTCAGCGGCACGGTGCGCCGGCCGGCGCTGGTCTTGGGCGAGGATGACTCCGGCTTCGCATCGACGAGAACCCGGGTGTGGCCGATCGACAGCCGGCCCGTGTCCAGGTCGACGTCGGGCCACCGGAGGCCGGCGATCTCGCCTCGACGCAGGCCGCGCTGCAGGAACAGGAGCCACGCGGCGTACAGGCGGTCGTCGGCCACGTGGTCAAGGAAGGCGGCGGCCTCGTCGGCCGTCCACGACTGCATCTCAGCCGCCTGCGCCTGGGGCCGCTTGATGGCGGCGGCCGGGCTGCGAGGAATGAAGCCCTGGGTGACAGCATGGGTGAGCGCCATCTTCAGGACCTTCAGGGCGTACTGCACCGACCGAGGAGACAGGGGAGTGCCTCGCCGGCTGCCGGCTACCCGCAGGTGATCGAGCAGGCCCTGCACGTGGGCCGGCGTCAGGTGGGAGAGCTGGATGCCGCCGAGCGTCGGGATGATCCAACTCTCCGAAGTGGTGCGGTAGCTGGACCGCGTGTTGTTCTTCTGGGTGAGGGTGGGCAGCCACTCCTCCCGGAGGAACGTGGCGACCGTCATCTTCCGGGGCTCGACGTAGGTCCCGGTCTGAACGGCGCTCAGGACGCTGGTGAGGTGGGCCTGCGCCTCCCTCCGGGTGCGGAACCCGCCCTTTGTGCGCTGCCGGCGCTTCCCCTCGCCGTCCGTGATCGACCAGTAGGCCGTCCAGGTGTCGCCCCGCTTGCGCAGGCTCCCTCTCACTACCGCCCCCTTCCCTTCGCTTGCCCGGTTCATCTCCGGCGCTCGGGCAATCTGATCCTTGACGAGCAAACGTATGTTCCCCTAACGTTTGGAGTCTAGCTCTCCACTACGAGGACGCAAGGCAATGCGGTCGTCCTCACCAGGGCTCATGGAAAACCCACAGCAAGCACTCAGGGGCGTAGCCCCGAACTGGCCACCATGACCTGATGGAAGAGAGACAAACGTGGGTACTGGGCTACCGCTCAAAGAGCTGGTCCGTCTGCGACGGCTCGTGTCGTCTGGCGAGGCAAAGTCGATCCGCCTAGCCGCCGGCGTCTCGTGTAGCGAGATGAGCCGCGAGATCGGCGGGCACTCCACCTCGGTGTGGAAGTGGGAGAACGGCACGCCACCTCGACCGAGCGCGGTGGCGAGCCGATACCTCGCCCTGCTCGACGAACTGGCGGCTACCGCCGGCTCAGCCGTCACCAAGAGTGGCGCGTCCCGATGAGGCTCTCCGACCTCGCCGACCTGCCCGCAACCATCGACGCCCGACAGCTCGCCGACCTGTTCGGCTGCAGCTACTGGTCGGTGCTGGAGCAGGTGAAGGCCGGTACGTGCCCGGTGGCGCCGCTGCGCCTGGGACGAAAGCTCCGGTGGAGCACGGCCGCCGTCCTGCGGCTCCTCGAAGCGGACACGCCTGTTCGGTCGGGATGAGCACGGCCACGATCCCGCCGTCGATCGACGACCGCCGGCGCCGTCAAGAGACCGCCGTGCCCCGGGTGCCCCCTCACAACCTCCAGGCCGAGGAGTCCCTGCTCGGCGCCATGCTCCTCAGCCGCGAGGCCATCGTCGCCGCCGTGGAGGTCCAGCTCAGCGCGGACGACTTCTACAAGCCGGCCCACGGCCACATCTTCGACGCCATCACGTCGCTGTACGCCCAGGGCGAGCCCGCCGACCCTGTCACCGTCGCCGAGGCGCTGACCCGGGCCGGCGTGCTGGAAGTCATCGGCGGCCCGGCCATCCTCATCAGCCTTCAGGCCGGCACGCCGTCCATCGGCAACGCCGGCACCTACGCCGCCATCGTCGAGGAGCACTCGGGACTCCGCCGCCTCATCGCTCTCGGGAACGACCTCGCCGAACTCGGCTACGACGCCCCTGCGGACGTGTCCTCGAGGCTGGCCGACGCCGAACGCCGGCTTGCCCGGCTGCGCTCGACGGGTTCCCAGTGCTCGGAGTTAGGGATCCGCTGGGCCGGCGAGGTGTCGGCCGCCGTAGATGCGATGCCGGAACCGCAGTGGCTCTTCGAAGGCGTCTGGCCGGCGGACGCCTACGGGGTGACCGCTGCCGACATCAAGGCGGGCAAGACATGGGCGAACTGCGACGCCATGGTGTCCAAGGCCACCGGCACGCCGTGGATGGGTGTTTTCGCCTGCCCTCGGCCCGGGCCCGTCTTGGCCTTCCTCGGCGAGGGCGGCGACCGGAAGATGGTTCGCCGGCTCCGGGCCGTCTGTGAGGCCAGGGGCGCCGTCCTGGAGGAGCTGCCGATCCGGCTCTGCTTCCGTGTCCCGCACCTGACCAACGACGCCCACATCGAGCTCATCCGCTCCGAGCTGGTCGCCCACCGTGCCGAGCTGGTCATCATCGACCCCCTGTACCTCGCAGCGCAGGGCGCCCGGGGCTCCGACCTCTACGAGATGGGGGCCACCCTCGAACGGGTGCAGCTCTTGGCCCAGGAGTGCGGGGCCGCCCTGCTCGTCACCACCCACATCAACAAGACCGGTGAGGGCAAGGGGGCGAAGCGCATCACCGGCGTCGGGCCGGGTGCCTGGGGCCGGGTCCTGGCCACCGCCTCGGTCGAAAAGCGCCACACCGAGCCCTCCGGCGCCACCGTGGTGACGCTTGCGTGGGAGTTCATCGGCGACGAGATCGCAGACGCCGACCTGCGCATCCGTCGCCGGGTGTGGGCCGATGACCCAACCGCCCTCACATCGCCGCTGCACTACACGGTAGAGCAGCTCGAAGCCATCGACCCGGCGCCCGACTCTGGCGACATGTCGCCGGCCACCCGGCGCGTTCTGCGGGTGATCGAGGCAGCGACCTCCGCCGTCACGGTCCAGGAGATCGGTGACGAACTGGCACGAGACACGACCGGCATGCCGCTGAAGAAGCGCACGATCCAAGACAGCCTCTCGAAGCTGGCAAAGGCCGGGTTGGCCGAAAGCGAGCAGTCTCCCGGCGGCGCGTACGTCTGGCGTGCGCAGTGCGACGGAAGGGGGGCCGAAGATGCCGCCTGACCTGCACGCATGCTGCGCACGGGCCTACGCATGCGCAGATGCGCCCGGCGTTCGGCGGAGGTGCGCACGCATGCGCACACCCATAGAGGGGTGCGCACCGCGCGTGCGCACGCACCTGCCGCCGCAGGCGCTGACCTCAGAAAGGGCGCCTGTTCATCCCATCGACGAACTCCCGGAGGGTCACGTGTCGCCACAAAAAAAGGAGTCACGGAACAACGGGGCCAGGCCATGACCAGAGACGAGGCCATGGAGGTCTGGGAGCGGGTCGAGCGGACATGGCCCGAGGGCGCCACCATCGACACCCGGGTGGTGTTCGACCACCTCCGTGACGTGCCCTTGATCGACGCCGAGGCGGCCATCCGCACCATCGCCGCCGCCGGCCAGGGCTGCCCGACCCTCATTGGGCTCCGCCAGCTCGCCGGCCGCCTCCGCCGAGAACGAGAAGTCCAGAGCGCCGTAGAACGCCGCCGGCACCACATCGCCGCCCTTCGCCGACAACTCCAGGAGTGCCGATGACCATCACCTCGACCCGCTCGCCCGTTGACATTGCGTTGACGAGGCCCCTTCTCGCACGGGCTGACCTGCTGCGATGCGGCCCGCTCCTGACAAGGAGTCAAGTGGTCGCCGGCGGAGAGCGAGCATGAAGCGGCGCCGTCGTTGGCTGGCCCGGCTGCGCTCCTGGTGGCCGGGCCGCCGGCCGGCGCCGCCGCCGCTGTCGTTGTGGGAACGGCCGCCGGGCGAGGCGTGGTGTCGGTGTGGGTCCCCGGCCGGCGTGTTGACGCCTCGGGGCTGGAGGTGCGGGCGATGCCGCTGAACGGAGCGTTGACGATCCTCGACGACGGCGGCCAGGTGGTGGCCGAGGCCCTTGACGCTCGCGACCTCGGCCAGCTCCGCCGGGCGCTCTCGTCGTACAAGTCGGACATCCGACGCAGAGACCAGGTCTATAGCTTGCTCCCGGCGCTGGAGCGTGTACTGAAGGTCCTTGAGCCGCCACCGCCGACAAAAGCGGACACAACCGGACAAAAGGAGATACCAATTGCCGACGTTGCGGAGGCTGGAGATGCTGGGTCCGTGAGCGCATTCATGACCCGAGCCGAGGCCGGCAAGCTCTTCGGCAAAAGTTCCAAGACCGTCACCCGATGGATCGCAAGCGGCCGGCTTCCCACGGTCGATGGCCAGCTCCGCCGGGTCGACGTCGAGGCGCTGGCGGGCCTCCGGTGACCGCCGAGGAGCGGGCCGCCGTCGTCGCCCGCCTCGCCGCCGGCGAGAGCGCGATCACCCTCGCACTGGAAGCCGGCGTCTCCCGCGGCACGGTCTATCGATGGGCGCGGGAATCCGGTGCCAACCTCGACCGCAGCCGCACCGCCGCCGCGACCGCTGGCGCTACCGCCCGCTGGGCCGCCCGCAGGACGGGCATGGCCGACGAGATCGGCGAGTCCGCTGAGAAGGCCCTGACCGCTTGCGCTGAAGCCCTGGCCTCCGGCGAGATTCGTCGAGCCAAGGAAGCCGCCCTCACCCTCGCCATCCTGATCGACAAGGCCCAGCTCCTCTCTGGTGCCGAGACGAGCCGCGCTGGCGTCACCGCCGACCCCTACGCCCTCATGGAGGCCGGCCGGGCCCGTGTCGCCTACCTCCGACCGAAGGGCGACGCATCGTGAACGACCACCTGGCACAACTCGAGATCGAGATGTCCGACCCGACCCTGAGCGACGATGAGTACACCGCCCTCGATCGGGAGTGGAGCAAGGCGATGGCGGAGGCAGAAGCTGGCGGGAGCGCCACATGGCGGCTCGACGCCATCGAGGCGACCCTCGCCGACCCCGACCTCACCGACGAGGCCCACGAGCGGTGGAGCATGGCGTGGCTCGCCGAGATGCGGGCCGGCGTCGACCTCATCGTGGCCCGAGCGGCCGACCTCACCGACGAGGAGCGCCTCAGCGTCGCCTCCGGCATGAAGCGGGTGGTCGAGGCCCTCCGAAAGCTCTGCGACCCTCAGGAAGGCACCCCGTGACCCACCACACCATCGAGCGCACGGACCTCGTGTTCAAGAGCGCCACCGCGCCCGCCGGAGTCGAGACGAAGCGCCTGTTCGTGCCGTCCATGGGCGCCGCCAAGATGGCCGACGACGGCAAGACGCTCACCGGCTACGGCTCGGTCTTCGGCAACGTCGACCTCGACAAGGACATCATCGACCACGGCGCCTTTGCCGACGACCTCGCCGAGTTCCTGGCCGACGGGTTCCTCGGCTGGATGCACGATTGGGGCGACAGCTCCGGGCCGCCGGTCGGCTACTTCCTGGAGGCGACCGAGGACGACCACGGCCTCTTCCTCTCCGCCCGCTTCCACTCAACGGCCAACGCCGACCAGGTGCGGGTGTGGGCGCAGGAGCGCCTCGCCGCCGGGAAGTCCGTGGGCCTGTCCATCGGCTTCCGCATCCTCGGCTGGGAGCGCGACGCCGCCGGCCTCCGCCACATCACGAAGGCCAAGCTCTACGAGGTCTCCGTCGTCACCGTGCCGGCCAACCCCAAGGCCCAGGTGACCGGCATCAAGTCACGGCCGACCGACCCCGGCGCCCCAAGCTCCTCCGACCTCGAAAGGCGGTCCCTGGCCGTGCGTTCTTCCACCCTCCCCTCCAGCTCCTTCGAGCTGGATTCCTTCGAGCCGGCCGGCCATGCCGTCGTCGACCAGCGGGGCTACGTCCTCGACGACCTCGGGCCGGGCGCTCTGAGCGGCAAGATGGCCCAGGTCGTCGCCGGGTCCTCCTACAAGGAGGCGTTCCGGACCTACCTTCGAAAGGGCCTGTCTGGCCTCGGTCAGACCCACCTCAAGACCCTCCAGGAGGGCAACGACGAGCAGGGCGGCTTCCTGGTCCCGACCGACGTCTCCTCCCGGATCATCAGCCGGGCCCCGACGCCGACCCGGGTTTCGTCGAGGGTGACGCGCATCCCGACGAGTCGGGACCGCATCCGGGTGCCGAAGGTCAACTACAGCGCCGACGACGTGTACTCCACCGGCGCCCGGGTGACCTGGACGGGGGAGATTCCAACGTCGAGCACTCAGCACCGGGTCACCGACCCTGCGTTCGGCCAGATCGGGATCTCTGTCTTCACGGCCATGCTCTCCATGGACATCACCCTCGACATGGTCGAGGACACGTCGTTCCCGCTCGTCACCTGGGTCGCCGACAAGATGGCCGAGACCTACGGCCTGCTCCAGGACGAGCTCATCCTGACCGGCCCCGACATCGGCCGCCCCGCCGGCATCCTGCTCGACCCCGACGGCACCGACCAGCCGGCGAGCGTGAAGACCGGCAGCGCCGCGGCCCTCACAGCCGATGGGCTTCTGGACCTCACCTGGGCCATCCCGGAGCAGTACGACGAGAACAGCGCATGGGTGTTCAACAAGACGTCCACGGGAAAGGCCATCGCCAAGCTCAAGGACGCCGACAACCGGTACCTGTGGGCGCAGTTCGAGCAGTCGGGCCTCATGATGTCGGCCCGTCAGCGCCCTCTCATGGGCTACCCGGTGCTCTTCAGCGGCTTCATGCCCAACGTGGCCGCCGACGCCTTCCCGGCCATCTTCGGCGACCTGACGGGCTACTTCCTCGTCGAGCGGGTGGGCCTGTCCATCCAGGTG
Source organism: uncultured Acidimicrobiales bacterium (assembly GCA_964479465.1). Taxonomy (GTDB): domain Bacteria; phylum Actinomycetota; class Acidimicrobiia; order Acidimicrobiales; family AC-14; genus CADCTB01. The sequence continues at coordinate 17,408 of CAYZMG010000010.1, forward strand.
CTCCGGGAAAAGTACGCCGAGGAGAACAAGATCGTGGTCCTCGGCCGCGTCCGCTTCGGCGGCCTGGTCGCCGAGCCCTGGAAGCTCCGTATCCACAAGGTCGCGGCGTAGGCCGTGGCAGCCCGGACCTGGGGACTGGTCCCCCCGGGTCCTCGTCGGGCCGGGCCGTGTGGTGCCGCACGCGGCTCGGCCCGACACCAAGAAACGAGAGGAGGTGACCCATGGATGCTGCTGAGCTTGTAGTTCGGATCACCGGCGACATCGACGACATCGAGCGCAAGCTCGACCGGACGACCCGCTCAGTGTCGACCATGGGCGACAAGTTCGATTCCGCCGGCAAGAAGATGTCCAGCGCCGGCCGCAGCATCAGCACCGGCTTCTCTCTGCCCTTGATCGCCGCCGGCGGCTTCGCACTGAAGACCGCCATGGACTTCGAGAGCGCCTTCGCCGGCGTGGCCAAGACCATCGACGCCAGCGCGGCCGAGATGGCTCAGCTGGAAGCCGGCATCATCGCGATGTCGAAGTCAGTGCCCGCCTCGGTCGAGGAGATCGCCAAGGTGGCCGAGGCAGCCGGCCAGCTCGGCATCGCCAAGGAGAACATCCTCACCTTCTCCCGGACGATGATCGACCTGGGCGAGACGACCAACATGTCCGCCGACGAAGCCGCCACCGCCCTCGCTCGCCTGGCGAACATCACCCAGATGCCCCAGGACGAGTTCGACCGCCTGGCCTCCACGGTGGTGCACCTCGGCAACAACCTCGCCACCACAGAGGGCGAGATCGTCGAGTTCGGCCTCCGCATCGCCGGCGCCGGCAACGTCGTCGGGATGACCGAGCACGAGATCATGGCCTTCGCCGGGGCCATGTCCTCCCTGGGTATCAACGCTGAGGCCGGCGGTACGGCCATCTCCCGGGCCTTCATCAAGATCGCCACGGCGGTCGACGAGGGCGGAGAAGGGCTCGAAGCCTTCGCCGAGGTGGCCGGCATGTCGTCGGAGAAGTTCTCGACGGCGTTCAAGGACAACGCCGCCGGCGCCATGGCCAGCTTCATCGAGGGGCTGGGCCGGGTCCAGGACTCCGGCGGGTCTCTGTTCAAGGTGCTCGGGGACCTGGGCATGCAGGAGATCCGCCTTCGTGACTCCATGCTCCGCCTCGCCGGGGGCGGCGACATCCTGCGCGACTCCCTGGCGATGGGAGCGAAGGCGTGGGAGGAAAACAACGCCGCCACCGACGAGGCCGCCAAGCGGTACGGGACCACCGCCTCCCAGCTCGAGATGTTCTGGAACAAGGTGAAGGGGGCGACCGCTGCCCTCGGGCAGGAGTTGGTGCCGGCGCTCATCGGCGCCATGGAGGCGGCGGAACCCCTGGGCCGCTTCGTAATCGCTGCTATCGGGTGGTTCGGCGACCTGCCTGGCCCGGTCAAGACCTTCGTCATCGCCCTCGCCGGCATCGTGGCCATCGCCGGGCCGATCCTCGTGGCCGTGGGCGCCGTGGTGACCGCGATCGGAGCCATCGCTCCGGTGGTCGGGGCTGTGGCCGCCGTGATCTCGGCCCCGGTGCTCGGGATTGTCGCCCTTATCGTCGGCATCGGCGTGGCCGCCTATG
>CAYZMG010000010.1:19022-23349 GCA_964479465.1 uncultured Acidimicrobiales bacterium
GCCCTGTGGCGGAACTGGGACACCGTATGGGGCTGGATCACCGGCGCCTTGGGTGCGGCCTACGACTTCGTGTCCGATCACTTGGTCAGGCTCCTCCTCCCCTTCGCTCCCATCGTCGCCGCCCTCCTGTGGCTGTGGCAGAACTGGGAGGGCGTGACGTCGCTCATCACCGGCGCCATGGGGTCCTTGGCCTCAGCGGTGAACGACCGGCTCTCCGCCATCGTCGGGTGGTTCGGTGATCTGCCGGGCCGGATTCTCGGTGCCCTGGGCGACTTGGCCGGGATGATGTGGGACCTCGGGGTCAACATGATCCAGGGGTTCATCGGCGGCATCCGTGCCATGGCCAGCGCCGCCTACAACGCCGCCAGGAGCGTGGTGAGCGGAGCGGTGAACGGGGTCAAGTCCTTCCTTGGCATCCGGTCTCCGTCGAAGCTGTTCATGGAGATCGGCACCGACACCATGGCGGGCCTCGCCGTCGGTGTGGAGGCTGAAGAGGCTCGTCTCACCGCCATGCTGCGAGACATGGCCGGGTCGATGGCTGCCGGCTGGGACCAGGCTCCTTCTGCTCCGGTCGCCGGCCCGACGCTTGGGGCGCAGCCGAGCCCCATCGACTACGAGAAGCTGGGCGAGTCTGTTGCTCGGCACCTGGCCCCGCTCCTGGCGCAGCTCCTGTTCCAGCTCCTCCAAGCGCAGGAGGGCAAGGGCGGCGACGCCATGCACGTTGCCCGGGAGATCGCATGGAGGACGGGCGCATGACGTCGATGGCGGACCCCGAACAGCTCCGCCAGGCGCGCGGCGTGATGCTGGCTACGGTCACCGCTCGGCTCGCCATAGCCTCGGGCATGGACGCCGGCGAGGCGGTCGACCTGCTCCAGAATGCAGGCGTCCTGCTCGAAGCCAACAACGACCCGATGGTCACCGCCCTCGTCGTCACCGAACTCGCCGGCTTGGTCGTCTCCCTCCTCCAGGTGCTCGCTAACCACGGCGACCAGTCGCTCGAAGAGTGCTGGCGGATCGTGTGCCGGAACTACGCCCAGGAGGACGCTGCAGGCGCCTCGGGCGCCTCTCCTGGCCCCTGAGGCTGCGGGAGGGCCGGCCTGAACACCAAGAACGCCGCTTAGGACGACGTGACGGAGGCCAGCCCAAAGGCCGCCGTGGTGGAGTTGCGCGCCACCTCCTGGCCGTCGATCTCAATGATGATCGACAGCTCTCCGGGCCCGTCGTCCCGCTTCTGGACGTTGGCGGAGATCAGGTTGCCAACGAGCGTCTCGACGTCGTAGGACGCCGGGCCGCACCCCTCCCTGGTTGCGTCGCCAATCGAGCCCGACCAGCACAACGTGGCAGCCGCCTCAACCCGCACGACAGCGGGCTTGCCCTCCAGCTCCTCGCTCACCTGGTTGGCCGCCCCTCCGATGAGAGCGACGCAGGCAGCCATCACGCCGAAGATGCCGAGCATGACCCCCAGAGCGATCTTCCACACCTTCACCCCGCCGTCCCTGGACTTGCGTCGAGGCTGGTCGGCTGGGGCGTTCATCGGCTCCGCCGGAGACGCTCGACGGGCTGGTGGCGCCGGCGGGCCACCGTCATCGAAGATCGAGGGTTCAGGCCGTGGGGGGAGCGGGTCGATGCCCTGGACCTTCTCGGCTGAGATGACGTTCTCCGTCCACTGCTCTCCGTCCCACCACCGGCCGAAGTGTCGGCCCGATGGGTCCCGCTTCCACCCGGCCGGCCTGGGTCCGCTTCCTTGCTCAGCCACCGTCGCCTCCTCCGTTGGGCGCTGAGGCTATCGACCGCGGGCGCTGACCGCCTCCGCCTCCTGGACCGGCTGACGGCCCCGCACGGGCCAAGACGCGACCGAGGGGCCGGCGATTCGCTCGCTCGGGCCCCTCGGGCTCTTCCGTGTGGGTGTCGGCTCCGGCGGTCAGGCCGCTCCTGTGGCCCGTGCGGCCGGCTTCCGGGCCACGGAGGCGTGGATCTCGTTCACGGTGTCCTCCAGGTGCTGCACGAGCCCGTGGAGGCGGTCGACCTGCTCGCTCAGCTCGCCCAGGTTCCACGCCAGGGTGAACACGCCCGGCGCCCATCGGCCGCCCTCCAGGGAAGCCTGGTCGGCCGCCAGCCGGAGCTTGCTGGTCACCAGGAGGGCGAACGCCTCATCCTGAAAGTCGGCGATGCGCTGCTCCTGCTCCGCCAGCCGCTACGTCAGGAGTATCGTCTCCTCGGTCAGCGTCCAGGCCACCATCAGGCCACCGCCGCCACGCTCTGAGCGAACAGGGCATCGGCGGCCACCATCTCGGCGACCAGGCTCCAGGTGGTCTGGCTCGGCAGCCGGCAGCCGGCCAGCTCGGCGACCAAGCGCCGGCCGTTCTCGGGCAGGGCGGCCACGGTGGCGACGTCGGCCTTGTGGGCGATCAGGACGTTGGCCATCTTCGAGGCCTTCGCCGTGCGGGCAGCCGCCTCTCGGGCGGAAATGGGCCTACGGTTGCTCATGTCAGGGACCTCCATGTCTCCTGGCCGGGCTGGGGGGTGTTGGTAGCACCGCCCCAGCCGCTCTCTTTGGTGGCTTCAGACTACCTCAAAGGGTTGTCAGACGTCAACTATTCTAGGTAGAATGCGCTGGTGACACACCACCTGGTAGGTGCAGCCGAGATAGCCGAGCTGCTCGGCGTCAGCCGCCAACGAGTCGCCCAGCTCGGCGAGCGGTACGACGACTTCCCCGCTCCGGTGGCGACGATCACGGCCGGCCGCATCTGGGCCCGGGCCGACGTCGAGGCATGGATGGCAGCGCATCCCGAGCGCCGCACGGGCAGGCCCCGCACAACCGAGTAGCTCAGTCCTCCGGGCCGCTCTCGGGCTCTCGTCGGTCCAGGGAGTCACCGAAGAGCGCCGCAGTCGACGTCTGCCGACGCTGCCTGGTGCAGTCGGAGTGCCTCGCCTACGCCCTGGAGGACCCGTCGCTCATCGGGGTATGGGGCGGAACGACGGCGGTCGAGCGCCGGGCCGGCCAGCTCGGTCTTCCCCCTAGCGTGCCGGGGTGAAGCAGCGAGAGCTGTAGGACCCGTCTCCGTTGTCGGTGACGGTGCAGGTCGGGTCAGCCTCGACCGGGGCGACTGGCGCGACCTGGGCCAGCGGAGGCGTGAACGTCGGCGCCTCCTCGGCTCCGCTGCACCCGATCGCCAGCAGCGCCACCGCCGCCAGGCCCACCCTCCGCCTCATCGGCGACACGCTACTCCGTACGCCGTTGTCAACGTCAGCGTCAACGCAACGTCACCTTGCGGGACCCAACTACCCCTCACCAATACCAAGCTAGGGCCAGGCGGATACTGGTCCGACTTGCTTAAACCCAACGTGACCGAACCACCCCATTTGACGTTAATCGGACTGGGGGTCAAGAGGTCGGGAGTTCAAATCTCCCCAGCCCGACCACAAAAGTGCAGGTCAGAGGGGGTCTCCGGACCCCCTCTCTTGCTGCCCCGGAGCATTTGGTCACGGTTTGGTCACGGAATTCTTGGTAGCGTCGCGGCCGTGCGAGGGCAAGTCCTCAAACGAGGGGACACGTGGAGCTACGTCGTCGACCTTCCGCCGGCTCCCGACGGACGCCGCCGGCAGCGCAAGAAGGGCGGCTTCCGCACGCGCAAGGAGGCCGAGGCCGCCCTCGCTGCGCTCATGACGGATGCGCAGAACGGCAAGGTCGTGGAAGTCACGCGCCAGACGGTGGCGAGCTACCTCGAAGAGTGGTTGGCGACGGTGGCGCCGTCGCTGCGCCCGACGACCGTGCAGGGCTACGAGCACGCGGTGCGGAACTGGATCATCCCCCGCATCGGCGGAGTACGGCTGCAGGCCGTCACGCCTCAGGTGCTCCAGCGCATGTACGGCGACCTGTCGACGTCCGGCCGCCTCAACGGGAAAGGCGGGCTCTCGCCTCGGTCGGTCAAGCTGGCCCATACGGTCATGCACCTGGCGCTCGGCAAGGCGGCCTTATGGCGCGTGATCCCGGCCAACCCGGCAGCTTTGAAGCTGGACCTACCGCGTCAGGTGCGCAAGCCCATGAAGACATGGACCGCGGAGGAAGCCCGAGGTTTCCTTGCAACGACGGCGGACGACCGACTCGCGACCTTGTGGGTGTTGATGCTCGGGACCGGGCTGCGGCGAGGCGAGGCCCTCGGTCTGCACTGGGATGCCGTCGACTTCACCGCTTCCCGGCTGGGCGTCGTGAGCGGCCTCGTCGTCGCCTCGTGGCTACTGCGCACCTACCGCCGCAGCGGCGGCAGGGCCGGCATCCGGGCCGTCGCGGCGTCCCCTCCCGCGCGCCTTGCGCTCGTCGGTGCGT
>CAYZMG010000010.1:23359-78781 GCA_964479465.1 uncultured Acidimicrobiales bacterium
CGTCGCCAGAGGCAAGCCGTACCTGTCCGAGCCCAAGACGCCCGGTAGCCGGCGGGTCGTCCACCTCGACCGCCAAGTGGTGGCGGCACTTCGGGCACATCGGAAGCGTCAAGCCGCCGAACGCCTTGCAGCCGGGCAGGGATGGGAGGAAAGCGGTCTGGTGTTCACCACGCCGGCCGGCGGATGGATCGACCCCAACAACATCCATCGGGTCTTTGACGCCGCGATCGCCCGGGCCGGCGTGCCCTCGATCCGCGTCCACGACTTGCGCCACACCTTCGCCACCCTCGCCCTGGGCGCGGGCGTCCACCCGAAGCAGGTCCAGGAGATGCTCGGCCACGCTGACGTCTCGATCACCCTCGACATCTACTCGCACGTCACCGAGGACATGCACCGAGAGGCCGCCGAGCGCATCGGCAGGCTGCTCTTTCCTGATGCTGGGTGATGCGGCTATGGCCATTCCCGCTCTGCGAATGCCCCGGATCGCGAGGTCGGTTTCCTGTCATCCTCACCACCTCAATTGACTTGTTTTGACCGCAGCGTCGAACGATACCTGTGCGGTGTCCGCCGTAAGCTCGACGCCGGCAAAAGAACCCCGGGCGTCAAGGTGGTCCTTTATTCGATCGAACGCCCACCTCGGCTGTCGGGGAGGACGACGTGCGTACACATGGCGCCCTATGTATGGGCTCGAGTAGGGAAGGGCCATCTGACTCGCACCGACTGCGTACTCCCAGGCGTCGAATGAGTCGTCAAACTCTAATGGACTGAGTCCGAGGACCGTATCTGAAAGGGGAAGCAAGACGGTTCGGAGCCACTCCGAGCCAGGAAGCTTGAGCCTCGCGTTCTCATTGAGCAGCTTCGCCCAAGTATCTTCCAGCACAGCCCAAGGATGAAGTGCTTCGAATATTGGCTCAATCTCGCCCTCATTGACGACAGTTATATCGGTGAAGAGATAACCGAGCATCGGCCAGTTAGCGCCAGCGCAAGCACCAATGCCCGCGGAGTACCACCCGAGCAGTGCTGGCAGCCGTCGGATCCCAAGCCAAGCGGTGTAACGGGTTCCCGTGATGTGGCGTGCCAGCGGAGCGGAGAGCCACCCGAGGGCAGTTCGAGCGAGGTCCCGGTGGCGAGATTCATCGCCAAAGCGCCCAAGGATTAGAAGCGCAGCGTCGATCTCGACTGAGCCTGCCGCAACGAGGGCGATGACCTCGCGCACGCTCTGATCGGTCGGCTCGCTAGTGAAGTCGATTTCGGTGTCGGTAGCGCGAGTTGCATGGACACGAACGGCGTCATGCAGTCGGATTCGGTGGAGCGGATCGGGCACGAAGCGCTTGATCTCGGCGGTCACAAGCTCGACACCAGTGCGGCGTTGCTGCATCAGGTCGTCGAGCGCCTCAATCTTTGTTACGAGCGACGAAAACAAGATGTCTGCAGAATCGATCTCGATCACGATGCCGTCGCGGCTTCGGACAAGCTCTTGTGCAGCCGCACCAAGGCTGCCGTGCTTGGCCCAGTACATCGGATACCGGCGGTTCGGAGCGCGGCTGATTACCGTGCGGAGAGCGCGGTCCCATGTACCCGACCAACCAACAACGACCAAGCCATACTCGTCGACAACCTGGTCGAGTAGTCGATCGAGTGCAGGATGATAGTGATCGAGTTCCTCGACAGTGTTCTTGATGTTCGGGTTCAGGTAGTCGCCATGAACCTTCACAACTGTGCACGGACTGTGCACGAGTGGCACTGCGCCGATCGCGTCCTCGCCGCTGGAGATGACAACCGGCTCGACTCCCACCGCTCGAAGAGCCTGCTCCATGAGGCGATCGAAGTTTGTGGTCACGATGACTCGGAAGACACCTCGTGACACCAGCGCAGCGATGCCCTGATGGGCTGCAGTTGGGACCTTCAGTCCGGCGGCACGGTCCTCCTCGGTGGGTTCGAAGTAAGCGCCCAGGAGGTCTCTTCGGCTCGCGGACGTTGGCGCAATCGCGCCCAGGAGGCCGGAATAGTCGGGCTCCTGCCCATGGGCGTCCACGTACCACCTAATCGGCTCGGGAGGCGCTGGGTCTACCCCCTCGGCGACGGCCAGCCGGGTCGCGAGGTCATTGACGACTTGCCATCCGGTCGGGATTCCCGCCGACGAGGAGACCCCAGACCCAACCAATAGAGCCAAGCGACCAGGCGCGCCATGACAGGACATCGCCAGCGATGCAAGCGGGTCAGCGCTGGCAGTCATGCCACACCATCGTGTCAGACCGCCGCGAGGCGGCTGGTGGATGGCGTGCGTCCCGGGAACTGTCTGATGGCCGAAGTGGCTTTACGCCTTCGCCGGCCGCACATGGGCCGGCGGCAGCGTCCCGTGGACGAGGAGCGCGTCGCCGGGTCGCATCTGGCGGACGACGTTGGCAGCCAACAGCGGGACCTGGGTCGGCTGGACTCGGTCGTCGGCGTCGATCCTGTCGGCGCCGAGGTACCCCGGCACGTGCTCGTGGCCGGTGAGCTTGGCGACGTAGTCGAGGCCGGTGGTGTCGGACATGCCGGTGAAGAACAGCTTGGTCAGGTGGTTGGTCAGGATTGTGTCGGCCTGCACACCGTAGATCGCCTCCACCTGGGCCTTCGACTGCCAGACGGTTACGAGCTGGATGCCGATGCCCGCGACCGTCGACGCCCACTCGACCAGTTTGCGCAGCGGCGTGTTGGCGGTTTCGTCGAGGGCGAGAAGCAGCGTCGGTTCCAACCGGGCCCGGTGCCGGCTGGTTCGCTCGAAGGCCTGGTTCACGAGATCGGCGATGAGCCCGCCGAGCACCGGCGCCATGCGGTCTTGGTCGCCGATCGGCGTGGCTAGGTAGAGCGTGTTGTTCCCGGACAGGAGCCAGTCGAGGTCGATGTCGCAACGCTGGGAGACGGCGGCAACCTGGGGATCGGCCCAGGGCCAAATCACCGTGCGGGCCGTGACGTAGATCGACGAGGTGGTCCGGGGATCGAGGTCCCACAGGCCCTTCATCCACCGGTGGACGCGGGCTGCCTCGGTGGCGAGCGGCTCCTTCCCGCTGTCGACGTGGGCTCGCAGCAGCGGCGCCACCGTCCCACTCGATGTCTCCGTCGGGCGATCGACGGCCATGACCCAGTCAACGACGTCGCTGATGGTCCGCTTCTCGCTGTTGGCGGCCAGCCACAACAGGCTGGTGAGCAAGATCTCGGCCTGCTTCATCCAGTGGGAGTCGCCCTTGCGGTCATCCCGGGGTGCGGCGTCGGCCAGGCTCCTGGCCGTCGCCGCCGCGCCCTGCAGCGATGCCGCGCCGCGAAGGGGTGTCCACTGCGAGGAGGCGATGCCCGTCGCCCCGGTCGGGTCGAAGACCCTGACCTCGCCAATCTTGCGGCGTTCCTCGATGGTGGCTGCCAGGAGATCGGTCTTGACCGAGGACAGGATGGCCGGGAAGGCCCAAGCCCGGATGCCGGCCTCGGCGCAGCGGGTCTTGCCCGATCGGCTGGGGCCGATGAGGGCGATCGAGCCGATGTCGCCGCGTCGTCGCCCACGTCCCCGGCGACGCCGATTGCGGGGTGGGCCCTCTGCTGCGAGGAGGTGGCGGCCGAAGCGGCCCAACACGAAGCGCCCCGGCTCTGGGCGCCGGACGATGAGGGCGGCGAGGTCGGTGGCCGTCGCCAGCCGGGCTTCGGTGGTTACCCCGAGGCGAGACCGCCGGTCGAGTGGCGTCCGGTCGGTGCGGAACACCTTCCAGAGCAGGCCAACGATCGCCGCGCAGCATGCGAAGGCCACCACGACGCACGACCAGAACAGGACCGGCCCCGGCAGCTGGGAACGGGCCGGCTCCTCGAAGGCGAATCTGGGGTTGCCCCACATCTCCGGCATGTGGCGCAACGCCGCGGCCACCCCGCCGGCGTCGAGGTCGAGGACGCTGCGGCTGCGGACCAGCGATGCGGCCTGGGCGCCGAGCCACAGGACGCCACCGGCGAAGGCGGCCAGCCCGAGCACTGCGAGCACGGCGAGGTCGAAGCCGTTGCCCGCAGGCCGCGTGGTCGGCTGGGGCCGGTTCATGGCGCAGCCGCGACGGCAACGTCCATCGCCGCGGTCTTGGCGTGGGGCACCGCCAGGGCGTGCTGGACCCGGGCCAGCGGATCGTCGGGGCCTACTCCGAAGTCATCAGCCGAGGCGACGACGTAGAGGTGGTTGTGGTCCCGACCTCGGCTCAGGCCGGTGTAGCCCGCTTCGGCAAAGAGGGTCTCGGTGCCGAGCAGGAGAGCCCGGTCACACGTCATGCCCTGGGCCTTGTGGATCGTCCGGGCATAGGCGTGGCCAAGGTGGCCCGACGCCAGGTAGTCGACGGGCACCTCGACCCGTCGGCCTCCGTCCAGGTCGACGACCAGGCGACGATCGACGGCGCCGGCGACGACGCCGGTATCGCCGTTGAGCAGTCCGAGGTCGTAGCGGTTGCGGTGGGCCAGGACCCGGTCGCCGACGGCGAAGCCGACCTCGTCGACGCTGAGCTGGTCGGCGCCGAGGCGCCCGGCCTGCCTCAAGGCCTGGCGGGCCCGGTCGTTGAGGTCGTCGACGTCATCCCGACGCAGAGCGATCATGACCGCGTCGCTTCCCGTCGCGTCTGCGTCGAGCCAGTCGGCGACCATGGCGTCGCGGACCACCTCGACGTTGTCCGCCACCGTCACGTTGCCGTTGCTGACCAGTCGTCCTAGGGCGGCGTCCACGCGTCCCTCCCGCAGGTCGACCAGGGCCGACCGCTCGCTGACATCGGACTGACGCCGATTGCCGGTCAGCTCCTGGTGGCCGAGACGCCGGTCGAGGGCGGCGAACAGGCCACCGGCCTGGATCTCCGGGAGCTGCTTGGGGTCGCCGACGGCGATGAGCTTCGTGCCAGCCCGGTTGGCTTCCGCCACGAGCGCCGCCAGCTGGCGGGTGCCGACCATCGCGGCTTCATCAAGGACCAGGACCGTCCGGTCGTCGAGGCGGAGGTTCCCGCCGGCCAGCGCGGCCTGCAGGGATGCCGCGGTGGAGCTGTGAATCCCGGAGCCGGCCTCTAGCTCCCTCGCCGCCCGGGCCGCCAGCGCGATGCCGAGCACACGGTAGCCGCTGGCCTCGTAGGCCGAGCGCACGGCGTCGAGGGCGAAGGTCTTCCCCGATCCGGGCCGGCCGACGACGATGTCGACAGCGTCGCCGGACAGAGCCAGCCGGCGGACCACGGCCCGCTGCTCGTCGCTCAGCGACGGCCGGGCTGCCGTGGCCGCCTCGACGGCTGCGGGGTCGGCGACGGCCGTGCCGCTGGCCCGGCCGACGATCGCAGTATCGACGGTGCGGTGCTCCAGCTCGAGGATCTCCGGCGTCGTCCAGATGCGGCCGTCCACTAGCTCCACGGCGTGGGCGGAGGCCAGGAACTCGGCCACCTTGTCTTCGATCTGCTCCAGCGTGGCGCCCTGGGTGGCGCCCGTGGCGACGCTCCGGACGATGTCGCTGCGGGTGAAGTAGGCATCAGACTCACTCACCCGGCGGGCAATGTCGGCCGGCGACAACGCGACCTGGGGCCGGCGGATCATGGTCGGTACGTCCGAGATGGAGAACTCCAGCTCCCGGGCTCGCCGTGCCCATCGCCGGCGAAGCTCGTCCTCCTCGATTGCTTGGCCCTTCGGGGTCCGGGTGGCCAGAGTGGCGATCCGGGCGCCCTCGGCGGTGGTGATCCCTTGGCGGGCCATCTCGGCTTCGATCACCATGCGGCGCTGGCTGAACGCCCGTCGCACCGTTGCGGGGACGCCGGCAACCTCGGCCACGCCGTGGCGGTCGGCCTCGTCGAACAGGCACCCGACGTCGCGAGCCAGGGCGTGGCGCAGCGAGGCCTGGAAGACAGCATCGGCCGTGTAGCGCTCCCGGTACACGGCACGGCCGTCGAGCGCCGTCCAACGGCCGTCGGGTCCTTGGGTGGCGTTGATGACCAGGAGGTGGACGTGTAGGCCCGGGTCGGCCAGGCGGCTGGTGCGGTGCAGGAAGGCAGCGCCGACGAACCCGCCGCCGTCGTGCACCTCGGCGCCGGCATGGCCCCGACGGACAGCGCAGGCGTTGGCCTCGAAGAAGCGCCGGCTGTCCTCCACCGCCGACCACACCGACTCGACCACGGCCGCCGATGTCTCCGCGTCGCCCAGGGCCCACAGCACAGAGACCGACTTCGGAGCCGAGATGGTGAGGTCGAAGCCGGGCTTGGTGGCCCGGCTGGCGAGGAGGGCCTCGCCGGTGTGGGGGTGGCGCAGTTCGAACAGGGCGCCGAGCTGCTCGGCGTCGACATCGCCGTGCAGGCCGAGCTCGGCGGCCAGGCGCCCGACCCAACGGCCCGGAGCCTCGCCGGAAGCGACGTAGTAGTCCTCGGCGCCGTCGACGACCTCCCGCTGGTAGTAGTCGGCGCTGCGCAGCTTGCCGATGGAGATCACGCCGGCCCGCCGCCGGCTGGTTCGCCGCACCCCTGGTGCATCGGTGTGGGAAATGACGGGCAGTACGCAGGCCGATCAGCTGCTTGGGTCATGGGTCGACCGGGTGCGTCAGGCCGCACCGTTGGAGGGGCCGAGCAGGTGGAGCAGCTCGTGAAGAGGCACAAGCTTGCGCCGGCCGAGGCAGACGTTGGGCAGGCCCTCGCGTCCGCCGGTCTCCCGGTAGATGCGGGCCTGGAGGTAGGCCGTCGTCCGTCCGATGCGCAGGAGCTGTGCCGCCTCCTCGATGGTCAGGAAGGGCGGGAGGTCATGAGGCAGGGCAGCCATGAGGTTCTCCGTTCTGCAAACTTGCATGGATGTTGTTCGTTGACTCGCATCCTCGCGCCCGGTATGCTTGGTTGTCAACAGGCACACTGTTAGTTGTCAACAGCGAGTACCAGCGAGTACTGACGAGCACCAGGAGACAATTCGTGAGACGCAAGCGCCAGGCCCCCGAAACCTTCGATCGCACCATCGACGCCAATCAGATCGTCGGCGCCAACTTCCGCATGGCCCGTGAACTTCGGGGCTGGACCCAGGAGGAGACGGCCCGGGTGCTGGCCCCCTACCTCGGTCAGACGCTGCCCAAGGCCAGCATCTCGGCCATCGAGCGGGGGCTCGATCGTGACCGCCGGCGGGTGTTCAACGCCCAGGAGTTGGTCGCGTTCTCGCTGGGCTTCGACGTGCCGATCTGGTGGTTCTTCCTGCCGCTGATCGGCTCGGACACCATGCGTCTGGAGAACACCGGCGAGCGAGCCAGCAACCTGCTCATGCTGCTCCTCGGTCGTCAGGACCAGGTCGAGCTGCTGCGCGACCGGGTCGCCACGCTGCGGAGGACGTCCGATCGCACTGCGGTCGAGGAGATGCTGGAGCGCTTCGTGGGAGCCAAGAGCTGGCAGCACCTGGAGGCGACCCGGCTGCTCGCCATTCAGGAACTGGCGTACCAGGAGGCCAGCACCATCGAGTCCCTCATCGGCAGCCTGCGTGAGGTGGTGGCCAAGTTCGACGGCGTGTTCGAGAAGGTCGTCCCTCGCGACGTCGAAATGGCTGCCTTCATGGAGTGGAAGCCGAGCCAGGTCTACCGCAAGACCTCGGAGGTGCTGCTGGGCAAGGCGCTGTTCCACAAGGCGTTCGACGATGAGGACGACTTCCGCAGGCATCGGCTCGACCTGCTCCTGTCGCGGGAGGACCTCCCGCTGGAGGACTGGATCGATACCGAGGACCAGGAGCTCCTGTCCCGGGTCGCCGCCGTCTTTGATCGCATCGAGGAACAGCTTCGGGACAAGGAGTTGCCGCCGCCTCCCGACCGCGTTGCTGATCCTGAGTAGGCCAGGAGTCGTGCCGGTAGCGCCAGGGCGGTCAAGGCCGGCCGAAGGCCGCCCGTGGGGCAGCCTTGACGGCCCGGGTCAGGACCGGAGCGACAATGGTGATTGAAGCCCGCCAGGGCTTCATGCGAGCGCCGTTGCGGTTGCGGTCCAGCGCGTACGCTTCACCGCCGTCCGAAGGACGCGCCGCCGGGGATCGGAGTAGGTGGATGGCGAGATGAAGTTCGTCCTGCTTCGAGGCGAGGATCCACCGGCCGACGCAGTCGTTGTGGTGCGTGGCGGCATGAACGGACTCGATCCGGCGACAGTCACGCGGACCGCCTCCCGCAGCCTCGACGCCATGGGGTTCCTCGGCGTCTCAGTCTTCCTCGCCCTGGACCAGAGCGCGGGGGAGTTGTGTGGGTCGCTGGACGAGATAGTTCGGTACCGGCAGGTTCGCATGTCGACAGTCGGCGCTGTGAGGGCGGCTGGCTTCGCCTTGCTGGCCACGGGCGATCGGCCTCACTTCGACATCGTCCTCCCGGACCTCGACGCGCCGACGCTCGCACGGCTTGATACCGCGTTCGCTCCACCGGAGCCCAACCCCGGCCGGCCGCTGTGAGCGTTGTCAAGCCCGGCCACGGGCGGGACAATGGGGGAATGGAAGAGCGTCCCTGGCAGATGTGGGTCGACTTCGCCCGGGTCTACAGCGGACTAACGTACGGCCACCTGGATGACGCAACCCCCGGGACCGAGGTCAGGCCGGGGCGGTACCTGGTTGTCGGGGACGACGACGCCGATCCGGCCGTCGCCCAGGTCATCGAGGTCAAGGACGACGGGACCGTGCTCCTGCGCGTGTTGCCCGGCCACGCGGACCAGCACGCCACGCTGGTCGGCCCGCAGCCTGCGTGACCGAGTGTGGTGTGGCTTGAGTGCCCGCCGTCCGTCGCTAATCAGCCTCCTGCGATGACGTCTGGCGGTGCCTGGCGACCCCATCATCATCGATGGGGAAATGCGAGTGGTCAGCGGACGAAGAACCACGACGGTGCACGCCGTAGGGTCTGCTTGTCATGCAGGGGTCCACAATCCCCGTAGCATCTCTCCAGGCGCGCGTCGGGGGCTGACTTGTCAATCGCAATCGGCATGAGAGGATTATGAGGATGATCGGTCTGGCGGCAATGCCCCCGGAATCGCTGGTGTACGACTTGATCCCAGTTCATATGTGGATATCGTGAACGATCTGGCATGACCATTCCTTCAGCCACAGACGCGCTGGATATCGTTGCCGAGGGCACAATCCAGATCCTGCCCGACTCCGAGGGAGTGTTTGAGGCGATAGGTAGGATTGGTTACGAGTTCGAGCACGCTATTGCAGACCTCGTGGATAACTCAGTTGATGCCAAGGCACGGAACGTCCTCATTCGTTTTAATCACGACGGACGAGCCGTAAAGAGCGTCGCTGTGATAGACGACGGTATAGGCATGACGGCTCCGGAGCTTGACATAGCCATGTCATTCGGTGCTCGGGCTGGCAAGGATGACACCGACCTCGGCAAATACGGGATGGGTCTAAAGTCGGCTTCATTCAGCCAATGTGACGTGCTTACGGTAATCACCGCAGCCAACGGTGGGATAGAGGGCCGTAGGTGGGTAGCGGAGAAGGCCAAAGCCGATTGGCTGTGCGAGATTCTCCGAAGTACGGCGGCGGCGTCCTATCTACAGAACAACGCAGATCGGTTCGATATCATCAGTCACGGCACTCTCGTCGAGTGGAACCGCCTGGATGCCCTTAGCCACTCGATGCAGCCACCGGAACAGATGATTGACAGCCGATTTCGTCAGCTGTCAAACCATCTCGGTCTCATATTCCACCGCTTCCTTGAAGCTGGGACGCTACGTATACGGATGGACGCGGTCGATCTGGTTGGCGGTGGGCGGGGTTACGCGCAGGATGTTGAACCGCTCAACCCCTTTCCACCGGTGACGGGGATGAGGGGATATCCGCGCGAATTCACTTTCATGCTACGCGGTGGACCACGGCTTTCTTTCCGAGGACATATCTGGCGGCGCGATGCCGGTGACGCCGGCTTTAAGCTCGGGGGCGGTAGACTGGCCAAGCGCCAGGGCATATATGTGTACAGGAACGATCGGATCATCCAGGCGGGCGGCTGGAACGGCCTGCGCAATGATGCCGAGGTGCACACATCACTGGCGCGGGTGGAGTTCGACCTCCCTTCGTCACTCGATGCCATTTTCAAACCCACGGTACAGAAATCTGCTGTATCGATGCCTGAGGAGCTGTTGAAGGCGCTCCAGGAGGCGAAATCGGGTTCAAAGAGTTTCGCTGACTACCTTGGCGATGCTGAGCAAGCCTATCGGGATCAGAAGCCGGAGCGGTTAGTCCGGCAAGGTCTTGTCCCCGTAGAGGGCGTGACGAAGGACCTCTCCCGTCGGTTCCAACGAATTCTCGGCCCGATCGAGGACGATGAGGACGAGATCCGGTTCAGGTGGGGACCGCTTTCCGAGGACCGACTTATCAGCATCAATACGGCGACAAACACGATCGTGCTCAACATCGGTTACCGTGACTCCGTCCTCCATGGCACGAGGGGTTCTTCTGGGGACGCGCCGCTCGTTAAAACGCTACTTATGCTTCTCTTCAAGGACGATCTCGCCCGCCGCAATCGGATGGCTAGCTTCGAAGCAAAGATCGGCGTGATCAATGCGCTGCTTGTCGAAGCTGTGCGTACGCAGCGGTGAGTAATGAAGGCCGCATCTCGTGGGAGGCCCTCGCGTCGATCATCGCTTCGGTCGACGCGCCAGTGGCCGTCCGCCTCGATGGGCCGATCGTGGTGCATCTCTTCTACGAGCCCGGCGCTGGACGGTTGGGCCTTCGGGTTCCGCCTGGTGTCGCCGAGCTGATCCCGAGCCCGTTGGCACAAGTGTCCGTAGCCAACCGGTCCGTGGGAGGCGAGGCCGTGGTAGAGATCACCACTCGCGTGCCGATCCTGTTCCCCTACTTCCACGCATTCGCTATTTCAGTTGCTGACCGGGTGCAGTTCGACGGTCTGGACGCCAATACCGCGATCAACGAATGTGTCGCTCGCTGGCAGGACCTCTTGGCTCAAGCCGCTGTCCTATCGCCCGAGCGCCAACTTGGCCTAGTTGGCGAGCTATGGCTACTGCACCACCTCATCGGGCGCCTTGGGGCCGATCGGGCGCTCGCGGCGTGGACGGGGCCGACCGGAGCGGCCCACGACTTCCGGTTCGGTGCCGAGGAGATCGAGGTCAAGACGACGAGCGGGGAGCACCGTGTTCACATGATCTCGAGCGATACCCAGCTTTTGCCGAGCGCGGGTTGCCGGCTCCACTTGCTTAGCCTGCAGTTCACGATCGCCGGATCCGATCAAGGACGATCGCTCGGTGGCTGGGTTGACGTCATCAGACACCGGCTTGCCCGATCCAACCTTGCCCGGGCGTTCGAGGGCTTGCTTACCACGACCTATGGCCTCGACCCCTCCGACCTGTCCAGGTACGGCGCTCATTTGAAGCTGCGAACACCGGCCTACGTAGTGCCGATTGACGAAGGATTTCCGCGACTCGTCTTGGGCGACATGCTCGACGTGAATGCAGCCCGGAGGATCTCAGACGTCCAGTATCGAGTCGATGTGGAGGGGCTCGGCCACGCGGTCGGGTCCGACGGCTTCATCGCCCTGCTGGGACAGGTTGCCGATGTCACTTCCTGAGACTGTCAAGCGATCCTTCGAACTCGCGCGCCGAGGACCTGAGCCATTCGACGCGTTGTTGGCGAAGGTCGAGCTGATCTACGGAGAGGTCGAAGCGTGGACCTTCGCCGACGTCCTTGACGCCGTTAGCAGTGAGGGCGAAGCGGGAGCCGTTCGCACTGCACTCCGGGTGCCGCTGGCGCGTTGGGACAACGAGGAGGCGCCGACATGGGCACTTGGGACCAACCGTGGAACCTCCGCACGTCGGGAGCGAATCTACGATGGGCTCGGCCTGGGCGACGCGGAACGAGCCGTGCTCTCGGACCGAGTTCCGTTCTTCCGAGCCGATCCGCCCGTAGTAATCAAGGCGGAGCGGTGGGAGCAGTGGTACGGCACGGACCGGAAGGTCGGTCGCACCTTCTATTGGGACGGGCTTTGTCGTCACCTCCGTGACAGCGCCAGATGGCCCGAGACGAGCATTCTGAGCCTCGACGAGAGCACCGACGCCGTCGTAGCTCGACTGGCCGACCCCCTAGCTGCGGAGCAGTATCAGGCGAAGGGGCTAGTCGTCGGCTACGTCCAAAGCGGAAAAACCGCCAACATCACGGGTGTCGTGGCCAAGGCGGCCGATGCGGGTTACCGCTTGGTGATTATTCTCGCCGGGACGCTAAATCTGCTTCGCGACCAGACCCAGCGCCGGCTCGACCGCGAGCTCGTCGGACTCGAACTTCTTGAGGACGAGTACGACGATGACGCCGAAATCGGGTCGATCCTTCGGCATGGCGGCCGGCCGTCGACCCTTGGCGCGTTCGACTGGACGCGACTCACTGGCCGCCATCGCGAATATCGCAAGCTCACCGGCGGAGCGATCGAGTCCCTCAAGTTCACACGACGCACGCCCGCGCTGCGGTTCAACCACCCGGACAACCTTCACCTGTCCCCGGCGAAGTTGTTGGTCGTGAAGAAGCAGGCGACCGTGCTCGACCGATTGGCCGCCGACCTAGCTCGCATAAACACGGGAGGCGAGCTGGGCGATGTTCCGGCGCTCATTATCGACGACGAATCGGACCAAGCGTCAGTCAACACAGTGCGCCCCCCAGTTGGCGACGAAGAGCGGGGCGAGCGCAAGCGAATAAACGCCGCGATCGTCGGACTGCTCGGCGTCTTACCGCGTGGCCAGTACGTCGGCTACACCGCCACACCCTTCGCCAACGTGTTCGTGGACCTATCTGACGCCGAGGACATTTTCCCGCGAGACTTCATCGTTGGACTTCCGCGGCCTGTGGGCTATCTCGGGGCCCGGGACTTCCATGATCTCGATGGCCCACCCGTAGGTAGCGAAGACCAGCCGTTCCGCAGCAATGAGAGGGCCTTCGTCCGCCCGATCTACGGCGACGACGAGGGTGCCGAGAACCTACAGCGGGCGATAGACAGCTTCCTTGTTGCCGGCGCTGTGAAGCTCTTCAGGGCCCGCGTCGACCCAAGCCTTGCCATCCGACACCACACGATGATGGTGCATACCTCGGCCTACGTCGCTGAGCACCGCGATCAGCTAGATCGGGTCGATGAATTGCTCGCGACCGGCGGGTACACGACCGGGACTGCATCCGGTCGGTTGCGGGCGCTCTTCGAGACTGACTTCCGACCCGTGAGCGCGACACGAGCCAATGACCTGCCGTTCCCGCCGGACTTCGAGACCGTCGAGGGTGAGCTGGGAGACGTGCTCACCCGCCTCCGGCGCGGTGGGCGGCAAGCGCTGCTCGTGAACAGCACGAGCGATGCCGACCAGCTTGCTTTCGACACCGAGCCCGTTTGGAAAATCATTGTCGGCGGCGCCAAGCTCAGCCGGGGCTTCACGGTCGAGGGCCTGACCACGAGCTATTTCCGCCGGAGGTCGCCAACCGCTGACACGCTCATGCAGATGGGTCGCTGGTGTGGCTTCCGACGCGGCTATGCCGATCTTGTCCGCCTGTTCATCGGTCGTCGGGAGCCGCAGGGGCGAGAGGCCGTGGACGTCTACGAGGCCTTCGAGGCGATCTGCCGCGACGAGGAGGCATTCCGTACCGAGCTAGAGCGCTACTCCCTGCCGACAGGCGGCGATCGTCCGATTACCCCGATGGACATCCCACCTCTCGTTCAATCACACCTCGAGTGGGTTCGCCCGACGAGTCGCAACAAGATGTTCAACGCGACTATCACCTTCCGAAACTTCGGCGGGAAGATGAGAGAACACCGCCGCGTTGCTCAAAGAGCTACGGACAAGAGGGAAAACGAGACTCTCATTCGTGAGCTTCTACGCAGCGGCGTGATGGATAGCCTGGTGTTGCAGGACGAGGCCGGCGAAGTCGTTGCGTACGGTGGGGTTCGATCGTCCGAAGTGGTTCGGCAAGCGCTTGACAGCTATCGGTTCGCGGACGGTGGCCGCGATTTCGCCGCCGAGCTTGACTTCCTCGACGGCGGGCATGGCGATCCCGGCATCGACGATTGGGCGGTGCTTCTACCGCAGCTCCGCCGTGCAACACAGCGGACATGGACTCATGACGGGCTAGAGCTCAGCGTTCATAGGCGCGGTTACTGGATGAAGTCGAAGCCGCTCGCTAACGCCTTCACCGGGCCCGACGACAAGCGAGTCGCGGAGGCACTCACTGCATGTCGGCCGGTGACCGCGCCGTCGCCCGACCTTGCGGCGCTCATCTCAGCGCGCCGCGCAGTGCTCCTTGTGTACCCGATCACGCACGAACCACCAGACGAAGTCGACTGGGTCCCGACCTTCGGCCTCACGCTGCAGCTGCCGGAGAACGAAATCCCTCGTCGCATCACTTTCGCCGTTCGTAACCCCAACGAGGCCGATGAACCCGTGATCGATGCCTGACGGAGCACCGTCAACACCAAGCGCTCGATCCTTCGCCCGTTGCTCTCGTGGTGGATCGGCGGGTTAGGCCGGGAGCCTTGGTCCCCACCGACCTTTGGTCACGGTTTGGTCACGGTTTGGTCACGAAACCCCGGCACAGGCGGACACCTGCCGTCATCCTCGAGATCGCGAAAGTGCAGGTCAGCGGCACTTTCCGGCACTTGCCGACACCCTCCAACACCCCCAACTCCGACTGGGGGTCAAGAGGTCGGGAGTTCAAATCTCCCCAGCCCGACCACAAAGAGCAGGTCAGAGGGGGTGCGCCAAGCACCCCCTCTCCTTGTTTCAGGGCAATGTATGCAGAATGTATGGAGGCAGACGCTAGAAATCGGCCCGTGGAGTGGATCACGGGGGGGTGCACCGGAGGTGCAGAAGCAGCGGGGCAGGTGGGTCGTCCGTCGGGGTGGGTACGACCCGACGACAGGTCTCCGCCGGGTTCGACAGCTCGGAACGCTCCGGACGAAGCGGGAGGCGACGGCGTACCGGGCCGAGGTACTCGCCGGTCGGGCCGGCACCGCGACAGAGACAGTGGAGCAGTTCCTCCAGCAGGTGTGGCTGACGGCCAAGCGGGGCCGCATCGAGACCCAGCTCGTACGACCAGTACACGTGGGCAGTCCGGCGCCACATCGTCCCCCTCACCGGCGCCGTCCGGTTGAGCGACCTCACCCCCGAGGTGGCCGACGAGTGGGTCGGCGCCCTCACCACCCTCACCAAGGCCGGCAAGCCGCGCCTGGGTGCGACGTCGGCCCGGCTGGTCCGCAAGGTCCTGTCCATGGCGTTGGAGGAGGCGGTCCAGCGCGGCCGGTTGGGCCGTAACCCCGTGGGTGTTGACCCAGCCGCCCAAGCTCGACCGGGCCACCAAGAAGCTGGGCTGGACGCTGGAGGAGGCGAAGCGGTTCCTCGACGTCGCGTCCGAGCATCGGCTGCACGCCGCGTTTCACCTGTGCCTGGTGACTGGAATGCGCCGGGGAGAGATCCTGGGCCTTCGGTGGGTCGACGTGGACCTGGAGCGACGCCAGCTCGAAGTCGTCCAGCAGCTGGCGATCGAGAGGGGCAGGCCCGTTCTGAAGCAGCTCAGACCGCGAGTAGTGACCAGATCGTGACCTGGGCGCAGCACCACGAAGGTCCTGTTCGCCCACCGTAAGCGCCAGGAAGAAGAGGCCGACTTCGCTGGGCCGGCCTGGAGGGCCAGCCCGCTCAGTCCGTCGGTCGGATAGTCGTCGGTGACGAAAGGTCATGCAGGAGCGCCTCGGCCACGCCGACATCGGCATCACCCTGGCGACCTGCACCCACACCGTCACCGAGCAGCACCGGGAAGCAGGGGACCGCCTCGACAAGGTCCTCGGGCCGACAAAGCGATCGCGTTGAGCCCCGCGGATTACCGCTGGGTCCACTCCGGCATGTTCACCGCCGAGGGGCCATGCCCTTGGTCCGGCGGATGGCGCAGCACCAGGCGGACCCTCTCGACCTCATCCGTCGACGTCATCGCTCTTGTGCGATGATCGTGTAGATGCGATCATCACCGGGCGGCGGAGTCGAGCTCCACGACGAGGTCACCCAGTGGATGGACGTGCTCAACGATGACGACTGGGAGGGGACGGTGATCGTTGTCGACCGCCTCGCCGATCTCGGCGCGGCTGCACGGATGCCCCTCTCGAGGAGTCTCGGGGCGCGGCATGCCGCAGCCGCGTGCGCTCGTGCGAACCCCTGAGGAGATGATGATGGCGAACTACTCGCGCTGGGAAGACGTCAAGAAGGGACGAGCAGCTCCCTCTGCGGAAAAGCGGACGGCGGTGAACCAGGATCTTGCGCTCGGCCAGCTCATCTATGACCTTCGCACCGGGGCTGGCCTGAGCCAACGAGAGCTCGCCGCCCGAATGGGGACGACGCAGTCGGTCATCTCGCGACTCGAGGAAGGCGGTGGCGCCCGCAACCGCCTTGACACGCTCGCTCGGGTGGCCACCGCCCTCGACCGTCACCTCATCGTGTCGTTTCCCGACAAGGTCCCCGCCAAGCTGAAGGACGCCGTGCAGGTCGCGTAAGCGCTCTCGTGACTTTCGGATCGGCATCACCCGGGGACCGTCGGCGAGCAGTACCGGGAAGCGGCGAACGCTCACCTGCTGTCCACGGCAGCGCGGTTGCGCAAGGTCGTCACTCGACGACCTCGTCGGTCACGAGCGCGGCCACATCCTGCGCATTGACGACCACGGCAGCGTCGTGCAGAACCACACTTGGCGCGAGATCACAACGTTCCGGGTGGACTGCAACAATGTCCGCAACACCTGGCACGCCCAGTACCAGGAGTACTACAAGACATTCCCGTGGGGGCAGCCGGGGCAGTTCTGCTTCAGCGAGGGCTGGCACCAGAGCAACCACGGCAGGCGCCGATTCAGACCACCACCACAAGCCCACGAAGGCGGATCCGCACACGTCTGGGGTCTGGACGGGCTGCCAGTTCGTGTACCTGACGACCGATGTCAACGACTACCGGTTCGATGACGGCTCAGTGGCGTCGGTGTCGGAGAACCCTGAGGCCCTCCCACCGAAGGACCCCGGCTGCGTCGGGCGCAACCCGACTGAGCAAGAGATGGCTGAGATGTGCTCCATCGCCAACGCCTGCAACGCCGGCAACAGGCCACCGGGTGCCGAGAACCGACCGCTTCCCCCCGAACCACGGTCCAGGCACTTGGACAACAAGCCGTAGCAGCCACGGTTGGGCCAGAGGCTCTTCACTCGGAGAACTCATGGGCCCACGCCGCTGGGCACGAGGCCACGGCCCCGTCTGCGGAGGAGCAAGAGCATCCAGGCACCGAGGATCACCAGCCCTATGCTCACGAACTGGGCCGTGGTGAGACCGAGGAATCGGCGGTCATAGGCCCGGAGGAAGTCGGTCAGGAGCCGCTGCACCCCGTACCACACCGCCGCGGTCGCCAGCACCGTGCCCGCGGGCAGCGGCCGGCGGCGGAGCCAACTCAGCACGGCGATGAGCACCAGCAGGCCCAGCGCCTCGTAGAGCGCGGTGCTGTGCACAGTGGTGTCGACGGTCAGCGGGCCTTCAATCGTCCGTCCTCCCAGGTAGCGAATGCCGAGTGGGAAGTCCGTGGTCTCGCCCAAGTGCTCGCCGACGGCGAAGCACCCGACGCGACCGGCGACCAGGCCGGCCGCCAACGCAAATGCGATGCCGTCGGCCACCACCAGCCCGGGTAGGTCGGGGTTGGCCCGCAGCCACCACCACAGCACGACCGCGCCGGCCACCATCCCGCCGAAGAACTGCAACCCCCTGTTCCACACGGCGAATGCCTCCAGGGGCCGGTCGAGGAAGTAATCACCCCGGCTCAGCACATACGCCACCCGGGCGCCGATCAGCCCGGCGACCACCAGCCGGGTGGCCAGGCCCGACAGCGACGCGACATCCAGGCCGTGGTGGCGACCGTGGCGTTGCAGGAGATAGAAGCCAATGAGCACGCCGGCAGCGGTGGCCACGCCGAAGGTGTTCAGAGACAGCGGACCGAGATCAATGGTGGGGAAGGACCGGTAGGGGATCACAGGCCGAGGGCATCGAGTGACTCGGGCTTCAATGATCGTGGAGAGAGCCGGCGACCGGATCCACCTGGCTCACACCTCCATCGTACTGGCCGCGACGAGACCCGCTACGGCATCTCGGGACGGCAGAGAGCGCAGCGCAGCGCGCTACACGAAGGAGATCTCGGCCGGTACGGGGTTCTTCAAGAGGTCATTTGAGGACTTGACAAGACGAACCCATGTGGCTCACCATCGAGGGATGAGCGATCGGAGAGCCAAGGACTCGCTGTTCGACGCCTTCGCCGAGGTGGCCAAGGCGCTGGGGAGTGGAAGGCGGGCGGAGATTGTCGATGTGCTGGCCCAGGGCGAGCGCTCGGTCGAGGAGATGGCAGCGGAGCTCGACCAGTCGGTGGCCAACACCTCCCACCACCTCCGTGCCCTCGCCCGAGCGGGGTTGGTGAGTACCCGGCGGGACGGGACTCGCATCTTCTACGGCTTGAGCAGCGATCGGGTCGCCGGCCTGTGGGCGGCGCTGCGAGACGTGGCCGCCGAGCATGTGGCCGGGATCGACCGTCTCGCCGAGACATACCTCGGCGATCGAGAGGCGCTGGAGGCGATCAGTCGGGACGAGCTGGCGGCCCGCTTGGAGCGCGGCGACCTCGTCGTGCTGGATGTCCGACCCGAGGCGGAGTTCCGGGCCGGACACATCACAGGTGCCCGGTCGATCCCCATCAGCGAGCTCCGGCGCAGCCTGCGGAGCCTGCCCAAGGGGGGTGAGGTGGTCGCGTACTGCAGAGGCCCGTACTGCGTGTACGCCGATGATGCCGTGCGTGAGCTCTGCCGCCGCGGCTACCGGGCCCGTCGCCTCGAGGATGGCTTCCCGGAATGGAAGCGGGCCGGCCTGTCGGTCGCCGAGGGCACCGACCGATGAACGGGCCGGAGATCGTGGCCCTGGTCGACGAGGGGTTGGGGAACAGCTCCTACCTGGTGGACCTCGGGGATGGGAGCGCCCTGGTGGTCGACCCGGTGAGGGATCCCGCCCCGTACCTGGTCGAGGCCGACAAGCGCGGGCTGCGCGTCACACTGGCGGCCGAGACCCACCTCCATGCCGATTTCGTCTCCGGCAGCCGCGAGCTCGCCTCGCGGGGAGCTTGCGTCGTGGCCGCCGGCGCCGCCGGCCTCGAGCACCCGCACCACGCGCTGGCGGCAGGCGAGCGGATGGAGGTCGGTGGGCTCGGCATGGAGGTTTTGGCCACCCCGGGCCACACGCCCGAGCACGTTGCCTACCTCCTCCGGGACGGCAGTCGAGCGGTCGCCCTCTTCAGCGGCGGCTCGTTGCTCGTCGGAGCCGTGGCCAGAACGGACCTCGTCAGCCCCGATCGGACCGAGGATCTGGCGCGGTCGCTGTGGCGTTCGATTCGGGATCAGCTCCTCACTCTGCCGGACGATCTCCCCGTCTACCCGACACACGGCGCCGGCTCCTTCTGCTCTGTTTCCCCGGGCGAGGACCGGGTGACCACCATCGGGCGCGAGCGGTCCTCCAACCCCCTGCTCAGCGCACCCGACGAGGACACGTTCGTCGCCCGTCTCCTCGGCGGGTTCGGCACCTTTCCGCCCTACTTCCTGCAGCTCCGGGAGGTCAACCGGCGAGGACCACGGGTCTACGGCGAATGGCCGTCCCTCACCCCGCTCGATACCCGGGCGGTTCAAGCTCAGATCGCAGAGGGGGCGGTGGTCGTGGACGTGCGACAGGTGCAGCCCTTCGGCGCCGGCCACATCCCCGGTGCGCTGTCGATCCCGCTGCGCCCGCAGTTCGCGAGCTGGCTGGGGTGGCTGGTCGGGCGGGAACGGACGATTGTGTTCGTCACCGATCATGACCAGGATCGCTCCGAGCTGGTCCGTCAGTGCCTGGCCATCGGCTATGAGCGCCTGGCCGGAGAGCTTCGAGGTGGCATCGGAGCCTGGGCGTCGGCCGACCTTCCGCTGGCGACCGTGCCGCTGGTCTCCGCCGACGCCGCCGCCGGCACCTTGGTCGACGTTCGCCAGCGCAGCGAGTTCGCGTCCGGGCACGTCCCCGACGCCGTCAGCGTCGAGCTCGGGGACACCGCCGAGCAGGTGTCGGGGCTGCCGGCTGGCCTGCTCACGGTGATGTGCGGCCACGGCGAGCGGGCGATGAGCGCGGCGAGCATCCTCGTCGCCCACGGTCGGACCGACGTCGCCGTGCTCCTCGGCGGTCCCGCTGACGTCGCCGCAGCGCGCCGTCAGCGCCTGGTCGAGTGAAGACCCGGCCCGCGGAGGCTCCGGCCGAAGCACCCCTCCGCCTGGGTCTTCGAGAGAACCTGGCCCAGTTCAGTCTCCTGGTCGCGGTCAACGCCCTCGTCGGCGGCATGGTGGGCCAGGAGCGCACCGTGCTTCCGCTCTTGGCCGAACAGGTCTTTGCTCTGACCGCCTTTACGGCCACCGCCACGTTCATCGTCGCCTTCGGAGCCACCAAGGCGCTGACCAACCTGGCTACCGGGGCTCTCATCGACCGCATCGGCCGCAAGCCCGTGCTCGTCGCCGGGTGGCTGATCGGGGTGCCGGTGCCGTTCATGCTGATGTGGGCGCCCACCTGGGGTTGGGTGATCGCGGCCAACGTGCTCCTCGGCATCAACCAGGCCATGACCTGGTCGACGACCGTCGTCATGAAGATCGACCTGGTCGGGCCGGCGCGCAGGGGAACGGCTCTGGGGTTCAACGAGGCCGCGGGCTATGGAGCCGTTGCCCTGACCGCGCTGGCGACGGGAGCGATCGCCGGCCGCTACGGCCTGCGCCCGGAGCCGTTCTTCCTGGGCGTCGCCTTCGCCGCGCTGGGCCTCGGCCTGTCGACGCTGTTCGTACGGGAGACGCAGGGCCACGCCCACCACGAAGCCTCGAGAACCGCTCGCTCGGACGGACACGACGGTTTCGGCGCCATCTTTGCCCGGGCGACATGGCGGGACCCGACCCTCAGCTCCGTCAGCCAGGCGGGATTGGTCAACAACGCCGTCGATGGGTTGGCCTGGGGCATCCTGCCGCTGCTGTTCGCGGCCAACGGCCAGTCGGTGCCGGCCATCGGGGTCCTGGCCGCGCTGTACCCGGGCGTCTGGTGCGTGGGACAGCTGTTCACAGGAGCCTGGTCGGATCGGGTGGGCCGTAAGCCGCTGATCGTCTCCGGCATGGTGCTGCAGGGAGCGGCGCTGGCCCTGGTGGCCGGGACAACGGGGTTCGCACCGTGGGCTGTTGGTTCGGTGCTGATCGGGGTGGGGACCGCCCTCGTCTACCCAACTCTCATCGCCGCAGTGGGCGACGTGGCTCACCCGGCATGGCGGGCCACTGCCGTGGGCGTCTACCGGCTGTGGCGGGACACCGGCTACGTCGCCGGCGCGCTGCTCGGTGGCGTAGTGGCAGACGTGTTCGACCTTCGCGCCGCCGTGCTCGTTATCGCCGCGCTGAGTGTCGTGGCGGGGATGATCGTGGCGTTTCGGATGGAGGAAACGGCAGTGTCGGCTGACCGACTCCAACCTGGTCAGCAGGCCTAGCTACCGAGCGCCGTTCTGCAGCCACTTTCCGCTCGCACCGATGCCGCCACGAGCAGGGTGGGTCCACTCCGGAGTGATGCCGAAGGTCTCCTCTAGACCGACAGCTCGGAGCTGGTCGTCAACAGCTCTCGTCGGGCCGCTGAGCAGCACCTCGCCTCCGTACTCGTCCATGCGCTTCAGCGCATCGGCGAGGACGAAGAGCCCGTTGGCGTCGATACTTGTCATGCCTCGGAGGTCGAGGACGACTTGGCGGTTGCCTTGATTGTCGATGACGTCGACCAGCCTGGCTGCGAGGTCCGGCGCGGTGGTCGCATCGAGTGGCCCGTGGACGTGCACGACCACCTTGCCCAGGGCGCGACTAAACGCAAGTGAGAACTCCGGACGATCGGGCAACAGGATCCACCTCCCTCACGGCGAAGTGCCCTCGTTGCTCAAGGCGACACGGCCCGCCGTTCCTCCACGGCCGCGCCGACAGACTACCGCACCGGGCGCGGGGTCTCCTACGGAGAGGGGCTGGATAGTGCAAATGCACCACCGCAATTGAGGCGTTCGCACCTTGAGACGTGACTCACAGGATGAGGAGAATTCGGAGACGCCGAGCGAGAGGGGGCCCAGTGTCCAGTCCTGCCGGAGGGCAGATCGAACGGCTGCTGTGGGCCGTCGGAGGGCGCGCCGGGTCCGCTCCGAGTCTGAAAAGGTTGCCGCTCACCCGGGCCATCGCGGCGTGGCGCCGGCCTTTCCTCCGGAACAGTTCACGACTGAGTGGCAGACGTCCTGCCTGGACGAGCCGGCTTAAGCCGGCCCGGAGACTGACTGCACGGGCCGTGCCCGAGGTTCCGTGCTGGCCGGCCCGCTCCTCTTGGCCAGGACAGCATTCAGCTCGGCGCCGATGAGCAAGGACAGGCTCAACATGTACAGCCACAGCAGGACGACGAGCGCACCCCCCAGGACACCGAACACCGGGTTTCCTCCGAAGAACTGCAAGTAGAGGCGGAAGCCGAACGAGACCAGCAGCCACAGGACGCCCGTCAATGCCGCTCCGGCGACATGTGGGCGCCAGCCGATGTGGGCGTGCGGGACCGAGTGGAACACGACCGTGGCCCAACCGAGAAGCGCCAGGAACGCCAACGGGATTCCGAGCCATCCCCAGAGTGCTCCGTAGGCGGAGTCGACGCCAACCCACTCGGCGATTGCGTGGCCGGCTCCGAACAGCGGGCCGAGCACGAGCGCGGCCAGCACGAGGATGACCAGGAGGATGCTCGCCGCCGCCAGCCCCAGCGCCACCATCCGCCGGCGGAGCCGGGATCGGATCTCCGCGGTCTCGTAGATCTGGGCGAGGGTGCGCAGGATGGTCGCCATGCCGCGGGAGGCGGCCCACAGCGCCGCCGCGGCACCGAAGGTGAACACGCCCGCGCTGCCACCCTCGAACAGCGATTGGATCGCCTCTGCAACTCCTCCCGATCGATCGGTGAGAAATGTCTGCAGGACCACGATCACCTCGCGCTGGGCCTGTTCGGCGACTTCCGACCCGAACAAACTGTCGAGCGCGCCGAGGCCGGCGGCGACCCCCAGCAGGCCCGGGAAGACGCTGAGCAACGCGAAGAACGCCACCTCTGCCGCCAGTCCTGGCACCCGGTCCTCCTCGGCGTCGTGCGCCATGTGGCGTCCGACGTCGACCACGCCGACCATCCGTGGATGACGCTCCAGCCATCTCTCGAGAGCTGCGGCGATGCGCCGGCGGACAGGCCTCAGAGTGAGGTGGCCTCTCAGTTCATTCACTGTCGGGCGGTCATACCCAGAAAGGTCGGGGACGGAGCGACGCATAGTTCGAACCGCGACGGGGTAGGGCCGACGGACCGATGGTCCGTCGCGTGCCCGTCTCCTCGGCGGTGTTCGCCCCGCTGCACTATGTCGACGACTATCCGGCGTTGGAAGACGTCGGCCTTATCGGCGACGGCGCGACGGCGGCCCTGGTGACCCGTAATGGAGCCGTGGTCTGGCTGTGCGTACCCCGTTTCGACTCGGACCCCCTGTTCTGCTCGCTGCTGGATGCCCGGAGAGGTGGAGCGTTCCGGATCGCGCTCCACGGGTTGACCGAGAGTCGCCAGCGTTACGAGCCGGACAGCGGCGTTCTCGTCACCGAGCTGCGCAGCTCCACCGGGCTGGTCCGGCTCACCGACTGCCTCACTCTGCGCTCGGGTGCCGACCTCGGCGAGGACACTGCCGCCGGCCGCGGTGAACTGCTGCGCTCCGTTGTGGTCCTCGAGGGCGCCGTCCAGCTGCAGGTCGAGGTCGAGCCTAGGGGCGGCGCCAGCGTCGAGGCCTATGGGCAGGGTCTCCGTCTGCGCGCTTCGCGCCATCCCGGCCTCGACCTTCGCCTGCTGGCCACCGTTCCACTGGACGGCTTGCGGACCACGGTCGATCTCCAGGAGGGCGAGCAGGCCCACTTCATCCTGCGTTGGGCTGGAACAGGCCATCGGCGCGACTTCGATCCGCCGGCGCTGCTCCAATCCACCCTTGACGGCTGGCGGCGATGGATGAAGACGCTGGTGTACGACGGTCCTCAGGAGCCTGTCGTACGGCAGTCGGTCGTCACGTTGAAGATGCTCGACTTTAACGAGACCGGTGCGCTGGTTGCCGCACCCACCTCCTCCCTTCCGGAGAACATCGGTGGTGTCCGCAACTGGGACTACCGCTACGCATGGGTGCGCGATGCCGCATTCTCTGTGTACGCCTTCCGGCGCGTGGGGCTGCACGCCGAGGCCCATGGGTTCCTGAGCTGGATCCTCGACGCCATTGAACGCGACGGGACTCCTCGCGTGCTCTACACCCTCGATGGTCTCTGTCCGCCGACGGAGCGAGAGGATCCCGAACTGGAGGGGTATCGCCGCTCCGCACCCGTGCGATGGGGCAATGCCGCCGCCGACCAGCGCCAGCACGACGCGTACGGGGAGATACTGGACTGCGCCTACCAGTGGGTGGCCGCCGGCGGCGAGTTGAACATGGCGCTCTGGGGCCGGTTGCGATCCTTGGTGGAGCAGGCGCGGGTCGATTGGGGCCGACCTGATCACGGTATCTGGGAGGTACGCACGGCGACCCGGCCCTTCACGTATTCGGCGGCGATGTGCCAGGTCGCCCTCGATCGCGGCGCCCGGCTCGCCGAGCGGCTGGGTCTGCCCGGCGATGTCGACGGGTGGCGCGCCGACGCGCAGCGGATCCAGGCGGCGATCCTCGACCTCGCCTGGGACGAGGATCGGGGTTCGTTGACCGAGCACCTCGGGCCCGGCGGCCTCGACGCCAGCCTTCTCGCCCTGCCCCTGCGCCGGGTGGTCGACGCCGGGCACCCCAGGATGGTCGCCACCACGGAGGCCATCGTCGCTCGGCTGGGCGCCGGCGGCGGGCTGCTCTACCGCTATTTGCCCGAGGAGTCAGCTGACGGCCTGCCCGGCCACGAGGGGGCCTTCTTGCTGTGCAGCTTCTGGCTGGTGGACAATCTGGCCGCCCAGGGCCGCATCGAGGACGCGATGGCTCTGTATGAGTCGCTCTGCCGTCGTGCAGGGCCGCTCGGCCTCCTTCCAGAGGAGATCGACCCGGCGACCGGTGCGTTCCTCGGCAACTACCCGCAGGCGTTCAGCCACGTCGGGGTGGTTTCCAGCGGCATGAATCTCGCCCGGGCGCTGCGGGAGCAAGGATGAGGGCCCGCCGCCTCGTCATCCTCGGCGCCACGGGTGACCTCACCGGCCGGTACCTCCTGGTCGCCATCGCGGAGCTGGCTGCCGCAGGGCGCCTGCCCGATGATCTGACGATTGTGGGGGTGGCCCGGGACCCATGGGATACGGCCACGTTCCGCCTTCATGCAGAGGAGCGGCTCGCTCGTCACGCGCCCGACCTTCCTGCAGCCGCACGCGTTGGTCTGGCCGCACGGCTGTCCTATGTCGCCGGTGATGTCGGGGACCCCGCTGTACTCAGCGCCGCGTTCGGGCCTGACGCCGGTCGATCCCTTGCCTATCTCGCCCTTCCGCCCGGCGTCTTCGGACCGGCGATCGAAGCGTTGGCGGCCATCGGCGGGTCCCGTGGCAGCACGGTCATCGTCGAGAAGCCGTTCGGTACCGACCTCGCCTCGGCGAAGGCGCTCAACGAGCTCCTCCACCGCCACTTCCCCGAAGAGGCGGTGTTCCGCATGGACCACTTCCTCGGCAAGCAGACCGTCCAGAACATCCTCGGCGTCCGCTTCGCCAACCCCCTTTTCCAGGCCGCGTGGAACCGGGAGCACGTCGCCGGCGTGGACATCGTGTGGGACGAGACGGTGGCGCTGGAGGGCCGCGCCGGGTACTACGACCGCACAGGCGCGCTCCGCGACATGATCCAGAACCACCTGCTGCAGCTCCTGTGCCTCGTGGCCATGGAGCGGCCCGACGGTCTCAACCAGAGGGACCTGCGGAACCGCAAGGTCGAGTTGCTGCAAACGGTTCGGCGACCGACGCCGGCGGAGGTGTCAGCCGGTTCGACGAGAGCCCGCTATGGCGCCGGCGCGATCGGTGATCGACACCTCCCGGACTATACGGAGGAGGCCGGCGTCGACCCTGCCCATGGGACCGAGACCTTTGCCGAGGTCTCGTTGTTCGTCGACAGTGAGCGCTGGCACGGGGTTCCGTTCCGGCTCCGTACCGGCAAGGCCCTGGCTGCCGACCGCAGGGACATCACCATCCGGTTCCGGCGTCCCAGGGATCCGGTGTTCGGCTACGAGGGCGAACCGCCGGTCAACCAGCTGGTGTTCCAGATGAACCCCGACCGGATGGTGCTCGACCTAGCTCTGAACGGAGCCGGGGACCCCTTCTGCCTCGAGCCGGCAAAGCTCCAGCTGACGCTCGCCGCCCAGGATCTCTCGGCCTACGCCCGCCTACTGGTGGAAGCGCTCGACGGCAATCCCGCTCTGGCCATCCGCGGCGACGAGGCCGAGGAGTGCTGGCGGATCGTTGAGCCCATCGTCGCCGAATGGGGGAAGGGGTCACCTCCGCTCCTCTCCTACCCCGCGGGCTCGGCGGGTCCCGACGGATGAGATGGATCGTCGGGTCAGTCCGTCGCGCTCAGGGCTCCGACGTGGAGGAGCTGCAAGAATCGGCGACTGGGGCGTGGGCAACGTTCGTTGCATCGCTTCCCCGGGTGGGGATCGCCATCGGCGTTCTCGTTGCGTTCGTGGTCACCGGCCGGCTCCTCCGGCCCCTGGTGCGTCGCCGACTCGTCCGGCACAGAACTCCCAGCTTCGCCCGCGTCTTCGCCAAGCTGACATCGTCGGCCATGACGGTGGCCGGCGTGCTGCTGGGGCTGACGATCGTCTTTCCGTCGGTGCGGCCCGTCGACGTCCTCACCGGCGCCGGCGTCCTGACGATTGCGGCCGGCTTCGCCTTCCAGGACATCCTGCAGAACCTTCTCGCCGGCATCCTCTTGCTCTTTCGGCAACCGTTTCGGGGCGGGGACCAGATCAGGGTGGGCGACGTCACCGGCACCGTGGAGGAGATCAACATCCGCGAAACCGTTATTCTCACCTTCGACGGGCGGCGGGTCCTGATCCCGAATGCGAAGGTGTACACCGACGTCATTCACGTCCAGACGGCACACCAGGCGATCCGGGAGAATTTTGTGGTCGGCATCGCCTACGAGGCCGACATGGCGTCGGCCCGCCGCGTCGCGATCGAAGCGTTGGCCGGCGTCGGGGGCGTCGTCGCCGACCCGCCCCCCGAGGCACTGTTCGTGGATCTCGACAGCTCGACGGTGAATCTGGACATACGGTTCTGGTGCGACGCTCGTCAACTCGAGATGCGCCGGACGTTGGACCGAGCCATCGAAGCGGTCAAGACGGCCTTCGACGCCCATGGCATCGAGATGCCATCCCAGGTCATCGCCCTGCAGGCAACCTCGAGCCTGGCGGCCGCACTCCGTGGAGGCGAGGTGACGCCCGGGGGCAGTGTCGCCAACGGACAGGCTTCCCGGTGATCGTCCGGCTTCGAGCCGCGAGTGATGGCGTTCGCAACAGCCTGTTCTTCGTCCCCGGCTTCTGCGTGATCCTCGGTGTCGCGCTGGCTGCCGGGATGCTGACCATTGACAGCCGGCTGGACCTGCAGTCCGTGCCGTCGGTCCTGCGCTTTACCGTCGAGAGCGCCAGGGAGCTGCTGGGGACCGTCGCGGCAGCGATCATCACGGTGGCGGGGATCGTCTTTGCGCTGACAGGGCTCAGCGTCCAGCTTGCGTCGAGCCAGTTCTCCCCCCGTGTCGTTCGAGGGTTCCTGCGCGACCGCAACGCGCAATTCTCCATCGGCTTCATGGTCGGGACGTTCACGTACAGCCTCGTCGTGCTGCGGGCGGTGCGTTCCGTGGAAGACGACGCCGATGTCGTGCCCGCCCTCTCGACGGCAGTCGCCCTGGGCCTGGCCGTGGCCGCCGTCGTCGTCATCGTCGGCTTCGTCAGCCGCACGGCGAACCGGCTGCAGTCCAGTCACCTCATTCGCAGTGTTGCGGACGAGACCCTCCGTACTGTGGCCCGCGAGATGCCCGAGAGCGGACAGGGTGACGGATCTGCGGCGCCGGGCCGGCCCCATCCTGCGCCGGGTTTGAGGGTACGAGCCCGCTCCACGGGGTGGGTCGCTCAGATCTCTCCCGGAGAGCTCTTGGAACTTCTCCCGCCCAACGGAGTGGCGCATGTGGAGGTGCGGGTCGGCGAGTTCGTGCACCCCGGTCGCCGGCTCTGCACCGTATGGGGTGAGACCGATGACCGGGAGACGACCGAGCGCAGGATGAACCGCGCCTTCGCGGTGGGGATTTCCCGAACCATGCAGCAGGACATCGGGTTCGGGATACGGCAGATTGTCGACATCGCCCTTCGGGCGCTGTCACCGGGGATCAATGATCCGACCACCGCCCACGAGTGCATCGTGCATCTCGGTGCCATCGTGTTTGAGATCCTTCGTCGGGATCTTCCGCCGGCGGAGATACACGGCGTCGACGGCAGGCTGGTGGTCCTCTCGGAGCAGCTTTCCTACGCCGATATGGTGGCCCTTGCTTTCGAGGAGATCCGCCAGAGCGCAGTGTCCCTCCCGAGCCTGGCAGCCTCTCTGGTGGAGACCCTGGCCGAGGTGTCCGTCGATCTGGCCGAGGACGGGATCATCGACCGCGATCGCACCGAGCCGCTCCGCCGGCAGGCCCGGCTCTTGGTGGCCGGCGTCGAGAAGGCCAACCCCCTGCCGGAGGACGCGGCCCGTGTGCGGGACGCAGCTGCGACCCTGTGACACAACAGTCGGGCATCCAACCTGGATACCGTGCGTCGGATGAGCTCAGCCATCTCCGTGCGCGGCCTGGTCAAGACGTTCGGAAGCACGCGGGCGCTTGACGGTCTGGACCTCGAGGTGGCGACCGGGGAGGTGCACGGGTTCCTCGGCCCGAACGGGTCGGGCAAGTCGACGACCATCCGGGTGCTCCTGGGCCTACTCCGCGCCGACGCCGGCGAGGCGATCGTCCTCGGCCAGGATCCCTGGCGCGACGCTGTGCCCCTGCACCGGCGCCTGGCCTACGTGCCGGGTGACGTGGACCTGTGGCCCAACCTGTCCGGAGGCGAGATCATCGACCTGCTCGGCCGCCTGCGGGGCGGCCTGGACGACCGGCGCCGGGCTGACCTGCTCGAGCGCTTCGAGCTCGATCCCACGAAGAAGGCGCGCACGTACTCCAAGGGCAACCGCCAGAAGGTCGCGCTGGTCGCGGCCCTGGCGAGCGACGTGGAGCTGTACCTGATGGACGAGCCGACGTCGGGCTTGGACCCGCTGATGGAAGCGGAGTTCCAGCGGTGCGTCACCGAGGCGGCGGCCGCGGGCGGCACCGTGCTGCTGTCGAGCCACATCCTCGCCGAGGTGGAGGCGCTCTGCGACCGGGTCAGCATCATCAGGGCCGGACGCACCGTCGAGTCCGGGACCCTGAGCGAGTTGCGCCACCTGACCCGCACCTCCATCGTGGCCGAGACGTCCCGTCCGGTCGACGGGCTGGCCGGAGTGGCCGGGGTCCACAACTTCGATGTCGACCAGCGCACGGTTCGCTTCGATGTCGACTCCGCCCAGCTCGGTGACGTCCTCCGGCGACTCGTGGAGTCCGGCATCGAGAGCCTCACCAGCCACCCGCCGACTCTCGAGGAGCTCTTCCTGCGCCAGTACGGCGAGTCGCTCCCCGCCCTGGAGCCGGGGGGGTGAACGACCTGACGGGCAGCGGAGGCCTGTGCCGGCTGATCCTGCGCCGGGACCGGGTACGGCTGATCATTTGGATCACCACGATCGCCGGCCTCGTCTACCTGCAGGCCGTGAGCATCATCAATCTGTATCGCGACCCGGCGGAACTGGCCGCCGCCGCCCGGCTGGTCGAGGACAACGCCGCGTTTATCGCCATGGCCGGACCGCCACTGGCACTGGACACCGTGGGCGGCCGCACGAGCTTCGAGATATCTGCCTTCGCCATGGTCCTCGCTGCGCTCATGAGCCTGCTCCTGGTATCCCGTAACGTCCGTGGCGACGAGGAGGCGGGCAGGGTCGAGCTGCTGCGGTCGACGGTCGTGGGCCGGCATGCGCCCGTGACCGCGGCCCTCGCCATCGCCCTCGCCGCCGATGTCCTACTCGGGGTGTTGGTCGCTCTCGCGTTGGTCGGCGCCGGCCTCGGCGCCGGCGGCTCGATCGCCCTCGGCGCCGGCATCGGCGGCGTCGGGCTGTGTTTCGCCGCCGTCGCCGCCGTCTCCTCTCAGGTAACGGTCAGCGCCCGCTTCGCTTCCGGCCTGGCCGGCGCGGCGCTGGGGGCTTCGTTTGTCCTCCGCGGGATCGGCGATATCGGCAACGGCGTGCTGTCCTGGTTCTCGCCGATCGGGTGGGGCCAGGCACTGCGCCCGTTCGCCGGTGAGCGCTGGTGGCCGGCGGCGCTGCTCCTGGCTGCCACCGCGGCCCTGACCGCCGGCGCCTTCGCCATCAGCAGCCGCCGTGACCTCGGCGCCGGCGTGATCCAACCGTCGCCGGGGCCGGCCCGGGGGACGGAGCTGATGAGCCGGCCCCTCGGCCTGGCCGCTCGTCTCCATCGCGGCGCCCTCACCGGCTGGGCCGCCGGCCTGTTCCTCGGCGGACTGGCCTACGGATCGGTCGCCGGCGACGTCGAGGACCTCATCGGCGACAACCAGACGATCTCCGACCTGATCGCCCAGGGCGGCGGTTCGATCGTCGACGCCTTCCTGGCCACCTGCTTGCTGGTGCTCGCCCTCATTACGGCCGGGTTCACGGTGCAGGCCGCCTTGCGGCTCCGCAGCGAGGAGCGGGCCGGCCGGGCCGAGCCGCTCCTCGCCACCGGTGTCTCACGGTGGCGGTGGGCGGCGTCGCATCTCGGGGTCACCGCCGTCGGCTCCATCCTGGTACTCGCCGCCGCAGGATTAGGGACCGGGATCAGCTATGCCTTCGTCGCCGGCGATGCCGGCGACATTCCCCGGCTCATGGGCGGCGCCCTCGCCTACACGCCGGCCGTGCTGGTCCTCGCCGGCCTCGCGATGTCCCTGTACGGCCTGCGGACCGGCCTTGCCTCGGCGGTGTGGGCAGCCCTGGCCCTCTGCTTCGTCGTCGGCTTCTTCGGGCCCCTGCTGTCGCTGCCGGACTGGGCCCAGGATCTTTCGCCCTTCCAGCATGTGCCGAGGCTTCCCGCGGCCGGATTCTCTCTTGCTCCCATCGTCGCCCTCAGCGCCCTGGCCGCGGCCCTGGCCGCCGTTGGCGGCGTCGCGTTCCGCCGGCGTGACATTCAGACCTGAGCAACCGGCTTGCCGCCGGCCGAAGGTCCCTTTCTCGCAGGTCGTTGGTCCCGAATGGCCCGAATGGCACCATTGGAGGCTTGAGAAATGGTTCACTAGCTCAGGAGGTCGCATATCTCTTTCGAAGGGAGGGCGACAGTGGACGAGCAGATTTCACCGGGTGTTGATCCGCCACCGGAGGCACCTCACGATCTGCACCGGGTCCCGGCTCACAACGGCGAGGTCGACCTGGTTCGCGTGTACCTGAGCGAGATCGGCCATCGGAATCTGCTCGACCGGGATGACGAGGTTCGGCTGGCCCAGGCCATCGAGGACGGGGCCCGGGCCGAGCAGCAGCTGGTAGCCGGCGGTTGCCCGACACGAGCTCATTGCCAGGATCTGTCACGCCTGACAGCGGACGGACGAAGCGCCCGCCGGCGGTTCGTGGAGGCGAACCTGCGGCTCGTCGTCTCCGTCGCCAAGCGTTACCGGCGCCCCGGGGTCGACCTCCTCGATCTCATCCAGGCCGGAAACATCGGTCTGTTGCGCGCTGTCGAAGGCTTCGACTGGCGGCTGGGCAACAGGTTCTCCACCTACGCCACGTGGTGGATACGCCAGGCGGTGGTTTCGGAGCTGGGAGACGCCGACCGGACGATCCGGCTGCCGGCGCACCTCCGTGCCGAGGTGTTCGGCCTGGCCCGGACCCGCGACCGGCTGCGCGTCGAGCTCGGCCACGAGCCGGGGCTCGGTGAGCTCGCGGCCGAGGTCGATGTCCCGACCGAGCGCGTCCGCGACCTGCTCTCCCTCGCCGAGGAGACCGTCTCGCTTTCGTTCCCGGTCGGTGAGCGCGACTCCGAACTGGGCGACGTCATCGTCGACCGCGCCGCCGGCGACCCCGCCGATATCGCCGCCGCTGATCTAGAACGCGAGGAGGTCCAAGAGCTTCTCACCCATCTGGGCCACCATCAGGCCGACGTCCTGCGGCTGCGCTTCGGTCTCGACGGCAAGGGCCCCCGGTCGCTCGCCGAAGTGGGACACGAGCTCGGGATCTCGCGCGAGCGGGTGCGTCAGATCGAGTTGCGTGCCTTGCGCTCGCTCGGTCGAGACGAGGCGACCCGCGCCCTGCGCCCCGCCAGCTAGTGGTAGCGGTCAGGGCTAGGTGACTGAAAGACCGGGAGTGCCCGACCCCCGGGTGCAGGCCGTCGCCGGCCTGGTCGCCAGGGTCGAGGGAGCTGCCCGATGGCTGGCCTGGCTCGCCACCCGGGCCGCAGGCGTCGGAGGGGCGGCCGGCATCGCACTGTGGTGGTTCGCGGCGGGCGAGCGCGTCGCCGACTGGTGGCAGGGGACGGCGGGCTCGGTCCTGGTGCTGGCCCTGTGCCTGGCGCCGGCGCTCTGGCTGGTCAACGTACGTATGAGCCTGCTGGGCCTGCTGGAGCTCCCGGAGACCTTGGGTGGCGTGGCGGCGCGGCGCATGGGCCGGAAACCGGCTGGGGCGCGGCCGCCGGCGCCGGCCGGCGGCGTGATCGGCGCGTTGCGATCGACCTGGGGCGTGGTGCGGGACTACGGCGACGTGACCGGCTCCTGGGGGGCGGTGGCCCAGGTCCTGGCCCCGCCCTTCTGGGTGCTCACCGCGGTGGCGCTCCTTGCTGTCCCCCTGATCGTGGTCCTGGCCCTGGTGGCGAGTCTCCTCGACTAGCGATCAGCGGAATTGCTGGAGCCGGCCGTCGAGGATGTCGCGGAAGATGAGGAACTCCTCCCGCATCTCTTCGAGGATCTCGATCGCCCTGCCGGCGTCGGACTCCCGGCACAGCTCCTCGAGGCGCAGGCCCAGGGCGCTCAGCCGCTTGGCGCCGAACGCGCCGGCGCTGCCGCGGAGACTGTGAGAGGCACGGCCGGCGTCGACGAAGCGCTCCTCGGTGATGGCGGCGCCGATCTCGTCGAGGCGGTCGGGAACGCTGGCCCGAAACAGGTCACAGGCTCGCAGAATGCCGTCGGCCGCCTCGTCCTCCATGAGCATCAGTACGTCGGCGAGCATCTCCTCGTCGACGTGGTCGTCCTGGTCCATGTGGGCGTGTCTCCCTTCTCGTACCCGAGCGTAGGCCAGCGTGGTCCGAGCTACAGACCTTCGCTCAGTCTGATGAAGGCGGGGCTGATGACGACGATGAACAGGACGGGCAGGATGCAGAAGACAAGGGGGAAGATGACCTTCACCGGCAGCTTCATGGCCCGCTCCTCCGCCCGGAACCGGCGCTTCTCGCGCTGCTCGGTCGCCTGAGCCCGGAGGACCCGGGAGACAGGCACGCCGTACTTCTCGGCCTGGATCACGGCGTGGACGAACTGCCGCAGCTCGGGCACGTCGGTGCGGGCCAGGAGGGCGTCGAGGGCCTCGCCTCGGGGCACGCCGACCCGGAAATCCTGGAGCAGTCGGCTGAGCTCCTGGGCCAGGGGCCCCTCGCCGGACTTGGAGATGCGGGCCATCGCCGCATCGAAGCCCAGCCCGGCCTCGACGCAGATGGTGAGCTGGTCGAGGGTGTCCGGCAACGAGTTGGTGATGGCCAGTTGCCGGGTGGCGGCCAGGCGGGAGAGGACCACATCGGGCAGGAGGTACCCGGCGATGCTGGCGGCGAGGGCCGACAGGAGCCCGGTCGATGAGCCGGACGTCGACGCGTAGACCAGGCCGCCCGTCAGGAGCCCGACGCCGGCCCCGAACTTCAGGACCAGGAACCGTTCCACGGGCCAGCCCACCGCCGACAGCTCGACCCGCCGCTCGAGGCTTTCGACCATTCCCGACGGGCTGATGCGCCGGGCGGTGCTCCCCAACGAGTGGAGCAGGGGCCTCAGCACACGCTCCACGGGCGACTGGGAGAGGACGAGCCCCCGCAGGTCACCGCCTTCGGCCAGGCCGGTGCGGAGGTTGCGGTTGACCTGCTTGGACGGCGCCCGGTCGAGGGCCACCGCGTGCCACAGGATGGGGACGGACAGGCTGACCGCCAGGGCGGCGAGTACGACGTACAGAGGCACGGCCAGCTCCTTAGAAGATGGGTTTGACGATCTTGCGGAGCCAGAGCCCGCCGACGGTAAGGAGAACCGCGGCGACCGCCATCAGCTTGTACCCGGTGCCGGTGGTGAGCAATGGCTTGATGTAGTCGCCGTTGGTGACGGACATGAGCGCCCCGAGACCGAAGGGGAGCACCATGAGCACCCACGCCGAAAGGCGCCCCTCGGCGCTGAGGGCGGACACTTGGAGCCGGATCTTGGTCCGGTCACGGACCGTGCCGGCGACGGTGTCGAGGATGGCGGCCAGGTCCCCGCCGACCTCGCGCTGAATCTCAACTGCCTGCACGACCCACCGGAAGTCCTCGCTGTCGACCCTGTCGGCCATGGCTCGCAGGGAGTCCACGAAGTCCCGGCCCAATCTTGTCTCGACCGTGAGGCGCCGGAACTCGTCAGCCGTCGGGGACTCGGACTCGCGGGCCACAGTCTCGATCCCCTGAGCCAGTCCGTGGCCGGAGCGCAGGCTGCCGGCGAGAAGCTGAAGCGTCTCGGGGAGCTGGGCGGAGAACTTCTTGCGCCGCTGGTCAGCCAGGATGCGCACGACGAGGCGGGTGATGACGGGGACCAGGACGGCCAGCACCAGGCCGACGACCGGTGAGAAAAGCAGCCAGCCGACAGCGAGCATCAGGACGGAGCCGGCGGCGATCCCGCCGAGGAGCTCGCCGGGCCGCAGGTTGAGTCCGGCCAGCTCCAGGATGTTGCTGACGGCGGCGACCCCGCCCCGGCGCCGGAGGATGGCGTCGCTGACCTCCTCGGCGCGGTCGGTCATGCGGGCCCTGTCGATCCCCCGGCGGGCGGAGGCGACGCCGCGAGCCTTCGGTGTGCGGTTCGTGGCGTACAGCAACAGGACCGAAAGGAGGGCCAGCCCG
The DNA here is from genome assembly GCA_964479465.1 of uncultured Acidimicrobiales bacterium. Lineage (GTDB taxonomy): Bacteria > Actinomycetota > Acidimicrobiia > Acidimicrobiales > AC-14 > CADCTB01. The sequence goes on from CAYZMG010000010.1 coordinate 58,578, forward strand.
CACAGCCCGCCGCCGACGAGCAGGGCCCAGTCACCGAGGGGTGCCTCGGCGCCGGCGGTGCCGGGGGTGGTGGCGGGAGGCACGGTGGCGGGCGTAGCCGGCACGGTCGCGGCCGGAAGGTCGATGCGTACGCGGGTGCTCGCCCGCACGCCGCGGGCCTCGACGGAGACGTCGACGTCGGTGGCGCCGTTCGCCTCGGACCGGTAGGCGACCGTGTACTGGCGGACGACCTGGGCGGCGACGTCGTCGAAGGCGGTGGCGAGGGCCGTCGGGTCGGCCGCCGGGACCACTCGGCCGCCGGAGGTGGAGGTCAGCTTGACCAGCGCCGCCGGGCTGCTCTCATTCGTGCGCAGCTCGACTGCGAACAACGGGACCTTGGCCTTTGCCATGGCCTCGGCGGTGGCGTCGAGTGTTGCGGCGCTGGAGGTGTCGCCGCCGTCGGTGAGGAGGACGGCCATCTGGCGGGCGCCGGCGCCGGGCTGCTGGAGCTGGGTCAGGGCGACGCGCAGGGCGTCGTAGAGGGCGGTCTGGCCGCCGGCGCTGAGCGCTCGGATGGCGGCCAGCTGGCCGGCACGGTTCGTCGACCGAGGACTGACCACGGCCGGCGTGGCTCCGAAGCCGATCACCGAGACGGGCACGCTGGCCGGGAGCTGGGTGATGAAGGCCTGGGCCGCCGTCTTCGCCGCCGCGAGGGGAGCGCCGATCATGCTCCCGGAGGTGTCGATCACCAGGGCGACGTCGAGCTCCTCGGCGGGAAGTGCGCTGACCTGGACCTGGCGGATCTGGCCCGCCTCGGTGACCGTCACGGTCGGTCCGCCCGCGCCCGGGTCGCCCACCTGGCCCGGGACGGCGACCACCATCCGGATGTCGGGATAGGCGCCGGCGTCGGTGTTGACGACGGTGAGGACCTCGTCGGCCGAGGCCGCGGGCGCGACGCCGGCAAGGGCGACAGCGGCGGCCAAGGCCAGTGCCGCGAAGGCCCCCGACCGTGTCATCGCGTCCCCATCTGCCGGACGGGGTCGCCGCCGAGCAGCCGGCTCGGGATGGGAAGGCCGGCAGCGCGCAGCTTCTCGCCGAACGCCGGCCGAATGCCGGTGGGCACGAGTGATGCGTGGATGAGCCCGTCCTCGCCCAGGTCACCGCTCTGGTCGAGGGTGAAGATGTCCTGCAGGGTGATCACGCCCGACTCCATGCCGGTGACCTCGGTGAGGTGGGTGACCCGCCGGGTCCCGTCCCGCAGCCGGCTGAGGTGGACGATGAGATTGATGGCGGAGGCGATCTGTTCCCTGATGGCCCGGGACGGAAGGTCCAGGCCGGCCATGAGCACCATGGTCTCGAGCCGGGAGACAGCGTCGCGCGGGGTGTTGGCGTGCAGGGTCGACATGGAGCCCTCGTGGCCGGTGTTCATGGCCTGGAGCATGTCGAGGGCTTCGCCGCCGCGGACTTCGCCGACGATGATCCGGTCGGGTCGCATCCGAAGGGAGTTGCGCAGGAGGTCGCGGATGGTGACCTCGCCGCGGTCCTCGATGTTCGGGGGGCGACCCTCGAGACGGACGACGTGCTCCTGCATGAGCTGAAGCTCGGCGGAGTCCTCGATCGTGACGATGCGCTCGTCCTCGGGAATCGATGACGACAGCACGTTGAGAAGGGTCGTCTTGCCGGTGCCGGTGCCACCGGTGACGAGGATGTTGAGCCGGCCCATCACGCACAAAGAGGTCAGCTCGGCCAACTTGGGTGTCAGCGTCTTGAGCCGGACGAGATCGTCGACTTTCAGAGGGACCTTCGAGAACTTGCGGATGGTGAGCGTGGGGCCGTCGAGGGCGAGGGGAGGCAGGACGGCGTTCACCCGGGAGCCGTCGGGCAGGCGGGCGTCGACCATGGGCGAGGACTCGTCGATGCGCCGGCCGACCTTGCCGACGATGCGCTCGATGACCCGGCGAAGATGGTCGTCGAACAGGAACCTCGTCCCGGTGGCATAGAGGCGGCCGGCCCGTTCGACGTAGATGGGTCTGGTGCCGGTGACCATGATCTCACTGACCGCAGGGTCGGCGAGGAAGCTCTCCAGCGGGCCGTACCCGAGGACGTCCTCGCTGATGTCGTCGACCAGACGCTGCCGCTCGGCGGGGGAGAGGGGGGCGCGGTCGGCCTGGAGCACGTGCCCCAGCTCCTCGATGACGAGGCGGTGGAGCTGCTCCTCGGTCATCTCGGGGCGGAAGAGGCGACCGCCCAGGCGGGTGAAAAGAGACTCCTGGGCCCGCTGCTTGATCGCGGCGAGCGGGTCCCCAGGTGCCTGGGCGTCGGTGGACCTCGCCGCCGGCGACGGAGTCCGGGGCGCCGGCGCCGGCTTCCGGGGCGATCGCTCAGCCGGGACGGGGGGCGCCTCGTCGGGCGGGACGACACCGGCTTGCTTCAGTCGCTGGTTGAGCTTCACTTGGCGTCCTTTCGGGAGAACAGCCGACCCCGCTCGGCCGCCGGCGCGGCTGGCGCATGGTCGATGAAGTGGCTGGCGAGGCCGGCCATGGCCTTGCCTGCGGGGGAGCGCGGATCGGATTGCACGACCGGCGTACCCTGGTTGACGGCGATCTGGATGGACCTCGATGTCGGGACCGAGGCCTCCACGGCGACGCCGATGGTGGCCTCGACGTCGGCGGGTGAAAGACCGACCTTGTCGTCGGAGCGGTTCAGGACCAGGTGACGGCGGGCCTTCGTCATACCCAGCAGGTCGAGGGCGTCCAAGGCCTTGCGCAGTCCCCGGACGCTGGGCACGTCGGTGACGCAGACCAGCACCAGGTCGTCGGCGCGCTCGGCGGCGGCGAGGGCGTACTCGTCGAGGCCGGCGGCGGTGTCGACCACGACGTAGTCGAACTCGCCGGCGAGGATGTCGATCATTTCGCCGACGGTTATGGACGAGACCTCCTCGGCCTCGGCCGGGAAGTGCGGCCCGACGAGGGCGTAGAGGCCAGAGGGGTGGGGCTCCAGGAACACCTTCAGGGCCGTGCTGTCGAGCTGGTTCCCCAACCGGGCGGCGTCGGCGATGGTGGCCTGAGGGCCGATGCCGAGGGCGCTGGCCACGTCGCCGAACTGGAGGTCGAGGTCGATGATCGCCACTCGGCCGGGTGCCGCCAGAGCCAGGCGGGTGGCGAGGTTGGTCGCCACCGTGGTCTTTCCGGCGCCACCCTTGGGCGACATGACCGTGATGACCCGACCCCGAGGGACCTCTTCGCGCTGGGCGATGCTGCTGTTGGTGGCCCGCCGGCGGGCGGCTGCCGACCCCGCCCGGGTCAGTGCCTCGCGGACGTGGTCGTCCTCCGAGCCGGGGGTGATGATCTCCCGAACGCCGGCCCTGAGCGCCCGCTCCCACAGCCGGGTGGAGGGCTTGGCGACGATGACGACGCAGACCTCGGGGTGCAGCAAGTCGAATGCCTCGGCCAGGGCGATGGTGACCGGAGGGGCCAGCCCGGGCCCGAGGACCACGACCTGCGGCTGGCTCTGGGCGATCTGGCGGACCGCCGTTTCAGGCTGGGTGCGCGGGATGTGGTCGTCCCAGTAGCGCTCGGCGTCAAGGTCACCGTCGAAGGCCCGCTTGACTTGGGCCTCGAACTCGCCGTCCGGCGTGACGAGGACGGTGCCGCTCACCGGTGTGGGTCCTTCACCGTGGGTGCCGGCGTCATCAGAGGTTGACTCCGGCCTTGGTCTGGACCTTGGTGCCGGACTCGCTGGCCTCCATGGGTTCCCATGCCAGCCACAGCTTGCCGTTCTCGGCTGCGAACACGACCTTCTCCACTGCCGGGGCATCGATGGCCAGCGTGATGAGGAGGCCGGCAACCGGCGCCGGCCCGCTGGCCGGCGTGGTTACGGAGATCCCGTCGGCGGTCCGCACGTCGGTGACCTTGACCTTGTGGAGGATGAGGTGGGTGGTCTCGGGCTCATCGAAGGAGACCGTCACCCCGACGGAGTCACCCTTGCGGATCTGCCCGCCAAGGGCCCGCACGGGATCGAGGGCGATGGTGACCTGGAGCAGGCCGGCGCCGATGCCCTGGGCCTCGGCCGCCGTCGTGAAGCGGGTGCTCACCAGTTGCTCGCCCGGGAGCAGGTCGACGGCGGCGACCTTGCCGGCCAGGGCGCTCGTGCTGGTGAGGGCGCCGGCGGTGGCGACCTTCACCGGGATCTGCTCCATGCGCAGGCTGGGGGTGATGTCTTCGGCCTTTGTGCCCTTGGGGATGGAAGCGCTCACCACCAGCACGTCGACGGTTTTCTCGCCCTTGAGGGCCCGGTTCTCGGCGCTGCGGACATAGGCCACCAACAGCCCCGTCCCCACCGCGGCGAGGAGCACCGAGGCGATGATCCCGATGAGCTTCTGTCGTCTGATCATTGTTCTGAGTCCTTTAGCTGACGAGGGCGACGCGGTTGCCCAGAGGGGGGCCACCGAGTTCGCCGATGGGGACGAACCGCACGAAGTACCCGGAGAGGCATGCGTTGCTGCCGCAGGGCGGTCCCTCCGAGCCGCCGGAGGGGAACGTGAACCCGGTGATGTGGAACTGGGCGAAGCCGTAGACGTGGTAGTTGCCGTTGTTGCCGCTGCCGCTGACTGCGTCGAACAGGGCCATGAGCACGTCCTGGTTGAGGAACTTCTTCATGTCGCAGGAGTTGGGGTTGGCGTTGCCGGTGTCGGACTTCCAGTCGGTGGTCGCGACCGGCGTGATGACGCAGTCGTTCGGGTCGCCGTCGGTCTTGTCGTCCAGCCAGCCGAACCCGCCGGGCAGGTTGGCGCCGCTGGGGCCGCCCGGGCAGTCGCCGGAGTTCTTGTGGAACAGGATGTTCATCTGCTTCTCGAAGACCGTGGCATCGGGGGCCGTGGCCGCCAGGAACTCGCACCTGGAGATGGTCAGCCGCACGACGGACGCCTTCTTGAGGCCCGCCCAGCTCGCCGCTGCTTTGGCGCTGAAGGTGTCCCCCTTGACCCCGCTCGCCGACCGACCGAACTGGTAGGGCAGGATCGCGCCGCCGCCTGCGGCCTTGGTGCTCGTTCCCACCGTCACCGTCTTGTTCGGGTAGTCCGGGGTGACCGTGACGACTGCGGCACCGTCGCGCGAGTTCTTGTCCGCCAACTCCTGGGCTCGGGCAATCAGGGTGGCAAGCGGGCAGGCCGGCGCTCCGGCCGGGCAGTTCGTGCCCATGTACTGGGCCAGGTCGAGCGCAGCGGAGTCGGCGCCGTTCTGCAGCTGGCGCTTCTCGTCGTGGATGGCCCCGATGTCGACGACCAGGGCGGCCATGCCCACGATGACCACGGTGAACGCGGCCATCAGGACGATGATCGCACCCTTCTCGTCGCGTCGGTGCGGTGTCAGCCGCCGCATCGCATGACTCCATCGGCGCGAAGTCTCCACGTCCCGGTGCGGAAAAGCGGAATGGTGTACTCGAAGTCGTACGTGGCATTCACCATGGCGTTCGGTGGCGGAGTGGGGCCGATGCAGGAGTTCGGCGTGACCACGATGCGGTTCCGGTCGAGACCCGGCGCCCCGTCCCTGGTGGTGTCCCGTGCCTCGTCAATGCTTGCGCCGAGCGCTACGGCCCTCGCACCTTCGCGTACGGCGCCGGTCAGCTCGATGCGGGCGCTGTAGGCCCGGCCGAACTCGACGATGCCGAAGACGAACAGGACGAGGATGGGCAGGATGAGGGCGAACTCCACCACTGCCGCCCCTCGTTCGTCCCGACGTCGCTGCATGGTGCCCCCTCTCCAGAAGGTAGAAGTCCTCTGGAGTAGATGGTCGGAATCTCGGGGCTCCGGGACATCGCCAAGATTGATGAATTGGGTGGCCGTTGTGGCCGGCGGGCTACTCCTTCGCCGCCGGCCAGCCGGCGTTGCGGGCGAGAGCGACCGCCGCCAGCTGGGAGTTCACGCCCAGCTTGAGCAGGATGGCGCGGATGTGGCTGCGGACGGTGGCGAGGGAGACGAAGGACTTCTCGGCAATGGTCTCCGCCGACTCGCCGGCCAGGAGGTGGACCAGCACCGCCCGCTCCTTGGGGCTGAGGGCGTCGAAGGGGGCGAGGCGGTCGTGGTCGGCCCGCCGCCGGTGGCGCGCCGCTTCGAGGAGGGCTTGGCGCTCCTCCGCGCTCATGAGCGGGGCCCCGTCGATGGCCCGGCGGACCGTGTCGATGAGCACCGAGAACTCGGTGGCCTTGCTCACCACACCGATGGCGCCGGCCTCGATGCAGGCGCCCAGGCGGGCCCGGTCGGCGACGCCGGTCACCATCACCACCCGGGCGCCGGTGTCGATGAGGGGGCGAATGAGATCCAACCCGCTGCCCAGGGTGGAGCCGAGGTCGAGGTCGAGGAGGACCAGTACCGGGGCCAGCTTCCGGGCCAGGTCGACGACGGCGGCCGCCGAGGGCCCCGCGGCCGCGTGGACCTCGAGGCCCTGCTGGCGCAGCGCCATAGCCATGGTGCCGGCGAGGAGCTCGTGGTCCTCGACGATCAGCACCTTCATCCGGGCAGCGTCGTCGTCAGGCGTCGACCGCACCTTCGCCCTCGCTGTCAGCCGTGACGGCCGGCAGGCAGATGCCGAATGAGGTGCCACCACCGGGTCGGGGCTCGATCCACAGGTCGCCGCCCTGCTCCCGCATCAACCTGGCGGCCACCTGCACGCTCATGGCATCCTCCCGCCCGGGCTCCCGCCGGGCGTCGGGGTCGGTCAGCGTGCGTCTGAGCTCGCGGGGCATCGTGGGGCCGTCATCCTCGACCCGTAGTACCACCCAGCGCCCGTCCCGGTCGCCCCGCAGCGTCACCAAGCCCGAGCGCGACCGCCGAGAGGCGTAGTCGACCAGTTGGCGGACCGCCTCCGCCGTCTCCCCAACCGAACCGACTGCGAGCAGGTCGGGCGTCACGTCGAGCTTGAGCTGGGTTGACCAGGCCGGGTCATCGGCGATCAGGGCTGCCGTGTCGGCCATCGAGACCGGCGTGGCTCCGGTGGCGTCCTGGGCCAGGAGCCGGCGCAGCCTCGCTGTGCCCGAGCCGACGACGCCGGCCAGCACCTCTCTGTCGTCGGGCGAGAGCCGGTCGAACTCACGCTCGAGGATGATCGCTGCGCCGTCGATCGCCATGATGGCGTTCACGAGGTCATGGCGCTGGGCCCTGACCGCCCCGGCGCGGACGCGGGCCCGCACCTCGGCGGTCTCGGCTTCCAGCGCCGAGTCGATGAGCTCGAGGGCCTGGTTCTCGTACGCCCTGGTCAGCTCGAAATGCGACCCGACCATGGCGAGCAGGACCCCGAAGGACTCGAGGAGCACCGCGCCCACGGCCCAGGCGTTGGTCGGGCCTGCGGCGCCGGCGGCCAGGGCCGAGAGCGTCAGGGCGAACAGCATGAGGCCGGCCCATGTGTACAGCCACCGCCGGCCCAGCCCCCGTACGGTGTAACCGACGGCCAGCCCCAGCCAGACCCCGGCGACCACGATGCCGCCGAAGACACCTCCAAGGCCTTCGCCTTGCGTCAGTTGGGACACCGAGAGGGCTGCCCCCAGGTCGGGCGCAGCGCGGAAGAGCACGGCCATGGCCGCGAGGGCCGCCATTGCGCCGCCCGTCAGGGATGCGGCGCTCACGGGTAGCCGACCCAGGCGCGCCACCAGGCCGGCGCCGAACAGCAGCGGAGCGACGGCTAGGCCGGCGGCGGAAACCGCGGTGAGCCACTGCTCGTCGGGGCTCCACTCGCCGAGCAGGGCGCCGATGAGCTCGGACCGGGATGCGGCCGCCATACCGATCACCAGCGCCCCGCAGCCGGCCCACAACGCGGCGCGGTCGCCGATCTGGCGCCAGGTCGCCCGGGACAGGACGAAGACGCCGAAGGCGCCCAGGACGGTGCCGGTGCCGGCGACCGTCCTGAAGGTGACCACCTGGCCGGCGTCGATCTCGGCCCTTCTGACCAGCAGGGCGACCGATGCTGTCGCCAGCAGGATGATGGTGGCCCCGACGACGAAGGGGCGGCTGAGAGCGTTGCCCGTCGACTCCGCTGCGCTCGCATGGGGCACGGCCGGGGAGGGACGTATCTTGGCCACGGCGACCAAGTATCCCGCGTCGCCGTGGGCGGGATGCGACTGTTCGCTTCAGTCCGAGGCCCGATCTGCCGATCTACCTAGGGAGCGAACGTGCAGCACCCGACGCGACCTCTCGGAGCTGTGTCAACAGGAGGAGATTGTGCCCATGAAATCCGTGCTGGTCGTCGATGACGACCCAGACATTCGGGAGCTGATCACCTGGAAGCTTGGCCAGGCCGGCTACTCGACCATGGTGGCGGGCGACGGTGAGGCCGGGCTGGCGGCTGTGACCGCCGGCGACGGCGAGGGACGTGCTCCCGACCTCATCCTCGTCGACTGGATGATGCCGAAGATGAGCGGGATCGACGTCTGCCGCGCCTTGCGCCAGAACCCGATCACCGCGCGCATCCCGGTCATCCTTCTCACCGCCAACGCCCAGGAGGCCGACGTCGAGCTCGGCTTCGCCGCGGGCGTCGACGACTACATCGCCAAGCCCTTCAGTCCCCGGGAAATGCTCAGCCGCATCGAAGCTGTGCTGGCGAGGTCCGAGGCCCGGACGTGATTGACGGCGAGACGGTGGCGGCGGGTGCGGCCCTGGCTGCTGCTTCCTCCGGTCTCGTCGCCATCGTCCTGTCGTCCCGCAGTCGGAACAAGAAGACGGACGGCGCCGATGTCGAGGCCGAGGTCAGGCTCCTACTCTTCCGCGCCATCGACGAGGGCGATCTTTCCGCCGACGCCATCGGTGCGCTGACGCCCGTCCAGCAGCAGGTGCTCGAAACGCAGGCCAAGAACCTGCTGCCGAGCCTCCGAGGCAAGGACCGGGAGACACTGGGCGTGGTGCTCGACCGCCTCGGCGCCGTCGATGCCGCCCGCCGCCAGGCGAAGAGCAAGCGGGCCGGCGCTCGTGCCGAGGCCGGTGAGTTCCTCGGCGAGTCGGGGTCGCCCGAAGCCGTTCGTGATCTCGTGCAGCTGCTCCAGGACCCCGACGCCAAAGTTCGCTGGGCTGCGGCCCGGGGCCTCGGGCGGCTGGGCCACCCCAGCGCGGTGCCGGCGCTCCTGGGCTCGATCGAAGGGACCCTGCCCGTTCCGGTCGACGTCGTGGCCGGCGCGGTCGCCGCCATCCGCGAGTGCCCGGTCCCGCTGCTCCGCGAGGGCCTGGCCAGCCCGTCGGTACCGAAGCGCGCCTTGACCGTCGAGCTGCTGGGTCGCTTCCAGGCCCTCGTTGCGGCCGACGAGGTAATCGATCTCCTCCACAACGACCCCTCCGTCGAGGTGCGAGCCCGGGCCGCCCGTTCGCTCGGTCGCATGGGCTCGCCGCGCGCCGTCCAGCCGCTCCTGAGCTGTGTCGAGGACGGACCGGTCGCCACCCGCGCCCAGGCAATCTGGGCGCTCGGTGAGATGGGTGCACTGGAGGCGCTACCGGTCCTGCGAACCACGCTCCTGGGGTCGTCGCACCACCTCGGCGAGCTGGCGGCCGATGCGTTGGCGGCCATGGGCCCCCGCGGGATCGAGGTGCTGAGCGACATCGCCGCCGGCGAAAGCAGCGCCGCGCCCCTTGCCGCACGGACGCTGGCGGCACAGACGAGCCTTCAGGGCTCGCGGGCCTGATCGGCGCGCCGCTTCAGGCCCGGGGAAGGAACGTCGACGAGGTCGCCATATCCCCGGGCCCGCAGCGCCTCGTGGGTTTCGATCGGCGGTTTCTCCAGGATGTACCTCGAACCTCGTTCGGAGGCCGGATCGACGATGGCCTCGCCCAGGTCGACTGCCACGGCCAGATTGCCCTGACCCTCGATGAGATCGGTCAGTACGCGGGCGAGTAGCTCGGAGCCGTCGGCGGACCGTTGCATAACCACGGCACGCCTTCTCCGCCTCGGTGTCACCAAGACCGTTGCGCATCCGCCCGGCGACGCGGGCGCAACCCCGCAGACAAGCGCGGGGGCTGCGCGCCGTGTACTGCGGGCTTACGGGCGGGCGTTCCCGCCGGCGGCGGGCGTGGTGACCGTCCCACGTCCCGTGCCCCCCGGCGACGCCGTGGCGGGCGGGCCGGCCGGCGTGGCTGCCGGGATGCTCGTGGGGGCGTTGCTCGCGGCCGGCGGGGTGTTCGGGGCCTCGGGGCCGCCGGTCGGCTTTCCGGGAGTGGCCGGCGGCCCGCCGCGGCCGGGCACGGAGGTGGGGACGTTCCCGGCGGCGGGCGTCTCGTTGGCGCGGTCGAGCCCGGTGGCCCCCGTCTCGCTCGGCCCCACGGCCGTGTCGTTGGGCGGCGTGCCGGCGGGGGTGGATCCGTTGCCGGGAGTGGTCCTGGCTGCGTCGCTGACGGCTTTGCCGTCGACGCCGGCCTCGCCGTCGCTGGCGCCGGTGGCGTCGGCGCTGACATTGCGCCCCTGATCAGCCTTGTCACTCGCGTTGTCGGGGAAGTTGAACGGGGTGGCGGCGCCCACGACCCTGGCCACGGCCTGCTGCGCCGGACCGGGGAGCACGCCGGCGGCGCCGGCAGCGGTCGTGCTGGCGGCGGCGAGGCTGAAGCCGAGTCCGGCCTTGGCCACCAGGCTCAGGCCGGCGAGGCGGCCGAGAGCACCCCGGAGAACCGGACGTACCACAGGTCGCTCCGTGCTCGGCGCCGGCGGCATGGCGGCCGGCGCGGGGCCCGTAGCGAGCGGATTGGTGCCGTTCACCGGGGGAAGCCCTTCCTTCAGGAGGAGAGCCAGCGCCGGCCTCACGACCGGCGCTGGCTCCTGAGAGGCCTTTTCGAGGTTCTCGACGAAGGGCACCAGCCAGTCGAAACCGGACTGAGCGGACGGTGCTCCGCTCAGGAGGGCCTCGAGGGCTCGATCGTCAAGGTGGGGAACAGGCATCTCGTTCAGGTCACCGCCGGGAGCGCTCAAAGGGATACGGGGTGGCGTTCGAGGGCCTTGCGCAGGTTCGCCAGGCCCGGCGCTGGAGCGCCTTCACCGCTCCCTCGGACTTCCCCAGCGACTCGGCGATGGTCTCGATCGTGAGCCCCGCCATCAGGCGCAGCAGGAGGACGTCGCGCTGCTCGGAAACGAGCCCCTCGCACAGCGCCTGGACCCGCCGGCTGCTCAGGCGCTCCAGGGCGTCCTGCTCTGCGTCACCGCCGGGACGGTCGACGGGGACATCGGTGTTGTCCTGGACGGTCTGGGGGCGCCGGCTGCTCCGCCGGCGGTCGTCGATCAGGCGGGAATGGGCGATGGTGAAGACCCAGGAGCGGAAACTGTCCTCGTCGCCGGCGAAGGCTCCGATCCGCTGGAACACGCCCAGGAACACCTCGTTCGACAGATCCTCCGGGTCAGCCGCGCCCTGGACGCGCAGGTAGCCCAGGACGACGGGCGAGAGGACCTGGTACAGCCGCTCCAGCGCCCACGGCGCCCCCGACTGGGCCGCCCGCAGGACCGTGTCGAAGTCCGGCCCGATGCGGGCGCGGCTGGTCGACCGGTGACGGCTCACCCCTGCATTGTCGACGTTGGCCGTCACGTGCTTGAGTGACCGTCGCCGGCGGCCGAAGGGGTACGGGTCCAGCGCCGTTTCAAAAGCGACGGGCGACGTGACAGCATGGCGGGCCGCCACTTCCCCGGCGTGGAGGATTTCTGCATGCCCGCTCGCCCCTTCCCCGTCCCGTTCGCGTCCACCCGGCGCCTGCTCTCCCGGACGGCCTTGGCCGTCGTGGTCGCCACCCTGGTGGCGACCGGCACCGTCGCCCTGCCCGCCAGCGGCGACATCAGGGCCGAGGTCGTGGACAAGATCCAGACGCTGGCCGCGGGCCGGGCCGAGGTTGGCTGGCAGCGAATCGCCGACACCGGGCACCCGACCCAGCTCGTGGGCTTCGAGTGGAATGGCGCCGAGGCCGGCGCCGTGGAGGTCCGGGCCAAGGGGGCCGACGGCTGGTCTGACTGGCAGCTCCTCGAGGGCGATCCGGTCGAGGGCCCCGACCCCGACTCCCACGAACGTCACGACCGGACCACCGCCGGCCCGGCATGGGTCGGTCACGCCGTGGAGCAGGTCGAGGTCCGGGTGGTGGAGGGCAGCCTGCCTGGCCTCAAGCTGCACGCCCTGCGGTCGGAGGACCCGCCCGAGCGCGGCGGCATCGGCCGGGCCAGGCCCGCCGGCGCCGGCCCGGCCCAGCCGGCCATCGTGACCCGCTCCGCCTGGGGGGCGAACGAGTCGTACCGCTCGGTCAACCCTGGCTGCACCCAGCCCACCTATGCCCCCAACGTCCGCTTCGCGGCGGTCCACCACACGGCCGGCACCAACGACTACAACGCGTCCGACTCGCCCGCCCTGGTCCGGGCCATCTACTACTTCCACACCCACACCAACAAGTGGTGCGACATCGGGTACAACTTCCTCGTCGACAAGTTCGGCAACGTCTTCGAGGGCCGCTTCGGGGGCATCACCAGCGCCGTGGTCGGCGCCCACGCGTCCGGGTTCAACACCGCCAGCACCGGCGTGGCCGTCCTGGGCACGTTCACGACCGTGCCGCTTCCTTCGCCGGCCTACACCGCGGTCCGCAACGTCCTGGCCTGGAAGCTGGCGCACCACGGCGTCGACCCCCACGGCACGATCACGGCCGGCGGGAAGCCCATCCGGACCATTGTCGGCCATCGCGACCTGACTCCCACTGCCTGCCCGGGGGAGACGGTCGCCCCTCTGCTGCCCCAGCTCAGGAATGAGGTGGGCACGGCGATGGGCGTGACCAACGGGTCCACCTACCACCCGCTCACGCCGGCCCGCGTGCTCGACACGCGCAGCGGACTCGGCGCACCCATCGCCCGCCTCGGCGCCAAGGGGAGCATCGACGTCAAGGTCACCGGCGTGGGTGGGGTGCCCGCCGCCGGCGTGACGTCGGTCGTCCTCAACGTGACGGTGACCAACGCCGGCGGGCCTCAGAGCTACCTCACCGTGTGGCCCAAGGGCACGACCCGGCCCCTGGCGTCCAACCTCAACTTCACCGCCGGCATCTCGGTGCCCAACCTCGTCGTCGCCAGGGTCGGCGACGGCGGGAGCGTGTCGATCTTCAACGACAGCGGGACCGTCGACGTGGTGGCCGACGTCCAGGGGTGGTACTCCAACGCCGTCGACGCCGTCGGATCCTCATTCGTGCCCCTCAACCCGGCCCGGCTCCTCGACACCCGGGTCGGTACCGGCACGGGCGGGGCGGTCGGCCCCGTCCCGGCCGGCAGCCTCATCCAGCTCCAGGTGGCCGGCGCCGGCGGCGTGCCGGCGAGCGGAGCCCGGGCTGTCGTGCTCAACATGACCGTCGACCGGGCCACCGGCCCCGAGAGCTTCCTCACGGTCTGGCCGTCGGCGACGCCGCGGCCGCTGGCCTCGAACCTCAACTTCACCAAGGGGCCCGCCACCACGAACCTCGTCGTCGCCCAACTCGGGCCTGACGGCAAGGTGAACATCTACAACAACCTCGGCTCGACCGACGTGATCGCCGACGTCGCGGGCTGGTTCGCGGCGCCGGCCACACCGGCGCCCGGCTCCCGCTACTTCGGCCTGAGCCCGACCCGGGTGCTGGACACCCGCACCGGCACGGGTACCGGCGGCGCCACCAGCCGCCTGCCGGCGGGCGGGATCCTCGACCTCACCGTGGCCGGGGTGGCCGGCGTGCCGGCCAATGTCACTTCGGTCGTGCTCAACGTCACCGTCACCGAGCCCATCGGCCCCGAGAGCTACCTGACCCTGTTCCCGAACGGGACCGCCCGCCCGCTGGCCTCGAACCTGAACTTCGTGGCCGGCGAGACCGTGCCCAACCTCGTGGTCGTGCGGGTCCAGAACGGCAAGGTGTCCATCTACAACAACTCGGGCTCGACCCACGTCATCGCCGACGTCCAGGGCTGGTTCAGCGCCGGCGGGTAACCAGCTTGCGGGCCTCGCCGGCCCACAGGACCACGCTGGCCAGGGCGGTGCACAGCAGCCAGTCGCCGGCGCCGAGGGGCGTCGTGTCGAACGCGTCGTTGAGGAAGGGCACGTAGACCACCGCGACCTGGAGCAGGAGGGAGAGGGTGATCGCCCCCCAGAGCAGGGGGTTGGTGAACAGGTGGTGGAAGGCGCTCACCCGGTCGGAGCGGGCGTTGAAGCAGTTGAAGAGCTGGGCCAGCACCAGGGTGGTGAAGGCCAGGGTGCGGGCCTCGCTGAGCGTGCCCGAGCCCTCGACCAGGCCCCCCGGCAGGCCAATGTCGAGGGCCAGGAGTGACACCACGGCCATGACGAACCCGACGAAGATGACGCCGGCCCGCATCTCCCGGTCGATGACCCGGTCGGTCATCCGGCGCGGAGGGCGGGCCATCACGTCATCGGGCGGCGGGTCGACCCCCATGGCCAGCGCCGGCGCGGTGTCGGTGAGGAGGTTGATCCAGAGGATCTGGGTGGCCAGCAGCGGCACGGCCACCTCCCCGCCGGCGTCGCGCAGGCCGATGGCGCCGGCGCCGACCACGCCCAGGAGCATGGTGAGCACCTCGCCGGCGTTGGAGGACAGCAGGTAGCGCAGGAACTTGCGGATGTTCGAGAAGATGCCGCGGCCCTCCTCCACCGCGGCGACGATGGTGGCGAAGTTGTCATCCGCGAGGATCATCTTCGCCGCCTCCTTCGTCACGTCGGTGCCCGTGATGCCCATGGCCACGCCGATGTCGGCGGTCTTCAGCGCCGGGGCGTCGTTCACCCCGTCGCCGGTCATGGCCACGACGTTGCCCTCGGCCTGCAGGGCGTCGACGATGCGCAGCTTGTGCTCGGGCGCCACCCGGGCATACACGGAGGTATTCCTCACCACCTCCTGGAAGGCGTCGTCGTCGAGGCGGTCGATCTCCACGCCGGAGATTGTCGGGTGGCCGGCCTCGACGATCCCGAGCTCGCCGGCGATGCGAGCAGCGGTGCGGGGATGGTCGCCGGTGATCATGACGACGCGGATGCCGGCCCGGTGCGCCTGACCGATGGCCACCTTGGCCTCGTCCCGGGGTGGGTCGATGATGCCCACCACGCCGGCGAAGGTGAGGCCGTGCTCCACCTCCTCGCCGGCGCCCGCCGGCAAGGAGGCCGGCGCCGGCCGGTAGGCGACGGCGAGCGTACGAAGGGCGGCGTCGGCCAGGGTGTCGACGGAGGCGAGGATGGCGCTCCGGCGGTCATCGTCGAGGGGGACGGCGCCATGGCCGACCTCTTCGTGGGTGCAGCGGGTCAGGAGCACGTCGGGAGCGCCCTTGGTGACCACCGTCAGGCGGTCGTCGTGGTAGGTGTCGGTCTCCAGCGTGCTCATGAGCTTGCGCTCCGAGGTGAAGGGGACCTCGCCGACCCGCCGGAAGCGCGTGGTGCGCTCTTTGTCGAAGCCACCCTTGCGCTCGGCCACCAGGAACGCGGCCTCGGTGGGGTCTCCGATGACCACCCACCGGCCGTCCTCTTCCCGTAGCGAGGCGTCGTTGGCCAGGCTGCCGCCGGACAGGACGATGTGAACCTCGTCGCGCAGGTCGCCGGCGCCGAGCGGCTGCCCGCCGGCGAGCAGCTCGCCCTCCGGCTCGTAGCCGGTGCCGGTGACCTCGACCTCGCCGGAGCGGGTGACGATCCGCTGGATGGTCATCTCGTTGCGGGTGAGGGTGCCGGTCTTGTCCGAGCAGATCACCGAGGCGGACCCGAGCGTCTCGACCGACGACAGCTCCTTGACGATGGCGTTCTTGGCCGCCATCCGCTGCACGCCGAGGGCGAGGACCACGGAGAGCACGGCGGGAAGGCCCTCCGGCACCGCGGCCACGGCGAGGGACACGCCGACGAGGAGCACGTCGACCAGATCCGACGCCCCGTCGATGTCCGAGGTGGCCAGGATGGCGCCCATCACGATCAGGGCGATGACCATGACTGCGATGCCCAGCGTCCGGCCGACCAGGCGGATCTCGGTCTGGAGCGGCGTGGGCTCCTGCTCTGTCCGGCCCAGGAGGGCGGCAATGCGGCCGATCTCGGTGGCCATGCCCGTGCCGGTGACCACGGCCCGTCCCCGGCCCCGGGTCACGGCTGTCCCGCTGAAGACCAAGTTCACCCGGTCGCCCAGCGCGACCTCGCCGGCGAGCGTGGTGGTCTCCTTGAGGACCGGTTCGCTCTCGCCGGTGAGCGACGCCTCGGCGACGGTGAGTGACGCCGCGTCCACCAACCGGCCGTCGGCGCTGACCGCGTCGCCCTCGGCCAGGACCAGAACATCGCCGGGCACCACGTCCGCCGAGGGGATGCGCTGCTCCTGGCCGTCGCGCAGCACCGTCGACGAGGCGGCGGCCATGCGCTGGAGGGCGGCCACGGCCTGCTCGGCGCGGGCCTCCTGCACGTAGCCCAGGACGGCATTGGCGACGAGGATCACCGCGATCACCACCGCCTCGAAGGGGACGCCTTCAGCGCCTTCGAGCAACCAGGTCAGGATCGAGATGGCGACTGCGGCGAGCAGCAGGAAGACAAGAGGGTCGACGAACTGGGCCAGCAGCTTCCGCCACGCCGGCACCGGGGCGGTGGCGTCCAGGCGGTTCGGCCCCACCCGGGCCAGCCGGGCCGCGGCCTCGGCGCCGCTGAGGCCCGCCGATGGGTCCGTGCCCAGCTGGTCGACGACCATGGCGGCGTCGACCAGCCACGGTTCGGCCGGCCGCCCCACCGACACGGCGCCTACCGGTGGCTGGGGATGATCACCACCGGGCAGGTTGCGTGATGGGCGACCTGCTGGCTCACCGAGCCGAGGAGGAGCCCGGTGAAGCCGCCGCGGCCGCGCGACCCGACCACGACGAGGTCGGCGTCCTCGGCCATGTCGAGCAGGGCCCGGGCCGGCGCGCCGGAGACCACGTGGCTCTCGATGCCCTGGGGCAGCCCGGTGGTGTCGATCGCGTCCAGCACGTCGGCCACCGTGCGCTCCGCTGCGTCTTCGAAGATCTCGGGCTCCACGCCGCCGGCGGTGACGACCGAGCCCACGGCGACCGCGGCCGGCTCCAGCCAGGCGTGGACGACCACCAGGTGGGCGTCACGGAGCTTTGCTTCAGCGACGGCCCACTCGAGCGCCCGGCGGGCGCCCTGGCTGCCGTCGATGCCCACCACGATTCGCTGCATTCCTGGTCTCCTGATCTCGGCCGACGTCCAAGTGTCTATCGTCTCTGGATGACGACAGCGTTCCAGGGGGCCATCTTCGACGTCGACGGCGTGCTGGTCGACACGCCCCACGAGCGAGCCTGGCGCGACACGCTCCGTGAGCTGATGGAGTCGGAGTGGTCCGGGATCCGGGCGGAGACGACGTGGTCGCCCGATGCCTTCACCCCCCAGGTGTACCAGGCGCTGGTGTCAGGCAAGCCGCGGATGAACGGCGCCCGGTCCGCCCTCGACCACTTCGGTGTGCCCGACGCCGGCGCCCGAGCCGTCGATTACGCCGACCGCAAGCAGGAGGTGGTTGTGCGCCTCATCGAGGCCGGCGATTTCACCGCCTACGCCGACGCCCTCCGCTTCATCATCGCCATGAAGGACGCCGGCCTGGCCGTGGCCGCCGCCTCGTCGTCGAAGAACGCCGGGTTGTTCCTGCGCACGATCCGCCTCGACACCTTCGTATCGGAACACGGGATCTCCTCGTCGTCGGTCGGGCCGGGGTGCACGCTGCTCGACTTCTTCGACGCCGATGTCTCCGGGCGCGACTTCGAGCACGGGAAGCCCCATCCGGAGATGTTCCTCACCGCGGCGGCGGAGCTCGGAGTGGCGCCGGCGGCGGCCATGGTGCTCGAGGACGCCACCGCCGGCGTGCAGGCCGCCAAGGCGGGCGACATGGCCGCCGTGGGGATCGCCCGGCACGACGATCACGCCCTGCTGGTCGCCGCCGGCGCCGACATCGTGGTGGAGTCGCTCGACGAGGTCGACCTGGACGCGCTGGCCGGCGGAAAGTTGGCGAGGAAGCCGTCGTAGGCCCGTCACGGGCTGGCAGGATGGCCCGGATGCGGACGAACGGAGCAACACAGCGCACCTCCGGCGTCGACGCAGTTCCCCACGACCCCGTGGGCGAGGCGGTGGCCGATGCGCTCTCGGAGATGTTGGCCGGCGCCACCGTGGAGCTCTCCTACGCGCCCGACTCGGCTCCGGCCCCGCTACCGGCCACCGAACCGGGGATGGCCATGGCTACCGGGCCCGGCCCACCCGGCTGGCAGACCACCGTGATCGTGCGCCTGCACGAGCGCGTCGCCCGCCTGCTCGACTCCGACCACCCCACGTCGCTGGCCGAGCTCCTCGCCGGCCTACCCAGGGCCGGCGTGGCGGCCGCGGCCCGGTTCCGCCACCACGTCGAGAGCAGCGCCGTGCCCCTGAACGCCCCGCTGCGCCGGGCCCTGCGCGACACCGTCGCCGCCGAGCTCCTCGCCGGCCACTTGGCGTCGCGAGTCGGCAAGCCGGTGCCCACCGCCCTGATCGACGAGTCGGTCCAGTTCCTCATCGAGCTCAGCGGCACCCGGGTGGAATCCCACGAGCTGACCCACGGCGTCGTGATCGCCGATGTCCTGGTCGACGCCCCCCGCCTGGAGTTCCGATACCCCCGCGACGTCCGGGCGGCCAAGCGGGCGCCACTCCTGTTCGACGGCCAGCGCGCCGTACTGGTCGTCGACCTCCAGGGCCGAGCCCGAACCGAGCTCCAGCGCCATCGGTTCCAGCGCCTGGCCCCTGGCGCCCGTCTCGAGGAGGCTGGCAACGACGACTCCCTGGAGAGCGGCTCGCTGGTGGCCGAGGCCACCGCCGCCCTCGGCGGTATCGGTTTCTACGTCCGCGCCGACCGCAGCATCTGGACCTTCGCTGATGGCGTCCCCCTTCTCGTTCGCAGCGGCGAGCACTGGACCGCCTTTCCCCTGGAGCTGACCGCCTCGATCGAGAACATGATCGGCGAGGGCCCCGCCGCCGCCCTGCTGGCCCGGGCCGCGTTCATGATCTCGGCCCAGCCCTGGGGCGCCATTCTGGCGGTGGTCGACGACCCCTCGGCCCTCGACGGCACGGTGTCACCTAAGGACCGCTACGACCTCCGCAACGACATCGACCCGACGGCCATGCGCCCCGAGACCCGGCTGCACCATCTCATCGACGCCGCAGATCTCGACGAGCACACCCTGGTCCGCCTTGCCACCCTCGACGGCGCCACCGTCCTCGACCGAACCGGTGCCCTGATCGCCTACGGCGCCATCGTCAGCAGCGCCGACAGCCAGCACGAGGGCGCCCGCACCGCAGCGGCCAAGACCCTTTCAGAGACGGCGCTGGTCGTCCTCAAGGTCTCCGTCGACGGTGATATCACCATCTTCCGCAAGGGCCGGGCGCTGACCACTCTCCTCGGGCGGGCGCACGACACCGGCGTCTGAGGAAGCGGGGACGGCGGTGACGCCGCGGGACCGGAGGGCCTGCTCGAGCTCCAGGCGCAGGGGCTCGGGCACATCGGTGGAGATCAGTTCGCCGCCGTACCGACTGAGCTCCTTCAGGACCTGGCCTTTGTTCTCGACCGTGACCAGCAGCAGTAGGGCCGAACGCTCGGCCTCCAGCCAGTCCGACATCTGCCGCACCCAGTCGTCGGCCAAGCCCTTGTCGACCAGTTTCCCGTAGAGGGCGCCGGCCGCCGCCCCACCCACGATGGCCAAAGGCCCCACGAAGAGCCCGGCCAGCAGCCCCCACCACGTGCCCATCAGGGCGCCCTTGCCCGGCGTGACGTCGACGGTCTCGACCGTCTGGGCCCTGCCGTTGGCGTCCTTGGCCAGGATCACCGCGTCGCCGATCCGCAGCGCCCCCTCCTGCTGGAGGTGCATCAGGTTGACGAGCACCTCCGTAGCCCGGTTGGGCTTGTCGAAGGCGATGCAGACCAGGTGCTCCTTGGCGCCGGCGCCGGCGCTCGGGCTGGAGAGATTCTCGAGATCGGTCATGCTCGCCCCTTCTGAAGTCCTCACGCCCGGTCGACGCATCGTGCATCGTCGCGCGCCACGGCGCCGGCGGCTGACGGGCGCCCCGCATCACGCCGCCCTCCCCGACCGCCCGGGATGCCGGGGGTCACGCGGCGCCACGAAGGCCCGTTTCCCCCGCCCGTCGACCAACGCCCAGTTGTCGATGGTCTTGAGGTCGTGGTGATGGGAACAAAGCCGGTCGAGCAGGTCCAGCACCGTGGTGTGGCTGGCGGCCCAGTCGACCCGGTGGTCGTTCTCCAG
>CAYZMG010000011.1:0-53724 GCA_964479465.1 uncultured Acidimicrobiales bacterium
CCGACATAGGGCGCCAGCAGCCGCAGCGCCAGGATCTCGAGGATCAGGATGGCTGCCGACGTGGAGAACACCGTGGCGCCGGCGACGACCGGGCTCATGGCGCTCCCGCCGGCCCGGCCCGCCGGCGAGCTCCCGTTCAGCGCAGGTCGCCGCTGAGCTGGGCCAGCAGGCTGCCGACCTCGGACACCGGCGCCTGGCAGGCGTAATTCCGGCACACGTAGGCCATGCCGTCCTTGCGGTCCTCGAACAGGGGAGAGGGGTAGGGCTCGCCCCACGCCAACACCGCGTTCGGCAGGTACCGGGCCTGGACGGCCTGCGCCAGTTCCGGCACCGCACCGACAACTGCAATCTCCGTCACCCCGGCGGCCACCAGGTCGACCGCCGCCAGCGCCCGGCTGAAGGCCGTCGGGTGCTGGCGGATCAGACCGGCCAGCAGGCCCAGGATGTCCTCGCCCCGCTGGGTGTAGTAGCCCTCGCCGACCAGCGCCCCCAGCCGCAGCAACGCCAGCGCTGCGTTGCCGTTGGCCGACGGCACCGCGTTGTCGATGAGATCCTTGCCCCGGGTGATCAGCGTCTCGGCGTCGGAGCCGTTGGTGAACAGGCCGCCGGCGCCGTCGTCCCAGAACAGCTCGAGCATGGCGTCGGCCGCCGACCGAGCCTCTTCAATCCACCGGGCCTCGCCGGTGGCCTCGGCCAGGCGGGTGAAGGCGTCGACCACGGCGGCGTAGTCGGCGGCGAATGCCAGGTGGCGGCCGGGCTTGCCGCCCTGCCACGCCCGCAGCCAGCGCCCGTCGGGCCGGCGCAGGTTGTCGAGCAGGAAGGAGGCGCCGGCCCGAGCGTCGGCCAGCCAGTCCTCCCGCCCCACGGCGGCGCCCGCCTCCGCCATCGCGGCGATGAACAGCCCGTTCCACTCGGTCAGGACCTTGTCGTCCAACCCCGGCCGCACCCGCATCGCCCGGGCCTCGAACAGGATCCGGCGGGCTGACTCCACCGCCGCCGATCGGGCCAGCTCACCTCGCACCGGCCGGTGCAGGATGTTGGCGCCCTCGAAGTTGCCGCCGGCGGTCACTCCCCACCACGCGATCGCTTCATCCGCAGAGGAGCCGAGCAGCGAGCGGATCTCCTCCTCGGACCACACGTAGAACTTGCCCTCCACGCCCTCGGAGTCGGCGTCCTCGGAGGAGAAGAAGCCGCCGTCGGGGTGGCGCAGGTCACGGCGGACGTAGTCGATCGTCTCAGACAGCACCTGGAGGAACCGGTCCTCGCCGGTCACCTGCCAGGCGTGGAGGTAGGTGGAGATGAGCAGCCCCTGGTCGGTCAGCATCTTCTCGAAATGGGGCACCAGCCACCGGGCATCGGTGGAGTAGCGGGCGAAGCCGCCGCCCAGGTGGTCGTACATACCGCCGGCTGCCATGGCGTCGAGGGTGACGGTGACCATGCCCAGGGTGTCCTCCTCCGCGTCCCGCAGGTAGGTGCGCAGCAGCAGCTCCAGCAGATCGGGCTGCGGGAACTTGGGCGCCGGCCCGAAGCCGCCCCAGGTGTTGTCGAAGCGCTGGAGCAGGGTGTTCCGGGCGGCGGTCATCGCCTCTGGCCCCGGCACGGGCTCGCCGGTGGACGCGATCTGCGACGACCGCCCCAGCGCCGTCGTCAGCTCCGAGGCCTGGGTCAGCACGTCGTCCCGCCGGTCTTTCCAGACCGCCGACATCGCCTCGCACACCTCGATGAAGCTCGGCAGGCCCTGGCGGGCAGTCTTCGGGAAGTACGTGCCTCCGAAGAACGGCCGGCCGTCGGGCGTCAGGAAGACGGTCATGGGCCATCCGCCGTGGCCGCTGAGAGCCTGGACCGCCTCCATGTAGATGGCGTCGACGTCGGGCCGCTCCTCGCGGTCGACCTTCACGTTGACGAACAGCCGGTTCATGACCTCGGCGCTGGCGTCGTCCTCGAAGGACTCATGGGCCATGACGTGGCACCAGTGGCAGGCGGCGTAGCCCACCGACAGCAGGATCGGCTTGTCCTCGGCCCTGGCCCGTTCGAAGGCCTCGTCGCCCCACGGGAACCAGTCGACGGGGTTGTCCTTGTGCTGCTGGAGGTACGGGCTGGTCTCGTCCGCGAGGCGGTTCATGGCGTCGAGCGTAGAGACTGGGCACCATGGTGCGGAATCTCACCGAGATCCTGATCACGGTGGCCGTCGGCGGGATGCTGTTCTCGGCCCTGGCGCGACTGCGCCGGGGCCAGGCGAGCCCTCGCCTGTGCCCCGGCTGCGGTCGAACCGTGTCGCGGGTGTATGTGGCCTGCCCGAGGTGTGGCCGGCATTCGGGTTAGGCCGGGTTGCTGGTCTCCTTGGGGTTCCCCGTCTCGCCGGTACCCCCGAGCGCCTCGGGCATCGTCTCGGGCTTGGTGGCGTCGGCGTTGGGCATGGCGGTCTTCCAGTGGTCCATGGCGTTGCCCCCTGCGACGGCGCCGGCGCCGGTCATGGTCGCACCCTCGTCAGGGTTCTCCTGGTCCTGCGGGTCACGGGCGCCGCCCTCGCCGACGTCTCGAACGTCGACACCCTCGACCGGCTCGCCCTGCTGAACATCCGTCATGTGGTGGCTCCTTTTCGGTACTCGTTGCGGACAGGTACCTCTCTACCCGCACGGGTGGGGCGGGCAATCACTGGGTATGCACCGGTTATGAACGCAACCGTCCTCTGGGTCATCGCCGTCGTCTTGGCGGTCATCGGCATCGTGCAGCTCCTCCAGGGGCAGGTGATCCTGGCGATCGTCCTCTTCATCGCCGCCGCCGCCGTGGGCCCGGGCGGCTGGTCGGTGTTCCGCCGCCGCGGCGCCCTCTAGCCACACGTTCCTGGCCGCTACGGGCCAGGATGGGCGACTGTGACCGAGGACCAGTTCCGCGCCGACGCCCGGGCGTGGCTGGCGGACCACGTGGGGCCGTACCGGGTGGAGACACCTGCCCTCCCGTTTGCCGACGCCGGCGACGACGCCCACCTCGACCGCGGGCGAGCCTGGCAGCGCGAGTTGCACGCCGGCGGCTGGGCCGGGCTGGGGTGGCCGGGGGAGTACGGCGGGCGGGACCTGCCGATGGCCCTCCAGGCGGTGTGGGCCGAGGAGCTGGCCGCCGCCGGGGCACCCCCGCCGGTCAACCTCATCGGCGAGGCGGTGGCCGGGCCGGCGATCCTCGCCCACGGCACCGCTGAGCAGCGCCGGCGGTACCTGCCACCCATCCTCGACGCCGGCGAGATCTGGTGCCAAATGTTCAGCGAACCCGACGCCGGCTCCGACCTGGCCGCGGTAGCCGCCACTGCCACTCCCCACGAGGGCGGCTGGACGGTCGACGGTCACAAGACGTGGAGCTCCGGCGCCCATTACGCCGACCGCGGCCTCCTGCTGGCCCGGACCGACGCCCGCGTCCCCAAGCACGAGGGACTCACCTGCTTCCTGCTGGACATGCACGCTCCCGGGGTGGTCGTCCGCCCCGTCCGGCAGATGACCGGCGGCTCCGCCTTTGACGATGTGCTGCTCGACGGCTCAAAGGCCGCCGACGCCGACCGGCTCGGCCCCGCCGGCGGCGGGTGGGCGGTGGCCATGACCGCCCTGGCCTCCGAGCGGCATCAGCTCGGTCTGGGCAGCGCCCGGGCCGGCGCCGGCGTCGACCGGCTGCTCGACGAGCTCCGGCCCTGCGCCGACCCCGTCCTCCGCCAGCTCGCCGCCCAGCTCGTCATCGACGCCCGGACGGCCCAGCTCCTAGGCCGGAGCGGGGGGCAGGGCCCGAGCGGCCCCCTGAGCGGGGGGCAGGGCCCGAGCGGCCCCCTGAGCGGGGGGCAGGGCCCGGAGGCGGCGCTGGTCAAGCTGGCCTCCGCCCGGGTCTCCCGCCGCTACGACGAGCTGGTCGACGCCATGCGCGGCGCCGGCTCGATGCTGACCGACGAGCACACCCTCCGCCAGCTCTGGCTGCCGGCTACCCGCATCGCCGGCGGCACCGACGAGATCCTGAAGAACGTCATCGCCGAGCGGGTCCTCGGCCTGCCGAAAGGAAGCTGAGTGGCAGCCATCCTGCTGGTCGAGGACGACCCGTCCGTCCGGGAGGCGGTCGGCATGGCCCTGGAGGGCGACGGCCATCGCGTCACCACTGCGGCCACCGGCGACGAGGCCATCGAGCGCTGGCGCCAGCACCGCCCTGACCTGGTGCTGCTCGACGTCATGCTCCCCGGCAGGGACGGCTTCGAGGTGTGCCGGGCCATCCGGGCCCACGACCAGGTGCCGATCATCATGCTGACCGCCCGCAGCGACCCGTTCGACATCGTCGTCGGGCTGGAGTCCGGCGCGGATGACTACGTCACCAAGCCGTTCGAGACCCGGGTCCTGATGGCGCGGATCAAGGCTGTCCTGCGCCGCCAGGAGCGCCCGCCGGCCGAGCCCGTCCTGCGCTTCGGCGACCTGACCATCGACCCCGGCGGGATGGCGGTGACCAAGGCCGGCGTCGACCTCCACCTCACCCCCACCGAGCTACGCCTGCTTCTGGAACTGGCCCACCGGCCCGGCCAGGTCTTCACCCGGGCGCTGCTGCTGGAGCGGGTCTGGGAGTACTCCTACCTGGGCGACTCCCGCCTGGTCGACGTCTGTGTCCAGCGCCTGCGGGGCAAGGTGGAGACGGACCCGGCCAACCCCACCTTGGTCCAGACGGTGCGGGGGGTCGGGTACAAGCTTGTTCCTCCGCCGCCGGCCCGGGAGGCCGGCGCAACGACACAGTCGTGACCCGGATCGTCTCGGTCTCCCGGCTGCGGCCCCGGCTGGTGGCCGCGTTCGCCCTGGTGGCCGCCCTGACCGCCGCCGGCGTGGCCGTGACGTCGTACTACATCACCCGGGAGGCCGTGTTCCGCCGGGCCGAGGCGGTGGCCCGCCGGGAGGCCGAGGCCATGCTCGACGACGCAGTCGCCTCCCTTCCGCCGGCGCCCAGCCGGGCCCAGGTCGCGGCCCTGGTGGAGCGCCTGAAGCTCCGCGGCGGGGCCGAGTTCGACGTGGTCGCAGTGATTGGCGCAGACGGCGGGTTCGAGACCACGTCCATCTCCCTGTCGGCCGAATCGGTGCCCGCCGCCCTCGCCGAGCCCGTCGACGCCGGCCGTATCGGGCTGGTCCGGGCGCCGGCCGCCGGGGAGCGGTACGTGGTGGTCGGCGGCCGGCCCGAGGGGGCGCCGGCGTTCTACCTGTTCTTCCCGCTGGCCGGCCAGGAGGACGACCTGATCGTGCTGCGCAACGTGCTGGCCGCCGCCGGGGCCGCCGCCGTGGTCCTTTCCGCCGGGGTGGGCGCCGTCGCCGCCCGGGGCGTGCTCCGGCCCCTCCGCCAGGCCCGCACCGCGGCCCACCGCCTCGAGGTCGGGCTCCTCGGCACCCGGATGCCCGAGGAGGGCCGGGACGAGTTCGCCGACCTGGGCCATGCCTTCAACCGCATGGCCGAGGCGCTGGAGCGCTCGGTCGGCGACCTGCGGGAGCTGGAGGCCAGCCACCGGCGCTTCGTCGCCGACGTCAGCCACGAGCTGCGCACACCGCTGACCGCGCTGACCACGGCGGCCGACGTCCTCGACGCCCACGGCGACGGCCTCGACGACGCCGGCACCCGGGCCGCCCTGCTGCTGGTGCGGGAGTCGCACCGCCTGGCCACGCTGGTCGAGGACCTGATGGAGATCTCCCGCCTCGACGCCGGCGCCGCGCCGATGGCCTGGGAGCCGGTCGACGTGGGAGCCCTCGTCCGCTCGGCGGTGGCGACGCGGGGCCTGGTCGTCGAGCTGGCGGCCGGCGCCGGCGCCACCACCGTCGCCGACCCCCGCCGGCTCGACGCCATCGTCGCCAACCTGGTCGCCAACGCCTTCGAGCACGGGCGCTCGCCGGTACGGGTCGAGGTCACCGCCACGGCCGACGACGTGGTCGTCAGCGTCGCCGACGCCGGCGCCGGCATCGCCCCGGACCACCTGCCCCGCGTCTTCGACCGCTTCTACAAGGCCGACCCCGCCCGACCCGGCGGCCGGGGGTCGGGGCTGGGCCTGGCCATCGCCCGGGAGAACGCCCGGCTCCACGGCGGCGACCTCACCGTGGCCAGCCCGCCCGGCGCCGGCGCCACCTTCACCCTCCGCCTGCCCCGGCGTGTTGCCGAACCGTTACCTGCCGGCGACCCCGCGGTGACCACGGCCCGCCATGATCAGGTCCTATGAGACGGATGCTTTCCCTGATGGCAGTGCTGGCGATCGTGGCGACCGCGTGCGGGAGCAACGGCGCCACCGACGCCGGCCCCGTTCCCGGGCGGCCCGAGACCACGGTCACCACCACCGACACGCCGGCCACCACGCCGGCGACCACTGCTGCCGGCACCACCCAGGTCTCGGTGTGGCTGCCTCGAGGCGAGAAGCTGGAGCCCGTCACCCGGGTCGTGCCCAGCGTGCCCCGCATCGGCGCCGAGGCAGTGAAGGCCCTGCTGGCTGGTCCGACGGCGGCCGAGACCCGCGACGGGTTCACCACCGCCGTCCCCAAGGAAACCCGCTTCCTGGACCTGGTGATCGACGCCGCCGGCATCGCCAAGGTCGACCTGTCCCGCGACTTCGAGTCCGGCGGGGGCACCCTGAGCCTCACCATGCGGCTGGCCCAGGTCACCTGCACGGTCGGCCAGTTCCCCACGGTGAAGGGCGTCCGCTTCGCCCTCAACGGCGAGCTCGTCAACGTCTTCTCCGGCAACGGCATCGTCATCGACAAACCCGTCACCTGCGACAGCTACCGGGAGGTGCTGGCCCAGCCCGGCTCGGCACCAGCCGCCTTCGCCGGGATCTGGCCCTTCGCCACCAGGGCCGAGCTCGACGCCTACGCCGCCGGCACGGACCGCACCTACCGCGACCCCGTGGCCACGGCCCGGGACTTCATGACCAAGTACGTCGGCATGGACAACCCGGTCGACTTCCCGTCCCGGACGACGGCCCCTGGCCAGGTCGAGGTGCCGATGGGCCCCCGCTACGCCGAGGGCCGCACCCCCCTGGCGAACCCGCAGGCCCGGTTCGGGGTGATCGTCCGCCAGCTCGGCGCCCAGGGCGCCTCGGGCCCCTGGACGGTGACCGAGGTGGTGGCGTTCAACATCACCGTCACCGCGCCGGCGCCGCTCGACCGCATCACCTCGCCCGTGCGCCTCACCGGCCAGGCCCACGCCTTCGAGGGCACGGTGAACGTCCAGGTCCGGGAGGACGGCATGCTGGCCGGCCAGTCGCTGGGCAAGGGCTTCGTCACCGGCGGCGGCGACATGAAACGCCCCTACTCCGGCGACGTCACCTTCCGGGCCCCGACCAAGCCGGGCGGCGCCATCCTCTACACCGAGCTCAGCGCCGCCGACGGCCAGAACGTCATGCAGGCCGCGGCCGTCAAGGTGCGGTTCTGATCAGTTCTGCTGCCAGGGCGCCGGCGCCCGGAACTCCTCGGCCTCGGTGATGGCCAGCCACGCCTTGTGGTTGGCCGCCTGCCAGGACCAGAACGACACGCCCTGGGCGCCGCCGGCCTGGGCGAAGCGCATGAAGCGCCACAGCTCCTCCGGCGGGGGCACGCCGGCCCGGCCCCCCTCGGGGGCGCCGTCGTAGGCCTGGCCGACCGGGAACACCGGCTTGTTGAACTGGGCCAGGTCACGCAGGGCGCCGGCCACGTCGGTGTCGGGCTGGCGGTTGAGCCAGTAGACCATCGGGGCGATGGCGTCGAAGGACTCCACCACCGCGGCGTAGGGGAAGTTCTGGGCCGGCGAGGGCCGGGGCACGGTGGCGATGAGCGGGTAGCCGGACCCGACCTCGGCCCGTAGCAGCCGGCCGTACTCGGCGCCGGCCTCGGCGGTGATGTGGGTGCCCTCGCTGCGGGTCTCGATGTCGGCGGAGAAGCCGTCCAGGCGGTGCTTGCCGGGCGTCCGGTGGTCGATGGCGGCCTTGGCCCGGCGCACGTCCTCACCCACGTTGATCAATCGGGGGAAGTCCCACCCGTAGACCATCAGGTCGGCCTCATGGGCCGCCGGCAGGATCTGGTCCAGGAAGTCGCCGGCGTAGAAGCCGCTCCAGCTCGACCCTGTCCGTACGTACAGGTGGCTGAGGCCGGCGGCCTTGGCCTTGGCGACGATGGCGGCCACATTGCCGCCCTCGGTCTTGTCGGGCTCGTAGAGCCACATGCCCTTGCCGTAGGGGAGCAGATCCTGGACTGGTGGGCGCTTGCTCACTGTTGCGTCGGCCGGCGCCGCCAGCCCCAGGGCGGAGACGATGGCCCGACCGACGGCGGCCGGAGCCTCCAGGGGCTGGAACCCGGTGGCGGCGGCCACGCTGGTCAGGATCAGGATGACCACGGTGACGAGGTTGGCGCTGGCCAGCCGGCGCTCCTGGGAATGCGACCAGAGCTTCTCACGTGCCTTCCGGACACGAGGTTGGGACTCGTCCGGCCGGGACATCTTCCCCAGGCCACCCGCCGATGACGATTCGTCCGCCGCCGGCCGTTCCTGCAGTTCGAGCATGCGTCACGTAAGAAACCGTCGACGCCCCCTCCACGCTCCGTGGTTTGTGCGCGCGCCCAGCGTGGTTTCCCTCTCCCTTGGGCTAGGAAGTTCTCCGCCGGCCATCCAGCGTCCTGCCCAGAGCCCCAGAAAAATTGTTTGAGGCTCCTGAAAGGCGGGTAGACAGGCGCCTTACTTGAACGGTGCCCCGGGCCGAGCGCTGTGCACGAGGTAGCCGAACTCGCGGCGACACCTCGCCTCTCGATTCGGCATCGTTGAGGTGCGCCAGCGTCACTACGAGCAACTCGAGGGCTTCGATCCTCTCCAGCTCGACCCTGACCATCGGTCCAAATGTGGCCGATCTCGGTGCTTCTTGGACGACAGCGGGGGCCGAGCCCGAGAGCAGCAGGACAGCGAGCAGCTCCTCCTGAGGTTCCTGATCTACTTGAACCAGAGCTTCTGGTAGTCCCGGCTCTGGGGGTGCAGGAGGAGGGCAAGCAGGGCGATCTCGAACATGAGGTTGATCAGGTTCGGCGCGGCCAGTGGGTTGCCGGAGTCGAGAAACCGGAAGATGAACGGCAGGAAGGCCATGACGATCCCGAGGTAGTAGGCCCACTTGAACTCGTTGGCGATCCCCCAGCCGGCCAGCACGGCTCCGCCGAACAGCAGCAGGAAGATCGGCGGGAAGGTGCCGGCCACCAGCAGGGCGAAAAGGAGGAATGCCGCCCTGAAGTAGAGGAGGTACACCGCGATCACCAGCGTCTGGGGCTGGGCGGGGTTCATGAAGCGGCGACGTTGCATGGCGGTCATTCTTACTTCACCGCTCACCTCAAGGGTGGTTGCCCCCCGGCAGCGAGCTGGCCGCACGCTGCGGCGATGTCGGTGCCCCGGTTGCGGCGGATGGTGGCGTTGACGCCGGCGGCGGCCAGACGGTCGCGAAAGGCCCGCACCCCGGCCGGCGGCGTGCCCCGGGTGAGGTAGCCGGGCGTCGGGTTCAGGGGGATGAGGTTGACGTGAGCGGCCAGCGGCCGGGTGATGGCGGCCAGCTCGGCGGCGTCGGAGGGGCGGTCGTTGACCCCGTCGATCAGGGCCCACTCGAACGACAGCCGGCGGTTCCGGGAGGCGACCCATGCCTCGCACGCCTCGACCACGGCAGCGAGGGGGTAGCGGCGGTTGATCGGGATCATGGAGTCCCGCAGCTCGTCGTTGGCTGCGTGCAGCGAGACCGCCAGGTTCACGGGCAGGCGCTCCTCGGCCAGCTTGAGGATGCCGGGGACGATGCCGACGGTCGACACGGTGAGGTGGCGGGCGGAGAGGCCGACGTCGCCGTGGAGCCGCTCGACCGCCGCCCACGTCGCCGGATAGTTGGCCAGAGGCTCACCCATTCCCATGAAAACCACGTTGCTCACGCGTCGGGCACCCGGGTCCTTCGGACCGCGCCCGCCGCCGGCGGTGGGGGCCCCTGCCCCACCGCGGATGTGCCTAGCCGCCCGGACGACCTGCTCGACGATCTCGCCGGCGGTGAGGTGGCGCTGGAAGCCGGCCTGGCCGGTGGCGCAGAACGAGCACGCCATGGCGCACCCCGCCTGGGTGGACACGCACACGGTGACCCGACCTGAGGGGTAGGCCATGAGGACGGTCTCGACCTTGGCGCCGTCTGCCAGGGTCCACAGCCACTTGGTGGTATCGCCGTCGAGGTTCACCGACGTCTCACTCGGGAGCAGGCCGGGCGCCAAGTCTTCGGTGAGGCGGGACCGCAGCGCCTGCGGCAGGTCGGTCATCTCCTCGGGCTCGCGACCCTGGTACAGGTTCTTCCACACCTGCCGGGTGCGGTAGGCCGGCTCGTCGCCGAGGACGTGTGACAGATCCTCCAAGGTGAGATCGAACCGTCCGGGCACGCCTCAAGGGTACGTTGGTGCGGCGATGTCCGATCCGTTGCCTCCCCTACCGGAGAAGCACCATCGCGACGTCCAGGGCGGCACGGCCCGAGCGGCCGTCTTCGGCGTCAGCGACGGGTTGGTGTCGAACGTCGCCATCGTCCTGGGCTTCGCCGGCGCCAACACCGGTCCGGGCCTGGTGCGCCTGGCCGGCTTGGCCGGCCTCATCGGCGGGGCGGTGTCGATGGCCGCCGGCGAGTACGTCTCCATGACCGCCCAGGCCGAGCTGCTGGAGCGGGAGCTGGAGATGGAGCGGCTGGAGCTCCGGCGCCGCCCCGAGGCAGAGCGGCGGGAGCTGGCCCAGATCTACCGGTCGAGGGGCGTCGACGAGGTCACGGCCGAGCAGCTGGCCACCGCCCTCAGCCGCGACCCCGAGCTGGCCTTGCAGACCCATGCCCGGGAGGAGCTGGGCATCGACCCCGACAGCCTCGGCCAGCCGGTGCGGGCTGCACTGTCGTCGTTCGTGACCTTCTCGCTGGGCGCCACGGTCCCGCTGATGCCCTACTTCTTCGCCTCCGGCGCGGCCGCCCTGGTGACCGCCGTCGTCCTGAGCGTGATCGCCGCCCTCGCCGTCGGGACGGCGCTGGCCAGGTTCACCGGCCGGCCGATCGGCCGCTCCGCCGGGCGCCAGCTCCTGTTCTCGGCAGTGCCGGCCGCCATCACCTACGCCATCGGCTCGGCGGTCGGGGTGTCGGGGCTCGGCTAGCCGGGAGCGATGTCGCCCACGTACGCCCGGTCGACGTGGTCGATGGTGAACCCCATGTCCTCGTAGAGCCGGCGGGCGCCGGTGTTGTCGGAGTCGACATAGAGCATCCCCGTCGCCAGGCCTCGCCGGGCCAGGTGGTCGAGACCGACCAGCACCATTGCCCGACCCAGCCCGAGGCCCTGGAAGCCGGGATCGACGGCGACCACGTAGATCTCACCCAGCGGCGGTTCGTGCCGGGCGTGGACCTTGGTCCAGCAGAAGGCAGCAAGCTTGCCGTCGCGCTCGTGGAGGAGGAAGCCGGCGGGGTCGAACCAAGGCTGCTCCTCCCGGTTGCGGAGCGTCTCGAGGTCCCAGCCCCCCTGCTCAGGGTGCCAGTGGAAGGCCCGGTTGTTGACCTCCAGCCAAGTGGCTTCGTCCTGGCCGGGTACGAAGGGCCGTATCTCGAGGGTGGGCCGCTCATCGACGGGCAGGGGCCGTCGGAGCTGATACAGCTCCCGGCCCCGGTTCAGGCCGATGGTGGCGGCCAGCTCGTCGGAGCCGTCGTTCGGCTTGGGCACCCACATGTGCACGTGGCCCCCCCCGGCCTCGGCCACCAGGCCGATGGCGGTGTCGAGCAGCGTTCGGGCGATGCCGAGGTCGGGCCGGCGGTGGTGGGGGTCGACCACGAACTCGAGGGCCCACGTGGCCGGATGGGCGTGCGATTCCTCCCGGGTGATCTGGGCGTAGCCTACGGGGTGGTCATGGCCTGCTTCCCACGCCACCAGGCCGGCGAAGTCGTGGCGGCCGCCGTTCACCAAGTCGAGCCACTGGTGCTCGTCGAGTGGAGGGTGCCCGTCGACCTCCGTCGCTACCTCCAGTAGCTCGGTGACCGCCGCGATGTCGGCCCGCCCCATCTGGCGCTTGACCTCGAGTTCGGCCACGAGGCAACCGTACCCGCCACCTCTACAGTCACTCGCCATGGGGATGCCCCGAACACCGAAGGGCCGGGCCAAGGCCGTCCTGCCGATCCTGGCCGAGCAGTACCCCGGCACGGCCAGGGATCTGTGCGCCCTGGTCCACGACGGTCCGTTCCAACTCTTGGCGGCGACGATCATGTCTGCTCAGACAACTGACGAGGCCGTGAACTCGGTAACGCCGGCGCTGTTCGCCCGCTACCCGACGCCGGGTGACCTGGCCGCCGCCGACCCCGCGGAAGTCGAAAAACTGATCCATCCCACCGGTTTCTTTCGGGCCAAGACCAGGAGTCTGCTCGGGATGGCGGCCGCCCTGGAGGACCGCTTCGGCGGCCGGGTGCCGACGGCGATGGAGGATCTGATCACCATCCCGGGGGTGGGGCGCAAGACTGCGAATGTCGTCCGGAGTGTCGGCTTCGGCCTACCCGGGCTCCCGGTCGACACCCACGTCGGCCGGCTCTCCCGCCGGCTGGGCCTGACGGTGGAGACCGACCCGGTGAAGGTCGAGGCCGATCTCGATGCCATCGTCCCCGCCGGGGAGCGTGGAGCGTTCAGTTTGCGCCTTATTTTGCACGGCCGGCGGGTCTGTCCAGCCCGCAAACCCCGTTGCGGGGCGTGCGTGCTGGCCTACCTTTGTCCGAAAGTTGGTGTGGTTGAAATGCCCGCCCACTTGGGAACAAAGTGATGGAGGTAGTACGTTCTACTGACTGAGGGATCAGGTTCCCGCCACCTGGATCCCCCTTGGCGGTACCTGGGTTCCGCCGCCCGGGCCGCCCCCCGATGGCGCCCCTCCGGGGCGCCATCGGCGCGCCACTGTGCCGATTGGTCGCTCCGCTCCTGGCGGGGCGCCATCGGCGCGCCACTGTGCCGATGGGTCGCTCCGCTCCCGGCGGGGCGCCATCGGCGCGCCACTGTGCCGATTGGTCGCTCCGCTCCTGGCGGGGCGCCATCGGCGCGCCTACTTTCGGCTCGCCTTCTCGGTGAGGGTGGCGAGCCGGCGGTGGCCGGCGCGCAGGGAACGTTCGACGGCGAAAAGGTCCTGGGCGGCCCAGTCGGCCTGGGTATTGACCAGGCTCTCGGCGATGGCGGTGACCCGCCGGGTGAGGTCGTCGAGCGCAGTGGCCAGCGACGACAGCTCGGGCGTCGGGACGTTGGAAGTGGCGGGCACGCACCCCGGTTTATCCCACCGGGGCCACCGTAGCGCTCCCGGTACCATCGTGGCCATGCTCAGCCGCCTCGACCTGCGGGGTGCCGGCGGCGACCTCCGTTCCCGCCTGCCCCGCCCCGCCCCCTCCGGGCCCCCGCCCATCGACGCCGTGCGCGAGATCCTCGCCGAGGTCCGCAAGCGAGGCGACGACGCGGTGCGCGAGTACACCCTGCGCTTCGACCAGGCCGACCTCGACGAGTTGCGGGTGCCCCAGGAGGCGCTTCAGGCCGCCTTGAAGGCGACCTCGCCGGCCCTGCGCATCGCCCTGGAGGCGGCCCACGGCGCCATCACCGCCTACCACCGCACCCAGCTCCACGACTCGCCGCCCTCTGTCCGAGACGGCGTCGTCATCCGTGAGCTGCGCCGGCCCGTCGACCGGGCCGGGGTCTACGTCCCCGGCGGCCGGGCCGGCTACCCGTCGACGGTGCTGATGACCGCCCTGCCTGCCCGCGTGGCCGGCGTGGAGGAGGTTGTCCTCTGCGTCCCGCCCCGCCCCGACGGCACCGTCGACCCGCCGACGCTGGCGGCCGCCGCTCTGGCCGGCGTGACCGAGGTGTACCGGATCGGCGGCGCCCAGGCCATCGGCGCCATGGCCTACGGCACGGAGAGCATCCGGCCGGTCGACGTCATCGTCGGACCGGGCAACGTCTATGTGGCCCTGGCTCAGCGGGAGGTGGCGGCCGAGGGTGCCGTCGGCGTCTCGTCGGCCTTCGCCGGCCCCTCGGAGGTCGTGGTGATCGCCGACGCCTCGACGCCGGTGGAATGGGCCGCCATCGACGTCATCGTCCAGGCCGAGCACGGGCCCGACGGCCTGGCCTGGCTCATCACCTGGGACGACAGGGTGGCCGACGCCGTCACCGAGGCCGTCGCCCGGCTGGTGGCCTCCTCGCCCCGGCGGGCCGACATCACCTCCACCCTCGCCGCCGGCGGGTACTGCGCGGTGGTCGAGGGCCCGGAGCAGGCAATGGAGGTGGCCAACCTCATCGCCCCCGAGCACCTGGAGCTCATGTGCGAGAGGCCCGAGTCGCTGCTGGCGTTGGTCCGCCACGCCGGCGCCGTGTTCCTCGGCCCGTACGCGCCGGCATCGGTGGGCGACTACCTGGCCGGGCCCAGCCACGTGCTGCCGACCTACGGCTCGGCCCGCTTCGCCGGCGGCCTGCGGGTCGACGACTTCATCCGCCACATCCACGCCATCACCCTCGACGCCGACGCCCTGGCCGGAGTCGCCCCCAGCGTGGCCGCCATCGCCGATGCGGAGGGGCTGGCCGCCCACGCCGAGTCAGTCCGGATGCGCACAAGGTGATTGGCGTTCGCGACGACCTTGTGGCACTGGAGGGCTACCACTCGGCCCAGGTCACCGTCGACGTCCGCCTCAACACCAACGAGTCGCCCTACCCGCCGCCGGAGGCATGGCGAGAGGCGTTCCTCGAGGAGTTGGCGACCGTCGCCTTCAACCGGTACCCCGACCGCGAGGCCACCGCCCTGCGGACCGCCATCGGTGAGCTCCACGGCGTGGGTCCGGAGCAGATCCTGGCCGGGAACGGGTCAAACGAGGTCATCCAGGCCTTGTGCCTGGCTTACGGGGGCGCCGGCCGCACGGTTGCCGTCTTCGAGCCGACCTACGCCCTCCACTCCCACATCCCGCGCATCACCGGCACCGGCGTGGCGGTGGGGGGCCGGCGCGCCGACTTCACCCTCGACCCCGCCGAGGTCACCCGGGTGCTGACCGAAGCCAAACCTGCCATCACGTTCCTGTGCTCGCCCAACAACCCCACGGGTGTCATCGACGCCACGGAGGTGGTGGAGGCCGCCCTCGCCGCCGCGCCGGGCCTGGTAGTCGTCGACGAGGCGTACGGGCAGTTCACGCCCACCTCCGCCCTGCCGCTGGTCGCCGAAGACCGGCCCCTGGTCGTCACCCGCACCTTCTCCAAGACCTGGTCCATGGCCGCCTGCCGGCTCGGCTACCTGGTGGCGCCGGCGGGCATCGTCGCCGCCGCCGAGCGGGCCGTCCTGCCCTACCACCTCGACGCCGCCACTCAGATCGCCGGCCGCTTGGCCCTGCGGTTCACGGCCGAGATGGAGGCCCGGGTGGCCGCCCTGGTCGCCGAGCGCGAGCGCCTGGCCGCCGCCCTGGCCGCCCTGCCGGTCGACACCTGGCCATCGGGGGCCAACTTCCTGCTGTTCCGCCCCCGGGAGCTCGATGGGCGCACCGTGTGGAAGGGCCTGGTCGAGCGCTCGGTCCTCGTCCGCGACTGCTCGTCGTGGCCCCGCCTCGACGGCTGCCTCCGCGTCACCGTCGGCACGCCCGCCGAGGACGACGCCTTTTTGTCCGCGCTGAAAGAGGTCCTGTCCTGAGAACTGCTACCCGTTCCCGCATCACCAAGGAGACGTCGATCGAGATCCGCCTCGACCTCGACGGCACCGGCCAGACCAAGGTCAGCACCGGCCTGCCCTTCTTCGACCACATGGTCGACCAGCTGGGCCGCCACGGCGGCTTCGACTTGGAGCTGACCGCCACGGGCGACCTCCAGGTCGACGCCCACCACACCGTCGAGGATGTCGGGATCGCCCTGGGGGAGTGCCTGCGGGAGGCCCTGGGCGACAAGGCCGGCGTGCGCCGGTTCGCATCGATGTCGCTCCCTCTGGACGAGGCGCTCGTCGAGGTCGCCCTCGACCTGTCCGGCCGGCCCTACCTCCACTACGAGGTCGAGCCGGGCGGCGAGGCGCTCGGCACCCCGCCGTTCGACCCCCAGCTGGCCGAGGAGTTCTGGCGGGCCTTCGCCACCTCCGCCCTGATCACCCTGCACCTCGACCTGAAGCGGGGCAAGAACTCCCACCACATCCTGGAGGCCTCGTTCAAGGCCGTGGCCCGCGCCCTGCGCGACGCCGTCCGGGTGGAGGGCACCGGCGTGCCGTCCACGAAGGGCACCCTGTGACCGTTCAGCGAACTGGCAGCACTGGCGGTCGTATCCGACCGTCACTGCAGCCAGAACGGCTGGGCGCGTGATCGCCGTCCTCGACTACGGGATCGGGAACCTCCGCTCGGCCCAGAAGGCGCTCGAGCACGTCGGTGCCGAGGCGGTCCTGACCGCGGATCCGGCCGTCGTCGGGGCGGCCGCCGGCGTGGTCCTGCCGGGTGTGGGCCACATCGGCCGCTGCCTGGAGGCGCTCCGCGACTGCGGACTAGAGGAGCCGGCCAGGGAGGCCATCGACGCCGGCAAACCCTTCATCGGGATCTGCGTCGGCATGCAGATGCTGTACGACGGCTCCGAGGAGGCCCCGGAGGTGAAGGGCATGGGCGTGCTGGCGGGCACGGTCCGGCTGCTGCCCGAGGGGGTCAAGCGGCCCCAGATGCAGTGGAACGTCCTCGACCACCGGCCGACGCCGATGCTCGCCGGCCTCCAGGACCCGATCTGGATGTACTTCGTCCACTCCTACGCTCCCGAGCCGTCCGACGACGTGGTCGCCACCTGCGACTACGGCGGCCCCGTCGCCGCCGCCGTCGTTCGGGACAACCTCTGGGCCACCCAGTTCCACCCCGAGAAGTCCGGCGCCGCCGGCCTCCGTTTGTTGGCCAACTTCGTTGCTTCTGTACCCGGCCATTGACCTGAGGGGCGGCCGGGTCGTCCGGCTGTACCAGGGTGACTTCGACAAGGAGACGGTCTACGGGACACACCCCGTAGCAATCGCCGAGTCCTACGCCGCCGCCGGCGCCCGCTGGATCCACGTGGTCGACCTCGACGCCGCCCGCACCGGCACACCCGAGAACCGCCCGGTCATCGCCGCCATCGCCGGCGCAGTGGACATCAAGGTCCAGGCCAGCGGTGGTGTGCGGGACCAGGCGTCGGCCGAGGAGCTGCTGGCGTGCGGTGTCGACCGGGTGGTCATAGGCACGGCCGCCGTCGAGCACCCCGAGCTCGTGATCGAGC
Source organism: uncultured Acidimicrobiales bacterium (assembly GCA_964479465.1). Lineage (GTDB taxonomy): Bacteria > Actinomycetota > Acidimicrobiia > Acidimicrobiales > AC-14 > CADCTB01. The sequence continues at coordinate 17,223 of CAYZMG010000011.1, forward strand.
TGGCCGGCCACCATCAGGTCGCTGTCGGGATCGATACCCGGGGCCGGGACGTCGCGGTGCGGGGCTGGACGGAGGGTTCCGGCGTCGACCTCTTCGACCTGCTGGCCCGCTTCGCCGGCACCGGCGTCGCCGCAGTGATCGTCACCGACATCAGCCGGGACAGCACCCTGGAAGGCCCCGACACCGAGGGCCTGGCCGCCGTCCTCGAGGCCACCGACATCCCGGTCATCGCCTCCGGCGGGGTGGGTTCCCTCGCCGATCTCGAAATGCTGGGCACGCTGCGGCTCGAAGGTGCCATCGTGGGCAAGGCTCTCTACGAGGGGAACTTCACGGTGGAGGAGGCGATCGCAGCATGCGGGCGGTGAGGGTGATCCCGTGCCTGGATGTGGACGCCGGCCGGGTGGTCAAGGGCGTGAACTTCGTCGACCTACGCGACGCCGGCGACCCGGTGGAGCTGGCCGCCCGCTACGACGCCGAGGGCGCCGATGAGCTGGTCTTCCTCGACATCACCGCCAGCTCCGACGCCCGCCAGACCATGGTCGACGTCGCTCGCCACACGGCCGAAACGGTGTTCATCCCCTTCGCCGTCGGGGGCGGCATCCGCAGCGTCGACGACGCCCGGGCCCTGCTGCGGGCCGGCGCCGACAAGGTGGGGGTCAACACCGCAGCCGTCGACCGGCCCCAGCTCATCGCCGAGCTGGCCGGCGAGTTCGGTGCCCAGTGTGTCGTTGTGGCGATCGATGCCAAGAACCGGCGGGTGTTCACCCACGGGGGGCGTACTCCCACCGACCTCGATGCGGTGGCGTGGGCCGAGGAGTGCGAACGTCTCGGCGCCGGCGAGATCCTGCTCACGTCCATGGACCGGGACGGGACCCGCGACGGCTACGACCTGGAGATGACCCGGGCGGTGTGCGACGCCACCGGCATCCCGGTCATCGCCAGTGGGGGAGTCGGCACCCTCGACCACCTGGCCGACGGCGCCCTGGCCGGCGGCGCCGACGCCGTGCTGGCGGCGTCGATCTTCCACTTCGGCGAGCACACCATCCGTGAGGCCAAGGCGCACCTGACCGCCCGAGGAGTGCCTGTCAGGCCTGCCTGATCGCGGCGACTTACCATGGGCCCGTGATGGCTGAACCGCGGGTCCTGTCGATCGTGCTCGCCGGCGGCGAGGGCAAGCGGCTGTTCCCACTCACCGCCGACCGGGCCAAGCCCGCCGTCCCCTTCGCCGGCCACTACCGCCTCATCGACTTCGCCCTGTCGAACCTGGCCAACGCCGGCTACCTCCGCATGGTGGTGCTCACCCAGTACAAGAGCCACAGCCTGGGCCAGCACCTCTCGCGCACATGGCGGCTGTCGACCCTGCTCGACACCTACGTCACCATGGTCCCGGCCCAGATGCGCCACGGGCCGAAGTGGTTCGCCGGCTCCGCCGATGCCATCTTCCAGAACCTCAACCTCATCGGCGACGACCGGCCCGACTACATCTGCGTCTTCGGCGCCGACCACATCTACCGCATGGACCCCCGCCAGATGGTGGAGGCCCACATCGACTCCGGTGCCGGCGTGACCGTCGCCGGCATCCGGGCCCCTCGCTCCCAGGCATCGGAGTTCGGTGTGATCGACCCCGGCGTCGGCACCAAGATCGAGGCCTTCCTCGAGAAGCCAGAGGACCCGCCGGGCCTGCCGGACTCGCCCGAGGAGGTCTTCGCCTCCATGGGCAACTACGTCTTCACCGCGAAGACGCTGGTCGAGGCGGTCACCGACGACGCCAAGGACGAGGAGTCCCGCCACGACATCGGCGGCGACATCATCCCGGCAATGGTGAAGGCCGGCGAGGCCCACGTCTACGACTTCAACTCCAACGAGGTCCCCGGCGCCACCGAGCGTGACCGGGCCTACTGGCGCGACGTCGGGACCCTCGACAGCTACTACGACGCCCACCGCGACCTCGTGTCGGTCTATCCGGTGTTCAACCTCTACAACCGGAAGTGGCCGATCTACACCTCCGTGCCCCAGCTCCCGCCGGCCAAGTTCGTGCTCGAGGACGGCGGCCGCACCGGTCGGGCCCACAACTCCCTGGTGAGCACGGGCTGCATCATCTCCGGCGCCGCGGTGCGGAACTCGGTGCTCTCGCCGGGGTGCATCGTGGATTCCCACGCCCTGATCGAGGACTCTGTCCTCATGCACGACGTGGTGGTCGGCGACGGAGCCATCGTGCGCCGGTCCATCATCGACAAGCACGTGGTGATCCCGCCGGGAGCACGCATCGGCTGTGACCTGGAGGCCGACCGTCGCCGGTTCACCCTGTCGCCCAACGGGATCACCGTGCTGGGCAAAGGACACGTGATCACCAACCCTTGAGGGTCAGCCTTCTGACCCGCGAGTACCCGCCGGAGATCTACGGCGGGGCCGGGGTCCACGTCACCCACCTGGTCTCCCAGCTCATGAAGCTGGTCGACGTCGAGGTCCAGTGCTTCGGCGCGCCCCGCGACGCCCCCGGCGTGCGGGCCTACCAGCCGTGGCCGGCGATACCGTCGGACCGGGCCGCCGAGGCCGCGCTGCGGTCGATGTCGGTCGACCTGGTGATGGCCGCGGGATGCCGGGGCGCCGGCGTGGTGCACAGCCACACCTGGTACGCCAACCTCGGTGGCCACCTGGGCGGCCTCCTCCACGGCATCCCGCACGTGATGACCGCTCACAGCCTCGAGCCCCTGCGGCCGTGGAAGCGGGAGCAGCTCGGCGGGGGGTACGAGCTCTCGCTGTTCTGCGAGCGAACCGCCATGCACGGCGCCGCCGCCATCATCGCCGTCTCGGCGGGGATGCGGGCCGACATCCTGTCGACCTACCCGGCGGTGGACCCCGACCGAGTGGTGGTGATCCACAACGGGATCGACACCGACGCCTGGCGGCCGACCCCCGACACCGGCGTCCTGGCCCGGCTGGGCATCGACCCGGAGCGCCCGTCGGTGGCCTTCGTGGGCCGGATCACCCGCCAGAAGGGCGTGGAGCACGCCCTGGCCGCGGCCGAGCTGATCGACCCCGCCGCTCAGGTGGTGCTGTGCGCCGGCGCCCCGGACACGCCCGAGATCGGCGAGGAGATGCGCGGGCTGGCGGCAGCGGTTGCCGCCCGCCGGGGCGGGGTGGTCTGGATCGAGGAGATGCTGTCGCGCACCGAGCTGAGCCAGATCCTCACGGCGGCATCGGTTTTCGTCTGTCCCTCGGTCTACGAGCCCTTCGGGCTGACCAACCTGGAGGCCATGGCGTGTGAGACGGCGGTCGTCGCCAGTGCGGTGGGCGGGATCCCCGAGATCGTGGTCGAGGACGTCACGGGCCACCTCGTGCCCTACGTGCCGGATCCGGCCACCTTCGCCGCCGCACTCGCCGACCGGATCAACGCCGTGCTCGCGGAGCCGACCCGGGCCGAGGCGATGGGCCGGGCCGGCCGGCGGCGGGCCATCGAGCACTTCGGGTGGCCGGCGGTGGCGGCACGTACCGTCGCGCTCTACGAGACACTGGTCTCATGAGCAACAAGCAGCCGATCACCATGCTGGCCGACCGGTTGCTGGTGCAGATCCCCCAGCTCGAGGGGGAGCGGGCCAGCCGGGGCGGGATCCTTATCCCCGCCACCGCCCAGGTCTCCAAGCGCCTGGCGTGGGCCGAGGTGGTGGCCATCGGCCCGCAGGTGCGCAACATCGAGCCCGGTGACTCGGTGTTATTCAACCCCGAGGACCGCTACGAGGTGGAGGTCAGGGGCGACGACTACATCATCCTGCGCGAGCGCGACATCCACGCCGTGGCCTCGGAGCGCATCGAAGGTGGCACCGGCCTCTACTTGTAGGCTGGGAAGGTGCCGATCGCCACTCCTATCGCTGCCAGTGAGGCGGATATCGCCAACGTCACCTTCAATTCCGAGGGCCTGGTGCCGGCAATCGTGCAGGAGCAGGGCACCGGCCAGGTTCTGATGATGGCGTGGATGAACGCCGCCTCCCTGCGGCGCACCCTCGAGACGGGCCGGACCTGGTTCTGGAGCAGGTCCCGCCAGGAGTACTGGTGCAAGGGCGAGACCTCCGGCGACCGCCAGTTCGTCCGGGAGGCCTACTACGACTGCGACGGTGACACGCTTTTGCTCGTCGTCGAGCAGGAGGGGCGGGGCGCGTGCCACACCGGCGAGCGGAGCTGTTTCTACCGGACCTTCGGCGCGAGCACCGAAGCGGAGCGGAGGAGCGCAGCGCCCATCGGACACGGCGCGAGCACCGAAGCGGAGCGGAGGAGCGCAGCGCCCATCGGACACGGTGCAACCGAGTAGGGCAGACTTCCACGCGCTGGCGGCGGCTCACACCGTCGTGCCGGTGTGGCGGGAGGTCGTCGCCGACCTGGAGACACCCGTCTCGGCGTTCTTGAAGCTGGTCGGCCCCGCGGGGAGCGGGTTCCTGCTCGAGTCGGTGGAGAACGGCGATACCTGGGGCCGCTTCTCCTTCGTCGGGCGCGACCCGTCGCTGGTGCTGGTGGCGCGGGGTGGGGTGATCCATGTCGACGGGAGGTTGCCCGCCGGCGTGCCGCTCAACCGCGGCGTGCTGGGAGCGCTGGAGGGGCTGCTGTCGGTGTACCGCTCGCCCGTCCTCCCGGACTTGCCGCCCCTACACGGCGGCGTGGTTGGGTTCCTCGGCTACGACGTGGTGCGCGAGGTCGAGCGCCTGCCCTCGCCACCTCCCGACGACCTCGGCCTCCCGGATGCGATCCTGTCGGTGATCGGCCACCTTGCCGCCTTCGACCACTGGCGCCAGCGGGTGTGCCTGATCGAGAACGTGCTCATCGGGCCGGACGCGGCGCCGGCCGAACTGGACCTGGCCTACGACCTCGCCGCGTCCCGCCTCGACGCCTCTGCGGCCGACCTCGGCCGGCCTTTGGCCTACCGGCCCGCCGTGCCCCCCGACCCCTCTGACCCCCTGCCCGAGGTCCGCTCGACGGTGGGCACCCGGGCGTACTGCGAGGCGGTGGAGGTGGCAAAGGAGCACATCCTCGCCGGCGACATCTTCCAGGTCGTCCTCTCCCAGCGCTTTGACCTCGACCTCGACGCCGACCCCTTCGATGTGTACCGGGTCCTGCGCCAGGTCAACCCCAGCCCGTACATGTACTTTCTGCGCCACCCCCAGGTGACGGTGGTCGGGTCGTCGCCCGAGCCCATGGTCCAGCTGCGGGACAACAAGGTGGTCTCCCGGCCCATCGCCGGCACCCGCCGGCGGGGGCGCACGCCGGAGGAGGACCGCCGGCTGGCCGGCGAGCTGATCGAGCACCCCAAGGAGGTTGCCGAGCACATCATGCTGGTGGACTTGGCCCGCAACGACGTGGGTCGGGTAGTGCGCTTCGGGACCGAGACGGTCGATGAGCTGATGACCCTGGAGCGCTACAGCCACGTGATGCACCTCACGTCGCAGGTCTCGGGTGGGCTGAAGCCGGGGAAGGGCCCGATCGACGTCCTGCGGGCCACCCTGCCCGCCGGCACCGTCTCGGGCGCGCCCAAGGTCCGGGCCATGGAGATCATCGACTCGCTCGAGCCGACCAAGCGCGGCCCCTACGCCGGCGTCGTCGGCTACCTGGACTTCTCCGGCAACCTCGACACCGCCATCGCCATCCGCACCATGTTCGTGACCGGCGACGGGCGGGCCTCGGTCCAGGCCGGCGCCGGTATCGTCGCGGACAGCGACCCCAAGGCCGAGGACGAGGAGTGTCGCAACAAGGCCGCCGCGCTCTTGGCTGCCGTTCCAGCGGCCCGCCGCATGAGAGACCGGAGCGAAGCGGAGGCCCGCAGCGACCAGGAAGGCAGCGTGCCGACCGATTCAGGAGTAGTCCAAGCGCCATGACCGAGTACCGAGCCTTCCGCGAGTCCGCCGGCGCCGTCGGGTTGCCCCGCGACTTCGTGCGGGCCACCGGCCCCGATGTGACGACGTTCCTGCAGGGCCAGCTGTCCCAGAACGTGGCTGGCCTGGCGCCGGGCGCGTCGACCTGGGCGCTGCTGCTCCAGCCCCAGGGCAAGGTGACGGCCTTCCTGCGGGTGCTGCGGGTGGGCGAGGAGGAGTTCGTCCTGGAGACCGACGCCGGCTTCGGGCCCGCGGTCATCGAGCGCCTCAACCGGTTCAAGCTGCGGGTGAAGTGCGATCTCGAGCCGCTGGCCTGGCGGTGCCTCGCCGTGCGGGGCCCGAAGGCCCATGAGCTCGTTCCTGACGGGGTGGTTGCCGACTGGCCCGGCCTGCCCGGCAGGGATCTGGTGGGCGAATCGCCGGCGGCGCCCGCCGGCGTGACCGAGTGCGGGATGGACGCCTACGAGGCGGTCCGCATCGAGGCCGGGATCCCCGTCATGGGTCGCGAGCTCGACGAGGGCACCATCCCGGCCGAGGCCGGCGTGGTCGACCTGTCGGTTAGCTTCACCAAGGGCTGCTACACCGGCCAGGAGCTGGTGGCGCGGATCGACTCCCGGGGCGGCAACGTCCCCCGCCGCCTCCGTGGTCTCGTGCTCGAGGCAGGGCCGGCGCCGGTGGGGGCCACGGTCCAGGTCGACGCCAAGGTGGTGGGGGAGCTGACCAGCGTGGCGTTCTCGCCCGGTCTCGACGCCACGGTCGCCCTGGCGTACGTGCGCCGGGCCGTCGAGCCGCCGGCGGAGGCCGTCGTGGAGTGGGATGGCGGCTCGTCGCTGGCCCGCGTCGAGGCCCTGCCGCTGGTGCCTTGAGCGTGCGTCGCCTCTTCGTCGTCCTCCTGGCTTTGTTGGCCGCCGCCTGTAGTGACGGCAACCCTGCTGCGGCGCCGGAGGAGACGGTGGTGGCCGAGACCACCACCACGACGACGCCGGCGACCACCGCGGTCCCGACGACGGCGCAGCCGACCACGACGGCCACCACCCTGAAGCCGACGACGACCTCGAGCACCTTGCTGGCTATGGGCCCGGGCGACGCCAGCATCGTGGGCACCGTGCGCGGGAATGCAGGCGGAATCGACGGCGCCACGGTGCGGGTGGAGCGCCTTGTCGGCACGGCCGTCGTGAGCACCGAGGTCGTTACCTCCGGCGGTGGCTCGTACGCGGTCGCCACCATTCTGGGCGGCTCCTACCGGGTGCGGGCGTTCAAGCCGCCCGACTTCGCATCGTCGCCGATCGAGGCCTTCTTCATGGGCGCCAACGAGCGCAAGGTGCTCGACCTGACGATGCCGGCGGCCGGGGGGGAGCGGATCACCGCCACCGTGAACCCGAACCCGCCCAAGGTGGACCTGCCGGCCACGCTCACCATCCAGGTCGGGACCGGGCGGGTCGACGACCAGGGCCGGCTGGCGATCGCGCCGCGCCCGGGTGTGCTGCTGGCCCTGATTCCGGGGTCCGGCCTCGCCCTCGAAGGGACCCCGCAGGCCCTCACCGACGGCAACGGCTCGGCGACGTGGCGCATCCGCTGCCTGGCCGAGGGGGGAAACACCTTTCAGCTGACGGTCGGGACCGGAATCACCCATGTCGTCATCCCGTCATGCGTCCCCGGTCCCCCGCCGCCGGCGCCGGCCACCACCACCCCCCCCTAGCCCGTTCGCTACGAGGTCGCCTGCCAGGCCCGCAGCGTGACCACCATGCGGGTGCCGCCGGCGGCCAGCGGCTCGGCCCGTACGGTTCCCCCCATGGCGGCCACCAGCTCGGCCACGATGGCCAGCCCGAGCCCGGTCCCGACCTGGCGGGCCGGCACCCGGGACGACTGCCAGAACGGCTCGAAGACGTGGGCCAAGTCGTCGTCGGGGATGCCGGGCCCGTCGTCCTCGACCCAGGCCACGCCGCCGGCGCTGCCCACCCGGATTGCGCCGGCGGCGAACTTCAAGGCGTTCTCGATGAGGTTGGCCATGACCTGGGCCAGACGGTCGGGGTCGGCGGCGGCGCCCGCGCCCCTCTCGCTCTCGACGGTCAGGGCCACGCCGGCGGCGTCGGCCGCGGGCCGGAAACCCTCGGCCGTGTCGGTCACCACCTCGGCCACGTCGGTCGACCGGACGTCGAGGGAGAACCGGCGGGCGTCGAGCTTGGCCAGCTCCAGCAGGTCGCCCACCAGCCGCTCCAGGCGGCGGGCCTCGGCGCTGACGATGCCGGCGGCGTGGGCGGGGTCGGGGGCCCGGCCCTCGGCGAGGGCGTCGGCGAAACCGCGTATCGAAGTGAGTGGCGTGCGTAGGTCGTGGGAGACCGAGAGCAGGAACTGCCGCTCGAGCCGGCGGGAGCGCTCGAGGCCTTCGGCCATGGCGTTGATCGACCGGGCCAGGCCGGCCAGCTCCTCCCCGTCGGAGGGGTTCTCGGGCACCCGCGCCGACAGGTCGCCGCCGGCGATCCTGCCGGTGGCGACCTGGGCCTCCCGCAGCGGCCGGGTCAGGCGCCGGCCGAGGTCGGCGGCGACGCCGGCTGCGGCGAGCGCAGTGAGGAGGACCAGGACGAAGAACCACGGCCCCACGACATCGGGGGATGCGTCGACCCGGCGGGTCAGCACGACGGCCATGAGGTTGTCGCCCCTGTCGGCCGGGGCGGCGGCGAACACCAGATTCCCTCGCGTACCGGTGACCACCCGGTCCCGGCGCAGCTCGTCGACGTCGAGGTCGGCGGCCGTGAGGCCGGCGGGGATGGCGGCGCCGGCCCGCGCCCCACAGGTCGGGCCGAGGCAGACGACGGCGCCCTCCTCCAACCGCAGGGCGACCTGCACCGCGGCCAGGCCCACCCGCTGGACGGTCTCGATCCGCCGGGCCAGGCGCTGGGCCTGGTCGCCCAGCTCATGGCGCACCTGGGTCCGGGCCTCCATCCGGGTGACGACGAGTGTCGCCACCGTCGCCAGAAGGAGGGCGCCGGTGACGACCGCCACCATGGTCAAGGTGAGCCGGCGGGTCATATCGTCAGCCGAGCCGGTACCCGACGCCCCACACCGTGGTGAGGGGGAGGCCGGGACCGAGCTTCTTGCGCAGCTGGCCGACGTGGACGTCGACGGTGCGCTCGTCGCCGAACCAGCCGGGCCCCCACACCCCGTCGAGGAGCTGCTGGCGGGTGAGGGCGAGGCCGGCGTTGTCGGCGAGGTAGCGCAGGAGGTCGAATTCCCGGGTCGCGAGGGGGACCACCTCGCCGTTGCGGCGGGCCTCGCGCCGCTTCACGTCGACCTCGATGTCGCCGGCGACGAGGACGTCGTCGGGGGTCCGCATGCCGTCGGTACGCCGGAGGATGGCCTTCACCCGGGCGACGAGTTCCCGGGGTGCGAACGGCTTCGTGAGGTAGTCGTCCGCGCCCAGCTCCAGGCCGAGCACCCGGTCGATCTCCCCGTCGCGGGCGGTCAGCATGAGGATGGGGACGTCGCCGCCGGCCCGCAGGCGCCGGCACACCTCTAGCCCGTCCATGCCCCCCGGCAGGCCGACATCGAGGATCACCATGCGGGGCCGGTTGTCCTTCACCGCCTGGATGGCCCGCTCCCCGGTGCCCGCCTGCACCACCCGGAACCCCTCCTGGCGCAGGTACATCTCCACCAGGTCGGCGATGTTCTGGTCGTCCTCGACCACCACGACAGTCGCCTCAGTCATCCGCCGCCATCGTCGCACGCCTTCTGTGAACGATCGTGTACACCAGGTCTAGAGAATCCTTCACAGATCAGGCGGCCCGGACCCGTTTCAGGGTGTCGATCAGGTCCTGCGGCGATCGGACCATGTCCTCCCACGTCACCGGGACGAGCCTCCAGCCAATCGACACCAGGAGTGCCGTGCGCAACTGATCCCGAGACCACGCGATGCGACCGGCGTGGAAGCGGTAACTCTGAGCTTCCAGGGCGATCAGGGTGTCGGGCCAGGCGAAATCGAGATAGACCCGCCTGCCGTCCGGTAGCACGACCTCGAACTGCGGGACGGGGAGCGGCAGGCCGGCGCGGCGAGCGAGGGCGAAGAGCCGGCGCTCGAACTGGCTCTGCGTCCACCGCCGGGCGCCCGCCCGTGCGGCGAGAAGCACGCCCAGTGCTGCGGCGCCGTTGCGGCCGTGGCGGCTGCCGGCGTCGAGGCGGCGTTCGAGCTGGACGCAGCTCACGAGACCCCGCAGCAGCGCGTCGTCAAGCGCTCCCTCCAGAACCGACGCCGAAACGACTCCAGCCAGGCCGAGAATGGTCGCCGGCGCCCGGGTGCGAGGAATGCCGTCGCGGTCCTCGACATCGTGGCGAGCGAGCTTCATCCGGTGCACGACGACGCCGCGAGGATGCGGTGCCTTGGCCGGATCGACAGTCACCTCCCGCCTCGGCTCGATGCCTTCCAGGCCGAGGAGGAAGCCGGCGGCCCGATGGGAGGCCACAGCGCCGGCGCCGGCGGCGAGCGTTGCCCCCATGATGCGCTGGTGCCACGTGACCGGGCTCACGGGCAGCCGGTAGACACCAGCGTGCATCGGGATCAACAGGCCGCCACGGACTCGGTGGCCGATGGCGTGCGCCGGCACGCCGGCATCGAGGAGCTGTCTGCGGCTCACTGCGGCGTGCTGCCCAGCGGCGATGGAAGCGATGATCCGGTCGTTTTCCACCCGACCAATCGAACCAGGGGGGTGTGACAACTACGATCCTTGGCAATGGGAACCGTGCTCGACCGCATCGTCGCCGCCCATCGGGAGGCGGCGGCGGCCGACACCCGGGACGCCGGCCAGCTGAGGGAACAGGCTGAGGCGGCGCCGGCGCCCCGCAAGTTTCGCAAGTCGATGGGCCGGTGGGGCCTGGACGTCATCGCCGAGGTCAAGCGCCGGTCGCCGTCCAAGGGCGACATCGCCCCCGACCTCGACCCCACCACCTTGGCCCAGGCCTACGCCGCCGGCGGCGCCGTGGCGCTGTCCGTCCTCACCGACAGGGAGTTCTTCGGCGGCTCGCCGGAGGACCTGGTCGCGGCTCGCGATGCCACCAACCTGCCGGTGCTGCGCAAGGACTTTACCGTCGACGAGCGCGACATCTACGACGCGCGCATCATGGGCGCCGATGCCGTGCTGCTGATCGTCGCCGCCCTCACCGACGACGAGCTGAAGACGTTCCGCGCCCTAGCGCACGATCTGGGCATGGCCGCCCTGGTGGAGATCCACGATGCGGACGAGCTCAAGCGGTCGCTCCCGGCGCACCCGGACATGATCGGGGTCAACCAACGGGACCTGCGCACGTTCGAGGTCGACAAGACCCTGGCCGTGCGGCTGTCCCGCTCCATCCCGAGCGGCATGCTGAAAGTGGCCGAGTCCGGTATCACCGACGCCAAGGAACTGGTGCGACTGCGCGACGCCGGCTACGACGGCGCCCTCGTCGGCGAGCACCTCGTCACCGCACCCGACCCTGCAGAGGCACTACGGCGGTTGAGAGAAGGGACCACATGAGCACGATCGACCGCTGGACGCTGCCCGCCGACCGCATCCCGCCGGCGTGGTTCAACGTCGTTCCCCATCTGCCGACCCCGCTGCAGCCGCCGCTGCACCCGGGCACCCGCCAGCCGGTCGGCCCCGACGACCTGGCCCCGCTGTTCCCCATGGCCCTGATCGGCCAGGAGGTCACCGCCGAGCCTTGGGTTGACGTCCCCGGCGAGGTGCTCGACGTGCTGCGCACGTGGCGGCCGACGCCCCTGGTCCGCGCCCGCCGGCTCGAGGAAGCCCTGGGCACGCCGGCCCGCATCTACTTCAAGGACGAGTCGGTTTCGCCGGCGGGCTCGCACAAGCCCAACACCGCCATCGCCCAGGCCTTTTACAACAAGCAGGAAGGCATGACCCGCCTGGCCACTGAGACCGGCGCCGGCCAGTGGGGGAGCGCCCTTTCCCTCGCCTGCGCCCTCTTCGGCATGGAGTGCAAGGTCTACATGGTGCGCTCGTCGTACCAGCAGAAGCCCTACCGGCGGATCATGATCGAGACGTGGGGCGGCTCGGTCGTCCCCTCGCCTGTCGACGACGAAGGCCACCCCGGATCGCTCGGCACCGCCATCAGCGACGCCGTGCGCGACGCTGCCACCCGCGAGGACACCCACTACGCCCTCGGCTCGGTCCTCAACCACGTCCTGCTCCATCAGACCGTCATCGGCCTCGAGGCCAAGGAGCAATTGGCCTTGGCCGGCGAGGACCTGCCCGACGTCGTCATCGGCAGCTGCGGCGGCGGCTCCAACCTGGCCGGCATCGCCCTGCCCTTCGTGCCCGACGCCGGCGTGCGGCTGGTAGCCGTCGAGCCCTCGTCGTGCCCCACGCTGACCGCCGGCCGGTTCGACTACGACTTCGGCGACACCGCCGGCATGACGCCGCTGCTGGCCATGTACACCCTGGGCCACGACTTCGTGCCCCCGTCCATCCACGCCGGCGGCCTCCGCTACCACGGGGACGCCCCGATCATCTCCAACCTGGTCCAGGCGGGCCGCATGGAGGCGATGGCCTACCCCCAGGGCAAGGTGTTCGAGGCCGCCGTCCAGTTCGCCCGCACCCAGGGCTCCATCCCGGCGCCCGAGACGGCGCACGCCATCCGCGCTGCCGTCGACGAGGCTTTGCTGGCCAAGGAGGAGGGCACGGAGAAGGTGATCCTCTTCTCCTACTCCGGCCACGGCCTGCTCGACCTCGCCGCCTACGACGACTTCCTCAACGACCGCCTCGACGGCCTGACTTAACGGGAGGGGGGCAGGCCCCCCTCCCGGCCTCCCCCAGGAATGCCGGCCTCCCGGCCGGCGAGGAGCCATCCGTGGTGGCCGTCTTCGACGGCGGCGGCGGCCGGCTCGAAAAACCTGTCACGATGTCGCGAGTTCCAGCGCCAGAGTCAGCTAAGGCAGCTTCAGCAGGCCGGGCAGGCGGAAGGCTAGCCACGGCTTGCGGCCCCACGGGAAGACCTGCATCTTCAGCACCGGGCCGGCGAGCCCGACACGGTGCCAGGCCAGCAGCATGATGGCCCGCGGGTCGGCCCACAGGTGGCAGTCCACAGGGCGGTCGGAGGGGTCCTCGATCACCAGGCCACCTTTCTCGAAGACGAAGAACCACCGCCCACCGCCCCGCACGCGGATGTCGTAGGTGGCCCGCACGCCGGTGGCCTTCACCGGATGCACGGCGAACTCCGGCCGGCCCAGCGACCGGTACATGGGGCAGATGAAGCCCTCGAAGGCCAAGCGGGCGTCGCGCTGGAGAATCTTCCAGCGACCGCCGGCCAGGTCGAGGCCGTGGACCATCGACTCGTTGAGGATGTGGCCGGCCAGCGCCGTCGCCGTCACCTTGACCCCACCGACCCACAGCCGGGGCTCGGCACCGGTCATGGTCCTGGCCAGCCCGAGGAAGCCGGCGGCGGCGCGCTCCACCCGGTCGGCCAGCGCCGGCGGGTCGCAGACCGCCTCGTCGCGCACCTTGGCCTGGGTCAGCTCGCCCAGGTCGGCGAGGTCGTCCAGGGGGGGAGGGACCTGGTTGAGCAGGTCGAGGTCGACCTCGTAGACGTGGGTGATGTGAGCCGCCAGCTGGCCCTTGGTCCACACCCCCAGCGCCGGCGCGTCGGGGTCGGGGATCGAGCGGATCAGGGACGAGATGCGGCCGGCCATCGACTCGACCGCCCCGAGTGCGTCGGCCCAGTCGACCGGAGTCGGGGGCATGGCCGGCAAGTGAAGCACATCCAGTACCGTCGAGGGGTGTTCGTCAAGATCGAGGGCATGACCAACGAGGCAGACGCCCTGTTGGCCGTGGCCATGGGGGCCGACGCCGTGGGGTTCGTCTTCGCGCCGTCGCCTCGGCAGATCGCCCCTGGCATCGCGTCGGACATCGTCAAACGCCTGCCGCCGGAGATCATGACCGTCGGCGTGTTCCGGGACGAAGCGCCGGCCCGGGTGGTGGAGATCGTCAATACGGTCGGCCTCCGGGCCGCCCAGCTCCACGGTCACGAGACCGCCGATCAGGCCCGGTGGGTCCGTGAGCGGGTGCCGTTTCTCTTCCAGGCTTTCCCTGCCGGCGCACCGGCCGTAGCCCGCGCTGCGGACTACGGGGCCGACGTGATCATCCTCGACGCGCCCAGCCCCGGCTCCGGGCAGATCTTCGACTGGACACTCGCCGAGGTCCCCGACGGGCTGCGCCTGATGCTGGCCGGCGGCCTCACGCCCGACAACGTGATCGAGGCCATCGCGCGGGTCCACCCGTGGGGGGTCGACGTGGCCAGCGGCGTGGAGAAGTCGCCGGGGGTCAAGGATCCGGTCAAGGTGCGGGCGTTCATCAAGGCGGCCAAGTCGACCGAAGTGCCAGAGTACGAGTCGACCGCCGCCGCCCCCTTCGACCAGGACGATTTCTAGATGACTTCGCTCATGGGCCAGCCCACCGCCGACGGGCGCTTCGGCGACTTCGGCGGCCGGTTCCTCCCCGAATCGCTCATCCCGGCCTGCGCCGAGCTCGAAGCCGCCTTCACCGAAGCCTGGGCCGACCCGGCCTTCCACGCCACCTTCGAGGGCGTGCTGCGCGACTACGGCGGCCGGCCCACCCCTGTCACCGAGTGCCGGAACCTGTCGGCCCGCCTCGGCGTTCGGGTCCTGCTCAAGCGGGAGGATCTGGCCCACACCGGCTCCCACAAGATCAACAACGTGATCGGCCAGGCCCTGCTGGCCAGGCGCATGGGCAAGACCCGTCTCATCGCCGAGACCGGCGCCGGCCAGCACGGCGTGGCCACCGCCACCGCCGCCGCCCTCATGGGCTTCGAGTGCCGCATCTACATGGGGGCGGTCGACGTCGTCCGTCAGGCCCTCAACGTCTTCCGCATGGAGCTGCTGGGTGCCGAGGTCGTCCCCGTATCCTCAGGCAGCAAGACTCTTAAGGACGCCATCAACGAAACGCTGCGGGAGTGGGTCGCCACCGTCGGCGCCACCCACTACTGCCTGGGCTCGGTGATGGGCCCCCACCCGTACCCGTGGATGGTGCGGGAGTTCCAGCGCATCGTCGGCACCGAGGCCCAGGCCCAGTGCCGGGTGGTGCTGGACGGCAAGGATCCCGACGTGGTCGTGGCATGCGTCGGCGGCGGCTCGAACGCGGCGGGCACCTTCGCCGGCTTCGTCGACACCGACGCCCGGCTGGTGGGCGTGGAGCCCGCCGGCGGGGCGGCCATCGGCCGGGGCATCCCCGGCGTGGTTCACGGCAGCAAGTCGTACCTGCTCCAGGACGAGCACGGGCAGGTACTTGAGGCCCATTCGCTGTCCGCCGGCCTCGACTATCCCGGCGTCGGCCCCGAGCACTCCCACCTCTCCGCCATCGGCCGGGTGTCCTACCAGTCGGCCGGCGACGAGGAGGTCCTCGACGCCTTCAGCCTCCTGGCCCGGACCGAGGGCATCATCCCGGCCCTGGAGCCGGCGCACGCCCTTGCGTGGGTCATCCGGGCCGCCGGAACCGACGATCTGCCGGCCGGTTGCACCGTGATGGTGACGCTCTCGGGCCGGGGCGACAAGGACGTCGCCCAGGTTGCGGAGATGTTTGCAACACGTCGCTAACCGCAGAGCTACTGTATGCATGGAACATACAGTGGCGAAGGGGAGCTGCGGCGGTGGGACACGATTTCGAGAGAGACGTTGCACATCCGAGGGCGCTGCTGGCGCCCTGCCTTCTCCTGCTCCTCGCCGAGGCCCCGGGCCACGGCTACGAGCTGATGGAGCGCCTCAAGCCGCTCGGGTTCGACTGGGGAGGGCCGGGCCCCATCTACCGGGAGCTGCGCTCGCTCGAGAACGCCGGCCTGGTGGCCTCGGCGTGGTCGGCGCCGCGCGCCGGCCCCGTGCCCAGGGTGTACGAGCTCACCACTGACGGACGGAAGTCCCTCGACCGCTGTGCCGACAATGTGGTCGAGCTGTCGGGCCTGCTGACCCAGTTCCTGGGCCGGCACCGCGCCCTCTGACCCGAGCCCTCTGACACAGTACGGGGCGTGAACATCGAGTCGGCGCTGCGCGCCAAGCGTGACGCCGGCGGCAAGCTCCTCGTGCCCTACGTCACCGGCGGGCTGCACGACGACTGGGTGCAGGTCGTCGAGGCCGTGGCCGCGGCCGGCGCCGACGCCGTCGAGGTCGGCCTGCCCTTCTCCGATCCCGTGATGGACGGGCCCGTCATCCAGGAGGCCTCCCAGCGGGCGCTGGCCGCCGGCGCCACCCCCCAGTCGATCCTCGCCGGGTTGGCCCGGGTCGACGTCGACATTCCATTGGTCGTCATGACCTACTACAACATCGTGTTCCGGGCCGGCCACCGTCGCTTCGCCCGTTCGCTGGTCGAGCAGGGAGTGTCGGGGGCCATCGTCCCGGACCTTCCCCTCGTCGAGCTCGACGAGTGGAGCCGCGCTGCGGACGAGGCCGGCGTCGAGACCATCCTGCTCGTGGCGCCGAACACGCCCGATGCCACCCTGGCGGAGATCTGCGCCCGCAGCCACGGTTGGATCTACGGGGTGGCGGTGATGGGGGTCACCGGCGAGCGGTCGGAGTTGGCCTCCACGGCCGCCGCCCTGGGCCGGCGGCTCAAGGCCGCCACCGACAAGCCGGTGCTACTCGGCGTCGGGGTGAGCACGCCGGCGCAGGCCGCCGAGGCCACCGCGGATGCCGACGGGGTGATCGTCGGCTCCGCCCTCGTGCGCCGTCTGCTGGAGGGCGCCGGCCCCGATGGCGCGGCGGAGTTCGTGGCCCAGCTTCGCGCCGGCCTGGATTCGACGTAACCCTTTCTGGCACCCCCGGGTCGGAACGTTCGGTGGCCATCGCAGTTCTCTTCCCCGGGCAGGGGACGCAGACCCCCGGTATGGGCGTGCCTTGGCGTTCCTCGCCGGAATGGAACATCGTGGAAAGGGCCGAGAAGGCTCTCGACCTGCCGTTGGCCCACCTCCTGCTCGACGCTACCGCCGAGGAGCTGAGCCGGACCCGGGAGGCGCAGCTCTCGGTGCTCCTGGCCTCGCTGATGGCCTGGGAGGCCCTGCGGGACCGGATCGAGGCGCCCGTCGCCTTCGCCGGCCATTCCCTGGGCCAGATCACCGCCCTCATTGCGTCGGGAGCGCTCAATCTCGCTGACGGGGTGGCCCTGGCCGTCGCCCGGGCCGACTGCACCCAGGCCGCCGCCGACGCCACCCCCGGCCGCATGGCCGCCCTGATCGGCGCCGACATCGACTCTGCCGAGAAGGCCTGCACCGACAACGACGCCTGGGTGGCCAACGACAACGCTCCCGGCCAGGTGGTCATCGGTGGCACCGCCGAGGGCATCGAAGCGGCCACCGCCCGCGCCGGCGACCTCGGTGTGCGCCGGGTGATCGCCCTCAACGTGGGCGCCGCCTTCCACACGCCGCTGATGCAGGCCGCCGCCGACGCGCTGGCGCCCACGCTGGCCTCGACTCCCTTCGCCGTCCCCTCGGCGCCGGTCATCTCCAACACTGACGCCCGGCCCTACGCCGGCGCCGGCGGCTGGCCCCAGCGGCTCGGCGACCATCTGGTTTCCACCGTCCGCTGGCGCTCCACGTTGGAGACGCTGGTCGAGATGGGTAGCACTTCATTCATAGAGGTCGGCCCCGGCAACGTCCTCGCCGGCCTCGCCAAACGCACCGTCGGCGCCGCTGTCACCCTGCGCAGCGTCACGGTCCCCACCGATGCGGAGGACGCATAGATGGAAACCGGCACGATCCACGGCGAGACCCTGGCGGTCCCAGAACGGGTCATCGTGGCGCCGGCCCCCGGCACGTTCCGCCCGGTCGAGCCGGGCGACATCGCCGCCGAGCTCTCCGTCGAGGCGGAGCAGGTCATCGGCTTCGTGGAGGGCAAGGGCCACTCCACGCCTGTGCGCTCGCCGTTCGGCGGCAAGCTCATGGGCCTCCTCGCCCACGCCGGCGAGCGCGTGCGTGAAGGCCAGCCTGTGGCCTGGCTACGCTGCGCCCATTGACCGGCCTGAACGTAGCCATCGCCGGCGTGGGGATGGCGGTCCCGGAACGCCGGGTCACCAACTTCGACCTCTCCAAGACCGTCGACACCAACGACGAGTGGATCCGTGAGCGCACCGGCATCGTCGAACGGCGGGTCGCGGGCGAGGGTGAGTCCACCGCCAGCCTGGCGATCGAGGCGGGGCTCGCCGCCATCAAGGACGCCGGCCTCGACGCCGCCGACATCGGGCTGTGCATCGTGGCGACCTGCACCTCCGAGCAACCGATCCCCCCGACCAGCTCATTCGTGCAGGACGGCCTCGGGCTTCGCTGCGGCGCCTTCGACATCGACGCCGCCTGTTCGGGCTTCGTCTACGCCCTCGTCGCCGGCGCCTCGATGGTCGCCACCGGCGCGTGCGGGCCGGTGCTCGTCATCGGGGCTGAGACGCTCACCCGGGTCGTCGATCCGCTCGATCGGTCGACGGTCATTCTGTTCGGCGACGGGGCCGGCGCGGTCGTCCTGATCCCGAGTTCCGAACCGAGCCTGCTGGCCTGGGACCTCGGCTGCGACGGTTCCCTGACCGGCCTCCTCGGCATCCCCGCCGGCGGCAGCCGCATGCCGGCGACGCCCGAGACCCTCGCCGCCGGCGAGCACTGGCTGAAAATGGACGGACGCGAGGTGTTCCGGCGTGCGGTCCGTGTGATCGTCGACTCTGCCCGCCTCACCCTCGACCAGGCCGGCGTGACCGCGGACGACATCGCGCTTTTCGTACCACATCAAGCAAATCTGCGCATTATCGACTCGGCGGCGGGCAAGCTCGGCATCCCGCCGGAGCGTTGCTTCGTCAACATCGACCGCTACGGCAACACCTCCGCGGCGTCGGTGCCCATCGCCCTGGCGGAAGCGGCCGAAGCCGGACGGCTGAACCCGGGCGATCTCGTGCTGCTGTCGGGCTTCGGGGCCGGGATGTCCTGGGCCAGTGCCATCGTCAAGTGGAACCGGTAGTGAGCGGGCGCATCGCTCTGGTCACCGGCGGGTCCAAGGGCATCGGCCGGGCCGTGGCGCTGGCTCTGGCCGAGTCGGGCCATCGGGTGGCCGTTGGCTGCGCGTCGGACAAAGCCGGCGCAGACGATACCTGCGCCGCCATCGAGGCCCTCGGCGCGGAAGCCCTGGCCTTCCAGGCGGACATCTCCGACCCGGCAGCCGTCGACGCCGCCTTCGGCCAGGTCGAGACGACCTGGGGCAAGGTCGAGGTCCTGGTGGCCAACGCCGGTGTCACTGCCGACGGCCTCGCCCTGCGTATGACCGACGACCAGTGGAACCGGGTGCTGCGGACGAACCTCGACGGCACCTTCTTTACGATGCGCCGGGCCATGCCCGGCATGGTGCGGGCCCGCTGGGGCCGGATGATCGCCATGAGCTCGGTGGTCGCCCTCACCGGCGCCGCCGGCCAGGCCAACTACGCCGCGGCCAAGGCCGGCCTCGTCGGCCTGAGCCGGGCGCTGGCCCGGGAGCTCGGCGGGCGGGGCGTGACCGTGAACGTGGTGGCCCCGGGACCGATCACGACGGCGATGACCGACGCGGTCAGCGAGGCGCGCCGGGCCGAGATGACCACCGCCGTGCCCCTCGGCCGCTTCGGCACGCCCGAGGAGGTCGCCGCGGTAGTGGCGTTCCTGGCCTCCGACGCGGCAGGCTATGTGACTGGCTCGGTGATCCCCGTCGACGGCGGCCTGGGGATGGGCCACTAAATTTTGACTGATCAGACAAGCGTGGAGGCACACGAACATGGACCGCGACGGAATTCTCGAGATGCTGACCGACGCCGCGGTCGAGGTGATGGACGTCGACCGTGATGCCGTCACCCCCGAGGCTCGCTTCGTCGAGGACCTCAACGGTGACAGCCTGAGCGTGCTGGATATCCTGGAGATCCTCCAGGAGAAGCTCGACGTCGACCTGCCCACCGAATCATTCGATGGCGTCGGCACCGTGGGCCAGGCCGCCGACGTGATCACGGGGATCGTGTCGGAGAAGGCCGCCGCCGGATGAGCGAGCCGCAGGTGAGCGAACGAACAAGCACAGGCCACGTGTCAGCGGGGCAGCCGCCGAAGGCGGTGACCCGATGACTCGTACTCGCGTCGCCATCACGGGTCTCGGGGTGAAGACGCCGGCGGGCTGCGACCTGGGAACGTTCTGGGAGACCCTGCTGGCCGGGCGCTCGACAGCGGCCCCGATCCGCCGAATCGACCCCGCCGCCCTCCCGGTGCGCTTCGCCTGCGAGGTCACCGAGTTCGACCCCGGCACGTACTTCGACTCCAAGGAAACCCGCCGCACCGACCGGGTGGCCCAACTGGCCTTTGGCGCCGCGGCCGACGCCCTGGCCGACGCCGGCGAGCTCGGCGCCGACCCGGCCCGCTGCGGCGTCGTGGCTGCGGCCGGCGTCGGTGGCCTCATCACCCAGGAGGAGCAGGAGTACAACCTGTTCTCCAAGGGTCCGTCCCGCGTCTCGCCCATGCTGGTCCCGATGATGATGCCCAACGCCGCCGCCGCCCTGGTGGGGCTGAAGCTGGGCTGGACCGGCCCCAACTTCTGCATCGCAACCGCCTGCGCCGGCGGCTCCCACGCCATCGGCGAGGCGGCCCGGCTCATCCGGGAGGGCTCCTCCGACGTGGTGCTGGCCGGGGGCTCAGAGGCCTGCGTCACGCCCATTGCCATCGCCGCCTTCGCCCGCATGGGCGCCCTGAGCAACCGCAACGAAAGCCCCCTGCTCGCCTCCCGGCCTTTCGACGTCGAGCGGGACGGCTTTGTGATGGGGGAGGGGGCCGGCTTCCTGGTCCTCGAGAGCTGGGACCGGGCCGTGGCCCGTGGGGCCCACATCTACGGCGAGGTCGCCGGGTACGGCCGCAACTCCGACGCGTACCACGTCACCGCGCCGGCGCCCGGTGGGGCCGGCGCCGCCCACTGCATGCGCCTGGCCCTGGCCGACGCCGGCATGGAAGCCTCTGCGGTCGGCCACGTGAACGCCCACGGCACGTCCACCGAGCTCAACGACGCCGCCGAGGCCGAAGCCGTCGTCAAGGTCTTCGGCGAGCACGCCCTGCCCGTCTGGTCGGCCAAGGGCTCGATCGGCCACCTCATCGCCGCCGCCGGCGCGGTGGAGGCCGTGGCGGCAATGCTTGCGCTGCGTGACGGTATCGTCCCGCCGACGGCCAACCACGAGCGGGCCGAGCCCGATCTGGCGATCGACGTCGTGGCCGGCGAGCCCCGCACGTTGGCCGCCGCTCCCGTCGTGTCGAACTCCTTCGGCTTCGGCGGTCATAATGCCAGTCTGGTCCTCAAGCCCAACGCGGAGTGACGGCAACCGCCCCCGTCGGCGCCAAGCGCGGCGGGGCGATCACCGCTGCCGTCGGTGAGATCGACGGCCGGCGGGTGGCCTGGTTCCGTCTCGACGGCGGCACGCACCGGGGTGCCATCGGCCCGGTTGAGGGCCAGGTCATCGAGCGCACCGTCCGCCTCGCCCTCGACGCCGGCATCCCGGTGGTGGGGGAAGTGGCGACGTCCGGCGCCGACGTGCACGAGGGCATCGCCTCGCTCGTGGCGTGGGGCCGGGTGGCCAAGGCCCTCACCGATGCCTCGGGCACCGTGCCCGTCGTCCTCACTGTCGTCGGGCCATGCGTGGGCGGTCCCGCCCTGCTGCTGGGCTTGGCCGACCACGTGGTCATGACCGCCGAGGCGTACGCCTATGTCAACGGTCCACGGGCCGCCGCCGCGTTCACCGGCGTCGAGACCTCGCACACCGACCTGGGCGGCTCCGAGATGCACGCCAACCGCAGCGGGGTGGCGTCGATGGTGGTGCTCGACGATGCCGAGGCCGCCGGTGCGGTGGCTGACCTGCTGTCCTACCTGCCGTCGAACCACCTCGACGAGCCCCCGTTCTGGCCCACCGACGACCCTGTCGACCGCCCGTCCAAGGTGGCCGCCGGCGTGGTCCCCGAGCGCCCCACGGCGTCCTACGACGTGCGCACGGTGATCGGCGATGTCTGCGACGCCGAATCATTCCTCGAGGTGCGCGCCGCCCTGGCCACCAATGTGGTCACCGGCTATGCCCGCCTGGGCGGTATGCCCGTCGGCGTCATCGCCAATCAGCCCCGCAGCCAGGCCGGCACGCTCGACATCGAGGCCTCCCGCAAGGCGGCCCGTTTCGTCCAGTGCTGCGACGCCTTCGGCCTGCCGCTGGTGACCTTCGTCGACTGCGGAGGTTTCCGGCCCGGGCGCGACCTGGAGTGGCGGGGGATGATCCGCCACGGCGCCGAACTGGTTCATGCCTATGCCAACGCCACCGTCCCCCGGCTCTGCGTCGTGCTGCGCAAGGCCTACGGCGGTGCCTACATCGCCATGGATTCCCGCGGCCTGGGCAACGACCTCTGCCTGGCCTGGCCCAAGGCCGAGATCGCAGTCATGGGCGCCCCCGGTGCGGTGGCCGTGCTCCAGCGCAAGAAGCTGGGTGCCATCGCCGATCCCGAGGAGCGGGCGCGGGTCCAGGCCGAACTGGAGGCCGACTACACCGCCCGGCTGTGTACGCCGGCCGTCGCCGCGGCGCGGGGCTATGTCGACGACGTCATCGACCCCCTCGACACCCGCCGGCTGCTGACCGCCGGCCTCCGCGCCCTGCGCACCAAGCGGGCGACGCCCCGCTCGCGGGCCAAGCACTCCAATACACCACTATGAGCTTCGCGAATGAAATGACACGGTGAACATGCTCGAAGGCAAGAAGCTTCTGATCACCGGCGTCCTCACCGATGATTCCATCGCCTTCGGCGTGGCCAAACTGGCTCAGGAACAGGGTGCGGAGATCGTCCTGTCCTCCTTCGGCCGGGCCATGAGCCTGACCCGGCGCACGGCACGGAAGCTGCCGTCGGAGCCCGACGTGATCGAGCTCGACGTCACCGACCAGGGCCATCTGGAGTCGCTGACCGCCGATCTCACCACCCGCTGGGGTCGGGTGGACGGGGTGCTGCATGCGATCGGCTTCGCGCCGGCGGCCGCCCTGGGGGGCAACTTCCTCGAAACCGGGTGGGACGACGTCGCCACCACCCTGCACGCCTCGACGTTCTCGCTCAAGGCCCTGGCCGTCGCCACCCTCCCCCTCATGCGGGAGGGTGGCGGATCGATCGTTGGCCTGGACTTCGACGCCAGCCAGGCGTGGCCGGCGTATGACTGGATGGGCGTCGCCAAGGCCGGTCTGGAGTCCGCAGCCCGATACCTGGCCCGTGACCTCGGCCGTCACCGGATCCGGGTCAACCTCGTGTCCGCCGGCCCAATCCGGTCGGTGGCGGCGCGGAGCATCCCCGGGTTCGACGTGATGGAGAGCGCCTGGGCCGGCCGCTCGCCCCTCGGCTGGGACACCCGCGATACCGGCGCCGTCGCCAAGGCGTGCGTTGCCCTGCTGTCGGACTGGTTCCCGGCCACGACGGGCGAGATCGTCCACGTGGACGGTGGCTTCCACGCCATCGCCGCCCCCATCGAGGTGCCGGGGAACTAGTCCGTCGGCTGGCGGGACAGGAAGTCGTAGACCTCGCTGAGGTCCACGCCCGGGAAGGGGCCGGCGGGGATCGTGGCCAGGGCATGGGCGTCCGCTCTGGCGAGGGGCCAGGCCTGCCCGCCCCACCGCTCGGCGACCGCCGCCGGGGGCCGCCGGCAGCACTCGCCGTCCGGGCATCGGGAGATGGCACGCGAGCGGGTTTCGTGGCCCCGGAACCACCGGGCGTCGGTGGCTCGGGCGCCGATGGTGACGGCCTCGTGGCGCTCGACGTCGATCTGGGTGCCGCACCAGAACTCCCCGGTCGGGGTCTCGGTGTACTGGGCGTGGTCGGCGAACTTGTCCTGCGACGAGAACGCCCGCCGGGCGCCCCACTGCCGGCAGGCCCGCTGGCCCTCGATCACCCCGTCGGCGTCGGTGGGGAATCCGACGGCGTCGTTCTCGTAGGCCTTCCAGATGACGCCGTCGTCGTCGGCCCGCAGGAAATGGACCGCCAGGTCGAAGTGGTGGGTCACGAGGTTGGTCAGCCGGTGGGCCGCCATCTCGTAGGAGACGTAGAAGACCTCCTTGAGGTCTTCCACCGAAATGTCGTGCTGGGCCCGGGCCCGGGAGAGCAGCTCGACCGCCGGCCGTTCGGGAGCCAGCACGGCGCCGGCGAAGTAGTTGGCCTCCACCTGCTGGCGGAGCAGGTGGGCGAAGTCGAGGGGATCCTTGTGGTCGAGTGCGAAGTGGCCGAGCGTCTGGAGGATGACCGAGCGAGCGGCCCGGGTGGGCAGGGCGTTGCGCTGGTGGATGAAGATGCGCCGGTTGGCCAGGTCGGTCACCGACTGCACCGAGACCGGCAGATCCTGGACCCGCTGGAGGCTGAACCCGAAGTGGGCGACGAGGTCGCTGAGCGTGCGCTCGGCCACCGCGCTCGTGCCGTCGTAGCCCACCGCGGCCAGCGCCTCGGAGGCGGCCGCCTCGATGTCGGGGAAGTAGTTGTCCCGGGCTCGCATGTCGGCCCTGAGGTCGACGTTTGCCCGGCGGGCCGCCTCGGGGCTGGCCGGCTGGGCCTGAGACCGCTGCTTGAGGGTGTCGAAGAGAGTGACGATGTGGTCGAGGGCGTCGTCGGGAACGCCGGCCGACGGCTTGAGCAACGGCAGCCGCAGCTCCTGGTACAGCGGGTCCTCCTGAGCTCGCTGCAGGGCCATGCTGAGGCGGGCCCGGCGGCTGGGCGGCTCCGCGGCGAGGAGGTCGGCGGCACCGACACCCAGGGCCTCGGCCAGCGCCTCGATAAGCGAGAGGCGGGCCTCGCGCCGGCCGTTCTCGATGAGCGACAAGTACGGTGCCGCCTTCCCGACCTTCTCGCCCAGTGCCTCCAGCGTCAGCCCGCGCTGGCGGCGGAGGTGGCGCAGGCGCTGGCCGAACAGCAGGGGATCGCGCTGGGCCACCGGAAACTTCCCCCTTGTCTTGATGAAAGTGGAAAGTATCGCAGATCTTGTCGCGCAAAGAGCATTGTGTTGCGCCCACGAGTTAACAAATACTTCTTCTCCAACAGGGGAGGGCGTATGCACGACGAGGGCGTTCAGATCACCGGAGGCCATTTCGACCCGGCGGTGCTCACGCCGGCGGCGCTGGGCTTCGTGGCCCGGCTCCACCGGATCTTCGACGGGGACCGCCAGGCATTGCTGGCCGAGCGGGTCGAACGCCAGGCCCGGCTCGACGCCGGCGAGCGCCCCGACTTCCTGTCCGCCACCCGGGCGGTGCGGGAGGCCCGGTGGAAGGTCGCCCCGGTCCCGAAGGATCTGATCGACCGGCGGGTGGAGATCACCGGCCCGCCCGAACGCAAGATGATGATCAACGCGCTCAACTCGGGAGCGCGGGTCTTCATGGTCGACTTCGAGGACTCCATGTCGCCGACGTGGGCCAACGTCGTCGGCGGCCAGCGCAACCTGCAGGACGCGGTACGGGGGACGATCGCCTACGAGGCCCCCGACGGCCGGCACTACGCGTCGGGGGACGATGTCGCCGCGCTCATGGTCCGCCCCCGAGGCTGGCACCTGGTCGAGAAGCACGTGCTCGTCGACGGCGCCCCGATCTCCGCCAGCCTGTTCGACTTCGGCCTGGCCTTCTTCCACAATGCCCGCGAGCTGCTCGACCGGGGGTCGGGCCCGTACTTCTACCTGCCCAAGCTCGAAGGCCGCCTCGAAGCGCGCCTCTGGAACGACGTGTTCTGCGCGGCCCAGGAGGAACTCGGGATGTCGCCCGGGACGATCAAGGCCACCGTCTTGCTCGAGACGGTCCTCGCCGCCTTCGAGATGGACGAGATCCTGTACGAGCTGCGCGAGCACTCGGCCGGGCTTAATGCCGGCCGGTGGGACTACATCTTCAGCGTCATCAAGAAGTTCCGGTCACAGTCGGGCTTCGTCCTGCCCGACCGGAGCCAGGTGACGATGACCGTGCCGTTTATGCGGGCCTACACGGAGCTGATCGTGGCCACCTGCCACACGCGAGGGGCCCATGCCATGGGCGGGATGGCCGCCTTCGTGCCCAACCGCCGCGACCCCGCCGTCACTGCGAAGGCCCTGTCGCAAGTGCGCCGGGACAAGGAGCGGGAGTCGGTCGACGGCTTCGACGGCACCTGGGTGGCTCACCCAGACCTCGTCCCGGTGGCCATGGACGTCTTCGACGCCGCCCTGGGCGACAACCCGAACCAGCTCTCGGTTCTCCGTGACGACGTAGCCGTGACCGCCGGCGACCTGCTCTGGACGCATTGCCCCGGCGCCGGCATCAGTCTCGATGGCGTGCGGACCAACGTCAACGTCGGCATCCAATACCTCGAGTCCTGGCTCCGGGGCGTGGGGGCGGCCGCCATCCACAACCTCATGGAGGATGCAGCCACCGCGGAGATATCCCGGGCCCAGCTGTGGCAGTGGCTTCACCACGGCGTGGAGCTCGACGACGGCGAGGTCGTCACCCGGCAACTCCTCATCGACGTGGTCGACGACGAGCTGCGCGTCCTGCGCTCGGCGCTGGGCGCCGAGCGGTTCGACGCCGGCCGCTTCGCCGAGGCCCGCCGCCTGTTCAAGCAGGTCGCACTCGACGATGTCTTCACCGACTTCCTGACCGTTCCGGCATACGAGTCCATTGACTGACGTGCGAACCCAAGCGCAAGGAGGAACAGCAGTGCGTGACAAGGACGGAGCCATACTGCAACGGGCGAGAATCCTCGACGCCCACTGGGCCTACCACCCGCGTTGGGAAGGGGCGCGGCGGGACTACTCGGCCGCCGACGTCATCCGGCTACGGGGCTCGGTACGGCCGGAGCACACCCTGGCCCGCTCAGGCGCCGAACGGCTGTGGAAGCTGTTGCACCAACGGGACTATGTCCACGCCCTCGGCGCCATGACCGGCGGGCAGGCGGTGCAGATGGTGCGGGCCGGCCTCGAAGCCATCTACGTGAGCGGCTGGCAGGTGGCAGCCGATGCCAATCTGGGCGAGCAGGTGTACCCGGACCAGAGCCTCTATCCCGCCAACAGTGTCCCGGCTTTGGTGCGACGCATCAACAACGCCCTCCTGCGGGCCGACCAGATCCAGTGGGCCGAGGGTCACGTCGACCGTCACTGGATGGCGCCGATCGTGGCCGACGCCGAGGCCGGCTTCGGCGGGCCGCTGAACGCCTACGAGCTCATGCGTTCCATGATCGAGGCCGGCGCCGCCGGCGTCCACTTCGAAGACCAGCTGGCGTCGGAGAAGAAGTGCGGCCACATGGGGGGCAAGGTCCTGATCCCGACGGCGCAGCACGTCCGCACGCTCGTCTCCGCCCGTTTGGCCGCCGACGTGGCCGGCGTCCCCACGGTCCTGGTGGCCCGCACCGACAGCCTGGGTGCCGCCCTGGTGACCAGCGACATCGACCCGCGAGACCGGCCCTTCCTCACCGGCGAACGCACGGCCGAGGGCTATTTCCGCACCCGGCCGTGCATCGAGTCCGCCATCGCCCGAGGCAAGGCCTACGCGCCCTACGCCGACGTCGTGTGGTGCGAGACCTCGTTGCCCGACCTCGACGAGGCCCGGCGCTTCGCCGAGGCCGTGCTCGACGAGTCGCCGAAGGTGCTGCTGGCGTACAACTGCTCGCCGTCGTTCAACTGGAAGCGCCACCTCGACGACGCCACCATCGCCCGCTTCCAGAAGGAGCTCGGCGCCATGGGGTACCGGTTCCAGTTCATCACTCTGGCCGGCTTCCACGCCCTCAACCTGGGCATGTTCGAGCTGGCGTCCCAGTACGCCCAGGACGATATGACCGCCTACGTCGCGCTGCAGGAGCGGGAGTTCACCCTCGAGGCCGAGGGCTACACCGCTACCCGCCACCAGCGTGAGGTCGGCGCCGGCTATTTCGACGAGGTGGCCAAGGTCATCTCCGGCGGGCTGGCGGCCACCCTTGCGCTCGAGGGATCCACCGAGGAGGAGCAGTTCGACGACCCCGTGGCCGTGGGCTGAGTCCTTCGCGCTGATAGCGGCGTGGTCGGAGACCTACCGCCGCGCGTCGTCGTAGGTGTAGAAGCCGCGGCCCGTCTTCCGTCCGAGCAGGCCGGCCTCGACCATGCGCGAGAGCAGGGGCGGGGGCGCGTACAGGCCCTCCCGGAACTCTTCGTACAGAGACTCGGCCGCAGCCAGCGTGGTGTCGAGGCCGATGAAGTCGCTGAGGGCCAGCGGGCCCATGGGGTGGTTGCAGCCGAGCACCATTCCGGTGTCGATGTCCTCGGCGGTGGCGAACCCGCTTTCGAGCATACGGATGGCCGAGACCAAGTACGGGATCAGCAGGGCGTTCACGATGAAGCCGGCGCGGTCCTTCGACCGGATGACCCGCTTGCCCAACTGCTCCTCGGCGAAGGCCTGGGTGGCGGCGACCGTCTCCTCGCTGCTGAGCAACGACGAAACCAGCTCGACCAACTGCAGCACTGGGACGGGGCTGAAGAAGTGCAGCCCGACGACCTGCTCGGGCCGTCCGGTGGCCATGCCCAGCTTCATGATGGGGATGGCGGACGTGTTGGAGGCAAGGATCGCATCGTCGTTCACCACCTTGTCGAGGAGCGCGAACACCTCGAGCTTGAGCGCCTCCGATTCCGGCACCGCCTCCATCACCACCTGGCGGTCGGCCATCTCGCCGAGGTCGGTGGTGAACCGCAGACGGGACAGAGCGGCCTCGGCGTCCTCGGCCGACAGCTTGCCCCGCTCCGCAGCCCTGGTGATCGATCTCTCGATGCGGGCCCGGCCGGCGGCGAGCGCCTGCTCGTCGATCTCCCGCACCACCACATCGAGGCCGGCTTTGGCCGACACCTCGGCGATGCCGGAGCCCATGAGGCCACACCCGACCACGCCCACTCGCGAGACGGCCGTCACCAGGCTCGCCGGTCCGATCCCAGCTCATGCACCCGCACGGTGTGGGTGCTGCCGACCTGGCCGGGATGACCGGCCACGATGACGACGTTGTCGCCCGCCCGGCCCCGCCCGAGGCCGAGCATGATGTCCTCGACGACGGACACCGCACCGTTGGCGTCGGGGGCGACCGGAGAGACGAACGTCTCGATGCCCCAGGCGAGGGCCAGCTGGCTGCGCACCGCAGGGACCGGCGTGAACGCCAGCACCGGTGTGGCGGAGCGGTGGCTGGCGAGGCGCTGGGCGGTGCGGCCGGTCTGGGTGAAGACGGCCACGGCGCGGGCTCCGACCACCCGGCTCACGGCCGACGCCGCGGCGGCGATCGCGTCCTGGGACGAACCCGGCTCGCAGATCAGCGGCGGGATGCTGGCCAGGGCGTGGCTCTCGGCCGTCTCGACCACCCGGGTCATGGTCGACACCGCCTCCACGATGTGCTCGCCCACGCTGGTCTCGCCGGCCAGCATGAGGGCGTCGGCCCCGTCGAGCACGGCGTTGGCGACGTCGGACGCCTCGGCCCGCGTGGGACGGGAGTGATGGATCATGGATTCGAGCAGCTGGGTGGCGATGATCACCGGCTTGCCGCGCTCGCGGGCCAGCTGGACGACGCGCTTCTGCACCATCGGCACCTGCTCGAGCGAGACCTCGATGCCGAGGTCGCCTCGGGCCACCATGATCGCGTCGAACGCATCGACGATGGCGTCGAGATCGTCGACGGCCTCGGGCTTCTCGATCTTGCCGATGACGGGGACAGTACGACCTTCGGCGGCCATGACGTGGCGCACGGCCGCTGCGTCGGCGGCCTCACGCACGAACGAGAGCGCCACCATGTCGACGCCGAGCCGGAGGGCGAACCGGAGATCGTCGACGTCCTTGGCCGAGAGCGCCGGCACACCCATGCGGGTGCCGGGCAGGTTCACGCCCTTGTTGTCCGACAGGGGCCCGCCCTCGATCACCTGGCAGCTCACCGAGCGGCCGTCGGAGGAGATGGCGCACAGCTTGATCATCCCGTCGTCGATGAGGAGGGTGTCGCCGGGGGCCATCTCGCGGGCCAGGGCCTCGTAGCTCACCCACGCCCCCTCGCTGGTCCCCGGGCCCGGCTCCGTCGTCACCGTGAAGGTCTTCCCGGGCTCGAGGACGGCGGCGCCGCCCTCGAACCGGCCGAGGCGGATCTTCGGGCCTTGAAGGTCGGCCATCACGCCCACCGCCCGGCCGGTGTCGTCCGAGGCCTGGCGGACGGCGGCGTACAGGGACGCGTGCTCGTCGTGGTTCCCGTGGGAGAAGTTCAGGCGGGCGACGTCCATTCCTGCCTCGACCAGCGCCCGCACGCGCTCCGGGGAGCTCGACGCCGGCCCGAGGGTGCAGATGATCTTCGTCCGCCGGCCGGGCCGGGCCTGTGGGGCCCGGGCGTGACCGTTCTCCGGGCGAGTCGCGTAGCCGGTGGTCATACCTTCCATGGTTCGACTGCCTCCGGATCGACGTGATATCGGGCCATGGCGTCGTCGACCTCGTCCGCCTTGGCGTCGCCGAGCTGGGCCAGCGCGGCCAGGACGGTGACGACCAGGTGGGCGGCGTCGGTCTCGAAGTGGCGGCGTAGGGCGGCCCGGGAGTCCGAGCGGCCGTAGCCGTCGGTGCCCAGGGTGGTCAGGTGCCCCGGGATCCAGCGCGACACCTGGTCGGGGATGGCCTTCATGAAGTCGGTGACGGCCACGAACGGCCCCTCGGAGTCCGAGAGGACCTCGGTGACGTAGGGGGCCCGGGCCAGGTCGGAGGGGTGCAGGCGGTTCCACCGCACGGCGGCGAGGGCGTCCTCCCGCAGCGCCTTGTAGGAGGTGACGCTCCACAGCTCGGCGGCCACGTCGTGGTGCTCGGCCAGTAGCTGCTGCGCCTCGCGCGCCGCGCCCTGGGCCGTGCCACTGAAGAGGATCGACGCCGCCCGCGACGGCCCCTCCGGCGCCGGCGCGAACCGGTAGAGGCCCTTGAGGATCCCCTCCTCAGCCCCTTCGGGCATCGCCGGCATGGGGTAGTTCTCGTTGTACAGAGTGAGGTAGTAGAAGAGGTCCTCGGGCTCGTCGCCGTACATGCGCTCCATGCCGTCGCGGATGATCGTTGCCAGCTCGAAGGCGAAAGCAGGGTCATAGGCGGCCAAGTTCGGGACGGTCGACGCCAGGAGCAGGCTGTGGCCGTCCTGGTGCTGGAGCCCCTCGCCGTTGAGCGTGGTCCGTCCCGCGGTGGCGCCGAGCAGGAACCCGCGGCCCCGGAGGTCGCCGACAGCCCAGATGAGGTCGCCTACCCGCTGGAAGCCGAACATCGAGTAGAAGATGTAGAAGGGCATCGTCGTCTCGCCCCATGTGGCGTAGGACGTGCTGGCCGCCGCGAACGACGCCATCGACCCCGCCTCGGTGATCCCCTCCTCGAGGATCTGACCATCGGTGCTCTCCCGGTAGGACAGCTTCATACCCCCGTCGACCGGCTCGTAGCGCTGGCCCAGCGGGTTGTAGATCTTCACCTCGCCGAACAGGGCGTCGAGGCCGAACGTGCGGCCCTCGTCGGGGATGATCGGCACGACCCGCTTGCCGACCGTCTCGTCCCGCAGCAGCGACTTGAGCAGGCCGGAGAAGGCCATCGTGGTGGAGACGGATCGGTTGCCCGATCCGCCGAGGAGGTCGTCGAAGGCGGCCGGCGCCGGCAGGCCGGTCGCCTTGGCCCGCAGCACCCGGTGGGGGAGCGAGCCGCCCTGGGCCTTGCGGCGGGCGTGGAGGTAGTCGTGCTCGGGCGTGCCCTCCGCCGGCCGGCAGTACGGCGGCAGCTTGGTCTGGACGGCCTCGTCGCTGATCACGTCGGCCAGGCCCAGGCGGTCGCGCAGGGCGACGAGCTGGGGTGGGGCCATCTTCTTCATCTGGTGGGCCGCGTTGCGGGACTCGATCTCCGGGCCGAGGCCCGCTCCCTTCACAGACTTGGCCAGCACCACGCTGGGTGCCCCCACATGCGACGTCGCCGCCGCATACGCGGCGTGCAGCTTGCGAGGGTCGTGGCCGCCGCGGGGGAGGACGAAGATGGGGTCGTCGTCGGGGAGGTCCTCGACCATGCGCTGCAGGCGGGGGTCGGCGCCGAAGAAGTGCTCCCGAACGTAGGCCGGGCCCTCGACGGAGTACTTCTGGAACTCACCGTCGAGCGTGGTGTTCAGCCGGTCGAGCATCACGCCGTCGACATCCGCGGCCAGGAGGTCGTCCCAGCGGGAGCCCCAGACCACCTTGATCGCGTTCCAGCCCGCGCCCCGGAAGATGCCCTCGAGCTCCTGGACGATCTTGCCGTTGCCCCGGACCGGGCCGTCGAGACGCTGGAGGTTGCAGTTGACCACGAAGACGAGGTTGTCGAGGCCCTCGCGGGCGGCGATCGAGAGGGCGCCGAGCGTTTCCGGCTCGTCGCACTCCCCGTCGCCGATGAAGCACCACACCTTGGATCCGCTGGTGTCGACGATCCCCCGATTGTGGAGGTACCGGTTGAACCGGGCCTGGTAGATGGCGCAGATGGGGCCGATCCCCATCGACACGGTGGGGAACTCCCAGAAGTCCGGCATGAGCCGGGGGTGGGGGTAGCTCGACAGTCCGGGCTCGCCGATCTCCCGCCGGAAGCGGTCGACCTGGGCCTCGCTCAGGCGACCCTCCAGGAAGGCCCGGGCGTAGATGCCGGGCGTGGCGTGGCCCTGGAAGAACACCTGGTCGCCGGCCCGGCCCTCGTCCTTGCCCCGGAAGAAGTGGTTGAAGCAGACCTCGTACAGCGTGATGCTGGAGGCCGGCGTGGCCATATGTCCGCCGATGCCCTCGGACTGGGCATTGGCCCGCGTCACCATGACCGCCGCGTTCCAGCGGACGAACGCCTCGATTCGCCGCTCGATGTCGAGGTCGCCGGGGTAGGACGGCTCGTCCGCCGAGGGGATGGTGTTGACGTACGGCGTGCCGACGGTGGTGCGGAAGCCCACGTCACGCTCGGCTGCCCGGCCCAGCAGGCGGGCCAGCATGAGGCGGGTTGCGGGGGCGCCGCGGCTGTCCACCAGGGCGTCGAGGGAGTCGAGCCACTCGACGGTCAGGCCGGCGTCGGTGTCGGGAAGCTGGTGGGCGAACCCGCCTTCGACAACCGTCATACGACTCTCAGGAGGGCGGCTTCGCCCTGTCCGCCGCCGCCACAGAGCGCTGCGGCGCCCAGGCCGCCGCCCCGCCGGCGCAGCTCGGCCGCGAGGGTGATGACCAGGCGGGTGCCTGACATGCCGATGGGATGGCCGAGGGCGATGGCGCCGCCGTTGACGTTGACGATGTCGTCGGTGATCCCGAGGTCGGCCATGGAGGCAGCCGCCACCGCGGCGAAGGCCTCGTTGATCTCGAACAGGTCCACGTCGGTCACCTTGCGCCCGTAGCGAGCCAGGGCCTGCTTGATCGCCTGCGACGGCTGGGTGAGCAGGGAAGGATCGGGACCGGCCACCATGCCGAAGCCGGCCAGCTCGGCGATGGCCGTGAGGCCCAGTTCCTCGGCCTTGGCCGCGCTCATCAGCACGACGGCGGCAGCGCCGTCGGAGATCTGGGAGGCGTTGCCGGCGGTGATCGTGCCGTCGGGCGAGAACGCCGGCCGCAGCCGGGCGAGGCCCTCCACCGTGGTGTCGGCGCGGATGCCCTCGTCGGTGTCGACGACGATCGGATCGCCCTTCCGGGCCGGGACCGTCACGTCGGTGATCTCCTCGGACAGCCGGCCCTCTTTGCACGCGACCGCGGCTCGCTCGTGGCTGCGGGCCGCGATCTCGTCCTGGAGCTGGCGGCTGATCGACGCCTGGCCGGTGTAGGTCTCGGTGCCGGCGCCCATGTGCACGCCGTCGAAGGCGCACCACAGGCCGTCGCTGATCATGGAGTCGACCACCTTGGCGTCGCCCAGGCGGTAGCCGGCGCGGGCGCCGGGAAGCAGGTGGGGGGCCTGGGTCATGGACTCCATGCCGCCGGCCACCACCACGTCGGCTTCACCCGAGGCGATCAGCTGGTCGGCCAGGTGGATGGCGTGGATGCCGGAGAGGCAGACCTTGTTGACGGTCACGGCCGGCACCTGCATCGGGATGCCACCCTTCGCCGCGGCCTGGCGGGCGGGGTTCTGGCCCTGCCCGGCGGTGAGGACGTGGCCCATGACGACCTGGTCGACCTGGTCGGGCGAGATGCCGGCCCGCTCCAGGGCGGCGGCGATGGCGAACCCACCGAGGTCGGCGGCGGTGAAGGACCCGAGTGCCCCCGACAGCTTGCCGATCGGGGTACGGGCGGAGGAGACGAGCAGGGATCCGGGCATCGTGAGTTCCTCTCTCTCAGCGGGCTGACGGGTAGGTGAAGAAGCCCTGGCCGGTCTTGCGGCCGAGCTGCTTGGCGGTGACCATGCGCTTCAGGAGCGGGGCGGGGGCGCTGCACGGATCGCCGCGATCGGCGCTGAGCGCTTCAAGGATGGCCAGGCTGGTGTCGAGGCCGACGAGGTCCAGTAGCTCCAGGGGGCCCATCGGGAAGCCGCACCCGCCGCGCATGGCCGAGTCGATGTCCTCCTTGGATGCGATCTCGGCCTCCACCATGCGGACCGCGCCGTTGAGGTAGGGGAAGAGCAGGGCATTGACGATGAAGCCGGCGTGGTCCTTGGCCGTGACCGACTCCTTGCCGCAGCTTTCGGCGAACCGGCGAATCACGTCCAACGTGTTGGGCGTGGTGGTCAGCGTGGGGATGATCTCGACCAGCGGCATCCGGGGCGCAGGGTTGAAGAAGTGGAGCCCGACGACCCGATCAGGGCGCCCGGTCGTCATGGCGATGTCGATCACCGACAGGGTGGAGGTGTTCGTGGCCAGGATCGCGTCCTCGTCGCACACCCTGTCGAGCTCGGCGAAGAGCTCGCGCTTCACGTCGAGGTCCTCGACGACCGACTCGAGGACGATGCCGCACTGGCGGAGATCGGCGAGATCGGTCGTGGATCGCACCCGGGACAGCATGTCGTCACGGTCCTCCACCGACAGCTTGCCCTTGTCGACCTGGTAGGCGAGCGACTTTGTGAGCTGACCGATCGCCTTGTCAGCGCTGGTCTGGCTCCGCCCTCGGAGCACGACCTTGAACCCGGCCTTGGCCGCGACCTCGGCGATGCCGGATCCCATCATCCCGGTCCCTGCAATTCCTACGGATCTCGTGTCGAGCATGGTGTTCTTCCTCCTCGTCCCTGTTGGTGGTCAGCTGCGTACGTAGGTGCCGGGCGCATCGGCCAGCACCGGGTGGTTGGTTCCGCCGATTCGGAATAGTTGGCGGCGCCGGCCGGCGCGCCGCTTGATCCAGGTGGCCCAGTCCTCCCACCAGGAGCCGGTGTGCTCCTCGGCGGCCGCCCGCCACTCCTGGGGGTCGGCGCCGACGTCGTCGTTGGTCCAGTACCTGCGCTTGGGGCCCGGTGGGTTGACGATGCCGGCGATGTGGCCGGCGGAGCTGAGCACGAACCGGACGGGCCCACCGAGCAGGCCGGGGGTCTCATACGAGGAGAGCCACGGGGTGATGTGGTCGCCCTCGGCGGCCAGCACGTAGGTGTCGGAGGTGACGGCGGAGGGCCGGACGTGGCGACCGGCGAGGGTCATGGTCCCGTTGGCCAGCCGGTTCTCGAGGTAGCAGGCGCGGAGGAACGTCGAGTGGGTGGCCTCCGGTACCCCCGTGGCGTCCGCGTTCCAGGCCAGGATGTCGAACGCCGGCGGCTTCTCGCCCTTGAGCCAGCTGGCGCCGACGTAGTTCCAGATGAGGTCGTTGGCGCGGAGGGCGTCGAAGGTGGTGGCCAGCTCCCGGCCGTCCAGGTACCCCGGGCCGGCCATCTGGGCCTCGACCCGGGCCACCGACTCGGCGTCGGTGAAGTTGGACAGGGGGCCGGGCCGGCTGAAGTCGACCAGGGTATTGAGCAGCGTGAGGGTGTTGATCCGGTCCTCGCCCAACTCGGCCAGGAAGGCGGCGAGCATCACCGAGAGGGTGCCGCCCACGCACAGGCCGGCGACGTTCACCTTGGGGGCCCCGGTGATCTCGCACACTGCGTCAAGGGCGGTCCGCAGGCCGAGCAGCAGGTAGTCCTCGAGGTCGACGTCGCGCATCGAGGCGTCGGGGTTGCGGTAGCTGATGGCGAAGGTGGCGTGGCCGTGGTCGACGGCCCACTGCACGAAGCTGCGCCCCGGGGCGAGATCCATGATGTAGTAGCGGTTGATCCACGGCGGGCTCAGCAGGAGGGGCACCTCGAAGGTCGTCTTCGTGGTGGGCGCGTACTGGATGAGCTCGAAGAGCTCGTTCCGGAACACGACCTTCCCCGGCGTGCACGCCAGGTCGCGGCCCAGCTCGAACCCGGACGCGTCGACCTGCCGGGGCCGGCCGTCGTTCTCCGTCACGTCGTCGAGCAGGTTGGCCATGCCCTGGATCACGCTGGCGCCCTGGGTCTCGACCGCCTTCCGGAGGGCTGCGGGGTTGGTGCCGAGGAAGTTGGTGGGGGCCAGGGCGTCGATCACCTGGCCGGCGGCGAATTCGGCCTTGTCGTCGTCGCTGTCGCGGGCGAGACGCATCATCGTCCCGGCCCAGGCGAGGTAGCTCTGGCGCTGCCACAGGAACCACGGATGCCGGTCCCACAGCGGGTCACTGAAGCGGCGGTCGTCCTTCGCCGGCGCCGGCTCGGGGGCGCCCTCCCAGCCCAGGGCCC